>NC_008553.1:1252980-1879471 GCF_000014945.1 Methanothrix thermoacetophila PT
TTGAAGCAGAGCTGGGGCTCATATCGATCCCCGCTTCCTTGCTCTGTGAACGGATCTGCAGGAGGCAGCCTCTGCGGAATCGAATTTAATGTGCTCTCCAGCAGGCACCAGGTACCGCTCTCGTTCTGGTAGACAACCCAGCAGTGACCGTATGCTGTGTTTCTCGTGAAGACCCTCCCAATCACAACCCTGACGCAGTGTTCGCTTATCCCACTGGCGATCATAAGCGTGGCGAGCAGAAACGACGAATCCTCACAGTCACCCCTGCGCAGGGTGAGGGTCTCTGCAGGAAACAGCCAGAAGTCGGGCATGCCAAATGCCTTTTTATCTGAGACGTACTCGATATTCTCAGCCACATACTTCCAGACCTTCCATGCCCTTTCGTCAAAAGTCCCCGCTGCCCTCGATGCCGGAAGATTCATCTCCTTCAGGGCGAGCTTGATGACCTCGCTGTCCGGATACGATATCCACTCCCTCACATCTGTGGGGATGAATACATTCTCGTTCCCCAGAACAGCCCTCTTGCTCCAGACTATTGTATCCCTGACGATCGTATCGCCAGCCCAGTTGTATCTCAGAGCTACCCCCTCCAGAGAAACTAGATCTTTGATTATATTTAAATTTATCTACTGTAATGATCTTTGCTGCACAGGGAAATTGCCAAGGGAATAACAGATTTATAGTAATCCTCGATAATACCCAGCGCTGTCCAGCGCCGTTACACACCAATCTCGTCTCCAAAACTGCACATACAATGCGACAGTCGCATCTGCCAGTACCCGCTATTGTGGTGGCTGGCTGCTCTGTGTAATGCAGTCCTGGATATCAGAAAAATATCGGAGCGTGGTTGAGATATCAGAGCAATCCCTTGAGAGCGCTTTGAATGAGCTGGAGGAGATCGTCAGGGAGCTTGAATCCGGCAGGCTCTCACTTGACGAGAGCCTGGAGCTCTTCGAGCGGGGCGTCCGGCTCGTGAGGATCTGCAGCTCTAAAATAGAGGGCGCAGAGCGCAGAATAGAATCGCTTACAGGCGCAATACCCGAGGACCTGCTCGAATGAATTATCGGCGAAGAAATGCGTCCGGGCGGCGGTTGCGCTTACCACATGAGCATCACATGGTTAAGACCGGACGCATCGCACGGGACAATCTCACGACGGCGAAGGCTAGCGAAAATATGATGGACTGCGGAAAATCCCGACCATCCACCGTCATCATCGATCACTTCTTCTGGCCAATGACCCCCATTGCCATCAGCGATGCCTTTGCCTGGATTCTCACGACCATATTCTCATCGTCCATCGCCTTCTGAAGCGGCTCTATCGCCCTGGGGTCCTTCAGCTCACCGAGCACCCATGCAGCCCCGGCCCGTATCTCTTCATCAGGGTCGTTCAGCGCCTCCAGAACTCTGTCGAGGACCGCTGTGCCCCTCTCGGAGAGCCTGACCATCGCGTTGCTTCTCACAACATAATCCTCATCCTTCATCGCCTGGATGAGGGCCTCGACGACTTCCGGTCCCTCTCTGGCGGACAGAATGCTCACAGCGTTCGACCTGACGAGCATGTTCTTGTCTCTGGTCGCCTCTATGAGACGGTCTGTGGGCCACGATTCATCGGGCAGGACCTCGGGGATCTCTGGCTCATCCACTTGGTTTTTATCGGGGTTCATCTCCATGCTCAGACATCCAGTTATCCGGATACTTCAGCCTTTCCCAGCTCGAACGCCTTCAGGTTGACATCTAGATACTTCGCTGGAACAGAGTCCCTGAGCGCATCCAGGATCAGAGCCTCCTCGATCGGCATGAATCTGGACATGGCTCCGAGCATCACGATGTTTGCTGTCTGCGAATTTCCCGCCCTTTCAGCGATCTCTGTCGCATTCATGGATATCACCCGTCCGACGCCTCTCAGCGGAGCGAGTATCTCCTCGATATCCGGGTATCTGAAGTGGCCCGTAGTGACCGTCGTAGGAAGCACGGGCTTTGTATTCACAAGCGCAACGCCACCGCTTGAAAGATATCTCCCATACCTGAGAGCCTCAGCAGGCTCGAGAGCGACGAGAAGATCTGCGCCGCCCTCAGGGACCATCGGGCCGTAGATGCATCCGAGGCGTGTGTGGTTTATGACGCTCCCGCCCCGCTGTGCCATGCCGTGTGTCTCCGCAGCCCTCACGGGGAGCCCTGCCTTCAATGCCGCCCTGCCTATGATCTCGGAGATGAGAATCACGCCCTGTCCGCCGACCCCCACAATCACTATGTCGCACTTCGATGTTCTCATTTCACCACCTCTATCGCGCCCTTCGGGCAGATCTGCGCGCACACGCCGCACCCGGTGCAGAGCTGATTGATGGACGCCTTCTCATCGAACTCTATGGCTGGGCAGTCGAATTCGAGACACTGCCTGCAACCCACACACTCATCGGTGACCCTGTAGCGCCTGAACCTCTCACCCTTTCTTCTGAGCAGTATCCTGCACGGTGCTCTCGATATCACCACAGAGAGCCCTGCGAAATCCCTCGCACGCGCGAATGCGTTGATGCTCTCCTCCAGGCTGTACGGATCGATGCATTCGACATGCCCAGCGCCGAGTGCTTTCGCTATCCCCTCGAGCGAGATGCGCACACTCTCCTCTCCTGTCGCTGTCTTCCCTGTGCCAGGATGTGGCTGATGGCCGGTCATCGCGGTCGTCGAGTTGTCGAGTATCGCTATGGTCATTCTTGATTTGTTGTACGCTGCGTTCAGCAATCCCGTCATGCCAGCATGCAGGAATGTCGAGTCACCTATGCAGCAGCATATCGGCCGCTCGTCGCCGCCGAACCTGATGCCCGAGCCGATTGTGATGCTGGCGCCCATGCACAGGCACGTGTCCACAGTGCCCATCGAGATCCCGATGGTGTAGCATCCGATGTCGTTGGTGTATATCGCGTCCTTTCCGAACGCCTTTCGCATGGCGTAGTACGCAGCTCTGTGCCCACATCCCGGGCAGAGCGATGGCGGCCTAGGCGGTACGATCTCGGTGCCGGGGAGATCCTTCGGCACGATAGCGCTCATGCCAAGCATCCTCGCGATCGCATTTCTCACTGTGAGGAGATCCAGCTCGCCAGCTCTGGGGACATCCCCGCTTTTCTTTCCGAGGATCTGAAGCTCAGGATTACAGCGTCTCGCCACAATCTCGACCTGCTCCTCAACTACAGGCTCCATCTCCTCGATTACCATAACTTTAGAGGTATGCTTCACGATCTCCTCGATCTGGCGCGACGGAACTGGATACGTGCCTATGCGGAGAAGGGATAGATCTGCACCAAGATTTGCCAGAGCCTCCTCTGCGTAGAGCCCTCCTATGCCGGAGGATATCACACCAACATCTCCTTTCAGCGCAAGCCTGTTCCAGGGAGCGGATTCGATCTCTCTCTCCATGTCTTTCTGCTTATCGATCAGCTCCCTGTGGAGCCTCCTCGCATTTACTGGCAGGGAGACGCGTCGGGCAGGATCCTTTCTGAATCCCCGACCCCTTCTCCTGCCCTCAGGAATCTCGCCCGTCTCAACATCAGACCTCGCGTGCGAGACCCGCGTTGTGGGGCGGAGGAGCACCGGCACGCCGAAACGCTCTGAGAGCTCGAAGGCGTAGATCGTCATGTCCTTCGCCTCCTGGGGATCTGCGGGATCGAGGCATGGAACAGATGCGAACTGCGCGTACCGCCTTGTGTCCTGCTCGTTCTGAGAGGAGTGGCAGTACGGATCATCAGCGGAGACTATGACGAGCCCCGCGTCGACCCCGAGATACGCCAGCGTCATGAAAGGGTCAGCCGCTACATTCAGGCCGACGTGCTTCATCGTCGCGACGGATCTCGTTCCAGCCCAGGACCCGCCTATTGCGACCTCAAGAGCTGCCTTCTCATTGACAGACCATTCGACGTGAATGTCATACCTGGATGCGATACCTGAAAGGGTATCTATGATCTCAGATGAGGGGGTCCCTGGATAGCCGGCTGCAAGTCCAGCACCTGCCTCCAGGATTCCTCTTGCGATTGCCACATTGCCCAGAAGATATTCTCGCATGGAAAGCCCTTCCTGGTGGTAGCCTGTGCTTATGATTTATAGATCCAGTGGCTGGATCGGGATATCTGCATATCGTCCTGATAGTCTCTGTGATCATTGAAGATCCATGTGCTGAGAGCTGGGCTCATGCAGCAGGGGGCAGTCTCTCAGCAAACGCCAGGACGACTGACAGCTACTTGCTCAGGTTGATGCTGCTCTTTATTATCTTCAGAGCGCAGTAATCGCCGCACATCGTGCAGACCCTGCTATCAGCAGGCTCTCTCTCAGCCCTGATCTGCCTGGCCCTCTGCGGGTCCAGTGCCAGGTGAAACTGCATATCCCAGAGCAGATCTCTTCTTGCCCTCCCCATCTCCAGATCCCTGTCTCTTCTGCCGAGCTTGATCATATCCCCGATATAAGCAGCGATTCTTGCAGCGATTACACCCTCCCTGACATCCTCCGGAGTGGGGAGCGCAAGGTGCTCCGCAGGTGTGACGTAGCAGATGAAGTCTGCACCGTATGCGCTGGACAGGCTCGCCCCAATAGCAGCCACGATATGATCGTAGCCGGGAGCTATATCTGTCACCAGAGGACCCAGCATGTAAAACGGCCGCTCATCGGTCATGCGCTTCATGATCCTTATGTTCGCCTCTATCTCATCAACAGGTATGTGCCCCGGCCCCTCGACGATCGTCTGGACGCCTGCCGCCTGCGCTCTGTCCGCGAGCTCCGCATTGATTACAAGCTCCTGTATCTGAGCTCTATCCGTCGAGTCGTGAATCGCGCCCGCACGCATGCCGTTCCCGAGGCTAAGAGTCACCTCATGCTCCTTCAGTATCTCAAGAAGGTAGTCGAATTCGCTATACAGAGGGTTCTCCTTTTCGTTATGAAGCATCCAGGCTATCATGAACGCGCCCCCACGGCTGCAGAGCCCTCCGAACCTGCCGCCCTGCGCCTTCAGGCGCTCCAGGCAGATTCTGTTTATTCCTGTATGTATCGCCATGAAGTTGGTGCCCATCCGCGCCTGCTCATCCACAGCCCGGAACAGCTCGTCCTCTGTCATATCAACGCCTGCGCCGTGCTTCCTTATCGCCTCGATGAATGCCTGATAGAGCGGAACGCTGCCGACGCTGAGGCTCGTCACCTCTATCACCCTCCTCCGGATCTCGCGCAGGTCACCGCCTGTTGAGAGCTCCATCAGCGTGTCAGCCCCTGCGCTCTCCGCAACACGCGCCTTCTCGACCTCCATATCCACATCCACGATGTCAGAGCTCGTGCCTATGGATGCGTTCACCTTGGTGCGCAGGCCCTTTCCTATACCCACCGGCCTGGTCTCTCTGTATGGAGAGATGGGTATCACTATTCTTCCGCTTGCAATGCCTCTGCGTATGAACTCAGGACTCTTTCCCTCAGCCTGTGCCACTAGTCTCATCTCGTCATTCAGCCTTCCAGCTGCGGCATCCTCAAGCATTCCCATGCAATCACCAGCATACGAGACAACGGATTTTTATTTAAACTTTTTTAACAAAAAAAGTTTACAACCAGACAGATAATTTTGTGCGGTTCACGTGTGGCAGTTTGCCAAGCGGAGAGCAGCAAAACCTCGCATGTGATGGGATTGATGTGCCAAAAGGAAGGAAAGCGTTTTGAGATGCGGTCGGTCACGCCCAGAGACGATTTGGCACAGAATGTTAAACTCTCCATGCAGCGCTCTCATTTTAAACGCACGCGCTTATAAATGAAGTCGTCTCAAAATCCCCAGGCGTATTGATTTGTGTGGATTGTATTTCAGCGCATGGATCGATGGAGATCCGCATCGTTGCTTAAATAGTTTCGAGACGAATTCAATGTCTGAATCGGGCAGATCAGCTGCCGGACGAGAGCATATCAAGCTCTTTGGAGACCCTCTCGATCCTCTCCCGAAACTTCTCCCTGACCGCCTCTATCGCAAGATCTGCAAATCCTGTATCCTTGACAGCAGTTTCGAAGTCGCTTATGGCCTCCTCATAGGACTTTATGTAAACATACATCATGGCAAGGTACATGCTGCTCGTTTTGTTTATATCCATAACACCACCGGTTCCTGTATGCATGAGGCTCTGCAATTCAGAGAGTCGACTCAACATGTCGCAAATCCATGTACTTATAGACGATTCATCTAAATGCTATTGTATAGATAGCATGTTGAAACGTGGCAGCTGCCGGGAGATCGACATATCATCTGCGAGGTTGTCTCAGAATTGCATCGAAAATCTGCCCAGAGCTCGATTGTGCGGATCGGTGGTGCACAAGAGCTCTCGCACTCAAGCTGATGTACAATAGCGTTGGAGATTTTGATATGGCCTCTGCTCTTACAGTTACATACTCATGTGGCTGAGCATCCAGAATGAACAGCCGGAGGAGCCAAAGCAATCGACTTCATCCCCCACAGCACCGGTGCGCAGATCAGGGGGCACCGGTGCTGTGGGGGTACGCGTGACCTCCTCTCCTTTGGAGTTTGCGCCCTGTTATTCCAGGTGAGAGATGATACTGGTCTCCGGCTGCGGCACGTTCCTCTCGATTGGATCACATGCTGGATCATATTCTCAGCGTATACGACCTCCCTGCGACGAAGTATCTCGTCTGAATATAACGATATCCACCCTTGGATACCGCGATCTTGTGGTTCATATTGCCAAGAACCGTAAAGCTGATGGTCCCATCGATCGAGCCGTCATCGACATCTCTGTATCGATATGTGTCATCCACAACCACATCAAACCCTCTGAGCATGCCTGATGTCACGGTGATCAGGGCAAGCCCGCCGGAGCTCGGAGGAATGTACCCTCCACCGCCAACGTCAATGATCACAGCATTGCTCGGCAGGTTATCCTTTACAAAGAGGAGTATGTGTCGGCCAGGTGTATCTCCGTAGAAGCTCAGATAGCTGTATGTGTTGAACCAGTACCTCTTGGTATCCGTGCTTCCCCTTGGGTATATCTCGATGAGTTCTCCTGGCCCCGCATACGGC
This sequence comes from Methanothrix thermoacetophila PT, assembly GCF_000014945.1. Classification (NCBI taxonomy): domain Archaea; kingdom Methanobacteriati; phylum Methanobacteriota; class Methanomicrobia; order Methanotrichales; family Methanotrichaceae; genus Methanothrix; species Methanothrix thermoacetophila. Next base: position 1,260,025 of record NC_008553.1, read on the forward strand.
GTCGTTGCCACCAGCGAGACGCTGCCGCCCAGCGGGCATGTGGTGTACTGCCTCCAGACACCACCGTCTGCTACCCAGAGCGTGTTCGCCCCCGATATCATTGTTCTGTACGAGGTGAAGCTCATCTCTTCAGTGCCGAAGTAGACTGTCTGAGGCTGGTTATGCTCCAGGTCATAACTCATGAGCGCCTCCGGGGCAGAGTCGCTGGCAGGCCCTTCCTCGCTTACATATGCATAAGAGATCTCCCCGGAGACCGCAGCCTCTCCCTCGATCGGCCCCTCAGTCCACTCCTCCTCAGTCCACTCCTCAGCCGCCCCGGCTGAGAGCAAAAGTACCAGAATGAGTGGAAAAAGCATCTTCCATGGCGACATGGTACATAGTTATAATTTTATGTTATAAAAAATTTTGTGACCTGCCCGCCAGCTTGCATCTCTCGAGATCAGAACAGCCACCAACTCGGATTGAAAGAATGGTGTATCTGACATCTGGGTCGTGTACCCGTGCATCGTGTTCTGCATCCGACCTAGTTATCCTGCCGGAGAACACCGATCTCTGAGAGCTTCTTCGGTTCAGGTCCACGGCCGGAATTGGGCATCTTCTTCGCAGACCACATGCTGTAGCATGGCCATCGAAAGGTTTACTTACTGGGGGGCCATCCTCCCATCCGTATCGGGTGATACTATTGCAATTACTTCTGATACATTCAGACTTCATAGAGTTCGAGGCGAAGAAGCCAACAAAGTTCGCAGAGGAGGTGCCTGAGGAGGCGAGATCAGGCAGGCTTGACGAGGCACTCTGCGCATTCATTGCTGTGGAGAAGTTCGATGAGGATGATCCGGACGCTGTTGTGGCTCAGGCTGCCGGAGAGATCGAGGAGGTGGCAAAGAGGGTCAAAGCAGAGCGGATAATGCTCTATCCCTATGCACACCTGAGCTCCGCCCTTTCCTCACCAGAGACCGCTGTGCGCGTTCTCAGGGATCTTGAATCAACGCTGAAGAGCAGCTTCGAGGTCGCACGCGCACCCTTCGGATGGTACAAGTCCTTCACGATAAGATGCAAGGGCCATCCACTCTCAGAACTCTCAAGATCGATAAGAATCGGCGAGGGAGAGGTCGTATCCCAGGCTCTCAAATCCGAGGCCAAGGCTGTATCGCACTGGAGGATCATGAAGAAGGGCGGTGAGATGGTACCTCCGGAGGAGTTCGACTTCAGGGGGCACGAGCGGCTCGAGAAGTTCGTGAGATATGAGATAGAGAAGAGCCGTGCGGTCGACAGGATCCCGCCACATGTAGAGCTCATGCGACGTCTGGAGCTAGTCGACTATGAGCCCGGCTCCGATCCGGGCAACATGAGGTACTACCCGAAGGGCAGGCTCGTGAAGTCACTCCTGGAGAGCTACGTCACCGACAGGGCGCTCGAGATGGGCGCGATGGAGGTCGAGACTCCGGTGATGTACGACATGGACCATCCGACGCTGAAGAAGTACCTGGACAGGTTCCCGGCGAGGCAGTACGCGATAGAGGCTGATAAGAAACACCTCTTTCTCAGATTTGCCGCGTGCTTCGGCCAGTTCCTGATGGGGCATGATATGACATTTTCATACAGATCGCTCCCGCTCAGGATGTTCGAGCTCACCCGTTACAGCTTCAGAAGGGAGCAGCGCGGCGAGCTTGTCGGGCTCCGCAGGCTGAGGGCCTTCACAATGCCTGACATGCATACATTCTGTGGCGACATGAGCTCGGCCATGGAGGAGTTCCGGAAGCAGTACGAGGCCAGCATATCAGTGCTCAGGGACGCAGGTTTGGACCTGAAAGATTATGAGGTCGCAATAAGGTTCACGAAGGATTTCTACGAGAACAATAAAACGTTCATAGAGGGGCTTGTTGATATCGTGGATAAGCCTGTGCTCATAGAGATGTGGGATGAGCGCTTCTTCTACTTCGTGCTCAAGTTCGAGTTCAACTTCGTGGATGCGCTCGACAAGGCAAGCGCTCTATCTACGGTACAGATAGATGTCGAGAACGCGGAGAGGTACGATATCGGCTACGTGGACGCTGAGGGGAACAGGCAGAGGCCGATAATCCTTCACTGCTCGCCATCAGGCGCGATAGAGCGTCTGATGTACGCGCTTCTCGAGAAGCAGGCGATGATCGCTGCAAACGGCGGTCTCCCCATGCTTCCGACCTGGCTCTCGCCAACGCAGGTCAGGATCATACCGGTCGCGGAGCGCCACCATGCCAGGGCGATGGAGGTCGCGGAGCAGCTGAACTTCCGGGTGGATGTGGACGACAGGGATGAGACCGTGGGGAAGAAGATCAGAGATGCGGGAAGGGAGTGGGTGCCCTATGTCGCTGTCGTAGGGGACGAGGAGCTCTCCACAGGGCTTCTGACTGTGACTGTGAGGTCTGAATCAACATCCAACCAGAAAATCAAGATGAGCGTGGAGGAGCTCCGCGCCAGGCTCCAGAGCGAGACCGCGGGCAGGCCCTGGAGGAGGCTGCCCCTGCCGGTGAGGCTCTCCGAGAGGCCTAAGTTCGTCTGAGGCCTTTGCGCATTCTTTTTATGGCGATTCCCATCATGGCGGATGTGGTTATCGCCACAATCGAGGCGACAGCTCCAGGAGCTGGGATCTTGCTCCCCTCCGCAGTTTTCCGCCCGGTCGGCATATCGCCGTTCATGCTGTTATTCGCAGAACTTCCATTCTCATGAGTTTGGGATAAGAGGGGAAGGGTGCTGTAAATCGGGGAGGTGAGGTTGAATTTGGCACTTGCCACCGCCTCCCCCATTATGTTCTGCACCCTGAGCTGGAGCGTGTATCTGCCTGGAGCTGCTGGAACACGCTCGATATGCGGCTCCAGCGCGTTTATGTCGCCCACCAGCGTCTGGTTCTTTTGACCAACGACCGTGCTGTTGTTCCACAAGAAGAACGCGAGTCTGCTCCCTGAAGCAAACGACATGATCTGGCCCCTGGAGTAGTAGACTCTCCCATCGTTTCCAATTATCCTCTCAATCCTGCCCGCCTGGTCGAAGAAGACGCCCACGCTCGCAGAATAGGAATCGTTGATGTAAAGAATGGCACTCGTCGGGGTGATATCTGCATCTGGCACTACCATATCATTCATCACAGGCACAGTGCCGTTCCAGGTCCAATCAAACCTCCATGTGTCGCCCAATCCTCTGCCGGTGGAGATCTCCTTCAGCGACACAGTCCTTCCGGGAGGATCCATAACCTCCACGAGAGCACCCCTCATCTCGCCAGCCTTGACTGTGGCATTGAATGCGACAGGTGGTGCAGCATCAGACGGGACTCCCAGCTGGAGTATCCTCGGCATTGGAACGACGTATGCCACTGTGTATGGGAAGTACCTGAGGGTATCGTTGTCCGCGACCGCAAGATAGAGGCCCTTCGTCACGCCCGGATACTCCGGCCAGATCTCTACAGATGACCCCTTCCCCAGCGACTTCGACTCGTCATTCACCATGTAAATGCCCTTTGGAGTAGTGAATATCACCATATCTCCTATCTTGGAGCCGCCCTCTATCGGGAGGTAGATCTGATCTGAGATCTGGAAGACGCCATCTATGACCGCAATCTGTCTCTCTTTGTCCCTGAAGATCTCTCCTACATGAACTGCAAGTATCGGGAGATCCTTGATATCGAAGACGTCTTTCTTGTAGACATATGTCGAATTGGAGCTGATGGTGCTGTTGTCCACGATCCTGTTATCCTTGAGGAGACTCACGAAGATCCTGTCTTTGCCGACGTCTCTTATTAGAAGCGAGTATCCGTCCCTGAAGAAGTAGATGTTCCCAGATGTCGCTATGTCCTGAGCGTCTGTGTCTATCAGAACCCTCCCGAGGCGCTCGTAGTCGAACATGCTCTTCTCTCCGATCTCGGAGCTCGTGTTTCTGCCATATCCTGCAAACCAGAGCTCTCCGAACAGGCTCAGAACGTAATACTCTCCCCACGAATCGCGCTCGAAGCGTTTCGGCTGGATGTAAGTGTAGTACAGCAATCCCCTCATCGAGCCGACCACTGAGCCGTTCATCTCCACAGGCACAATCGGCCCGAACCTCGGGACGACACGTCTGGAGCTGCCGTTCAGGACGAACGTCTCGCTTCCGATCATATCCTCATCGTCAAAGTAGAAGCCGGCGTAGTTCCTGTAATCCCAGACGGTGCTGACATAAGCAGGTATGTCCTCGATGATCTTCTGGACATGCAGATCGCCCTCGTGGAAGACAGGCCCCCGTATTATGTACCTCCCGTACTCGGTGTATAATCCCACAGGGTAGTATCTGAGAGTGGGACTGTCCGTAACCCTGAGAGCGAGACCTCCGGCGATGTGAACCATGCTGTCGGGGCTCAGGGCTATATCATCGCTGTTCCTGAGCTCGATCCGATCCCCTGATATGTCGTTCACCTTCAGGAGTCCTATCGTTGCACCATCTGTGAGGACCACGGCTGGATGGGTGCTGACCTGGAAGATACCATCGACGTCCACCCTGTCCTCATCCCTGCCATGCATTCCGGAGCGGACGTGGATAAGTATCAGAGGAATATCGGTCTCTGGATGCTTCCAGACATACGTGCTGCCCTCCTCGACGACCGCGCGATCAACCGTTGAACCATCCATGAGCAGCTCTATGAACGCCTTTCTCCCGTCATCTGAGACGCTCTCAAGCGCCACAGTGTATCCATCACCGAGAATCAGAGGTCTCTCCGATGATATGGTGTAACGATCATCAGAATCTATCAGTACCTCCCGGAGCTCGCCCTTTTCGAGGGAGCTGATCTCCTCTGTAATCGGCCCCTCCGGATACCCTGCGAGGTACCTCTTCCCCAGGAACCCTATCCAGAGGTACCGTCCCCAGCTTTCGTACTCGAAGCGCTTCGCCACAGCTCTGCACGAGTATATCAAATTCCCTTCCTCGATCGTTCTCTCTGTGGGAATTATGGAAAGAGACTCGCTCCCCATGCCCTCCTTCAGGTCGTAGACGAACCATCCGAAGTCCTCTGCGTTCCACACCCCCTCCGCGGTTGCCATGTGGCCCCTGATCTCAGCTATCTCAGATGGCATCTGGCCTGCAGATACTCCTACCGTGATGAGCATGATGCTGAGAACAAGGCCAATCTGTCTCGGTGATCCCATTTGCCAGCCCTCTAGATAACTCCTTATATCTACTTCTCCATGAGCTACGCGGAGTCTGTCATGTCACCTATTAAGCATGTTGCCATCTACGGCAAGGGAGGTATTGGAAAGTCCTGCATAGCATCAAATGTGGCGGCTGCATGCGCCGAACGCGGGGTCAGGGTCCTGGTCGTCGGATGCGACCCGAAGAGCGACTCCTCGATAAATCTCATAGGACGAAGGATTCCCACGATGATGGACATGATCCGGGAGGGGAAGGAGATCCGTGAGGAGGATGTCGTCTTCACAGGATACAGAGGAGTGAGGTGCATAGAGGTCGGCGGCCCGGAGCCGGGAGTCGGATGCGCTGGCAGGGGAATAATAGTGGCAATAGATTTCCTTAGAAAGGTCTCCAGGATAATGGATGATGTAGACCTCGTGCTATATGACGTTCCCGGGGATATCGTGTGTGGTGGATTCTCAGCCCCGATAAGAAAGGGTCTCGTCACGGAGGCGTACATAATAACATCTGGGGAGTACATGCCTGTTTACGCTGCCAACAACATATGCAGGGGCCTGAAGCGGCTTGGGGCAAGGCTCGCCGGGGTCGTTTGCAACTCCAGGGATGTTGAGGGGGAGAGGGAGATCGTCGATGATTTCGCCAGGGCGATAGGTAGCAGGATGGTCGTGTTCATACCAAAAGATCCCGTTGTACAGAGGTGCGAGAGGAGAGCTGTAACGGTGATCGAGGGTGAGCCTGAAAGCAGCATCGCAGGGGTTTATCGCGCCCTCGCAGAGCATGTTCTGAGCTGTACGGATGCATCGGTGCCGGAGCCGCTCGACGACGAGAGTCTGCGTGAGATAACAAGGATGTGAACCGCCCTTTGGGAGGAGCTAATACCCTTCCGATCTTTCGTGGAGGTAAGAGCATGCACATTCCGAGGATCGTAATTGCCGGGGACAGAAGCTCCAGCGGCAAGACCACGATAGTGGCAGGGCTGCTTTCAGCACTTGTTCGGATGAACTTGAATGTCCAGGCCTTCAAGGTAGCCATGGACTACATAGATCCGAGCTACCACACATGGATCACGGGGAGGTTCTGCAGGAACCTCGACGGTTACCTGATGAGCGAGAGCAGGGTGCTAGAGATATTCAACCATGCATCCAGAGATGCTGATATCGCCGTGATCGAGGGGGTTCGCGGCCTCTACGAAGGATACGAGGGGGATGCTGGTTCAACAGCGCAGATCGCGAAGATGCTCCGCGCGCCTGTGATACTGGTCGTGGATGCGAGATCGATAACGAGAAGTGCAGCCGCGCTTGTGAGGGGATACATGGATTACGACAGGGATGTTCAGATCAGAGGAGTCATACTCAACAAGCTCGGCGGGGAGAGGCATGCAGACAAAGCGACGAGGGAGATCGAGCGTTATGCCGGGGTTCCTGTCGTGGGTGCGATACAGAGGAACGATGAGATGCACCTCGCGATGCGCCATCTCGGCCTGGTCCCTGTGACAGAGGGAAGGCTGAGACATCATGGATTTGCTGAGAGAGTCTCCAGGATACGAGAGATCGTCGAGCTGAGTCTTGACATAAATAGATTGATTGAGATAGCAAAAGAGGCTGAGGATCTCAGGGAAGTTGAGCCAGATCTGTACATGAGAAACGATCGCGGTCTCGGCCTCAGGGTGGGCGTTGCGCAGGATGAGGCGTTCAACTTTTATTACAGAGACAACCTCGAGCTGATCGAGCTTGCGGGCGCTGAGGTCGTGCCCTTCAGCCCGATCCACGACTCCAGGATCCCGGAGGTGGACGGCCTGTACGTAGGCGGCGGATACCCGGAGCTGTATGCAGAGGATCTCTCTAGGAACAGCTCGATGATGAGCTCCATCCGCGATGCCCAAACGGATGGCATGCCTCTGTACGCGGAGTGCGGAGGCCTTATGTACATGTGCCGGGAGCTGGAGTGGCCTCACGATGGCGAGGAATCGCGGTATCAGATGGTGGGGGTGGTGCCGGCGCTCGCACGACGGGGCCGGAGGAGGATCGTGAGCTACGTGAACGGCGCCTTCGTCACCGACACATCCATCGGGAGGAGCGGTGATGGGTTCATGGGTCATGAGTTTCATCACTCCGAGCTCGTGGTCGATGGCGATGTGAGGTACGCCATAAAGCTAAACCGCGGCACCGGAATATCCAACGGCCTGGACGGAATAGTAGACGGGAGGATGATCGCAAGCTACTCGCATCTCCATTCCGCATCATACAGGGGCTTCCCGGACGTGTTCTTGGATGCGTGCCGTGAGTACAGATACGAGACCTGAAGCTCCTAGGTGGCCCCTGCCATCTCTCCGTGCCCTCCTCTAGTTCCATCTCGAGGGGGAGACAACCTTTAAAAACGTTAAGCTACCTCCCCTTGTTCCATGAGCTATCCCGAGTCAGAAATGCGGCAGAGAACGACGATTCCTATGGTCGACAGAAGCATAGGAGAGCTCGTCTCTGATATGGCCCGGATGGGGTTTCAGGCAGGGCAGCTTGGCCAGTCCCTGCGCGTCTGGGAGAACATGCTGAGCAGGGATGTGACGGTATTTCTGGGACTGGCAGGCGCCATGGTCCCCGCGGGGCTCCAGGAGATGATCGCGTATCTGATATCCAGAAGATACGTGGACTGTCTGGTGAGCACAGGCGCGAACCTCTTCCACGATCTATGTGAAGGACTCGGCATAATGCACTACAGGGGGAGTTCGTGCGCAGATGATGCTCACCTGAACGAATGCAAGATCGACAGGATCTTCGATGTATTCGTATCTGAGGTCGAGCTGCACAGGGCGGACAAGTACATCTCAGATCTTGTAATGAGCCTCAGGACCGACATCATGTATTCGTCCAGAGAGATAATGGAGCTCCTCGGAAGAGAGCTGCCGGAGACCACGATCCTGGGAGCTGCGTACCGTGCTGGAGTGCCGATATTTGTGCCGGCGCTGTCTGACAGCTCCATAGGGATAGGGATGGTCATCGCCTGGCGCAACGGTCACAGGGTTATCGTGGACCAGATCAGGGATGTGGATGAGATAACGCAGATATCGGAGAAGTCGGCGGAGACCGGAGTGGTGTTCATCGGCGGCGGCGTGCCGAAGAACTTCATACAGCAGACGAAGGTCATATCTGAGCTCATGGGAACATACCGGGGAGGTCACTCGTATGCTATACAGTACACCACGGACACGCCGCATTTTGGGGGGCTCTCGGGATGCACATTCAGCGAGGCCGTATCGTGGGGGAAGGTTGATAAAGAGGCGAGGATGGCACAGGTGTTCTCGGATGCCACGATCACCGTGCCACTTGTGGTCCATGCGCTGAGGGAGCGCGTGAAGAAAAGATACTCTGTGCCCAGGTTCACCTGGAATGGATCCGAACTCGAGCTCGTCTATGAGCAGGTCTAGTTGAGAGCGCATCGAACCTCTCCTCGGCGATCCACCTCACAGAACCACCTGGGTGCAGTGGCGTTCTTCATGGAGGGGGAGCGGGCCTCCACCCAGTAAGACTTATATTTTGTCAGTAATATTTTCTCTTCATAACACTCAGACCCGACAAGACGCAACGCTACGGAGAAACGGTTTGCTATGGAATATTATTAATATTGAGGAGATGAGAGCTGCTGGTGATCAGAGCGATAAAGAGATGCCCTAGAGTCTATGAGGAGAACGTGCAGTGAGCATCAGATGATCAAGAGGAGAGCAGATGGGGGTGTTGAAGGAGCTCGTCCTCAGCTGATCCTGTGGATGGAGAGAGGAGGATGGTGAAACTTGGAGTCATACCTGCGGCAGGCTCCGGCACGCGCCTCGGGCCGTTCACGAATGCGATACCGAAGGAGCTTCTGCCGGTGGGAGAAAAGGCTGTCATAGAGCATGTCGTTGAAGCGATGAGGCTTTCTGGAATAGAGGATATAGCGATAGTATGCAGCCCGCACAAGCACGGGCTCTGCGATTACCTGGGATCAGGCAGGCGGTTCGGCGTGAATCTCGTCTATGTCATGCAGGACGAGCGAAGGGGGTTAGGGGACGCGGTTCTCGCTGCTGAGAACGTCATCGACGAGAGCTTTGCGGTCGTGCTCGGCGATAACTTCTTCCACCCGAAATCGTTTCTGAGCGAGCTGATCTCATATCATCTTGAGAGAAGGGCGGATGCAACTCTGGGCGTCGCGGAGGTCGAGGACGTCACGAGACACGGCATCATCAAGCCTGAGGGCGACAGTATCGTCGACATCGTGGAGAAGCCATCGCCCGAGATGGCGTTCAGCAATCTCGGAGCCATCGGGATGTACGTATTCTCCCCCGATATCTTCGATGCGATACGGGAGACGGAGCCGGGGTACAGGGGTGAGATCCAGCTCACGGACGCCGTGAAGGTCATGATCGATCGTGGGAGGAGTATCTTATACAGAAAGATCGATGGGATCCACATCGATGTCGGAACTCCAAAAGATCTGATGAGGGCGAACGAGTGGTATCTGAGAAACGTCATGGATCGCTGCTGATTCGTTCATCCGAGACCCATCGCCTCCATCATTCTTTTGTTTATGATCCGCACATCGAACCGCTCCTCAGCGATTCGACGGCTCGCCGCGCCCATTCGCCCGATCAGCTCAGGCTCAAGAACGAAACGCTCCATCGTCTCAGCGAGCGCTCCGACGTCCCGCGGCGGCACCAGGAATCCATTTTCCCCGTCGATCACGGTCTCGCGGCAGCCAGGAGCGTCTGTCGTGATCACCGGCCGGGCCATCAATGAATGATCTCCGTGCCCGAGAAACCGCTGAGAGGATGTGTTTGGGCACGTGTTGTTTTCAAGGTTTTCAGCTGAAAAAGTACCGTACATTCCGAATTTATCATAGTTCAGAGAAAGGTGAAAAACCCGGATACCGCGTGCCTATTTGAGATACTGATCAAAAGTTCTAAATACAAATATGATGCAAATTATTGATCAAGTTTCTGTGTCATAGATCCGGACAACACAAGTACGGAGGCGCTACCCATGTCCGATGGTTTGGGAAAAATAAGGCTCCTGCTCCTGACTCTCACAGGGGCATTGCTGATTTTGTTAATGATCTCCTCATCGATGGCGATCCAGGTGAGCTACAGCTCCAGTGGAGGAAGCGGCTTCGCCTCAGCCTCTAGCTCATACGATCTGGACTCCTCCACCAGCCTCCAGGAGTCGGTAACAATGGGCGGTGGCATCTCGAAGACCATGACGTCCGCGGGAGCAGGGAGGAACCGGATGGAGCAGACGATAAGCGGCTCCGGTGAGACCGGCAGCTTCTCAGCTGAGAGCAGAGTTGAGAGCGTCGGCGCCATGAGCATCGGCTCCTCGTCTCTCTCATCAGGCGGTTCAGGGGCACTTTCCCAGTCAGTATCATGTCTCGGAGATGCTCAGGTTCAGGTCCAGGCCCAGCAGGGGAGTTCAGAATCGCTTGAGCGGGCTGTTGTGAGCGCTGGATACCTCTCTGCATCACAGAGCGTGGCTGCAGCTGATGAGATCACATCAGGCCAGGCTGTTGCGGGCATGGGAAACTATGTTGGCGCAGTGTCAGAGGGGCAGACAGGTAGCGCAGGATCTGTCCAGATGGCATCTGTTCTGTACGGATCTATGAGTGCAGAGCTTGGCACAACAACCGCCGGCTGTGGGGTGAGCAGCTCGCAGAGCACACTGATCGAGGGGGCGGCTGGCAGCATCTCCTCCAGCTCGATGTCTGATAGCACGCACATGACCGTCGCAGGTGACTTCCTGGGCACCGGCAGCATCGAGGCAGATCTCTCCACAGGATCGGATGCTGCGGTCAGAGGTTCCATCTCCGTGGACGGCGCTGAGTGGATGAGCGGATCGGATATGGAACGCGTCCACCAGGAGGGCGGCGGGCTTGCGGTGCATGGTCTGCGCGCACTGGATGATGGTGTGGGCACATTCGGCGTGGCTGCGGAGAGCGGCTCTCTCGGCGAGAATGTGGCAACCCTCATGCAGGGCGGATCTGACTCGTCCTACGCTCTCATCGGCTGGCGGTGGAACACGCGGGATCCGAGGATCCAGCTCTACCTCAAGAACGACGACCAGCTCGCTGGCGAGGGTCTCACAGCCGCGCAGGCGCAGGCAGCCATCGCTGCTGCTGCGAACACGTGGGATGATGCGGTCGGCCAGAACCTCTTCGCTGACGGGACGCCGGTGATCATCTCCAGCTCCGTCAACACCGACAACCCATGGGACGGGGTGAATGTGCACGCCTGGAAGTACCTCAAAGATGCGCCATCTGCCCTCGCATACTCCAGGACGAGGTATGGCAATCCGGTGGTGGACGGGTACTACAGCGTGCTGGAGTCAGATGTGAGCTACAACACAAGGTACAGCTGGTCCACGGATGGTGTGAATCACATCGATGTGCAGACTGTGGCCCTGCACGAACTCGGGCACACGATCGGCCTTGGCGACCTGTACACGCTCCCAGAGAGCGACCCGAGACGCTACGACTACGACCAGGTGATGAACGCCTATAACGACATCCAGAGGACGCTCGGGAACGGTGACCGGGCGGGGGCGGTGCAGTTGTATGGCGCTCCAATACCTGTTGCTGCATATGGGGGCCTGTATCGCATGTACGGATATGGTGATCACTTCTACACAACCAGCTACCCAGAGGTCCAGTTCGCAAACTCAATCGGATACAGGTACGAGGGCATAGCAGGATATATTTATCCATCCAACCAGGATGGAACCATACCCCTGTATCGCATGTACGGATATGGTGATCACTTCTACACAACCAGCTACCCAGAGGTCCAGTTCGCAAACTCAATCGGATACAGGTACGAGGGCATAGCAGGATATATTTATCCATCCAACCAGGATGGAACCATACCCCTGTATCGCATGTACGGATATGGTGATCACTTCTACACAACCAACTACCCAGAGGTCCAGTTCGCAAACTCAATCGGATACAGGTACGAGGGCATAGCAGGATATATTTTGCCAGTTGGCTGAGATCTCCCATCACCTCCTGGGTGCTGAAATTCGCTCTCGCTCATATGTGCGTGGCAACTTGTAGGGCATGCGATCTGGTTGGTGATAGCACTCATTCATTCGACACGAACGCATGCCGGGGCCATTGTCTTTCCAGGAAAGTCATTATATGGATAAGAGCGCTGAAATTTACTTTCTATTTACTTTTCGCAGAACCATCCCAAAGGTCTCTGCAGCCTGTTCTTTTGCTATAATATGAAATACAAGCATATATATTCTCCAAAGAATATAACAAGGGAATAAGAATGAGAAATATGAGCTGATGTAGTAATATTTTTCCTTAACTACTTCAAAACCTAATGACAAACAGATGTGTTTGATCTCTTTTGGCGTACACCTATCATAGTAAGCAGGAAATCCTTGACGATTTTTTGCATTTGGAAATGCTGTGTTGGATAACTATTTAAACTAGGAAAATATATAATATATTTCATGGCCTATGAGGATAACCGCAATTGGCGCGAATACAATGAGAAATTGGTTAGGCGAGGATGGTTTTACCTTAGCACTGACTTTGTGAATAATTGGGATGAAGAGCTACTGAAGATGAATAAGAACAAGAATGGCAGACCCTATCGCTATCCTGAGACATTTATTCAATTTTGTGGTTTAGCATACGCCTTTCTTCATTTACCATACAGGCAGCTCGAAGGATTTATTCAGGCGCTAAGCGGATTTGTTCCTGGGCTGTTGGCTGCCGATTATTCGACATTATGGCAGAGGATTACGAATTTGGAGTTGAATATTCCAATACCTGATAACGATTTAGTGGTCGCAGTTGACTCAACAGGAATGAAGGTTACGAATAGAGGCGACTGGATGAGAGAAAGTCATGGTGTTGAACGCAGAGGCTGGATAAAAGTGCATATCGCCGTAGATGTTGAAACAAGGAAGCCCGTAACCTTCGAGATAACCGATGAGACCGTCACTGATCATGAGATGGTAAAACCGCTGCTGGAAGATGTTAAGCTTGAAGATTCACTGATGGATGGAGCTTATGATAAGGAGGGGGTATTCGATTTCATGAAAGAGAAGGGCGTAGATATGCCTGGAATCAAGATCAGGAAGAATGCTATCGTCAAAGCAGGCTCGTCCAGAGCCGAACCAGTTCTTGAGTTTATGAAGTATGGATACCACAGTTGGAAAATTGTGCATGGATATGGAAGAAGGTGGGCGGCTGAAAGTGTATTCTCAGCAATTAAGAGGATATTTGGCGAGACTGTGAGGGCCACTTCGAAGGAAGGCATGATTCGCGAAGTACGCAGGATGTTCACATTTTATACTATAATTTTAAGCGTATAACATTATGACGAAGATTCTTGAAAGAATAAGAGAGAATATATGAATATAAAGCTACTTATCCAACACAGCAAAAAAGTTTGAAGAGGTGTACAAGTTGCTCATCGGATTGAAACAGATAGTCCCCATTTTTTTGACCGCAGTTGTTTTGATCGCACTGGGGACAGGAGCACCTGCGTCGAGTAATGACGAGGTCATAACTGTAGTGGATTCCGCTGGAAGAGAGGTGGTGGTTCCATATCCCGTGAAGTCTGTAGTGGTTCTTTGGAGCAATCCAGCTAAAGAGATGCGAGCTCTGGGGGCGGTGGACAGGATCGTGGGCATGGATCAGTCCACCAAAGATGAGGTGGACAAGGGAACACTTCCCGAGCTTACAAACGTTCCCGTGGTGGGAACTCAGGAGGAGCCGAACTATGAGAAGATCGCTGAGCTGAAACCCGATGTTGTTATATGCCTGTCGGCCGGGTACCCACCAGAGCCTGACGAGGTGCAGAAGAAGCTGGAGCCATTCGGGATAAAGGTTGTGGGGCTGGATTTCTACAGGACTGAGGTATGGTTCGATGAGATAAGTACACTCGGCAGGATGCTTGGAAAGGAGTCTGAGGCCGAGGAGTACATGTCCTTCTTCAGGAGTTATTACGACCTTATCAACCAGACAGTCGCGACGATACCTGACTCAGATCGTAAAACCGTTTATTTCGAGGGCGCCAAGAAATACTTAACCTATGGGGGTGCTGGTTACGGCAGTGGAATACCCAACATGATCCGCGCTGCTGGTGGTAAGGATCTTTATCCGGAAAGGTCTGAGCTGGCATTCGAGGTCGACCCCGAGGATGTTGCCAGAAGGAACCCTGATGTGATATTCAAGGGTACCACCTTGGGCTGGAACGCAGAGAGTGATGAGCAGTTCAAATCCATCCGCGATGAGATAATGAGCCGACCTGAGCTTGCAAACACAAAGGCTGTTAAGAACGGCCAAGTCTATGTTATAAGCTTTGACGTAACAGGAGGTGCTGGCAAGAAGTTCGGGCCAGTCTTCCTGGCGAAGGTGCTCTATCCTGAGAAGTTCCAGGATCTGGATCCGATAGAGTTCTACAGAGAGTATCTGAATAGGTTCCAGGGATTGGAGTACAGAGGTGTGTACCTCTACCCTACCCCCTGATTTTTGGAGATTGTCTTGCAGCTATTCCTCCACTGTTGTAATGTGCCCCAGATGCGACCAGCTGCGAGATTGACACCATGATGGGAGCTGATAAATCGTATGAAACCTCCAGACAGAATCAGGAGTACATCTTTAGCGATAACATCGAAGGCTGACAGAGTTAATGCCAGACAAGCCTACTCAGAGTTTGTTGCAAGGAAGATTCTGTTTATTGCTGTGAGTTTTGCCATTCTGCTGCTTCTTGCGATTTTGTCGGCCTGCACGGGGGGTGCCAAAGAAAGCTGGACCGAGGTTTTTCATTCGATACTATCGAGATGCATCCCTTCCATAGATAGCGACCCCTTCGTGGAATCGATAGTCTGGCATCTCCGGCTTCCCCGTATTCTTATGGGTATAGTGGCAGGATCTGGACTGGGGGTAGCAGGGGCTGTGATGCAGGCGGTGACAAGAAATCCTCTTGTTAGTCCGTTCACAGTGGGGATATCATCTGCTGCAGCCTTCGGTGCCTCGATGGCAATAATGTTTGGGATAGGATATGTGGGCGTCGGAACCTATATTATAATCCTGAGTGCTTTTATATCTGCTCTTGGATGTGGTTTACTGGTATTTTTTATAAGCCGCCTGAAGAGATCTTCCCCAGAGGTCATGGTCCTTGCCGGTATAGCGCTGACGTACTTCTTTGGATCGTTGACAGCGATTCTTCAGTTCTTCGCAAATGAGCAGCAGCTCAATGCCATGGTCAACTGGACATTTGGGACTCTCTCTGGTGCTGACTGGCACAAACTGACAATAATCACTGGAGCGTTTCTCCTGTCGATGCCGGTTTTCATCCGGTTCTCATGGGATCTGAATATAATGTTCTCTGGGGGCGATGAGGCTGCTAAGAGTCTGGGAATAAATGTGGCTCAGGTGAGAAACGTGGCCCTCCTATTATCTTCATTTATCACCGCCGCGATAGTCTGCTTCACGGGGATAATCGGTTTTGTGGGGTTGGTCGCACCACATGTTGGCAGGATGGTTCTGGGGAGTGACCACAGGTTTCTCCTTCCGGCATCATGTGTTGTTGGCTCTATCCTTGTGATCGGGGCTGATATAGTTGGAAGAACGATCCTGGCGCCGGTGATCATACCCATCGGGATTGTCATCTCATTTGTAGGGGTTCCCATGTTTCTCTATCTGATGGTGACAAGAGATAGTGGTTGGGATTAGCATGTCCGGAGAAAAAGTGATGGCTGAAAAGCCTGTTACCTTTCACAGCAGCTGTCTTAGGCTTGCTGGAGTTCTAAGATACCCAGCTGGGATTAAAGATCCTGCACCTGCGGTCCTCATGATCCATGGATCACTTGAGCAGGACAGGGACGGGAATCTCCTAAACAGACCTGACGGAAGGCCAGTATTTAAGAAGAATTTCTTTCTGGAAATATCAAAGAGGCTAGCACGTGAGGGATTTGCAACCTTCTCATGGGACAGAAGGGGTATTGGAGAGAGCGAGCCTCCTGTCTTTGATGGGGGATATCTTCAGGATGCTGAAGATGCGATGGCTGCCTATCGGGCACTTTCCTCCCTCGATCTTGTGGACCCTGAAAGAATCGCGGTTATGGGTCAGAGCGCAGGGGTCTACACAGCAGGTCTACTGGCTAAAAAGGAGAACAGGCCGAAAGCATACATTCTCCAGGGAGGTCTTTACAGAGATTATGCAAAGATGATGATCTTCAACTACCAAAGAGTGGTAGAATACGCTACAAAGAGCCCGGAAAACCTCCGATGGGTTGAGGAGAACGACATACTGGGTCTGGTGATTGGACTGAACCTTCAGTCGCTTATGGAGAGGGCGATGATGGGTGAAGTCGAACACCTCTTCAACTACAAGGGGAAAACGTGGAGGATCCGGCACGACCCGATCTGCTATTTACCTGAATATTCGCCAAAAAACCAGTTTAAATACATACAGAAGCCGGTGCTTGTAATTCATGGAGCTTGCGATCTGAACGTTCCAGTTGAGGATGCCTTCATGATAGAGCAGGATTTAAAGGAGCATGGCAACAAGAACGTGGAACTGGTAATAATCCCTGATGCAGATCACAGCTTCCAGCAGATCGCAGAACCAGCTGAGTTGAGACTCAAAGAGCGAATCTCTCTTGAAAGTTTTCGACGTCCCTATCGTGAGGAGTACTTTCTCGCAGTTGTATCCTTTCTCAAGAGATGGCTTTAAGGCATGCTCCTCGCACCAATTTGCTCTCGCTCTTATGTCTTTGGCAACTTGCGGGTCGTGCAATATGGCTGCTGAACGCACTTATTCATTTACCTGGAATGCATAGCAAGCCCAGTGCTTCTATTAGGCAAGTTAACATATGGATAAGAGCGTGCAAACGCTCTTATGTATTCAGCAACTTGATATGCAGGCCGGTTGCTGAATGCACTCATTCGCTCGTCACGAGCGCATAGCGTGACTGGTGCTTCTTCGGGCAAGTTATCAGATGGATAAGAGCGAAAGCAAAAACTTTTTATGTTTAATTAGCATAGTTATTTATTATGAAATGTAGAACAGTTTTAATGGGTTTGGTTATTTGTCTTTTGTTTGTATCGTCTGCGTATAGCGCAAGCCTTGCCTTCAAGAATATACCACTTAGTTCAGAGATTCTTGCTGTTGGCAACGATGCTGGAAGGGTTAATTATTATACCTCACCGTTCGACCTTCCAAACAGGGTACCTAACACAGATGTTCTCCTTGTGTTAATGGCTTACGAGGTTAATGATGAATATAACTTCTTTACTCTCAATGTACCTAATAGTGAAAGACGTGTAATTAACGATGCCCATTACAGCGTCGCGAGGGGTTCGACATATTATGCAGGAAAGCTTCTTCCTTCTGGAGGTTCTTGGGCAACGCAGATAGTCCCTCTTAGGCAGAGTTTGCTGAGAACCCAGGGCAATATTCTTGGGATACACACGAGGACAGATAGCGGTAGTGCTAGTGGGAATACAGACGACATAAAGGTTACCAGAATTTACCTGATTTATTACGTGACCTGAGATACCAAGTATGGACTGGGATGGATAATATCTGCTATTTTTTTATTTTGCCATACTTTTTGGTGGCCTACTCCTTGCGTGTCATTGGAGCCAATAGATGATTCCTATTTACACGTATCTTCAGCTTAGCACCTGGCTTTGATTGTTTATCTGGCATATTTGGAGCCAAATTCGCTCATGCCCATGTGATAACTTACCTTTAGAGGCAGCAGTCATGCTATGCGCTCCTTGCGAGCGAATGAGCGCATTCAGCAACCGGCCTGCATATCAAGTTGCTGAATACATAAGAGCGTTCGCTTTTATCCCACATTCCGCATTAACGCTCCAGTCCGTAGTATTTTTCGCATTCTGGTCCAAACAGTTTTATTATTTTCAAAGTATTCTCGTTGAGGTTAGCGATTTTCTGGTGTTTCTCGCCGCACAGCCATATGTTGACTTCGGTGACACCGAGGAACATGAACGCGATCCATTTGAGAGTTGGTTTTTGTGTGGGTTTCTTCAGCTGATTTGGTATGGATTGATTTGATTCTTGCAACCTTTTTCTGATCAGCCACTCTGCCACGGAATAGATCATGAGTGAGAGGACCATGATCATGGCGAGAGCTTCGATGCGTTCTTCTTTTTTGAGGTAGACCTCTGCGACTCTGAAGCTTTTGTCTTTGAGGAACCTGAATCCGCGTTCTACCTCTTGCTGTCCTTTATAGTAGCTGAGTAGTGTATCAGGGTCGATATTGAGGTCGTTAGTTGCGATTATAAACCTTCCGAGCCTGGATTTCGTTTTTTCGACTTTTTCCTGGTCGAGTTCGATATCCGCGTCTATAAAATATATTTCGATGAGTTTTTCGCCGTTTTTAGGTCGTCCTCGTTTTTTATCTGCTCGTTTGCAGACCTTTTTGAGAGAGATATGGCTGAACCTGTAGAGCGGATGGTCTCTGGCCCACAGTTCAGTTTCTTTCAGTGCGTCTGCTTCGCATGCGAACTCACGCCGTTTCAGTTTTGCCAGAGACCGTCTTGCTTTTGTCCCGTCCTTTTCAAGATGATTCTCGAACCTCTCTGCCTTGAGATCTCGCATCGGTTCTGACTGGTAAAGGACCCACTTCTGCTGTACTCCGCCGTAATCAGAGGTCGTCGAGAAGCATCTGTACCTGGCGTCGCGACACTCAACCATCTCAACATCGCTGTCAAGAAGCATCTCACACTCCTTTATCGTGGCCGGGACACGTGTTATCCATTTCATCTCCCTGCCGAGCATCCTGATGTTGGGCTCGGTGTAGACTGCACTGTCTGCTATGTAATACGCGCAGTCTTCAAGGTTGAGTCCGGATTTGATCTTTAAAAACGACTCTATGATCGTGTTCCTGTCGGATGCGTTACCTGAATGCGCTTTTGCAAAAAGCGGTATACCGTCCTGGTTCGTCACAAGACTGAGAACAAACTGTTTCAGATCCATCCGGCTGTCCTTCGAATGGCCCAACGTTATCTCAATCGATCTACCGCCATTGAAACCCTCATAGCTGCCATGAACGCTGAAGCTTGTGGTGTCTGCGTGCAACCTCTGGACTCCAAGCTCGAGCTCTCCCATCACCTTCAACGCTATCTCGTTGAAAAGATCCGTAGCACCTTGCTCATAAATCGCATCCAGCGTCCTGCCTATCGCATCATCGTTCAAATCAGATGCGTTAACTCCATCCCCAAGAAGCCTCTCAACAGGCAGCCTCTCGTAGAACTCCGGAAACAGGTACAACCTCTGACCCACAAAACCAAGACCGTTCAGAACCATCGCCTTAACAATCACCGAATGTTCCAGCTTGTGCTGCCTCAACTTCGGCATACGCGAATCTATAACATCCGCTATGCCAAGCCGGTCGAAAACCGCCGCAACTATCCCCAAATGATCCAGCGATCGCGTGTCTGTCTCCATCTAAGCTGCTCCTCAGAACAAAACCCTTGGTGCAGCTTAAAACGTTTGCCACACGCCCCATCCCAGGAAATTGTTTGGAAAATCAACGTTAATGCGAAATGCAGGATAAATGCAAATCGGCAAGCTTTGTTAAAAATCTTACAGACAATGCAAAATTTTTTATTTATAATTTTATAATTTAGAAAATTGCACAATTAATAATTTTATTTTATTACATATGTTTCTTATTAAAAGAATATGCGAAATTTGATGCACATTATGTGATTTTGTTATCCTAGAATTTGAGTATTTTGTAACCAAAAAAATTTTCAATTTTGCATAGCCTTACTGCGAAATGTGGGATACAAGCAATAACCAGGAAAAATGAAACGATATTCCCTGTAGAAACGAGGATAAAATCGGAACTAACAGTGCCTGAGGGATCAGGCTATTTATTTGGTGACGGTGAATATGATTCCAGGAAATTTTTGAATGATGTTGTAGATAAAGGTTACATGCCTGTTATTAAACCGAGAAAAATAAGTGCCGGTGGTTTTGGATCCAGAATCAGAGATCGGATCTTTAATAGAGAAATATACAAACACAGATCAGTTTGTGAAGGATTCTTTGGTG
This sequence comes from Methanothrix thermoacetophila PT, assembly GCF_000014945.1. Classification (NCBI taxonomy): domain Archaea; kingdom Methanobacteriati; phylum Methanobacteriota; class Methanomicrobia; order Methanotrichales; family Methanotrichaceae; genus Methanothrix; species Methanothrix thermoacetophila. The sequence goes on from NC_008553.1 coordinate 1,280,252, forward strand.
CTTTGACCAATTGGTTTGGAGATAGAATACCATGTTTCCTCGAAGAGACAACTATTACAAGGATACTTCTGAGAGTACTGGCTTATGCATTGAGAATTCTATCAAGATTTAGTATAAAATAAATTTGAATGATAGACACACCCTCAACGCCGGAAGGGTTCTTGTTACCACGGTCAAAAGAGTCCACGTAAAGATGGTCGTTACTGCATTCGCTTATAATCTGTACCAGCTGTGCACGCTGAAAAATGCCGGCATAATTTGAACCTAGCGGAGGCTATCTAAGAATGACGGAAAAAAGAGTGAAATCAAGGTAAAATCAAGCGATTTGAGCAAATTTTGAGCGAAATAGTAATCAAAAATAAGAGCTTAAGCTAAACGTGCATGTAAATAGGAATCCATATATCCTATGAAATTAAAAATATCCAGCCAAGGTGGCGAGAATGAGACGGTCTAAAGGAAGAGCCATTCCACGGTGCTTCATATGTTTGGGCAAGGTCCTTCCCGTGGCAATCCTGACAGGATGCCTGTTTGCTGGTATCCAGGGCTGCGCTGGGCAGGGAGAGGGGATGAGGCTTGAGGTAGAACCACAACAGGTGCTGGTAGGCGATCCCGTCAGCATAAGGGCGAGCGGGCTTGATGCGGGGCAGATTGCCACGCTGCGTGTTTCTGGCCAGGATGTCTTAGGAAACACCTGGTATTCGGAGGCGTCTTTCCGGGCGGACGATGCGGGAACGATAGACACCTCACGTGACGCGCCGGTGGAGGGCTCGTACCACGGGATCGATCAGGCTGGGCTTTTCTGGTCCATGAGTGTCAATCAGACAGGAGAATTTGTTTCTGCGTTCCCGGTGATACACAACCTCACTGTGGGGTTGTATGTTGACGGCCGGGAGGTGGACAGCAGGGTGGTCCAGCGGATCGCCCAGATCGATCTTGAGAGGGAGAATGTGACAGATCCCATCGTGGGTGTTTTCCTGATACCAAAAGAGATCACGGAGCCCACGCCGGCGATCATAGTGCTGGGCGGCTCCGAGGGCGGTTACAAGGAGGGCTGGGCGAGCGTGATCGCCTCCAAGACGCGCATGCCCACGCTGGCGCTCGCCTACTTCGGCGCGCCGGGATTGCCGCAGACCCTTGAGAACATCCCTGTGGAGACAGTGGGAAAGGCCATCGAATGGCTGAATCAGCAGCCTCTGGTTGCCAGAGACCACATCGGAATCGTCGGGGCATCGCGTGGTGGTGAGCTGGCCCTTCTCGCAGCCTCGATATATCCAGAGATCAAAGCTGTGGTGGGGTACACACCGAGCGGAGTCATCTGGTCTGGCATCGGAGAGAACCCGGATGCACCGGCATGGACCTACCAGGGCAGGGCGTTTCCGTATCTGAAGGCGATGATGAGTGAGGAGCAGGGGAGGCAGTTTCTGGAGGCTCAGAAGAACGGCACACCCTATCTGGATGCGCCATCCTTCCTCTACAGCCTTGAGATGCAGCGGTCCCGTATCGATGAGGCCACAATTCCTGTTGAGAACTCCAAAGCAGCCTTTCTGCTCATAGGCAATCCCGGGGACGGGGTCTGGCCCTCTGATATGCTATCCCAGATTTCCATCGATCGACTGAGGGCCCACGATCATCCCCGCCAATACCAGCTCCTCTCCTACGATCAGGGCGGGCACATGCTGATACCCTATCCCTATTATCCAACCACAATGCGCCAGTTCTATCTGCCCACTGTCGATGTATGGGAGGGGCTGGGCGGAACAGCTGAAGGAGCTGCAAGGGCTGCAGAGGACTCGTGGCCCAGGGTGGTGGAGTTCCTGAAGAGGGAGCTCGAGGGATAGCAAGGCACTCCAACCCGGCCTGCCTCTCGCGCCCCATCGCTGTTGCTGAGTGACGATCATCCCCACGACTGGGGCGCAGGAGGATGCAAAGGCTTATCTACTCACTCCTGAACATACGTCCAGTGATAGGATGGCGGAGATAGCGCCTCACAGGCATTGCGTTGTATGCGGGAATGCTATAGGGTCGGAGGAGAGCTTCTGCGATGAGCTTTGTGAGTCCAGGTTCAGATCGGCTCAAAGGAAGCAGCAGATCCTGTTTGCAGCATTCATCATACTCATGGCGCTCATACTCTTCCTTCCATCGATCATCAAGATGAGCGGATGATGGATGAAGCGATACAGAGCCCTCATTCTTCTGTCAGCGGCGATTCTGCTGGCTGCCCACGGAGGCGGTGCCAGAGAGAACATCCACGTCGAGGAGGTGACGATGCATCTGATGGATGGGAGCGCCACCTTCGAGCTCAACTACTCACTGGATGCCTTCACGAGGCTCTACGTCCTGGCCCTGGGCTGCAGGTCACTCGAGCCTGAGCTCGCCTCCATCCTCTGTGGATACAGGGACGTCAGGCTGATCAGGGCAGATCTGAATCGCGCTGCCCTGCTCGTCGGCGATGCAGCAAGGTACAACGGCGGATAATATCTCTTTGAGTCCCGCCCCTTCGGATATGGGATCCCCAGGTTCACGGTTGTCTACCCAGATGGCCAGGCCAGGACGTACTACAATGTGACATCGACACAGGACGTCTTCTGCACTGAGCGCTGATGCTCAGGATGCCGCTGGAGTCTGACCTCCTTCGGGGATTGCGCCTCACTATCAGTCACCGTGTCTAAGTGGTCCTGGTCATGAGGACCGACTGGCTCCATACTCCCCCAGTCCCTGGCTACTGCTTTCGGCCTCCATCTCCCTGGCAAGATCCCTCAGGCCGGGGTGTACCACTGCTCCAGAGAGATAGGCGAGCCAGAGCATGAACCTCTCAGCCCTATCCTCCAGAAGCCTGGTCCGGTTGTAATGCACCATGGCCTCCTCCATATAGCCCCTGGCAAGCCTGGAGCTCTCCTCAGATAGGAGTGCAGAATCCCTGCACCTCTCCTCCAGGTCCTCCATATCATCGATGAGTGCAAGGCTCCTGTTATAGAGAGGTGCCGTCTGCTCGTACAGGGCTCTGGACTCAGCGAGCAGCCTCTCCGACTCCTCAACCATCATCGCAGAGGAGAGGGCCTTTGGCTGGGGGGTCGTCGGAGGAGCAAACCCCCCTGGTCCGATGTGGGGCGCGGAGGCCGAGGCCCTCGCCCCGGTCTGGAGGTTTAAGACATCATCGATCCTGCCATGTCCGAGAGCCTGAGGCTCCATTGCAGTTGCCACCTGCATGGTGGCAAAAATGAGCAATAATACGATCCACATCGAGGTAAATCGCCTCCTGGCACCATTCAAATGAGGATTCCTAAAAACCTTGCTTTAAAACCCACATTTCGCAGTAAGGCTATGCAAAATTGAAAATTTTTTGGTTACAAAATACTCAAATTCTAGGATAACAAAATCACATAATGTGCATCAAATTTCGCATATTCTTTTAATAAGAAACATATGTAATAAAATAAAATTATTAATTGTGTAATTTTCTAAATTATAAAATTATAAATAAAAAATTTTGCATTGTCTGTAAGATTTTTAACAAAGCTTGCCGATTTGCATTTATGTTCTCCTATTACTATTATCAACTGTGACTGAAAGTTATTCCGTTAATGCGGAATGTGGGATAACCACTGTGTATAACCTATTGCTCCGAGGAACCGTTGTATCCATGATCTGGCGTAGCTCATGGAGTGCGCGAATCTGGACCAACCCTATGAGATGACTCTTTTTGCGTCTTCCAGGTTTTTGGTAGTCTGCCATTATCAAAGGCAACTGCAGAGATCCGCGTGAAGGTCAAACGCATACTCCGGAGGCATGGATATCCGGTGGACAGACAGGATGAAGCTGTGCTCACCGTCCTGGAGCAGGCAGAGGCGGTGGCCGCGGAGTGGGCGGCTGCGTGACTCCAATGGCAAAGCAGAAGTACAGCGCTGCATAAAGCCCAGTATCATTCCTCCTCATCGTGATTTTGGATTTCATTCGTCTTTATTTACCAGTAAAAACGTGCGAAAATCCCTTCCCCTGCATTATGAATAATATCTCTGACCTTAGCTTTATGAGTGAGCTTAGCTTTATGAGTGAGCAGAGATGCTGGAGCAGGTGTCTTCGGTCCGCATCGTTCTCTTAGGTTCTCCGAGGAAGCTGTAAGCTTCACTGATAACTGCAGGAAAATCGTCAATCGTTAAAGCAACACCTGTCGCTGAAAAATGTAAAAATGGATAAAAATTCCGCGCTCAGACTATGAGCGGGATGTTCTCGACGGACTCGGGATTCGCGAGTGCTGAGATATCGCCGACCGGCTTGCCCAGGGCCTTGGCCTTTATGACCCTGCGCATGATCTTTCCGGATCTTGTCTTCGGGACGTCCTTGACGAAGTAGACGATCTCCGGATATGCGACAGGCCCGAGCACACTCCTGACGTGCTTCGCGATGTCCTTCTTCAGGTCCTCGCTCTCCTGCACGCCCTCCTTGAGTATTATGAAGGCCACGATGACCTCGCCCTTGACCTCGTCGGGCTTGCCGATGACTGCTGCCTCAGCGACCGCCGGATGCGAGACCGCAGCTGACTCGACCTCGGCGTTGCTGATCCTGTGGCCCGCTACCTTCAACACATCATCAATCCTGCCCTGGATCCACCAGTAGCCGTCCTTGTCCCTCGTCGCCTTATCGCCTGCCAGGTATGTGCCGGGCTTGATATCCCAGTACATCTGCCAGTACTCCTTCATGTACCTCTCGGGGTCCCTGAAGAAGGCGCGGAGCATCGACGGCCAGGGTGTCTTCTGGACTATATTACCGCCGTAGCCGAGTGGCACGGAGTTGCCATCCTCGTCGTAGATGTCTGTATTGAATCCAGGCAGCGGGAACGCCACGGAGCCAGGCTTCTCAGGTGTCATCGGGAGCGGAGCGATCACGTGGCATCCTGTCTCTGTCTGCCACCATGTATCGATGATCGGTGCCTGCCCTCCTCCGATGTTGTTCCTGAACCAGACGTACGCCTCGGGGTTGAGTGGCTCGCCGACGGAAGCCAGGATCCTGATGGACTTGAGGTTGTACTTCTTCGGCCACTGATCGCCGGCCTTCATGAACATCCTAATCGCAGTGGGAGCTGTGTAGAACACAGAGACGCCATACTCCTCTATGATGGACCACCATCTGCCGATGTCCGGATAGTCAGGGGCGCCCTCGTAGAGGATGCTCGTCGCGCCAAGGCAGAGCGGGCCGTATACGACATATGAGTGGCCTGTGATCCAGCCGCAGTCCGCTGTACACCAGTAGACGTCCTCCTCATGGACGTCCAGAGCCCATGCGGTTGTGTATGCAGGACCGACACAGAATCCACCATGTGCATGCTCGATGCCCTTCGGCTTTCCGGTTGTGCCCGATGTGTACAGAATGAACAGCCTGTCCTCTGGATCAAGCTCCTCCGTGTAGCACTCGGCTGGCTGATCTTTTACAAGATCATGGTACCAGATGTCGCGGCCCTCTTTCATCGGGACGTCAAGCCCTACCCTCTTGACCACGACGACCTTCTCAACGCTCGGGGCGTTCTGGACTGCCTCATCGACGTTCGGCTTGAGCGGGAGCGGCTTGCCACGCCTGTAGAAGCCATCAGATGTCACGACGACCTTAGCCTCTGCATCCGTGACCCTGCTCTGCAGGCCTCCAGCGCTGAATCCCGAGAAGACAACACTGTGGATCGCGCCGATCTTCGCACATGCGAGCATCGTGATCGGGAGCTCGGGTATCATGGGCAGATATATGCTGACCCTGTCGCCCTTCTTGACGCCCAGACTCTTGAGACCATTTGCCATCTTGTTGACGGCCTGGTAGAGCTGGTAGTATGTGATCGTCTTTGTGTCGCCAACAGGCTCGCCGACGAAGTAGTACGCGACCTTGTTCCTGCGCCAGGACTTCGCATGCCTGTCAACTGCATTGTGTGCGACGTTGCACTTACCTCCGAGGAACCACTTCGCATATGGCGGGTTCCACTCGAGGATCTGGGTGTACGGCTTGAACCAGTCCGCGTATGTCTGGGCCATCTCATCCCAGAAATCGAGGTAGTTCTGGGCACACCACTCGCGCATCTCCTTCTCTGTCTTGAAGCCCTTCTTCTTCATCCACTGGTAGGAGTTCGAGTACTCGATGATCCACTGGGGGGTGTTGAATATCCTGGTCTCCTCCTGCAGAACAGCAGTCTTTGCAGTCTCAGCCATTTACATACCTCCATTCATCTAGATAATGTGCTTCCGTCCCACGATGCCGCTGGCATGAGCTCCACCCGAGAACTCCTCCTGAGAAGAAGCGGGTCAAGAAGTCCTCCTGCCAAACCATAACTGCCATGCCGCGATCACCTATGAGCATTGGGAGACTCCGGAAACACGATAATTCCATACGTATTCCGTATTTATAAAGCTGTCGATATAGAAATGTCACCAAAAATTTGTAATAATTATTTTTCGTGATAAAAGTGTTAAAGATTATATGTAAATTAACGATATCGATATCCAGCAGAAGGGACCATGATAAGAAAACACACGAAGTCAGGCCAAAACAGAGTATCACATAAAATCAAATAAAATAGGTTGACCGCTCACTTGATGAGCGGTATGGCGTCCACAGCCTCCGGGTTCGCAAGCGCAGAGATGTCTCCAACTGGATTGCCCAGGGCCTTGGCCTTTATGACCCGGCGCATGATCTTTCCGGATCTTGTCTTCGGGACGTCCTTGACGAAGTAGACGATCTCCGGATATGCGACAGGCCCGAGCACGCTCCTGACGTGCTTTGCCAGTTCCTTCTTGAGATCCTCGCTCTCCTTCACACCCTCTCTGAGTATGACGAAGGCCACGATGACCTCGCCCTTGACCTCGTCGGGCTTGCCGATGACTGCTGCCTCAGCGACCGCCGGATGTGACACGAGCGCCGACTCAACCTCAGCGTTGCTGATCCTGTGGCCCGCTACCTTCAACACATCATCAATCCTGCCCTGGATGAAGAAGTAGCCGTCCTTGTCCCTCGTCGCCTTATCGCCCGCCAGGTAGACTCCAGGCCTGATATCCCAGTACATCTGCCAATACTCCTTCATGTACCTCTCTGGATCCTTGTAGAAGGCGCGGAGCATCGACGGCCATGGCGTCGGGTTGACTATGTTGCCGCCCTGTCCTGGAGGCACTGGGTTTGCGTCCTCATCGTAGATGTCTGTGTTGAACCCGGGCAGCGGGAATGTGGGCGAGCCGGGCTTGAGCGGTGTGATCGGCAATGGAGAGACCACGAAGCATCCAGTCTCCGTCTGCCACCATGTATCCATGATCGGGCACCTGTCGCTTCCGAAGTACTTTCTGTACCATATCCAGGCCTCGGGGTTGATCGGCTCACCGACAGAGCCGAGCAGTCTCAGGCTGGAGAGATCGTACTTCTGCGGCCACTGCTCGCCGGCCTTCATGAACATTCTTATGGCTGTTGGCGCTGTGTAGAAGACAGAGACCTTGTGCTCCTGGATTATGCTGAACCATCTCCCGAAGTCTGGATAGTCAGGGGCGCCCTCGTAGAGGATGCTCGTCGCGCCCAGACAGAGTGGGCCGTAAACGACGTAGGAGTGGCCCGTGATCCATCCGACATCGGCTGTGCACCACCAGACATCGTCGTCCTTGAGATCGAATACCCAGTGAGTTGTTTGTGCCGGAGTCACGCAGTAGCCGCCATGGACGTGCTCGATGCCTTTTGGCTTTCCTGTCGTGCCTGATGTGTAGAGGATGAACAGTCTATCCTCAGAGTCCATCTTCTCTGTCTCGCACTCGTCAGGCTGATTGGCCACGAGCTCGTGATACCAGATATCACGGCCCTCCTTCATCGGGACGTCAAGCCCTGCCCTCTTGACCACGACGACCTTCTCAACGCTCGGGGCGTTCTGGACTGCCTCATCGACGTTCGGCTTGAGCGGGAGCGGCTTGCCGCGCCTGTAGAATCCATCGGTTGTGACGACAACCTTCGCCTCTGCATCGAGAACCCTGCTCTGGAGGCCTCCAGCGCTGAATCCGGAGAATACCACGCTGTGGATCGCGCCGATCTTCGCACATGCGAGCATCGCTATCGGCGTCTCCGGGATCATGGGCATGTATATGCTGACCCTGTCGCCCTTCTTCACACCAAGACTCTTCAGGCCGTTTGCGAATTTGTTAACAGCCTTGTACAGATCCAGGTAGGTTATCTTCCTCACCTGCTGATCTGTCGGCTCGGGCACGAAGATATAGGCGACCTTGTCCTTCTTTGCGCCCTTTGCATGTCTGTCCACAGCGTTGTACGCGACGTTGCACTTCCCACCAACGAACCATCTCGCATACGGCGGCTTCCACTCGAGGATCTGCGCGTATGGCTCGAACCAGTCCGCGTAGGTCTTGGCCATCTCGTCCCAGAACTCTATGTAGTGCTGGCCGGTCCAGGCGCGCATCTCCCGCTCGCTTGTGAATCCCTTCTTCTTCATCCACTGCATGACATTTGAGTTCTCAGCAAGCTCCTTAGGGGGATGGAACACTCTTGTTTCCTCAAGAAGAACCGCAGTTGTAGCAGCTTTTTCCTCAGCCATTTTGTGACACTCCTCAACAGTCATTCTGCCTCCAGCCCATCCCGATCTGTTGCGAATCTGCCCTCCCAGCAGACAAATCAGGATGTGGAGACTCAGAGGCATTATTACGATTGATAATTATCTCTTTCGTTTATAAAGTTAACGTTTGAATGAAATTAATGTTTAATAATGATATTGAAAAATCATTGAAGTAACCTCGAAGCAAACAATTCATTTTACAATATTACATCTTGTTGGATCGTCGTCTATATCGAATAGCTCCAAAACTATATAAAATTATTTAAGAAACTCTCGGCTGCAGACAAATCCGCAGCATAGAAATTTAATAAAAATAAAAATTGCGGACGTTCTACACAATCTTCGGTATAGCGTCCACTGCTTCTGGATTTGCAAGTGTGGATATGTCTCCGACAGGCTGCCCCATCGCCTTCGCCCTTATGACCCTGCGCATGATCTTTCCGGATCTCGTCTTCGGGACGTCCTTGACGAAGTATACCGCCTCAGGCATTGCAACAGGCCCGAGTGTCTCTCTGATATGCTTTGCGATGTCCTTCTTGAGCTCCTCGCTCTCCTGCACCCCCTCTCTGAGTATGGCGAATACTATTATGACCTCGCCCTTGACCGGATCCGGCTTGCCGATGACAGCTGCCTCTGCGACCTTCGGATGTGAAACTGCAGCCGACTCAACCTCCGAGTTCCCGATCCTGTGGCCTGCGACCTTGATGACATCATCGATCCTGCCCTGTATCCAGAAGTAGCCGTCCTCATCCCTTCTGCCCTTGTCGCCTGCCAGGTACGTTCCGGCCCTGACGTTCCAATAGGTCTCCCAGTACGTCCTGAAATACCTATCGGGGTCTTTGTAGAAGTCTCTCAGCATCGATGGATACGGCTCAAGTATGACGATGTTTCCGCCCTCTCCTGGAGGCACAGGCTTTCCAGCCTCGTCCCATACATCCATGCTGTATCCCGGCAGAGCGAACGTGCAGCTTCCTGGCTTGAGCGGCGTGATCGGAAGCGGAGAGCCTATGAACGTGCCGGTCTCGGTCTGCCACCAGGTGTCCATGATCTGGAGCTCATCCCTTCCGATGTTCTTCCTGTACCAGACCCAGGCCTCCGGGTTGATCGGCTCGCCCACGGTGCCCAACAGTCGCAAACACTTCATGTTGTACTTGGCAGGCCACTGCTCACCGGCCCTCATGAACATCCTGATCGCGGTTGGCGCTGTGTAGAGCACGTTCACGCCGAACTCTTCGATTATAGACCACCATCTTCCGAAGTCCGGGTAATCAGGAGATCCCTCGTATATTATGCTGGTCGCGCCGAGCGAGAGCGGGCCGTATACGATGTAGGAATGTCCTGTGATCCATCCGATGTCTGCTGTACACCACCAGACGTCATCCTCTTTGAGATCGAAGACCCAGTGGAGAGTCTGCGGAACGCCAACACAGTATCCGCCGTGCGCGTGCTCTATGCCCTTCGGCTTTCCTGTCGTGCCTGATGTGTACAGAATGAACAGCCTATGCTCTGGGTCAAGCTGCTCGGTCTCGCACTCAGCAGGCTGATCCTTTACGAGATCATGCCACCAGATATCCCTGTCCTTGTTCCATGGGATATCCTGGCCGGTTCTCTTGTAAACGATCTGATGCTTTACTGTTGGAGCATCCTGAATCGCCTCGTCAGCCTGCTTTTTGAGCTCCACAATCTTTCCGCGCCTCCAGAATCCATCAACGGTGATCGATATCTTCGACTCCGCATCGATAACCCTGTCAGCATACGCCTTCGAGCTGAATCCTGAGAAGACAACGCTGTGGATCGCACCGATCTTTGCGCATGCAAGCATCGCTATCGGGAGCTCAGGAATCATTGGCATGTATATGCTGACTCTATCGCCCTTCTCGACGCCCAGACTCTTCAGGCCATTTGCGAACTTGTTAACCTCTCTGTAGAGGTCACCATAGGTGAACTTCCTCACGTCGCCCAGCGGCTCACCCACACCGATGTACGCCACCTTATTTCTCCTCCAGGACTTCGCATGCCTGTCCACCGCGTTATAGGCCATGTTGACCTTGCCGCCAACGAACCACTTGGCATACGGAGGCTTCCAGTCGAGGACCTGCTTGTAGGGCTCGAACCAATCTGCATACGTCTTGGCCATCTCGTCCCAGAACTCAACATAGTTCTTTGAGCACCATTCCCGCATCTCTTTCTCTGTCTTGAAGCCCTTCTTCTTCATCCACTGCATCACATTTGAGTTCTCAACCAGCTCCTTCGGGGGATGGAACAACCTCCTCTCCTCGAGAAGGACCGCAGTTTTTGCGGTTTCCTCGGCCATTTTTATAAACCTCCTTCCATATCCATCCGCCGCGTGGTCTGAGGGCTATAGGGCGGCAGATGTTAATGGTAGATTATGTTCATTATTAATAAATCTATTGGTTCGTGCTATCATTTGCCCACCATTCCCAAGATAATATAATAAATAATAATTATAGATTCTCGAACAACATCTCTTTCGGGTTGGATGAGTATACCAGATAAATATCCAGAGCATATGGTATGAAAATAGTTCTCGCAAAGGTCCATTTTCATCCACATTGGTGACCTTGGGTCAAGGGTGTTTTTGTGTTTTTTTATAATGCAGATGAAAATCAATACCGTCCACCCAAGCACCCCGTTCAGATTGTGCAGATCCCGGATCACACCTTTTGCCCCGGCCGTGCAGGAAAGCCTTTAAGCCCATCAGATGCCTCAGAGACCATCATGAAATCCTCTGAGGAGCTGCTCTCGAAGATCAAATCGCTCATTGATGCCCTGGAGGAGCTGCGCCTTCACATCGGAGTTAAAGATATCTCCATCGGATCCAAGAGGTTCAACGCGCAGCTCGTCTTCTGCCTGGCCAACGCATGCCTCAGAAACAGGGCAGTTTTGCTCTACGGCGGCATGGGCGCTAACAAAACAACGCTTGTGAACATTCTTGGTGGTGTGTTCATGAACATGAGCTTCGATGACGTGGAGAACCTCATGGTCACAGGACACCCAGAGCAGACAGAGGAGAAGATCATTGGCTTCATAGATCCAAGACAGTGGATGCAGCCCACCAGCTCAGAAATCAGAGTTCTCTGGACGCCGTGGGCGAGATCCAGGTGGAAGCTCATCAACGAGATCAACAGGTTTCCTGCTGGAAAGCAGAACCTCTTCCTGGAGATCATCAAGAAGAGAAAGATAACCTATGCGGGCCAGGTGCTGGAGCCGGGGGACACATGCTACTTTGCCACGATGAACCCGGAGTTCAGCTCCACCTACCCTGTTGATGAGGCCCTGATGGACAGAATATCCGCATGCATCCCAGCGGTACAGCCCGACCTTCTCGCCGGCCTGAACCTCGCGGAGCGCACAGAGGAGATACGAGATCTGGCGGAGCAGCTCCCGAAGTTCTCAGCAGACGAATTTGATGCACTGCCTCACGCGGTTGAGGGCATACCGCTGGATTTCCTCACAGAACTCTGCATAGTCTCACTGATCCGCGACTTCACGCTATGCGAGCGCGCGCCGTGTTTTGATAAAACACAGCTCTCAGGCAGGAATCCAAGTCATGGTCTCTGCTCTGGATGCCATTACTACAACAACCCTGAGGTCTGCTGCTGGCAGATCGATGAGGGCCTTTCTGACAGGGTTCGACAGGATCTGAGGGCATTCACAAAGGCTGTCTCGTTTGTCTGTGGTATCAGTAACGGATCCAGAATCGAGGTGTTGAGGGCGGTTGCACCCTATATCATATGGCATAGGGTGACACCGAACCGCTCAATGCTCGAGAGGCCTCCATACTATGGAGCAAAGCGCCTGGAGTACATCTCAGATCTGGTTCAGAAGAGCATAGACAGGACTGTGAATGAGCGCGGGGAGATGAACATGATATTCTCAAGGGCGGTCGATGGGGAGCTCACGGTTGAGAGAGCGATAAAAGAGCTCTCAGAGCACGACGACCCGATCGCGAGGCTGGATTACATCCCGATGCTCGAGAGGCTGAGGTAGTTTACAGTAGATCCACCGAATCTGGCGGCATGTGAATCCAGATGTGTTGTGATGTGGGCGCGAATCGCTGAGAAATCAATGGGATTCATGTGATAACCTACCGGTTATTTGATCTCGATTTCGAGGGTGATGACAAACAGTTCGATCTGTATTCCCGTACCGGGGCTGGGATGATGGGCCTGAAGGATATGATGGAGAACGCATACGGCGGAAGGATCCGGCACAGGAGGCTCGAATCCGGCAGAGGTGATGGGGTCATAAGCCTGGAGGACCTCGCCGACAGGCTCCCGGATCATCCGGAAAAGAGGGAGATCGCGGAGCTTGTCAGCGATGATGTAATTCCAAGGCTATTATCGAGCAGACCTCATGGAAAGAGGGAATCCGTGATTTTGGGGTATATCACAAGCATCGCAGCAGAGAGATCAAAACAACCGGTCACGGTGCACCCAATGGACTTCGCGGGGCTTGAGCTCTCCCGTGGGACTCTCATCCTGAGCAGTAATGGAAAGAGCAGACCATCACATGTGGGCGAGAGGATGAGCTCCGGCATAATCAAGATGTGCGATGCCGGAGATTACCTCGGCCAGGGTATGACCGGAGGAGGGATAGTCGCCTCCTCATGCGGAACATATGCGTTCAGAAACATGAGCGGCGGATGGGGCGTGATCCTCGGAGATGCGGGCAGCTTCATCGGAGTCAACAACTCAGGAGGAAAAATACTCGTGAAGGGCAATGCAGGCGAGAGAGTGGGCTGGCTGATGCGCTCTGGGCGTATAACCGTGTTGGGCGATGTCGGGGATTACGCAGGCATTCTCGCGAAAGGCGGCCTGATAAGGATCCGCGGCGGTGCTGGAGAGAACGCCGGCTGGAGGGCTGGCGGTGTCAGGATCGAGATCGGTAGAAGATGAGATGCTCAGGATATGGGAGACGGCACGGAGCGAGTGGCACCATCCACAGCTCCCGCGTCCTGTCATATCCACTGATGGCTCAGGCATCTTCCCATTCGATAACTACAGGATATCTGTCAGGGAGGAGGATCTGAGGGACCCGTTGTATCTGGAGAGCCTCTTCGAACACCTTATCCTCCATTACATCCTCTGCCCCAGGTCGCTTGAGGTGGCTGGAGAGCTCGCCCTCTCAGCTCTGAAGGGCATCAAGAGGAACGACACGAACTTCGCGAGGACGATCGTGAACATATTCAGCGATATAGTGATTGACTCTTTCAGGCTTGAGAGGAGTGAGTATGACGAGCAGAAGGTAATCCTCCTCTGGAGGCGCATCGCGGAGTCTGCAGAATCCGATCTTGATATGGCAGTTCTGTCTTTCATCGAGAAGTACTGGTCAGCCGATATCTGCGGTGCAGCCGAGACAGAGGAGACGAGAATTCTGCTCCAGATCTTCGCCCCCGGCGTTCGGGAGAAGTCTCTGTGGAGGAGACAGTGCCAGCAGATGGCAATGGTTCTCTCACCACTCGCCCCCGGCTCTCTAGGAAAAGAGGAGGTCAGATCCCTGGAGATCCTTCGCGGGAATGCGAGATCCGCGCCTCTCGCGGGTCTTGCATCTGAGCTCGAGCCAGAGGAGTACATCAGGTGTCTGGACGTGCTGGGCATCAGGGGAGACCTGAAGCGGTGGTACCGCGATCAGGGGTACAGGATAGAGATCGTGGCGAGCAGGTCGAGCAGGAGTGATACATATCCCACAGGCACATCGAGATGGCGCTTCGACGATCCACCGAGCGAGCTGGATGTGAACTACTCACTCAGTATGAGCCCCAGGCTTGTCCCCGGGGTGACCACGTACAGGAGAGATCGCGAATCATGCGGCATGACTCCGGGCAGATCCGATGTTCCTGATCTTCTTGTGGTTCTCGACAGCAGCAGGTCGATGGATGGTCACAGGAGAGGATCCAGGACATTCTACGCGACGCTGGCCGCGTTCAAGGCCGCGCAGTTCGCCTACGAGCAGGGTGCTGAGATAGCCGCGATAAACTTCAGTGAGAGGTTTCTGGTACAGCCATGGTGCAGGGACCTAGACGCTGTGGAGGATGTCCTGATCGAGTACCTTTGTGGAAGAACGAACATACCCGGAAGCAGGATTCTGGAGCTCGTAAAGGAGAGGAAGGGCTGTCTGATTCTCTGCATAACAGACACAGGAATACAGAACCTCTACACACAGTGGGATTACCTGAAAGAGGCATCCTCGCTTGGCAGGTTTGTGCTCTTCTGCATAGATGAGAAGGGCAGGGACAGATACGTCCTAGAAGCGCTCGGCTCTCTCGGCAGGGTTTATTACATAAACACTCCGGAGGATCTTATATCTCTCGTCGTTGAGACCACAGAGGATGCGTACGGGGATGCGCCTGTTTAGCATCCAGGTGGCTCTGATTCAGGCGGTCCGATCGTGTGCTCATGTTCTGGCTCCAAATACCTCACAGGAGTTCTGTCAGGATCCCTGAAGGCACTCTCCAGCACTCCAGGCCACGACCGGCAACCCCGAACGCCCGGATGGCCGAGAGAATGAAGGCACTCAAAGCATAATAAGGAGACCTATGGAGCGATGTTGATGGACCGTGTTCGGCAGCTTTCTGTAAAACCTGGGATGAGCGTGGATGAGCTGGTGAGGGGCATGGAGGGCTGCGGCTTCGGCGCACGCAGGCTCGCGCATGCCGCTGAGATCTACCAGGAGATGGTGGAGGAGGATTACAGGAAGTTCTTCACCCTCGCAGGCGCGATGGTGCCCGCAGGCATGAGGAATCTGATCTCAGATCTCATAAGAAGGGGGATGATAGATGTGCTCGTCACGACCGGAGCGAATCTGGTGCACGATATCGTGGAATCTTTCAGCCATCACCGTCTGGGGTATCTCGAGGCGGACGACTCTGAGCTGAGGAGATCTGGAATATCAAGGATATATGATGTATACATAACAGACGATGACTTCGTCAGGTTCGAGGAGCTGGTCCAGAACCTGCTTCCAGATAGAGAAGCTCCGATCTCTGGAAGGGATCTACTGGCAGAGATAGGATCGGGGATAGACGACAGGAGATCGATACTCAGAAGCGCCAGCGATTGTGGTGTTCCAGTCTTCTGTCCTGCAATAACAGATTCGATGATAGGGCTCCAGGCATGGCTCCACAGGCAGACGAAAAAGCTGAACATAGATGTTCTTGAGGATGTGCGTGAGATAGTCGATATATGCTACGAATCAGAGAGGGCTGGAATACTCATGGTCGGTGGGGGGGTTCCAAAGAACTTCGCACTGCAGTCGATGCTTGTGACCCCGAACAGCTTCAGGCTCGCGATCCAGCTCACAACAGATCATCCAGAGGCAGGGGGACTCTCAGGCGCGACGCTCTCAGAGGCGATATCCTGGGGAAAGATAGATCCAGAGGGGAAGCACGTCACAGTCTACGGGGACGCGACCATAACGCTTCCGCTGCTTGTCGCATCTGTAATCACCAGGATAGAGGAGAGGTGTGAGCGTAATTAGCAAGGTTTTTTCGGTGGAGAGCGCACCATTCCTGCTGAGGTCGTGCAGGAGGGTGCCATGATCAGCGTGCAAGGATGGCGAAAAACTTCTTCGAGCCAGATAGATCACATTGATCTGGATGCACGGCTCCCACCCGTCTCCTCGACATAGATCTCCCCGTCCTCTGTGACGTAGATATCAAAGCTCCTCTCAATGAGTCGCCTTCTGGTGAGATGCGGGGCGATCTCCTTCAATCCCGCCAGGATATCTATTGAGTTCACCGGCAGCTTCAATCCCCTCGTGTCGGCCTCTCTGAATATGATCCCGGGAAGGGCGAAGAGGTCTGTGCCCTCAGGGATACTGACGGCAACAGGCGCGTGGATCATCTTCCACTGCTTCAATGTCTCAAGTGCGCGGTCTATGTTCTGCATCGCCCTCTTCTCCAGGATGCTGACATTCGCTCTGGTCGTGCCAAGGAGAGCAGCCACCTCCTCCTGCGACATCCCACTCCTTCTGAGGCGCAGGACCTGGATCTGCCTCTCAGTGAGAAACCCGCGCGAATTCATGAATGAACCTCCAGTCCACAGGCCTCAGCATTCCTGCATGCAGGAACGCCCTCACATCATCAGAATCAGAGTTCAGGAGTAGATCCGCGGATCCGGATGAGACCACCCTGCCATCCATGATGATCACAATCCTGTCAGCCAGACGCACCGCCTGGGGCAGGTCATGGGTAGATACCACTGTGGTCATTCCTCTCATCTTCGCACGGGATATCAGCTCTTCTATGACATAAGATGTTCTGGGATCGAGATTGGCGGTCGGCTCATCGAGAAGCAGAAGTTCAGGGGATATCGCGAGAGCTCTTGCGAGAGCCACCCTCTGCATCTCCCCTCCTGAGAGGACCTTTGCGGGCCTTCTCTCGTATCCTTTGAGACCGACATCAGAGAGAGCAGCTTCAACCCTCTCATCGATCTCATCCTTCGATAAACGACGTATCCTGAGACCATAAGCCACGTTATCGTAAACAGTGCCCCGGAGCATGACAGGCCGCTGGAAGACCACGCCGATCCGGCGCCTGGCTGCCAGCCTCTCGCCCTCGTTCTTCGGAGCTTCGCCTTTAAAAAGCACGCGACCTTTTGACGGAAGATCGATGAGATCCATCACTCTCAGCAGCGTCGTCTTTCCAGCGCCTGTTGGGCCGATTATGCCCAGCGTCTCGCCTGTCCTGACCTCAATGTTGATATCGGTAAGTATCTGTCTGCCGTTCTTCTCGATGGAGACGCCTTCAAGCTGTATCGTCCTCACCACCCCTGGAGTCTGCCGACCACTGTGTTCACCACCAAAGCTATCGAGATCAGAATCAGGCCGAGAGCTATTGATATCTCCAGGTTCCCCATGGATGTCTCGAGAGCGATCGCTGTTGTGAGAACTCTTGTGTATCCTCTTATGTTCCCACCAATCATCATCGCGACGCCCACCTCCGAGAGGGCTCTTCCAAAGCCGAGGAGGACTGCTGCAAGCACAGGTCCCCGCGCCTCCACTATCACCGTCCACATCGTCTGAAATCTGTCGGCGCCGAGCGAGACGGCCGTATCTCTAATATCTTCACTTACACTGCTCAGAGCCGATATCGTGAGCCCGAGGATTACGGGCGTTATCAAAACAGTCTGACCGATGATCATCCCGTAAGGAGTGTATAGAAGCCCGTAGCCCCCCAGTGGACCCTCCCTTGAGATAAGCAGGAAGACGAAGAGTCCGACGGTCACTGTGGGTATACTGTAAAGGGTCTGGATGAGATTTATCAGACCACTCCTCCCCGGGAAGTGATGAAAATGTATCAGGCTTCCAAGAGGCACATTGATCAGAGATGCGATGGTGACCGAGGTGAGTGCGATTAAAAATGAGCGGAGCGTGACCTCGATCACCTCCGGATTCAGTTCGATTATCAGCTCAACAGCCCTGATGAAACCTCTTGCAATCTCATCCAAATGCGCTCACCATCTCTCCTGGACATTCTGTGGCATTGCATCCGATCTCCGTGCAGTGACCTGCGGCTGGATAGAACAGCGCTCTCCCGTAGATATCCTTTCCGTAGCCGGCTATGATCTCCTGTCCCTCTTGGGAGAGAAGAAACTCCACGAACCTCTCCGCATCATCCAGATGCTCGGAGGCTGATACAGGTATTGCAGCATATACATTGAGAAGTTCCTCGCTCTCCGTCACCAGCGGCACGAGGCTCAGGTTGCCCGCAAAGGCCATGTACGTCGACATATCTGTGAGCGTGTACGCCCTCTTCTCATCTACCATGATCAGCGTCGCACCCATCCCCTGACCCGACTCCAGGTACCAGCTTCCGGACGGCTCGATGCCGGCGCTCTTCCAGAGCAGCTTCTCGCGTGCATGCGTCCCAGAGTTGTCGCCGCGGGAGACGAACCGCACGTTTGAATTCTTCTCTCCAGCATCTGCTATCATCCTGAACGCCTCAGATGCGTTCGTGCCCTTTATCCCCGCAGGATCATCGGCAGGGCCGACGATGTAGAAGTAGTTATACGCGAAGCATCTCCTTTCAGTGCCGTAGCCCTCAGCTATGAACTCATACTCTCTCGCCTTATCATGGACCAGGAGGAGATCCACATCCCCGCGCCTTCCCTGCTCAAGCGCGAATCCTGTCCCACCAGAGATCACATCAACCTCTATTCCGTACTTCTCCTCAAACCGGCTCTCGAGAGTATCTAGAAGCTTTGTGTCGTAAAGGCTCGTTGTCGTCGCGATTCTCAGCCTCTCATCTGTCTCTCCTGCGGAGACCATGCAGAGCAGCAGTGCCACAAAAAGCAGCTGTGCACAACATCTAATCGAAATCATACTTTCCCTCCTGTAAGCACTATTACTAACAATATTACTTATATGTAAGCGTTTTGGATGTCCGAGCACATGTGTGCTGAGCGGTACCGTAAGATTGACAGTCTTCATAGGGGATGGATCTCTGCAGCGATTTGCCATAAAAGCACAAGGAGGGGAATAACCTCCTGTATCGACACGTTTTTGGGAAGCCGAGTATTTGCTCAATATCGTGAGCGTACATGAGTTACTGATCAAGCGAGCCGCTATCACCGGCGTGGTCTTTCATTCAGAAATCTGCCAGGAGGGCAATTTACCTCAACGCACTGTGCATGTACGAACCGACCATCACAGATGCTTTCATCCTTTTGGGACGCATCTTTATTGCATGTCGTATGATACATACACAACCTTGGCTTTTCATCAGCCGTCTCGAGTTGTCCAGCGCGACAGCTATAAAGCAGAGGTGTTCCTGGAGATCATTGATATGAGATCGTTGCTCGCGCTCCTCTCAGTTCTGATCTTCATCCAGGGGTCTGCTATCTCACAGCAGGTGGAGGACATCTATTCGAATATCGATTCATGTGATGTGACTGTATCTGGCAATGTGTCTGGCTCTCATCTCCAGGCCGACCTCACGCGCTCCGGTGTTCCTTTGAGCAGTTACGTGCTTCCACTGGATGCTCCCGGCACTCTGATAATCAGCTGGAACCTGAGCGATCCGGATGTGGGGGCATACGAGGCCTGCGCCAGCGTGACCAGAAGTGGAGAGGTCCTGGCGAGGAGATGCTACAGCTTCTACCATGGAGGAGAGGTCCCCGTCAGATTTGATGTCAGAGATTTTCTGGCAGACTCTTCCGGCATACACATGCTCATATATGCAGCGGATCCTGCGATCGTTGATATATATTACATGCTCATATCCGGAAACAGGGCTGTATATGTTTACAGGGACAGATCGGTGAAGATCGCGGGCGGCAGAGGCGTGCCGACGTTCATAGAATGGAAGTGGCCAGTGCTGCTGAATGCTGGAGAGACGTACACGGGGAGAGCGAAGATAGTCGAGCTGCCCGACGGCCAGACGCGTGCCTTCATGAACAGATTCGTCGCTGTGGAGAACGCCAGGATCACCGAGACATATGAAGATGAGATGGGCGCATCTGCGACGGTTCTCGGCACATCAAGGGTGCCGTTCCGGGGAAGCCTCAGGTTCGTTCTGAGCAATGGTACAGAACTGGAGGTTGTCGAGAAGAAAACCCCGGTACTGCTCGATGGTGATGATGAGAGCGTGGAGATATCCTGGAACAGAACACTAGATCCTGGAATCTACCATCTAAAAGTGGTGCTGCTGAACAGCAGCGGAGCTGTGGTGGATATCAGAGAGAGCGTTATAGAGGCAGAGCCAGTCATCCGGAGAGGGTCAAATGAGAGCAGTGAGAGCAAGAGCAGTGCCTCTGCTCCAGCTATGGCTGGCCTGATTGCCATGTTGACGATCAGACAGATCATCAGAAGAAGGGGCAGAGCAGGATAGGAGAGATATACTGGTAATACAAAAGTCCGCCCTCATCCACAGATAACTCGACTGTAAAAGTCGTCTCGAAATATCTGATGCTATCGGTACATCACCTTGAGTACCAAGAACTCTTGGGCATTCTGCTCAGTTCTGGCGTATATCCTATTCGGATAGACCCCTGTCTGGAACCGAAGGATTTATTTACCGATAGTGGATCAAGGTGAATACGTGGGCTCGTGGTCTAGCTGGTTATGACGTCGCCTTGACATGGCGGAGGTCATGCGTTCGAATCGCATCGAGCCCATTGCCCAAGTAGCTCAGTTGGGAGAGCGTCAGACTGAAGATCTGAATGTCCCCGGTTCGAGTCCGGGCTTGGGCATCGCGCACATGATTTTCAGCCTGTATTTCTGTCACGCGGAGAGTGGTGTCTGCTGGCAGTGTTGCCATATGGATTCGCACCCAACCTGCAGCTTCACACTGGCGAAGTTGTTCCACACGCATATCATCATCGAATAACTATTTACGATGTGAGCTGCATAAGGCAGATGGCTGATTATCATGCTTTGTGTGTGCAGCCAAAGCGTATCAGACATTGATGGTATCATGAGAGGGTGTGATAGATCGTGATGAGGCTCGTTCTTTGTGCAATCATGCTGATTCTCCTCATTCCGTCTGAGGGGCGCGTGATAAGGGTCGATGATGACGGCGGCGCTGATTTCTCCAGCATTCAGGATGCTCTTGCCCTGGCAGGGGATGGCGATATAATAGAGGTGATGAGCGGGGTTTATGCGGAGAGCGTGAACATAACAAAGTCAGTATGTGTGCGAGGGGTCGACTCAGGAGAGGGCCTTCCTGTCCTGGACGGAGGCGGCCTGGATGGTTTTGTTGCCTCATCAGATGGCGTTAACGTGAGCGAATTCATCATAACGAATGCGAGCGCGTGGGGCGCAGCGGGCATCAGGGTTCTCTCAGAGAACGCGCTCATATCAAGATGCAACGTGAGCGACTCGTTCGCTGGTGTTCTCCTGCTAGGCGGGAACGGATCTGTTGTTGATTGCAATGTAACCGAATGCCACTTCGCCGGAATTGTGGCTGCATCCTCTCGTAATACCGTGAAAATGAACAGGGCACATGAGAACAACAATGCCGGTATCCTCATTCTAAGATCAGATGAGAATCTCGTGGAAGGCAACGATGCGAGCTACAACCTCGGAAGCGGGATAAAGGTTTACAAATCAAACGATTGTGTTGTAAGAAACAACACTGCAGATACTAATGATTACGGGATAGTGCTCTCCGAGTCTCATAGATGCACTGTTGAGGGCAACATCCTCGAGAACAACGATTACGGCATATACCCATACCTCTCCTCCACGAACACCATATCCAGAAACACCGCGAGGACGAACGATTATGCTGTATACCTTTACAGCTCCTGGAATAACACCATCACAGAAAACGACCTCAGGATGAATGATGCATACGGAATTCTGATATACTATTCAGATAATAATACGATCTCATCGAATGATCTGAGATCAAACGAGATCGGCGGGCTGAGCGTGAGGGGTTCCAGAGGCAACAGATTATGCGGAAACATGATGGGCGACAGCCCATATTCGCTCCACATTGAGGACGCGGAGTTCAATATCGCAGAAGGAAACCGGATAAGCAATGGCGAGACTGGAATCATTCTTGAGAGGTCAATGAACAACACTCTCTCCGGCAACACAATCTCTGAGACGCTTACAGGGATATCGGTCTCATCTGGCCGAGGGAATATCATTGAAGGGAATAACCTCACGGGATGTAGACTCGGCATAGAGGCGAACGCATCCATCGGGAGCATAATATCAGCGAACATCATCGAGAGATGCGATCTGTGCGTTCATCTCCTCCACTCTCCGGCCTCCAGGCTCGAGGGCAACATCATCAGGCAGGGCAGCTCAGGGGTGCTCGTCGAGGCGTCCGATGGTTTTGCAGCGGTCGATAACACGTTCGATGGTGTGCCCAGAGCAATTACCATCACTGCATCCCACGGCTCCCGGGTATCGAACAGCAGCATAACCGGAGCTGACACCGCGATTCTCGTGAACTCCTCTGAAGAGGTGGTGGTGGAGGGCAACAGCATGAGCAACTCCACTGAGGGCATCAGGCTCCTCGCATCATATGATACAGAGATCGCCGGGAACGTCATCACAGGCGCTAAGAACGGAATCATCCTGGACGAATCGAATGAAAACACAATCGAGGAGAATAACATCTCGAGATGCAACAGCGGGATCACGCTCTCACGCTCCTGGAGGAACGTTCTGATGATGAATAACATCTCATACAACACCAACGGCCTGGTGCTGGATGAGGGCATGTATCCCATAGAGTCAAGCGAGAATCAGATCTACCTCAACAGCTTCGTTCAGAACAGAAACGATGTCGTCTCATACATATCGAGCAATTTCTGGAGCTCTCCCACGAGCATTCGATACATCTATCGCGGCAGGAGCTTCGAGAGCCGGATGGGCAACTACTGGCACGGTTTGGAGGGGGAGGACAGGAACGGCGATGGGATACTGGACAGTGGCAGGAGCGTTGGCCTCGAGGACGACCCCTATCCGCTCGCAGAGCCTCCGGAGAGGTACAGGGTGCTCTCAGGCGTGTGATGGACGGATGTAGACTCCTGTAACCTCAACGCAGATGTGCCATCTGATCACCGGGCGCGTTTAGAAACGAGCCTCATCGTCGCACGACGGCCGGGTTAAGTCGTTGATGAAGCCGTACTGGCTACCCCGTGCTGCCAGCTTCGCTGTAAGTCAGATCGAATACCATATCGGTCAGCCAGCGACGGAACGACTCATTGTCGCTGAATTGCTTGAACAGCTCCGTATCATCCTGGAGCAACGCGGTCATCACCCGAACGAGGGCCTTGTCGTGCTCGATGCGTGCGTTTTGTTTGTCGGAATGCTTGCGTGCATTCTGGTAGGCGGTGTCGGCCGCTACGCGTGCAGGAATCTCCTCGGTGATCAGTTTGCGCACCCGATCGGCGTCTGTCCAGGGAATGTTGCCGAACTGATCATTAAAAGCCTTGATGATGTTCGAGAGACGGTCGAGCTCTGGTTCGTGCTTGTGTCCACCGCCCACAGTGGGCACCGGTTCGATCTCGGCATCCGCATCGGGAAGCGCGATCCTCCTGCTCGCCTGCTTTTCGACCCGGTAGCTCTCCATGTCGATCGCCTCAAGGATGCCCTTTGAGAGGTCCTCCTCTTTCGGCGCCGGCAGTTTTGGAGCACGGCGCGGACCTCATCGAGATGCTCTCTGCTAACCAACAACAGGCCGATCAAGAGCCAGCGTTTGTTTGGCTCGCTCTCGTCATGGAAGACGAGGTATTCGGCCGTCCGTTGTTGGTCCCACAGATCTCGTTGCACAGCTTATAGCTCCCCCCGAAATGCCTTGTCCAGGATCGCCTGCTCGAGGTGCTTCAGCTTCTCGTCCGTCTCCGCCTGTGCCGCCTTGAGGGCGCGGATCTTCTCCTGAACCACTTCCAGGCGCGCCACGATGCGCCGCTGCTCGGCAAGGGGTGGAACGGGGGATGGGAAAATTGCGGACGGACAACAGTTTGGCTCAAGTTGGGTTGTGCACCACCGTATCGTTAAGCAAGTAAAGTGCCGCGCAAATAAATAAAAGCGTAGAACAAGAACCGTTCAATGAAAACTTTCGGCTCTTTGGGCAAAATCGCGCAAATCGCTTGGTTGGTAGCCGCTGGTATCTGGAGAATACCAACCTTTCCCGCTGTTGCACCATACATTGCAATTAGAAGTGTGCCAGGCTCGAACATTTTTGCGTTGCTATTCTGAAGCCCTAATTCGGTGATTTGTTCGGTAGCTGCAAATATATCCCTGTCATCCAATTCCCCTGACTTTATCCAAGGAATATGTCCACCGTAATATTCCAACTTATCCCTTTGGGGGGTTCCGCCTGATGTAGTTTGTGCCACCTCCCCCAACCTCACCACCCGCCAGTGCGCGGGCAGGGGGCCGAGTTCGGTCAGGCGGTAGCCGTCGGGAAGGTGGGGCGCACGCTCTGAGGTCTGCTCGCTCGGCCTATTCATTCGGGCCTCCCCTCCATTGCCAAATAATCGCCAAAATCGCCAAGTATATGCCAACTAATCGCCAACCCTCCGCAGGGCATAGTAAGCGCTTCTCCCCTTGCCGCGAGGTTTCAGGATGCCCAACTCCACCAGGCGCTTGAGATCAAGCCTTGCCCCTTCATCGGAGACGCCCGTAAATGCCCTGAACTCTCGGTTGGTGATCTTCCCGTGCTCCTTCACATAAAGCACCGCCTGGATTTGGCGCTCGTTCAAGCCCAGCGCCCGCAGGCGCTCCAGTGTGTAAGGGTCTTGCAGGAAGGTCACCCGGAGGCCGCCCTGCCAGTGGGCGAACTCAGGCTCCAGAAACCCCTGCTCGTGACAGAGGCGGATGATGCGCGTGGTGCCCGTGCCCCAGCGTTCGATGACACCGGCAAAATAGAAAGCCTGCGCAATCAACGGGTTGCGGAGCACCGACGAGTGCGGACCGTAAAGCGCCTCCGGCGTCAGGGGTGGGGGAAGTTCACCCGGACTCCAGACCTCAAGGCGGCCTTCTTCCAGACGAATCTGGATGTCCGCCGGATAGGTGTAATCCCGGTGGATGAGGGCATTCACCACCGCCTCGCGCAGGGCCTCCAGCGGATACTCCCACACTTCCTTGCGCCGGAGTCCTTCAAGCGTCGGTTCCTCGACCTTGATCTCGAAACGCACCTTGAGCACCTGCCGGAAGCGCTCCATGACGCCTTCGAGCTGTTGCCAGAGGGTGCCCTGAAAGTCGTGGCTGTCCAGAATCTCGTTACCCCGGAAAAGTCCGACGCGCACCTGAGCCAACGGAAAGAGCCGCTGTGGGCGTTTTCCAAAGAGCAACACCGCGGCGTTCTTGAGCCTGCCGTCGCTCAGGAGATCGAGGTTCTGCAGGGTCTGCTCGGGGTTTTCAGCGTCGAGATAAGGGAGCTTAGGCCGGGCCAGGCGGGCGAAGTTGGCAAGGGCTTCGCGATTAACCTCATCCAGGCCCCACTCGCTGGGGAGGCCATCCCAGGTGCGTCCCGAGCGCTCCAGGATGTGTCGGGCCAGTTCATCCGGGGAGTAGTCCCGGTTCGTCGTACCTACTCGGCGGAGATACCGACCGCCGTAGGAGACTAGGCCAGCCGCCGGTTCCACTTGAATTTCGATGACTGGTCTGCCTTTCATGTCCACCACCTGAATGGAGGGCGTGACGCCTAAATGGGATGCGATGAGGTTCGTAATTCGCTGGACCTCCCGGTCGTCCACCGTCGTCCCCACAATCTCGCCATCGTCCCGGATGCCGACAAGAAGCGTTCCGCCTCGAGTGTTGGCGAGAGCCGCCAGGTCCTCCAGGGCCCTGTCGGTCCACTGGCGCTTGAACTCCAGCGTTTCTCCCTCCTGTTGGTCGATTCTGGGCATCTTTGCTCTACCCTCGCTAAGTCAGTCCCAAGGCTTTCAGTACTTCGTTCAGCTTCCGGTCGGCCTGGGCTCGCTCTTCCTCGGCCTCCCTGAGGAGGACCACCGCGTCTTCCAACGCCAGAACCTCCTCCTTGTCGTTGCTGGCCACGTAGCGGCTCGGCGAAAGGTTGTAGTCGTTTCGGGCGGCTTCCTCGTTGGTGATGACCGCCGCGAGGCCTTCCTCGGCCCGCCAGTCGTGGTACAGCCGGGCGATGGTCTCGATGTGCTCGTCGGCCAGGTAGTTCTTGGGCCGCCCCTTGGCGAACAGTTTGGAGGCGTTGATGAGCAGAATCTCCCCCGGGCGGCGCTTGCGGCGGTTGACCACGATTATGAACCCTGGGGCGGTGGTGTTGTAGAACATGTTCTCAGGGAGCAGGATCGCGGCCTCTATCAGGTCGTTCTCAACGAACGCCCTGCGGATGTCACGCTCGCGGTTCGAGCCCTGATTGCCGCTCCCGCGGGAGACCGCGCCCGTATCCAGCACCACGGCCATGCGGCCGCGCTCGTTCAGTGAGGCCAGCATGTGCTGCAGCCAGCCCCAGTCCGCGCTGGATGAGGGAGGCACACCGAAACGGAAGCGCTCGTAGGGGTCGTTCTCATAGACCTCGGTCGGAAAGTCCTGGTTCCACATGGGATTGGCGGTGACCAGGTCAAAGGTCATCAACCGACCGGTGGCGTCGCGAAACGCGGGGTTGCGCATGGTGTCGCCCAGGCGGATGTCGGCCTCCATGTCGTGGATGACTGCGTTCATGCGGGCCATGGCAAAGGTGGTGGGGTTGATCTCCTGGCCGAAGAGGCGCAGGGGTGCGTGTTCGGGCGGCAGGCGGCGGTGGCCGTTTTGCTGCTCCCCGCGGGTTTCCAACAGTCTCAGGTGGCACTTGATGAGCAAGCCGCCAGAGCCACAGGCCGGATCGTATACGGTCATGCCGGGCTCAGGCTCCAGGATGCGGGCCATGAGCACCGCCACCTCGCGCGGGGTGTAGAACTCGCCCGCGCTCTGCCCCTGGCCTTCGGCGAACTTGCGCAGCAGGTACTCGTAGGCGCGTCCCAGGATGTCCGGCTCCACGTCCCGCAGCCCCAGACGATGGCGGGAGAGCACATTCACGAGCTTGGCGAGGTACTCATCGGGCACGATGTGCTGGCCGGCAGCGGTGGCGTTGAAGTCCACCAGGTCAATGACGCCCCGCAGCCGCGGGTTTTCGCGGGCCACCGCCCGCACCGCGTCGGTCAGGTACTGGCCGAGCCCCGTGGTCTGCTTGCGGATGTTGGACCAGCGGGCCCTTTCCGGGATGTAGAAGCGTACCGAGCCGCGGCTATTTGCGATGGTACCGCGCTCGCGCTCATCCTCCACGATGCGCGTCGCTACATCCCGGCTGCCGAATTCCTCGGCCAGACGGTCAAGTTCGTCCTCGAACACGTCGGAAAGCCGCTTCAGGAAAACCAGCGGCAGGATGTAGTCCTTGAACTTGGGAGCGTCCAGGGGACCGCGAATGGCGCAGGCCGCGTCCCAGAGCCAGGTTTCCAGGGTAGATATGTCAAGCGGCACAGGGTTGTACCTCCTTTGGGCGGTTTTGGTAGAACCTGGTAAATGGAACGACCGGTTCCTGAATTATTATCTTGCTGCCTGTGTTTCAGGCATTCCAGCGGATTCTTCGTAGCGTAGGCAAAGGCAAGCCAGAGGTCTCTCGCATAGGTCTTAACCTGCTCAAGCCCTTCCTCCGGCGGCTCTGATTCGCCCTTGGCCTCCACCATCGCAATCGGAAAAGCGTCTGAGAGATGAAGGAGGTAATCGACTTTTCGCGCCTTGCCCCTGCGAACCCGATCGCCCACCAGGATGACGCGCCCCTGCGTGTACTGCTGGTCCCGCTGGTAGTAGTGCTCCCTTGTGATTTGTGTGTCGGCCCAGCCTGCGGCTTTCAGTTTCGGGTCGATGAGCGTTGCCCGCGCGTCCGCCTCGTTTCTCATGCGACAGCCTCCTCTAGTGCTCGCCAACCTCCTTATTGTTTTCTTCGTTAAAGCGCCGCACCAGCTCCTCGAAGATGGTGCCCATGGCGTGATTGTCGAGGCCCGGCAGGCGCACGCTGCCGTCGCTGTTGAGCACAGGGTAAGGACTCAGGTTGATGGACGGGTCGAGGAACTTCTCGATGAGCGTGCCCAGCGCGTCTGCTTTGGCCAGGCGAGGGATTTGGTTGCGGAACTCGAAGTTGTCGATGATCTCCTGCACGTTGGGCGAGAAGCCATCTAGGTAGGCGCGAAAATCCGCCTCCAGTTGCTGGCGGCTGGCACGCGCCTTGAGGTCGCGTAGCGTGAAGGGGGAGGTGTTGTAGAAGGCTTGACCAGCGGCCTGTCGCAGAGCAGCATCTTGGTGTACGATCCCCGCTTTGTCGAGTGAAGCTTTCATGTCGAGCACGGCCTGCTTGGTGGGCTCCAATACCGCATCCAGTCTGCGGATCACGGTCATCGGGAGAATGACGTCACGATATTTGCCGCGCACGTAGAGGTCGCGCAACACGTCGTCGGCGATGCCCCAGATGAAATTCGTGATCCATGTGATTTGACCGTTTTCCATGCTAAACCATCCTCTAATCTAGTAGAGGCATGCCGTTCTAAGAGATGCATCCGATGATTCTGCTCTCAATCACCTGGTGAACTTTCTGCGAATAAAAATTATGCTCGAGATCGCAGACCGCGCCCGCCTCACCGGTCCAGAGGGTGTTCCTCTCAGGATGCTACTTCAGAAGCGTGTACAGTGTGGCCGCGGTCAGCGCGTCCCCCAGGCCGACGGTCGTCACAGGATCCGACGCCACGAAGGATGGATGAACGCAGACGCTCGATCCATCGTTTTCCCTGAACGCGCCGAGACCAGCCCTCCTCCCGCCGGCGCGCAAGAGATCCTCCACCGCCCTCCTCCCCTCATCACTCACGCCCAGATTCGCCGATCTATCAATTGACCCTGTCGCAGCGAGCCGGCCCGCGATCTCCGCGCCCATCTCCAGTGCCGCGATCTCTTTTACCGGATCAGGCGAGATGCTCACCGTGAACTCCCGGGTGTGGACACACACCCTGGGGATGCCAAACTCCTCTTGTATCTGCTCGGCAGCCCCTGCGATATCCTCCCAGTTCTCCCCTGAATCCGCCAGCATCGAGAGCTCATCCTCATTCATGCCGATGCTATCGACCTCCAGGATCTCCAGGAGGAATCTCATGACCTCCTCTCGTTCAAAACTGCCCATCTCAGCGTGGCTGTATCGCGTGTCGAGCCACCATCTCATCAAGCCCAGACGCTCCTCGAATATCTCCCTGTGGAGCTCGTAGGGGACGAGATGGAATCCCGAAAGCACCACACCCTTCACAGCAGGATCCGGCCTTCCCAGAAACGCTCGGAATGCGGGATTGATGTGCATCATCCGATTCAGCGGGTCGAACGTCGCGATTATCCTGTTCTCTCTCGGAGCCATGATCCTGCCCGAAGGCGTATCGACACACTCACCACTCCTGTACTGTATCACGAAGTGCCTGAGCTCCTGCCCATCCTTTGACGCATGCACAGGATCTGTGAGTGAAACGCCTCCTCCCATGACAGGAACCCTGACCGCATGATGAAAAAGAGATGCCTGGCGTGGAGTAAGGGATGGAACGTTGACGACGGGCTCTGCTCCGAGCGCGGCGAGAACGTTTGCGATGTTCCCCGCATTCCCACCCATTCTGATCTCCCAGTTGAAGAGCGATGCGATCTCATCCGCAACCTTCTCACCCTCAATAATCAGCTCGCTTCCCGTTCCGTGGCCCATGTGATGCAGGATCGAGATCGCGAGATCAGACAGGGACGTGATCCCCGATGGGATCTCCAGGGATCTGAGTAATGGACAGAGATCCCGGAAGAGCATCTCGATCTCCTCCCCTGTAATGGTGTGAACGCAGTCGATGTTGACGTTGAATGCGCAGAGCACCCTGAGATCAGATCCTGATGAGATTGTATTTGCCGGTGCCAAGGCCGATCTTCTCCCCATACACAATCTGATGCAGAGCGTTCGTCGACTCCCAGCACCCCCTGAACTTGTCCTCTCCGGGCATCCTGTTGCTCTTCAGGTAGCTGTTCTCGAGCCCCATCTGCGCGTTGACTAGATCGTAGCTGGCCATGTCGATGGCGACCGGGTCCCTGGATGCGAGAATTCCTATGTCCGGGACCACCGGAGCATCGGACCAGGGGACGCAGTCGCAGTCCGGCGTTATATCGATCAGAAAGTTGAAGAAACCGACGCGTCCGGATTTGCCGAGAACAGCTCCATATGCATACTCAACCATTCTCTCCACGAATGGGGGTATCGCAACAGCCCAGTCGAAGTCCATTGCCCTCTCCAGGCATGCCCTGACGCACTCGCCGCATCCGACACAGACACCGAGATCTATGTATGCTTTCCCGTCAACCACAGAGATTGCAGACCTGGGGCACGCCTTCATGCATCTGCCGCATCCCCTGCATTTCTCTTTATACACCATGGGCTTTGCAGTGTGCTGCTCAGCCTTTCCGATCGGCGGCGCGCACCCCATGCCGAGGTTCTTTATCGCCCCGCCGAAGCCCGCCACCATGTGCGCCTTGAAGTGAGATATCACGATCATGCTCTCGGCGCTGACGATATCCCCGGCGATCCTCACAGATCTGAAGTGATTGAGGTTCACATCAACACTGACGTGGTTCTCGCCACGCAGTCCGTCTGCGATTATGACGGGCGCGTCGACGACCGCATATGCGAAGCCATGCCCTATCGCTGTCCGGATGTGGTCCACAGAGTTCCCACGGCCGCCGCTGTACAGCGTGTTAGTGTCCGTCAGAAACGGCCGCGCGCCCTTCTCCTTCACAAGCTTCACGACCTCACGCACGAATACAGGGCTGATGTACGTGTCATTCCCCACCTCGCCGAAGTGGAGCTTTATGGCGGTGAGATCGCCTTTATCGATAATTTTATCGAAGCCTGCAGCGTTGAAGAGCCTTCTGATCTTCTCGAGCTTGTTCTCGCCGTCGCTCCTGGATCTCATGTCCTTAAAGTAAACATCGCTGGTCATGATACTCCCCTTTGTGAATGTGCTGGCCTGCTAATCAGGCTTTCCATGCTCTTATCGGACGTGTCCGAATAAGTATTAGGTGTTCGCTCTTATCCATCTGATAACTTGCCCGAAGAGGCACCAGTCACGCTGTGCGCTCGTGGCGAGCGAATGAGTGCATTCAGCAACCGGCCTGCATGGCTTCCAAGTTGCTGAATACATAAGAGCGTAGGTGTTTATTATGTGCAAAAGAGGGGAAGATCCAGATTTCTGGCCACAGCTCTTATCCGGACAGGTCCCTCTTATCACGCTGTGAGAGCTCTGCTGATATCGAGCATCCAACGCTCGGATGTGGTTTCACGAATTGTCGATACGTATTTACTCAATATCGTGAGCGTACTTGAGTTACTGATCAAGTGAAGCCGCTATCATCGGGCATGTTGTTCATCCAGAAATCCGCCAAGAGGGCAATTTACCTCAACGTATTGAGCATGTTCGTCGATACTCCTCGCAAGAGGGCCGGATCATGCGGCTCACCGCAGAATCAGATCCCGAGCGCCGATCGTTTCTCCTCGATGTGCCCCAGTATCAGCTCTGCAGCCTTCACAGGATCTTTCTCCACAGATATCACGCCGCCTGTTACCTCCCTGCAGCCTCTGAGGAGCAGATCCAGCAGCCGAGGAGCTCCGGTGATTGTCGGCACAGGGTTCACGTATGTGTAGAGGCCAAACGCAAGCGCGAAGATAGCATCGATTGTGGCCTTCTGCTCCATGTATTCGGGCGCTGCAGCAGCCACCGGCAGATCCTTGACAGGCACGCCAAGCATCTCCGAGACGCTCCTGAGAAGCTCGGAGAGCCTGCCGACATCGGTGCATGTCCCGTAGCTCAGCACTGGAGGGATACCAAGAGAGCTGCAGATCCCTTCCAGACCGCTGCCTGCCAGAGCTGCAGCCTCCTTTCGACAGAGTCCGGCGAGCTGCATGGCAGCATTTCCGCAGCCCATTGAGAGGATCAGAACATCTCTTTTTATGAGCTCCTTTGCCAGTGCGACGCTGTGCACATCCTGACCTGAATCTCTGAGCGTTGTGCATGAGACCAGACCCACAATGCCCCTGATCTGCCCTGATTTCAGCGCATTCAGAAGCGGATCGAGGCTGCCGCCAAGCAGTTCCAGAATGCTCTCCGTGGAGAAACCAACAGTCGCCTCCCCAGCAGGCAGATCTCTCACGTGCTTCTCTCCCGATCTGCGCGAGGGATAGTTAGATATCGCCATCTCCAGGAGCTTTGCGGCCTGATGCTCCACCTGCTCAGGCACATAATTCAGCCTGTCACTGATGCCTTCAAACGCAACAAGCTCGCTGACGGGAACCAGCCTGAAGCCGTATCTCCTCGCATACTCCGGATCAAGAGGAAGCGAGCAGTTCATATCGCATGCCATGAGGTCTATGGAGCCTGTGGCCATCATTGGCTCCTGAGAGATCCAGTTTCCGGTAAAACCACCGAGCACCTCATCCATGGACCAGCGCTGTATTATCTCCTGGCCGGTCTCGATGCTCGCTATTATCCTCAGACCCCTTGCGCCCGCGCTCCTCGCCCTCTCCTGCCATTCAGGCTGCCTGGCGAGCATTATCATCGCGAAGCCCATGAACGGCTCGTGGCCGTTGACCACGACATTCACGTAATCCGGATCCAGGACTCCGAGATCGACCATCATCTTGTGAGGCCTAGGAACACCGAAGAGCACGTCCTGGCAGTGTTCCAGCACCATCTGGCTCTGATACGCCATGGCTATCGAGAGGCGCATCGCCTTCATCGCCAGGCTCTCATAACTTCCATCAACGTTTGTGAGGCATGAGCCTGTGGCCAGAAGTATCTCCCCGTGGATGCCTCCAGGAAATATGCCTAAAGCTCGCCACAGATCCTTCCGCTCAGCAGGTGCGAACGCCTCCACGATCTGGCTCTCCTGATAGTAGCTCCGGTTGAAGTCTGCTTCGACCGCATCACAGAGCCTGAGAGCTGTATCCTCTGGAGATCCGGATGTATCGATATCGAGCATGGAGGCGAGACGTCTCAGCTTTTTCTGCTCAACGATCCTGAACGGAGTTCTGCCAAGAGCTGTTGCTCTGAGCGTCCTTATCGTCTGCTCCGCATGGTAATGGTATGTCGATGCGCCCATCACGTTTCTCAGAAGCATCATGCGCATCGCCATGCCATCCGCTGATATCCCGCAGACACCCCGCCTGTCCTTCGATGCATCTGCCCTGCAGGGGCCGTTGGAGCAGAGATCGCATCGCGTCCCTGCCATGCAGTACGGGCATCTCCTGTCGGGATCTCCTCCCATGCCCTGGGACTCATAGCGGTCCCAGAGGTTGCTCATGCCATCTTTCCTTATCTGCTCGTACATCCGCCGAACAGATTCATGATATGATATCCTCTCCGGCTCCATATCTCTCACTCCATACACATCGCACCGGCTGGCCGCACCCAGCATGGTTGCGTGAATTCCGCCATCTCTGCAGTAAAGAGACGTGAGGCTGCTGCTGGATCACAGACCTCATCACCACACTCATTCCACCAGCACCAGCTCCACCGGGCGTCTCGGAGTGTGCCTGGTCGGCGGGGCGTATCCCATGCGTATGAGGAGCTGTGGATACCTGACGCCAAGAAACTCCGCCATCTCTCCTCTCAGCTCATCTATTGCTACTGGCTGGCTGAAGAGATCGAAGCGCACGTCCATCTCAGTCGCGAGAAGGAACAGCTTCTCGAAGGTGACGCCCAGCCTGACCCACGTCAGTTTATCTTCCGAGTCTGATGATAGAACTGCTGCTGCAGGAGATTCTCTCATGAGAGCAGACTCCTTTCTGGCCCTTGACCAGGATGTGTCGAATGCCCCGAAGATGAACTTTCCAAGGTACGACTCGAAATCAGAATAGCCAAATGCATATCCAGGCAGCCCGTCATACGCATCCGAGGTGTTGGGTCTTATCCAGGATGCCAGCTCCCTCCTGAACTCCTTGTTCCCGAGCTGTATCTTGTGGGCGCGTGCGAGTATCTCTGCCATCCGGTTCTTGCCATCCGGATCCGTCATTATGTCCAGCCTGAATCCATCATTCTCCACGAGCTCTTTCATCCTCTGGAGCTTCTCAGGCTCGATCTCCCGCTCCTCAAACCTGCTTCGATTTGTGTGCCGCTCTGTTATCTGTCTGAACAGGTCAGGGAACCTCCTCTCAGCGATGCCCTCTGAAAAGCCGATGACAGCGATGCGATCCGCATCAATCCCATCCGGGAAGCATTCGACACTGTAACCCAGATTGAAGTGCTCTGCAGCTATGAGCATGTTGGCCACTGCACAGCCCAAACTCATGTATGCGGTCCGGTGCGTCGGATCGACTGCCGGAAGCGTTCTGGATCTGTCAAATATCACAGATATGCTGCTGTCTTTGATTGAGAACTTCCATGGCTGTGTGTTCGGACCCGAGGGGGCGAGAACCGCGTACCTCAGGACAAATTTAAGCTTATCATACATGCTTCCGCGTGATGGAAAATCCTCCTCACGTACATCCCATGCGGCAAGGTTTTTCATCATAGATGTTTCCTCCTTGGCATGCAGTGGCCTGACGCGCCACATGCTGCACAGCAGGGAGCGCAACCGACAAATATATTGTGAGCTGATGAAATATAAAAGTTGGCTCATCGTGAATGGGCTGGAGAAATGGCAACTCTGAATCCGATCCTCTCGCTGATCTTCGACGAATATCGATTCTCTTCCGTTTGCTCTCCCTGAGTCATCGTGCACTCCCTGCTCCTCTGTTTCAGATGAATTACAACCCGCAACTCCTTTAACATGGCAAATTCACCTGCAGAATCATGCCGATACATCCGATAGATTACAGGTATGGAACGCCGGAGATGAAGGCGATCTGGGAGGAGGATTACAGAATCAGTATGCTCTTCAGGGTGGAGGCAGCCCTTGCCAGGGCAGAGGAGGAGGTTGGTCTCATCCCGAAGGGGGCTGCAGATGCGATAGCAAGGGCAGCGGAGATGGCATCGCCCCAGCGGGCAAAGGAGATCGAGGCCGAGATAGGACATGATATGATGGCAGTTGTCCTGGCGATGGCGGAGGTCTGCGACTATGGGGAGTGGATACACCTCGGCGCGACATCAAACGACATTCTCGACACAGCAACAGGCCTGCAGCTCAAAGCATCTCTGGAGATCATAGAGGCAAAGCTCAGGGAGCTGCTCAGAGTCCTCCTGGACCTGGCTATGGAGAACAGAAATCTCGTATGCGCTGGTAGAACACACGGACAGATGGCGGTTCCAACAACATATGGATTGAGGTTTGCAATATGGGCCTCGGAGGTCGCCCGTCATATTGATAGGCTCAGGGAGATACGACCCAGAGCTGCAGTCGGGAAGATCAGCGGTGCTGTTGGGACACAGGCAGCATTCGGGCCTCACGGCATGACAATACAGCGCAGGGTCATGGAGATCCTCGGGCTCAACGAGGTCGATGTCTCAAACCAGGTCGTGCAGAGGGATCGGCATGCAGAGGTCATCTGTCTCCTGGCTCTCATCGCCTCTACTCTCGACAAGATCTGCGTGGAGATCAGAACTCTACAGAGAACAGAGATCGCAGAGGTGGAGGAGAGCTTCGGCAGGAGGCAGGTCGGTTCGAGCACAATGCCTCACAAGAGAAATCCGATAAGATCCGAGCAGGTATGCGGTCTTGCTAGGGTTGTAAGAGCTCAGGTTGAGCCGGCGTTTGCGAACATACCCCTCTGGGACGAGCGAGATCTGACAAACTCCAGCTGCGAGCGCGTCATATTCCCTGAGGCTTTCGTGCTTACAGATCACATACTCAACCTCACAATCAGGATCCTGAAAGGGCTCAGGATACGAAAGGAGAACGTTGAGAGAAACCTCACATTGCTCAAGGGTCTGAACATGGCCGAGGCCGTCATGGTTGAGCTGGCTAAAAGGGGCGCTGGCAGGCAGACATCCCATGAGATTTTAAGGGCTGCATCAATGAGAGCGTTCGAGGAAGGAAGAGAGCTTCTTGATGTTCTCCTTGAGGATGGGACTGTCACGAAGTACATTAGCGAGGATGAGATCAGAGAGCTGCTCGACCCCCACAGGTACACGGGCACAGCTGTCGAGCAGGTAGAGCGGCTTGAAAAGAAGCTCAGACTGTACTGCGAATGAATGCAATCGAGAGCATCGCGATATGTTGGGTCGTGTGCTCGAATAGTTGATGATTCTGCTGGAATCGAGAGCCATGGGCAGGATATCCCATGAGATTGAGCACTGCGGATTCCAATGATACGGGCACAAGATCGAATTGGGAAGATAGGAGGCAAAAGGCGGGTGTCGGAGGTGGGAACGCGTCCGGCTTTTGCC
The DNA here is from genome assembly GCF_000014945.1 of Methanothrix thermoacetophila PT. Classification (NCBI taxonomy): domain Archaea; kingdom Methanobacteriati; phylum Methanobacteriota; class Methanomicrobia; order Methanotrichales; family Methanotrichaceae; genus Methanothrix; species Methanothrix thermoacetophila. Next base: position 1,316,642 of record NC_008553.1, read on the forward strand.
CAAACAAATTAAGGCAATTGTCGAATATAAATATTTCGGTTGAGTGGGGGCTGTCCGAATAAGAGCTGAATTCAGTAATCTGCAGCTTGCTGCTTTTGGATGTCGCGGGTAATTAATCATTATTCGGAGAGGTTCCCCCAAAGTGGATGTGTCCGAATAATGATTAAGTTTCTGACATGTATAAGGCGGGAAGTTCCGGATTTCCGGCCACAGCTCTTACTCGGACAGGACCCCTAAAGTCCCCCTAAAGTAATGGAAAATTATTAGTAGAGTGCCCCCATTTATCCTGTTGCAGAGGATAGATATGGGCGTGTTCGAGAGCCTGCGGATGAGCCTCGGAATCTGGTTAAGTCGTATTTTCGGCAAAAAGCGTGCACGAATTGGAATTTACGGGCCGCCCAATGCTGGGAAGACCACCCTGGCCAACAGGATAGTTAAGGACTGGAGCGGTGATGGTACACTAGGCACGGTATCTCCAGTTCCACACGAGACCAGAAGAGCGGTTCGAAAAGAAGGTCTTGTGATAAATGCAGATGGTGCAAGCATTCACCTCGATATAGTGGACACGCCAGGAATGGCCACAAAGATCGACTTCAGGGAGTTTATGGCATATGGCATGAGCGAGGAGGAGGCCAAGCGGCGGGCGAAAGAGGCCACAGAGGGCGTCATAGAGGCAATCAAGTGGCTGGACGATCTTGATGGTGTTCTGCTTGTCATGGACTCCACAGAGGATCCCTACACTCAGGTCAACGTCACTGTTATAGGCAACATGGAGGCGAGGAATCTGCCGCTTCTTATTGTGGCAAACAAGATCGATCTCCCGAACGCCGCCCCCTCAAGAATAAAGGCCGCGTTCCCTCAACATCCTGTGGTCCAGATATCGGCGCTGGAGGGGAAGAACCTGGACGAGCTGTATCATGCAATAGCAGTACACTTCGGGTGAGCATATGCGGGAAGTACAGATGGACCTCATATCTGAGGAGAAGCTGAACCGCATGACCTCAATGGAGAAGATCCGGCTTATCCTTGACAAGGTCAAGACGGGCAGGATAGTGGTTCTCGAGAGCGGACTCACTCCAGAGGAGGAAGTGAGGCTTATAGAGATGACCATGACGGAGATCCGGGTCGATGAGTTCTCAGGAATAGAGATCGAGAGCTATCCTGCGAAGAGAGAAGGGTCCTTTGTGAGCAGGATCCTGGGGAGAGGATCATCAAAGGGCAGGATGACAGTTATAGGCCCGGCAAACCAGCTCAGGACGGTCGAGAAGGATCAGTATCAGATAAGCACCAAGGTCTCGGTCGGGGATTAGATGCCTCATATGTGCACCAGATGCAAAAAGGTATTCGATGATGGCGCTGATATACTCAAAGGCTGCCCGAAGTGCGGCGGGAGGATGTTTGAGTATATTCGGGAGAGAGAGACGCTGATCACTGAGTCCATGGGCGTCAGAAGGCCGCCCAAGAGAGCCGTCACCACAGCTGTTCGCGACAGAAATGAAATTAAAGATGTGATGGGTGGAGATAGGGGCGCTTCTGAGAAGATCAAAAAGCCTGCTGCCATCCAGACTTCTCAGAGATCACCTGAGGATCGGCCGATAGAGAGCGTGAGGATCACAGAGCCGGGAAGATACGAGCTGAACCTTCCGACGCTATTTTCAAGAGATGAGCTTGTCATGGCGTTAAAGGAGGGGACCTATCTGATAGACCTGAACTCGGCCTTCAGAAGGTCTAAGAAATAAAGGTCAGTCCCTCTCGACCATTATCCTCAGATTCTTCCAGTCCTGGCTCACGCCGCGGAGGGAGCTGGCCATACCTGCTGATACGTTTCCGATTATCTGCTGCGTGAAGTCGTTCAGCGGTATCTCGATGCCATCCACAACCAGGCGAACCTTCATGCGTTTTCCATCTCCGTCTCGAAAGCGGAGCTTGCGTTGTGAATACCCTTCAGGCCCCACCAAATATCGCGATCGGTGGTGTCCAGACCGTCACATTGGGCCGGAGGTAGTTGATCTGTGCGCCTGAAAGAGCCTGTGGCATTGTTATTATCGTGTTCGTGCCAGCTGTTATGTTTGCATTCATTATCGCGAATGACGGGGTGATCGTCACCGGCTTAGCAGCTGACAGCTCCTTGGGCTCGACCGTCGAGCGCTGGATCTTCTTGCCGAGCGTGCTGAGCTGCACGACATCCGGGCTAACATTGCTTATGGCTGGAGTGTACTGGCTTATCATGGGAAGCGAGACCGCCTCTGTCTCGTCAAGCGTGCTGAGATGTATCACATCGATTGCGCCTGCCATGCAGATTGATACAAGCATCAACAAGACCGCCAATAATATTGTGTACCTCATCTATCAACCTCCTTTTGGACCTGATTTGCGTTTCATCATTTATTCCTTTTGATAGGCGGTCTTCTGAAGATGTTGAGCCATGGGGGGCAAAGATGAAATTCTAGATCATCTTTGAGCGGCAATGGAGGTAGAAGCCATGAGAGTTCTGGTCAGTGACCCGCTGGCCGAGGAGGGCATAAGACGGCTTGAGACGGCCGCAGAGGTCGATGTTATAACCAACCTCTCTCCTGAGGAGCTGGTGGAGAGGATCAAGGGGTATGATGCTCTGGTCATACGCAGCGGGACCAAGGTGACTGCAGATGTGATAAACGCAGCGGACCGGCTCAAGGTGATAGCGAGAGCTGGTGTTGGAGTGGACAATGTCGATGTGGATGCCGCGACGAAAAAGGGCATAATAGTCGTGAACGCCCCGGGCGGAAACACGATCTCAGCTGCAGAGCATACAATTGCTATGATGCTGTCGCTCGCAAGGAACATCCCGCAGGCGCATGCATCTGTCAGGAGGGGTGAGTGGAACAGGAAGAAGTACACTGGTGTAGAGGTCTTCAACAAGACCCTGGGCATAATTGGACTTGGAAGGATCGGGACAGAGGTCGCAAAGAGGATGAAGGCATTCGGGATGCGCATACTCGCCTACGATCCGTTTATAACAGAGTCCAAGGCGGCTGAGCTTGGAATAAAGCTGGCGAGCCTCGAGGAGATCTACAGGGAGAGCGATTTCATAACTGTTCACACGCCACTCACCCCAGAAACGAGGAACATGATCGATGAGCCTCAGATAAAGATGATGAAGCCCACTGTGAGGATAATAAACTGCGCCAGAGGCGGCATAATCAATGAGGCAGCTCTGGCCAAAGCGGTCGCGGAGAACAGGATAGCCGGAGCTGCAGTCGACGTTTACACAAAGGAGCCGCCGGTGGGCAATCCACTTCTCGAACAGGAGCGGATCATAACGACACCGCATCTCGGAGCATCGACTGCTGAGGCACAGATCAACGTGGCGCTCGCTGTTGCGGATCAGATAATCGCCATAAGCAGAGGGCAGCTCCCGACGACAGCGATCAACCTGATCTCCATACCGCCGGAGACGATCGCTCTGATGGAGCCGTACATGGATATCGCAGAGAGAATGGGCAGGCTCCTCGGGCAGCTGGGTACGAGCAGGTTCGAGCAGCTCGAGATCGTGTATGGCGGGTCCATCGCGGAGAAGGATACCCGGTTGATAACAATAGCGGCTGTGAAGGGGCTGCTATCGGCCATCGGTGCCCATGCGAACCTCGTCAACTCGATGGCGCTGCTGAAGGAGAAGGGCATAAAGCTAATGGAATCGAAGACGGAGGTGGCGAACGGATACAGCAACCTCATAACCATGCGCCTGAAGACCACATCAGAGACATTCGCGGTTCACGGCACGGTTTACAGGCCTGACGACAGGAGGATCGTCCAGATCAACGACTACAGGGTTCATGTTCCGACTGAGGGCAACCTTGTTCTGGTTCTGCATGAGGACAGGCCGAACATCATAGGTCCAGTGTGCGTGGTTCTGGGCGAGGCGAATATCAACATCGGGAGCATGCATGTCGGCAGGATCTCAGCAGGGAAGCCGCAGCTGATGGTCCTGAACGTGGATACTCCTCTCGACGACGAGACCATGAAGAGGATACTGAGCGTTTCTGGCGTTCTGAGTGCGAGGAGGATAAGCATGTGAGGATGGCCCCCACAAGGCCATCTCTTAACGACGCGTGTGACGTAGTGGATAGCCTGCTTCGCTCTTATCCATTTGATGACCTGCCCGAAGGAGCAGTGGTCATGTTATGCATTCGTGTCGAATGAATGAGTGCTATCACCAACCACATCGCATGCCCTACAAGTTGCCACGCACATATAAGCGGCCTGCTTTTCTTGATACTGATGGGATGACCGCACAAAACATGCTGGCTCGTCCCTGTGATTCAACGGATCGATAACCTTGAAGAAATGGGTAAAGTCGAGTGCAGCTGGCCGTTCATCAGAATCCGACTCTCCGGAGATTCGACTAAATGTCAAAGAATGCGGGGGAAGGGATTTGAACCCTTGAACTCCTGCGAGAATAGATCTTGAGTCTATCACCGTTGGCCTGGCTTGGTTACCCCCGCCTGTGTATCCCATAGCTGGTTTGTCCGATATAAGGCTTTCTGGCTCAATGCCGGGCGCGCCGCTGTGTGATTCCATCCAGCCTGCGTTCTCGTCTCGGAATCCTCATCCGGCCAGAAGGGCATCTCCCAGGCCTCAGCAGCAGCGTTTAATCTCCATGAGCATCTCGATCTCACGCTTGTAGCACTCCTCGCATATCCTTCTGGGCCCCAGCTTCCTGTGCATGACCTTGAGAAGGGGTCTCCCCTCTGCACCGCATATCTCGCATCTCATATGCAACGCTTGGGATACGTGCTCTTATGGTTGACGGCTCCAAGCCGCAGAATCAAGCACAATGGCGGAAACAGCCTCTGAATGCGATAGCGTTGCGAAACCTTGAAAAATTAAGCCAGAAATCCAGGTATTACTGCTTTTAGATGCCTGAGACTGTAATCCTTATTCAGACAAGTACCCAGCTCCAGGCAAAACGCTTTATCCTCATGGATCCCTTTTCAATCGATGCACGCTGACGTGACCATCATCGGCAGGGTTCTGACACATGGGGGAGAGCAGAGCGAGATAGCCACGCCGTACGGAAACGTCAGGGCGATCTCATCGAGGATCAGCGGAAGAGATGTTGTCTTCATTTCAAGACATGGGGACGACCATCTTCCGCCGTACCGCGTCAACTACAGGGCGATAATATGCGCCGCGGAATCCACAGGCGCTGGGAGGATCATTGCCATAAACACGGTCGGCTCTATGATCTCGCCTCCAGGAAGCTTCGTGATACCGAACGACTTCATAGAGTTCACGAAATTCAGGGTCCCCACATTCTATGAGGATCGTGCGGTTCATGTGGATATGAGCGAGCCATACTGCCCTGAGATACGGAAAGTGCTGATGGAATCCTGCAGAGCCGAGGGGCATGAACCCTACGAGGGCGTCTATGTGTGCACCGAGGGGCCGCACTTCGAGACGCATGCTCAGATAAAAATGCTCAGAAGCTTCGGAGATGTGGTGGGGATGACCGGATACCCGGAGGTTGTGCTCGCGAGGGAGAGGGGCCTGTGCTACGCATCGATCTGTCTGGCAACGAATAAAGCAGGCGAGGGGCAGTTCGATCTCAGACAGATCGTGAGCGTCGAGAGAAAATCCATGAGCGATCTCGCCAGGATAATCGAGAGGGCGGTCTCGATGATCCCTGAGCAGAGATCATGCAGATGCAGCAAAGCTCTGGAGAATGCAGAGTTCTAGGCGATCTCTTCCTGCAGATCGTGGTTTAATTCTCGAAGTCGTCTCAAAACTGCACCCGCAATCGACTGCGATAAGCGATCCTGTAATGCCTCTGGGTTCAGAGACATTTACGCAATCCATCGATAGCTGGCTATTCTGAGACAATCTTCTAAGGTCCGTGCCCAGACGCCCAAGAACATCCGAAGTTGGTGATGATTCCGGTGTGCAGGCAGACCGCTCAGCCGGCACAACTTCGACTAAAGACGAATTGTATTCGAGGGTAGCTCTGGTGGTTTATGGGGTTCCTGATCCAATGTACGACGAAAAGCTTATTATGCGATCAGATCCCTCTGCCATGAACATAGGCAAGTGACGAATTCGAGGAGGTTATATCTTGCTGACTAAAGTTCTGTACATGGGCTTGCTTCTTCTGCTCATCATCGGCGCAGGGATGTGCGAGGATCAGGCAGGGATTGCGGAGAACGCCACTGTGGGCATGGATAACGTGACTGTGGATGCAAATGTGACATCGAATGTGACCGCTGAGGCGGCTCCGCTGAGCCTCCAGTACATCTGGTCCCTGAGCCTGAGCAGCGGGGAGCAGATAACAATGGCACTGAACCAGAGCGGATCAGAGCTATTTGGATCTGCAAAGTATGAGGGTGCTGAGCCATGGAACGGCGTTGTTGTGGGGAGTGTGAGTGATAGCAGCGTGGATCTCGTCCTGACCGCGCTGATGGGCAAGAGCCTGGTGCCCATGGTTCTGAAGGGCAGCTATTCTGAGGACACGATCACAGGTACTTACAGCGTGTACAGCCCGACAGGCGTTGTTGAAAGCGGGAAGTTCACGGCGATGTGGATAAATCCTGATACCTCTGTGTACACGCCTGCAGTCATTCCTGAGGCTGCAGCACCTGCGCCAGCAGCTCAGACAAATACAACGGAGACAGAGCAGACCACAACAACGACACAGCCAACCCAGCTCAGCACGAGATTCTTCGATGTGAAAGAAAAGAAGGAGGAGATCTTCTCATCGCCTGCCAGCATAATACCGCCAGCCATGGGAATGAGCGCGCTGACGTAAGATTGCAACAGGCATGGACCCCCATCAGATGTGAGGTCCATGCAATAATTTTTCATTCACCTTTTTGTTTGGCCCAAGCAGTATTTGCTCCGCTCTTATCCATCTGATGACTTGTCCGCAGAGAGCAGTCACGCTATGCGCTCGTTTCGACTTATCTTCGACTGCGTCGAAGAGTTTCGACAAATTCGAAGGCCAGGCGAGCGAATGAGTGCATTCAACAACCTCCCGCATGACCTCCAAGTTGCTGAATACATAAGAGCGATTTGCTCAATATAGTGAGCGTGCTTGAGTTACCGATCAAGTGAAGCTGTTATGGCAGAGTCGTTCATCCAGAGATCCGTCGAGATGGCAATTTAGCTCAACGTATTGAGCATGTTCCCCAAGCATCTGCTCAAGCATCTCTGCCCCGAGCAGTTTTGTTCAGCGCTGTCAGGACAACCGCTGCGGGAGGAATCTCTCGTGAAGCTTTATCGCTGTTACGAGAAAGACGATTGCAAACAAACCCATGACCGCCAGATCCACATTGACTGAGTAGTAGGTGACGCCGCTTATCGAATACCTTGCCAGATCAACAAAGTACGTGAGCGGTGAGACTGAGGAGATGGCACGCCCCCATCCTGGCAGCTGATCCACCGGCACGAAGACTCCGCTGATGAATACCAATGGAAAGCGAACCAGTGAGGAGAGCATCATAACCGTCGCGGGCACATCCGTGGGCGGATAGGCTGACAGGAGTATGCTCAGAGATGCGAAGCAGAACGTCGCGAGGAGCATTCCCACTAAAAATATCATCACATGAAGAACCTCAACTCCCATCAGCACCGCGACAGCAAGGGGGATCAGAGATATCATTATCCCGAAGACAAAAGATGCGATGACATCGCCCAGAAGCAGCGCCCAAATCCCGACAGGCGCGGTCACAAGGCGCTCCAGGGTTCTGGACCGCGCCTCCCACGGGAGGATTGCCGGACCGACTGCTGTTGATGTGAAGAATATCGCCATGCCCATCAGCCCTGGAAAGAGATCTCTTACTGTCATATTCCTCCCGATCGTGAATGCCATCAGCAGGAAGAGCGGGAAGATGATGCCGAAGACCATGACCGGACCTTTGGCGTAGTAGATCCAGACATCCTTTCTGGCGATGGCGAGAGATCGTCGAAGCTGATCAAGATATCTCATTTATTCAGCTCCTGTTTTGTGCGTGAGCCTCACGAATATGTCCTCCAGAGAGGGCGCAAGAGTGCTGAGCGCCAGGATTCTCATGTTGTTGGTCTTGGCATACTCCACGATGCTTGCGATTGCAGTATCGATGTCATCAACGTACAGCCGGAGCTTGTCTCCGGACTTCATGACCTCTCGAACAGAGTGGATGCCCGATATCCTCCTTTCATCAACAGATCTGCTGAAGCTCACCTCGATGCAGTGATGTGCGCTGCCCGCCAGCCTGAGCGCCTCGGGGCGATCCACTGCGATGATCACACCTCGATTTATGATCGCCACCTTATCGCAGAGCTGGCTGGCATCCTCTATGTCGTGCGTCGTCAAGAACACAGTCGTGCCCTCTCGATTCAACTCACGTATGACCTCCTTGATGAGCCTGGAGCTCTCGACGTCCAGGCCGGATGCCGGCTCATCGAGTATGAGCACAGGTGGATCGTTTATCAGCGCCATGCAGAGGAGAAGCCTCTGTCTCATTCCTTTAGAGAATGCGCGCACCTGGTCGCCCCTCCGGTCGTAAAGGCCAAATCGCTTCAAGAGCTCGCTGGCGCGCCTCTCCCGCTCCCTTCGGGGAATTCCATAGAGCTCACCCATGAACATCAGATTCCGCCATGCTGTTAGCTCAACATACGCATTGGCCATCTCCGGCACGAATCCGATCGATGTCCTCGCTCTGATCGGATGTTTACAGATGTCATATCCCATTATGGCGGCAGTCCCTTCATCAGGCCTCACCGTTCCCGTCAGCATTCTTATTGTGGTGCTCTTCCCGGAGCCGTTCGGCCCCAGGAAGCCGAATATCTCACCCTCTGCAACGCTGAAGCTTATATGATCGACCGCTGTAAAGCTTCCGAATCGCTTTGTCAGATCACTGACCTGAATTGCATCCATCTATCCTCCAGCACACTGCCTCACGGCTAGGGATCACCTTATACTTCACGGGCAACAATCCGTTGGAAGCATACTCCTCTGGCTTGGAGTCCGCGCCCAGAGCTCTCCTGAAATAAGAAACGACGCCCAGCCCACGATGCAATTCATTCCTGTACACCGGACTGGAGAGCGCGAAGCCTCGCCTCGACGCGCTCCAGCTCGCTCTTCAGCTCCTCCCTGTACTCCTTAAGTCTCTCCACCATCTCCTCTTTGCCCGATATCCTGCCGAATCCGGCGCAGCAGCAGAAATCACGCTGAGGCATTCCATGATGCATCGGCATCTCAAATACCATCCCTCTCATGTGGCACATTCACTCCACCTCCATCTCATCCAGCAGATCGATCACGATCCTGCGAGTTCTCAACCTCCAAACCTTCTCAGGTATGCCGCCGCTCTCCCTGTACCCCGCCACCTCGATGATGCCTGCCTCCCGTAAAGCGGAGAGGTGATAGTAGAGCCCTGGCATTGAGATCTCTCCGTAAGAGCTCAGCTCCTCGTAGATCTCCTTCGTGCTCCTCTCCCCCTTCCCTATGCATCTGATTATGGCCCATCTGGTCGGACAGTGCAGCGCACGGATGTATCGCTGGATCCTCTGGAACGGTCCCGAAAGGTCTGGATCTCTACACACATGCATTGCTTGAATACTCTAGTATATAACTTTAATGTACAAGCCGTATGCTCTAAAACTCTTGTCAGGATTGAAGATTCATCCTGAGACTGCGAGAATCGATGATCCCGCTGGAGCGGTGATCCGCTGGAGATCTATGCTGAGGCGCATGTTCTCGTGCCGTAGGTATCTGGAGGCAGATCATGTATCGAGATATATGGATATTCAATGAAAACACTCTCTATAAACACAACATTGTGAACACTTTTAATCGTATCGTTTGAAGAAGCACAATTCATAAATATCAAAAGATCTTGATGCGTTATTGCTCAGAGGCCGTGCCGGAATGCGCTGCTGCACACCAATCCGATCGACACTCACGTATGGATTCGTGGGATACAGCCGCCAGCTCTGAGCGTTCCAGATGATCTTGTACAGAGGGTTGGGCAAATGCCAGATATTGAAGATCTCCGGGAGCTCGGAAGTAGGATGATAGCGATACTGGGTCTGTCCACATCGCCTGTTGGTGTGAGGTTTCTGATGGATGGCGAAGTGGAGGGAGCTGAGGTACTTCATAGGCATCGATACTGCCAGGCGCTGATGCGTGCCCGCCATGGCAGAAGTGTCATTTTAAATGCCGAGGGGATATCGTGCCCGGCTGCTGCCCGAGCGTTCGGATTCAGGCCTCTGCCAGAGCCGCTGCGAACCGGGAGGGGGCTGGTGAGCTTCGGGATAGTCTCAGACGAAAGCGTCGCGCGGAGGATGTTTGAGGATATGCCACATCTGGAGATGGGTGCGGTGAAGCAAATACATCTGTATCCTCTGGAGGTTGCAAAGCATCCGCCGGATCTGGTGGTTGTGGAGGGCGAAGCTGAAAAGCTCATGTGGATAGTTCTGTCATACATGCACTCGCGTGGCGGAGAGAGGGTGCAGAGCAGCACCGCGGTTCTCCAGGCGACATGCGTCGACTCCACAGTTGTGCCTTATATTGAGAAAAGGCTGAACTTCAGCCTGGGATGCTATGGCTGCCGCGATGCCACTGACATGGGGGATGGTGAGGTGGTGCTGGGCTTCCCTGCTTCTTATCTGCCAGAGATCGTGAAGCATCTCGAATTCCTCAGCAGAAAAGCGCTACCTCACTCCAGGGAGAAACATGCATTTGCAGCCCTGAAAAGTGATGAGCAGACAGGATGCTCGGAATTGACTGTCGGATGATCCCCTCCATCTGCATCATTTGGATTCCGCCACCCACTGCCCTGAATACTGGCTTGCTACCTTATGAGCTGAGTTGCGCCCTGCTCACATCATCGGGCATAGTCGTTCATCCAGAGAATCTGCCAAAAGGGCAATTCACCCCAACGTATCGAGCATGTTCGCATCACTCCCCCCATCCACCCCTTCAATCCCCCTCTTCGATCTGGCAGCTTCCTCGGCGACCTCCATCTTCCCCAGAACCCTGGAAATCGCCTCGATCGCCTCCAGATATCTCACAATCTGGTCGAGGTAGTTGATCAGATCCCCCTCGTATCCGTAGATCCCGTAATCGTCGCTCAAGGCGTACAGAATCCCCTTCGGGTCCATCCCCTGTGATCTCATCTCCAGGATCCTCATCGAGACCGACCGCTCGACACAGCCGCAGTACGGCGCCTCCCTGCACGTGCATCTCATGAAATCTCTGGCGAAGCGCAGGCACTCCTCTTGGATTCTGCGATCGAGCTTTAGGAGATCCGGGCTAGAGATGAGATCGAAGAATGACCCCTGGAATACCCTCTGTGCCACCGGCATTCTGATCTTGAATGATATCTGGTCTGCTGCCCTCAGGAACAGGGCATCGAACTGCTCGAGATCGACGGCGATCTCTGTGGGAGATTTCCCTGCATTTATGCCTCTTATCACGAGATCCGCCTGCTCCGGGCTGAGGAAGTGCGCTGCCACCACCCTGCCGAGCCTGGTGGGTGATATGTCCCTCACGAGATTCCTCTCACGCAGCTTCTCCAAGGATCTGTTGAGATCGTCCATACCGATAGTGATCTTGTGTAACTCCTTCAGCTCATCCATGGATCGGGCGACTGTTGTGTTTGCGAGAACCTCCTCGAGCTGCTGCTCCTCCTCATACTGCGGTGAGACGTCCTCAACTGAGCTGCTGAGGAGCCTCAGTGCAACCTCATCCTCGCTCTCCAAGCCGTTATAGCGCCTCCCGGGCTCTGCGAGTATGTACACAAGACCCCTGTCATGGTACCCTGGCCTGCCCGCCCTGCCTAGCATCTGATTGAACTCATGAACGGTGAGCCACTCGATTCCCATCGCAAGCGTCTCGAATATCACCTGCGATGCAGGGAAATCCACGCCCGCTGCAAGCGCGGATGTAGTGACGACCGCATTGATCTTGCCCTGAGCGAAGAGCTCCTCAATCCTCTTCCGCTCGTGGTACTGCAGTCCTGCATGGTATGCGATCGCTCCTGGAATCGACTGCGCGATCGAGAAGCACTTCTTCCTGGAGTTCGTGAAGATTATCGTCTGTCCCTTATATCCTGTTGAGGATCTCACAGACGCTCCCGATCCCACCAGTCTTCTTATCAGATGCAGCTTATCCGCAGGGGATGTGAAGATCAGATGTCGCTCTATGGGCACAGGTCTTATCTCGTACTCGACCAGCTCCGCACCAAGCCTCTTTGAGAGAGCGGCCGGATTCCCGACGGTCGCTGAGAGGTATATGAACTGCGCCCGGGGAGCGACGAATCTCAGCCTGGCGATCATTCCCGCGAGACGGTGGCCGCGATCAGGATCCTCGAGCATGTGGACCTCGTCTATGACCACGGTTCCTATTTTTCCGAGGTTCCTGCCGCTCCGGAGAACCTGGTCTATCCCCTCATATGTTCCGACGATGATGTCAGCGTCCAGATCCGTCGGCAGGCTGAACCCCCTTCCAAGACGTATGCGGCTCACGCCCACTTTTATCGATGTCCTGAATCCCAGCTCTGAATAAGCGGAGAGCTGCTCGAACTTCTGGTTGGCCAGGGCGACCAGCGGGACGAGAAAAAGAAGTTTCCCCCTTCCTTCGATCAGGTTCTTGATGCCAGCGATCTCCCCGATCAGGCTCTTTCCGGTCGCCGTCGCAGATACAACAAGAAGGCTCTTACCCTCAAGAAGCCCCTTTCTCACAGCCATCGCTTGTACCGGCAGGAGCTTGCTGAGCCGCCTCTTGAGATGTTCTCTGAGTTCTATGGGAATCTCGATCTCATCAAGGCTCAGAGATGCGACCTCTTCAGAGGCTGGTACGATGTCGTAACGCGTGAGATCCGGATCTATCCTCTGGAGGTTCAGGAGATCCATGACCTCATCCAGGTCTCTCCTTCTCGCGAGTATTCCAGCGAGGTGCCTCCTCCCGGCTCTCCCTATACCTCTGAACTCGGCCTCCCTGTTTATCTCATCGACAGCGCATCTGTAGCATATTCTGGTGCCCCTGTAGCTCACTGAGTCTTCTCCGAGAAGCTTGACCCTTCTTCTTCCCAGGCAGTGCTGGCAGACAGAGACCCTGCGGTGCTTGAGCTGATATGCATTCAAGAGCTCAACAAACCTCTGCTCCAGGGCCTCCTCGCCATCAACCACAAAGATTCCATTCGCTTTCCGGAGCAGCCTCACAGAATCGTCTGGGGGAAGATACCTCTCGGTATCTTTCTTCACCAGAAACTTGTATGGTCTGGGTCCGTGTGGAGTATCCTTGATGCGCAGATATCCCTCGAAGACCACCCTGTCATCCTTTATGGGCAGCAGAAGAATCCTGGATTTCCCGGCCTGCGCCAGAACGTTCAAGCTCATCCTGTCAGGGTGAGGTCGACGAGCTCGTACTTAATACCTTCTGACTCCAGCCTGTTCAGAATCCCGGGGATCTGCTCATCGACGCTTACTATTATTGAGGAGACACCATGGTAGGCGGCCTCGACCACCGCCTCCTTCGAGCCGAAGAAGACATCCGGCTCCCTTCCGATCTTCCTCAGAGAGATCAACGCCTCTATCCCCAGAGCACCCACAAGACCCTTCTCAGGGATCAGTCGGGCGAGAGCCTCAAGATCAACACGCCTGCTCCCGCCAAGCTGTATCCTGGGGACCTTGCAGATCTTTATCTTGCCCTCATCAAGACTTATGAGGCCTCTCAGATCAGAGACCCCGACATCCTCTCCTCTGGATGCATCTGAGATCGCTATTCCGCTGGCCTCAACATCCGGGCGGTAATGCGTGGCGTACAGGAGTCCATCCTCCATCTCAAGGGTCACACGCTCCCCCTCTGAGATATCGTGCCTGGCGATCGCAGGCCAGACGGAGACGTGATTGATGATCTCCTCCATCACGACCCTGGCATAGCGCTTGAGCTCGGCAGCGCTCTCAAGGAGCCACTCAACACCCCTCTTCGTTATCCTGTAGCGCATCCTGCCGTCTGTCTCAACGAGACCGTCTGCGACGAGTTCCTTTATGTACTCAGAGATAGCCTGTGGCGTCACTCCGAGCTTGTCGGCCACCTCCTTCTGCCTGACATTCGGCTGATGCGCCGCTATCTCCACGAGTATCTGGAACCTGGAGCTGTCCCTCCTGGACTGGAGAACATTTGGCATGTGTCCACCTCACCGGCCTGAACGCTGTATCCGCGCCTGAGATCATTCTTCAGAGAGCTCTATCCTCTGACCTCTCACCGTCAGCCCCTTCGCGCGTTTCGCCGCAGCTTTCAGATACACCTGGCTCTTTCCGAGATCCCGTGAGAGCGTGGATATCGATGTCATGCCTGAACGGACCTTCTCCCTGAGCTTTTCCGTTAGGTCCCTGAGCTCATCATCAGACATGAATGTTACCCTGATGAGATCGCTGAGATCCTCCATGGACGAGAAAAAGTTCGCCTGGACCCTCGAGAAGGCTGAATGATACTCCTTTTCGGGGCTCTTCCCAGGCTCCGGCACCCTCCACTTCGTCTCTATCAGACCGCTCTTCCGGAGAAGCTCTATGGACTGGCTGACGCTCTCGTTATCCCCGAAGATCTCGACGAGCTCCTTCTCGGTGAGCCACTGATCGCACAGCTTATCGAAAACCCTTTTGTGAGATTCAGAGCCAAAAACCTGGAGCAGAGGGACCAGATCAGATGGATCGTTGATGATCCTAGTTCTTTTCCCGTTCACAGAGCATCCCAGGCCCTGTTTGGAGCTTACACCACTTAAAGCTTTTGAGAGAACAGCGAGGACGATTGTTCTGTGGCCGCATTTGATCGTGGAAGACGCGCATCGACAGATATAGATGGATGGATTGCTCATGGGCTTGAGAGGTACATGAATGAAGGTAGCATCTGTTGTCGGGGCAAGGCCGAACTTTGTAAAGCTCGCGCCTCTCTCAAGGGCCCTGCGGGAGAGGTTTCATGAGGTGATTATTCACACAGGCCAGCACTACGACTACGAGATGGACAGGATATTCTTCGACGAGATCGGGATTCCTGAGCCGGATCACCATCTAGGGGTTGGATCCGGCAGTCATGGCAAACAGACGGGCGAGATGCTGGCTCGCATCGAGGATGTCCTGATGAAGGAGGAGCCAGATGCAGTTGTGGTATTGGGGGATACAAATACAACACTTGCAGGTGCACTGGCTGCTGCAAAGCTCCACGTCACCCTGGTCCATGTGGAGGCTGGACTGCGCTCATATGATCGGAGAATGCCTGAGGAGATCAATCGCGTCCTCGTCGACCACTGCTCTGATATCCTATGCTGCCCCACAAAGACGGCTGTGGATAACCTTCGGCGTGAGGGTATTGTGGATGGCGTGTACCTGACAGGGGATGTAATGGTTGATGCGATGAACCTCTGTATGGACATATCCAAACGCTCAACGATTCTGGAGAGGTTGGATCTCAGGCCGAAGGAGTACATGCTGGCGACGCTCCATCGCGCGGAGAACACCGATGATGATGAAAGGCTCTGGGGGATCATCGGCGCGTTCGAGGATATCGGAAGCAGCCTGGTGTTTCCCTGCCATCCCAGAACAGAGAGACGGCTCAGGGATCTCGGCCTGTGGGACTCGCTGAGTGAGAGCATAAAGGTGATAAAACCAGTGGGATATCTGGACATGCTCCAGCTCGAGAGGAACGCCTTGAGGATCCTCACCGACTCTGGTGGTGTGCAGAAGGAGGCGTACATACTCAGGGTGCCATGTGTCACGCTCAGAGATCGCACTGAGTGGGTGGAGACCGTGAACGATGGCTGGAACGTCCTTGCCGGAGCCTCCAGGGAGAGCATAGTGAGATATGCAAAAGGCTTTGCACCAAACCGATCTCAGACACACATCTTTGGAGATGGCGAGGCAAGCCGTAGGATTGCGGATGTGATGGAGAGCTTTATGTGCTCAAGCCGCGATACTGCTCAGGAGAGCATCAATACCTCATAATGAAGATTCATGGAGCTGGCAAGCCTTGATGAGACTGCTCATCCTGATTCTGGCGATACTGGTTTTGTTTCTCACAGCATGTGCGAGGCCGGACCTCTCGGTTGAGAGCGTGAACTCAGAGCTAGACGCCGGAAGGATGGGCAGCATGGTTCTGAGCATCAGGAACGCCCAGACGAACGCCACAGAGGAGGGCCTCTACACATTCAACAGCTCTGATGCTTTATGTCTGGTCCTGAGGGCTGTGAGCCACGATGACAGATTGAGGATTTTGAGTGAGCCGCTGCATCTCGGCTCGCTCCGTTCCGGGTCTGTGGTCAGAGTGGAGATTGATGCACTCGCAGGCGAAGATATTGGCATCTATCCGGTGGATATCATACTGAGCTACATGTGGCTATCCTCCATTGAAACCTCCGGAGGTGCATCTCCTGAGGTCTATTTCCTCTATGAGAACTCCACAGACGTGTTTCCTGTTGAGGTTAAAGTAGTCACAGGCCCGGTTCTTTCCCTGTTCCCCAGCAAGTCATCCATCGAGATCAAGAATCTGGGTGACAGGACAGCGAAGAGTGTGAGTGTGCAAATCACCTCTCCAGTGGTTCTCAGGAGATCTGGGATAGAGCTTGGTGACATCCCTCCTGGAAAATCGAAGAGCATTGAGATCCCAAAACTGGAGGGTGAAGAGTACCCTGTGGTGTGCATGGTGAACTACACATCCGGATTCACAGAAGTCAGCACAGAGCTGGCGAGTGTGGTCCGGACCCGCCAGCTTCCGGGTGGCGCGATTCTCTTGCTGGTGCCGGTGATCGCTGTGGCGCTTTACGTGGTGTTCAGCAGAAACGAGCTGCGCAGGATAATAGGGCGGTAGATGACATGAAAAACATCGGCATGGGAGATATCGATCAGCAGTTCCCTCCCACATGCATATCATGAAACATGTACTCCGAGCACTGCACGGACCTGTCCGGATAAGGATTAAGTGTCTCCGTCATCCAAACGCAGCAAGCCGCAGATTTCTGGATTCAGCTCTTATTCGGACAGGTTTCACTGCACAGGGGCAACAGATATAAACCATCAGCTCTCTCAGCTGAAGTCATGCCGGGGTGGCAGAGCGGACAAGCTCTGGGCCGTGCTCCAGCGGCAGAGGTCCATACGCGGCAGGCTCGAGACCTGTTGTCCCTTCCAGGGACGCTTGGGTTCAAAATGGCGCGGACGCCGAGTCCACCATGAAAATCCCAACCCCGGCGCCAAAAATAACCAAAAATGATATCCTTCATCTGGGAGAGTAACTATTATGGCCAGATTTTCAGAGGCAGAAAATCGAGTTCTGAATGTCAAGATATGCATGCGATGCAATGCGCGCAATCCGATCAGGGCAACACGCTGCCGTAAATGCAGGTACAAGGGCCTCAGGATGAAGTCCAAGGAGAGCAGAGGATAGACGGGTCTATGCTCAGGAAGCGTGTCGAGATAGGCCCTGTGGAATCAGGGCTCTGGAATGCCGTAGAAACCGATGGCGCAGCACACCTGACCCTCATAGATCCAGCGTCACAGGACCCGGAGCGGGCTGTGCAGATGGCGAGATCTGCAGCGGACGCTGGTACCACAGCTTTAATGGTCGGCGGATCTGTTGGTGCAACAGGCTCCGCCCTAGACAGGACTGTGCGCGCCATAAAGGATTCAGTGGACCTGCCGGTGATACTCTTTCCGAGCAGCGCTGCTGGCCTTTGCGATAACGCTGATGCGGTCTTCTTCATGAGCCTCCTGAACTCGAGATCCACAAGTTATCTTATAGAAAACCAGGCGCTCGGCGCACCGATTGTCTCCAGATACGGGATCGAGGCGATACCCATGGGCTACATTGTGGTTGAGCCCGGTGGTACAGTAGGATGGGTTGGTGATGCGAAGCTGGTGCCGCGCAGAAAGCCGGATATCGCGGCTGCGTACGCCCTCGCAGGGCGCTATCTCGGGATGCGGTTAATATATCTAGAGGCCGGTTCCGGCGCAGAGTCGCCCGTACCCACGAGCATGGTATCTGCGGTCAGGGATGCCATAGGAGATACCCTTTTGGTGGTGGGCGGCGGGATACGCGACGCAGAGGCTGCCAGAAAGCTTGTGTCGGCGGGTGCAGATCTGATAGTCACCGGCACAGGTGTAGAAGAATCAGGCGACGTCTTCAGATTTGTGAAGGACATCGTAACCGCGATACATGTCTAGAGATGCTGTTGTCGGCGCTGTCAGAGCGCTCGGAGTCGATGGACTGCTTCTCGTGGGCGACAGCGTCTGCGATGCTGATATCTACTATGCATCGAGGTTTCTATCCAGCGATAGATTCGCTGTGCTGATCACAGACAGGATCCATCTTCTGGTCTCCAGCATGGAGAGAGCGAGGGCCTCGTCAGAATCAAAGGCTGATGTGGTGGAGACAACGAGCGATTACTCCATGAAATCCAGGATCGAAGAGTTTGGGAGTGCTGATAAGGCATACATTAAGGTCCTCGAGGAGTTCGTCTCCAAACATGGAATCTCGCATCTCGGCATACCCTCAAATACCCCCGCGGGAATTTACAGAAGCCTAACTGAGCAGTTCGAGACCTCTCTCCTGGATAAACCATTTGAGCACATTCGCGCTGTTAAAACGCCTGAGGAGATCTCAGCGATTGCAGAAGTCCAGGAGGCATGCGAGTCTGCAATGGAGGTTGCAGTAAGTCTCATAAAAAAATCAAAGCCCACTGGTGGCATCCTTGTTTTTGACGGCAAGCCGCTCACCTCTGAAAGGGTGAGGAGCGCTGTTGAGCTCAGGCTTGCGGAGCTGGGATGCGAGACTCTGGACACCATAGTCTGCGGTGGTCTCATGAGCTCCAGTCCACATTCAAGAGGCAGCGGACTGCTTCCCGCGGACATGCCCATCGTCATAGACATATTCCCGCGATCGAAGAGCAGCAGGTACTTTGCGGACATGACCCGAACGGTCGTCCGCGGGGAGCCATCGGTAGAGATCGTGGAGATGTATCAGGCTGTGAAGATAGCTCAGGAGGCGGGTCTGAAGTGCATAAAGGAGGGTGTGAGCGGAGCCGATGTGCACGGGGCCGTATGCAGAACGTTCGATGATTTTGGATACACAGAGCGGGAAGAGTGTGGTTTCATCCACTCAACAGGCCACGGCGTCGGGCTGTCGATACACGAGAGACCCTCCCTGAGCGAGCACGGTGGGACGCTCAGATCAGGGAATGTGGTCACGGTTGAGCCCGGGCTGTACTATCCGGATATCGGTGGAGTCAGGCTTGAGGATCTCGTGGTTGTCAGAGAGAACGGGTGCGAGAACCTGACAGCATTCGAGAAGGAGCTTGTGATCCGGTAGGTATATCTCTGTAAAAAGCATGCAAATATGACGCAGATGCACAGACCATCTACGGTATATAGGGACTTCAGTGCATTATTGGCATGAATCGGGATTGAGATGTCTGGTTGGGAGCCTGTCTGCAAATGGAGCTTCGTCTGATCGAGGTTGTCCTTCCTGAAAGAGATCTCGGGGATTTGGAGAAGCTGCTCGAAGGTAGGGGTGAGGTTCTCGATGTCACGCTGCTGCGATCCCTCGGCCCCTACAGGTACCCTGTTCTGGGCGTCTGGAAAGAGCGCTTCTCCACGGAAGAGATAATCGTGAGAATACTCACATCCGCTGAGAAGACCGAGGGTCTGACCGACTTAATATCAGAGAAATTTGCAAATGTGGATGGATTCAGGATAAACATCATCCCCGTTGCAGCCACGATACCGAACATCCCGGAAAATGCAGAGCCCATTCAACCAGAGGTATCTCCAGAGGAGCACAAGAGACCCAAAGAGAGGATCAGCCGGGAAGAGCTCTACTCGTCCATAGAGACCGCAGCGAAGCTGACGAAGGTTTACATCGCCATGATAGTCCTCTCGTCCATCATAGCCGCAGCCGGCCTGCTCAGCAACAATGTTGTGGTTATAATTGGCGCGATGGTTGTGGCGCCACTTATGGGCCCAAATGTCGCCCTGGCGCTTGCCACCACACTCGGCGATCTAACGCTGGCAAGAAACGCACTCAAGACAAACCTCGTGGGAATATCGCTTGCCGTAATCCTGTCAGTTGCTCTTGGACTTATTCTACCTGTTGATCCATCGATGCCTGAGATCAGCTCCAGAACCAGCGTCGGGTTTGCAGAGGTCATTGTAGCGTTCGCCTCAGGCTGTGCAGGCGTCCTGGCGTTCACCACTGCAGCGCCGGCCGTGATCATCGGCGTGGCCGTCGCGGTCTCACTCCTGCCGCCGCTTGTCGCTTTTGGCCTGCTCCTAGGTGCGGGGTATGTATCATATGCAACCGGCGCGCTTCTTCTCTTTCTTGTTAACCTCATATCCGTCAACCTTGCCGGTGTTGCAACATTTATAGCGCAAGGGATCTTCCCGAGGAACTGGTGGGAGGCGGATAGAGCCAAAAGTGCAACGTTTGTCGCGTTGATGCTCTGGGCGCTGCTTCTCGCAGCCCTGCTCTCGTTTATATTGGCTTCCCGGATCTGAGCAAGGACTGCCTGCCGGGAGTGGTGGAGCCGGGTTGTGATCCCCGATCACTGAAGAGTTGAGCCGAATCTGCAGAGCCCTGAAACTGGTTCTCCCATTTGGGATGGGTGTAAGTGGCATTAAGTTAAGATAACAGAATCGTTCGTCTCGAACGGCCGTCTCTGGATAAGAGGTTGAATCATACGTGCCTTACAGCTTATTTGTCAGAAGCGCTCACCCTCAGAAAAAGTCCTCTCGGCCGGACGTTTCCAGATAAGAGCCGGACGTCAGAAACATAAACTCCCCCGTTCTTGAAGCGCTTTTGGTCTTATTAGGACAGGTTCCAGCAGATAGACCTGTCCGGATAAGAGCGGTGTCCAGAAATCTGGACCTTGCCGCATTCTGCATGTCATAAACACCTAATCCTTATTCAGACACGTCCCGGCAGATACTAGATAGACTTATATCTGCATAGCGTATTTGCCATCAAAACCATAATGGTGATTCGATTGAGCCTCTTAGATCATGTCGACCCGGAGATTTCAGCGGTGATACGCAAGGAGCTAGACCGGCAGAGAAACACCCTGGTTCTTGTCGCTGCGGAGAACTTCACGAGCCCTGCGGTGATGGAGGCACAGGGCTGCGTGATGACCAACAAGTACGCTGAGGGCTATCCGGGAAAGAGGTACTATCGTGGTTGCGCATTCATGGACGAAGCCGAGAATCTCGCAAGAGACAGATGCAAGAAGCTCTTCGGAGCTGAGCATGTCAATGTACAGCCGCACAGTGGCTCGCAGGCAAACATGGCCGCGTACTTCGCCACGCTCAAGCCCGGGGACACCATAATGGGCATGAACCTCGATCATGGTGGTCACCTTTCTCACGGATCTCCAGTCAACTTCTCGGGAAAGCTCTATCATGTGGTTCCATACGGGGTGAGCAGGAAGACTGAGATGCTGGACTACAGCGAGATTCTGGATGTCGCCAGGGAATGCAGACCACAGATGATAGTATGCGGCGCCTCCGCATATCCGAGGATCATAGATTTTAAAGCGATGCGTGAGATCGCCGATGAGGTTGGAGCGCTGCTGATGGCGGATATCGCCCACATCGCTGGTCTGGTCGCCGCTGGCGTCCATCCAAGCCCGATTCCGTATGCGGATATCGTGACGACCACAACCCACAAGACCCTCCGCGGGCCGAGAGGCGGCGTGATAATGTGCAGGGAGGAGCTCGCCCAGGCGATAGACAGAGCTGTCTTCCCGGGAATACAGGGCGGGCCGATGATGCACACGATAGCTGCGAAGGCCGTAGCGTTCAAGGAGGCGATGACCCCTGAATTCAGGAGATACCAAGAGCAGATCGTCAGGAACGCAGCCGCGCTCGCGGACAGGCTCATCGAGAACGGCTTTGATCTGGTCTCGGGCGGCACCGATAACCACCTCATGCTCGTCAAGCTCCTGAAGGAGGGCATAACCGGAAAGGAGGCTGATGAGACCCTAGAGAGCGCTGGCATCGCTCTGAACAAGAATATGATACCATTCGATCCGAGGACTCCGTTCGTGACGAGCGGGATCAGGATCGGCACGCCTGCAGTCACGAGCAGAGGCATGAAGGAGAACGAGATGAGGGAGATAGCGGACCTCATAACAGAGGTCATTCGGGACATGAAAAACCCAGCCACCATAGAGTCGGTGCGTTCCAGAGTCAGGGCTCTGTGCGAGAGGTTCCCGCTTTATCCTGAGCTGGGGTGAGGTGTCTTATCTTGATAATAGATGGAAAGGCACTTGCTTCGGATATCGAGGCCGAGGTCAGGGAGAGGGTCGAGAGACTTGGCTTCAATCCTGGACTGGCCACGATACTGGTCGGAGAGAACCCCGCATCTCAGATGTACATTAGGATCAAGCACGCTGCATGCGAGCGTGTTGGCATAAGATCCGAGAACATCGTGCTGCCAGGCGATACTGACGAGAGCACGCTCATAAAAACGATACAGGGGCTTAACAAGAGAGGGGATGTGCATGCGATATTACTACAGTTGCCGCTGCCCGGACACCTCGACCCAAGGAAGGCGATGATGGCGATATCCCCAGAGAAGGATGCTGACGGATTCCATCCCGAGAACATGGGCGCACTGCTCCTCGGCGCGGAGCGGCTTGTTCCGTGCACTCCCAGAGGGATAGTCTACGCTCTCGAGCATCTGGGGGTGGATATCGAGGGCTCAGAAGCTGTTATCGTGGGACACAGCAACGTTGTAGGGAAGCCTCTCGCAGCGATGCTTCTGAACAGAAACGCCACAGTCCAGGTCTGCCATGTTTATACAAGAAATCTCAAAGAACACACAAAAGACGCTGAGATACTCGTGGTCGCAGCAGGCGTCCCCAGGCTCATAAAGGCGGATATGGTCAGGGATGGAGCATACGTCTTCGATGTCGGCATAAACAAGGTGGAT
Source organism: Methanothrix thermoacetophila PT (assembly GCF_000014945.1). Classification (NCBI taxonomy): domain Archaea; kingdom Methanobacteriati; phylum Methanobacteriota; class Methanomicrobia; order Methanotrichales; family Methanotrichaceae; genus Methanothrix; species Methanothrix thermoacetophila. The sequence continues at coordinate 1,339,566 of NC_008553.1, forward strand.
GGCAAGACTGTAGGAGATGTTGATTTCGATGCCGTCAAGGAGAAGGCAGCCGGGATAACGCCGGTGCCTGGCGGTGTTGGACCGCTCACGGTCGCGATGCTATTGAGTCAAACCGTGACAGCTGCTGAGATGTCTCTGGAGAGGCAGAGATCGTGAGCCTGGTTATAGCGTTCTCCGGCAGGGAGGCTGTGATCGCAGGCGACAGGAGGAGCATAGCATTCGCCGGCGATTGCAGGTTGCTCGAGGAGGAGCTGTACTCCGGCAGGATACATGACGATGTGGAGCTGCTCCGGAGGGCGGGGGAGCTGTCTGCGACGATATACATCTCCGACGGCAGGGAGAAGGTCTGGCGTGATGGGGATGTGCTTGTGGGGGAGGTGACGGAGGTCTCAGCGTCCAGCAGCAAACGCCGAAGGGTGTACGTGACATCAGGGGCGTATCTCATCGTGGATGTGGTCGATGGAAACGCCAGGATCTCCGGAAGGGGCGGAGCCTCTCTCATCATTCTGGGAAACCGGCACACGAGAGATGCTGCTGGAAAGGCGCTACAAGGACTGGGGAAGATCAGCGCTGACGCGATCGCGAGGGTGATGGATGAAGTTAGTGCAGGAACCGCTACCATGAGCAGGGAGCACACGCTTTTGAAGATCACTGCGCATCATAAAGATCCTGCATCCATTCTCATGCAGACCTTTTCGAGAGACTGCGAGAGGATGGGCTGGAGGTTATGAGGTCTGCTGTTATACTTGCCGGCGGGGAGGGCAGACGGATGGGCGCGGAGAAGGCGTCCGTCATGCTCTGCGGCAGGCCCCTCATCGAGCATGTTATTGAAAGGATACTCGATGCGGTCGATGAGGTCGTTGTTGTTCTGAGAGACTATGAGCAGGCGAGGCGGCTAGAGGGCGCGGTTTCAGGATGCAGAGTGGCGATTGATCACGCGTGTGGCATAGGGCCGCTCGCAGGCCTCCAGACCGGAATGAATGTTGCTCGGGGGCGCTACGCATTCGCAACAGGTTGTGATATGCCCTTTCTAAATTCTGATATAATAGATGGCCTCTTCTCGGTCGCCGATGGTCACGACGGCGCAGTTCCTATTCTGAATGATATTCCTGAGAGGCTCCATGCGGTTTACCTCGCGAGGCAGCTGGAGGATGCATGCAGAATTGCGATCGCGAGAGGTGAGCGCAGGATATCAGCGCCGCTAGCATGGCTTGACATCAAATTCGTGGATGCCGAAATCTTCAGAGACGTGGATCCCGAGCTCCTGAGCTTCTTCAACGTCAATACTCCCGATGATCTCAGGAGCGCGGAGGACATTGTGAGAAAACGGACTGCCGAGAGGCACTCTGGTCTGCCGTGATGGAGATATCGGGAGAGTATTCAAATGGCAGTGCATCCGGCATCGTTGATCCTGATCTACGAGAGCTTGTTGAGAGATATCGGGAGAGTATTCAAATGGCAGTGCATCCAGCATCGTTGATCCTGATCTACGAGAGCTTGTTGAGAGATATCGGGAGAGTATTCAAATGGCAGTGCATCCAGCATCGTTGATCCTGATCTACGAGAGCTTGTTGAGAGATATCGGGAGAGTATTCAAATGGCAGTGCATCTCAGGGGCCTGTCCGAATAAGCAAAAAGTAATTATGACAAACGAGAGCTGTAAGGCTCATAATTTTGGATCCAGCCTATTATTAGGACACGTTCCAAAAAAGTATATGTAGCTTGATATCCAAAGAAAAACTGCTAGATGCCCTGTTCCTTCAGAAAGTCACAGCTTCTGAATCAAGCGCTGAAGACGGCCGTGACTCAGAAATGCCCAAGGCAGGGCGTGCGCGAAGCTGGGATCGGATCTGTCCACATTCGCAGATTCGAATCCTGCTGCTCCCTCAGGAGGACCTCACATGAGATACGTTATTCTCCATCTGGCCGTCATGATGGCCCTTATCGCATCTGCATCTGGGCAGATGGCAGGCACAACATCATGTTGGATGTGCCCCGTGTGCAGCACTGTTTATCCGCTCGAAGTCAGCGTGCCGGCAGGGGCTCAGTACTACCAGACAACTCTGGGAAGCATAATGATCCTCGACCCAAATAACCCGGACTGGTACTGTCCAACATGCTACTACACGCTCGGCATGCTGACGTTCGCCGGAAACTTCGTCCTCGTTCCATGCGAGGATTATACAGAATATGAGAATGTGACCGAATACGAGGCTGAAGAGACCGGCGAGGAGTCCGGGGCTGTTCAGCCGCTCACCACATCCCAGCTGCAGGCCTCGCTTGAACAGAGCGATGCAGCTGAGACCGCCAGGAATCTCAGCGGCAGCATCCTGATGGTCGTTGCTCCTAAAAACTACCAGGAGAGGGAGCTGAACATCCCGAAGGAGGCATTTGAGAGGAGCGGGCTGGATGTAGATGTGGCATCGAAGGGTGTCACCACCGCCACCTCTATGAGCGGTGAGAGTGTGGCGATAGATGTCGATGTTAGAAATGCAGATCTCTCAAAGTACAGAGCTGTGGTCTTCGTTGGAGGAATTGGAGTCGAGGAGCTCAACCTGCACAAGGACAGCGATTACGTGAACCTGGCAAAGAGCGCACATGATAAAGGAATAATCGTGGCCGCGATCTGTCTGGCTCCGAACATACTCGCGAGCGCAGGGTTGCTGGCGAACAAAAATGCGACCTGTGCAGACAGCACATATCTGGTTCAGAAGAACGTGAATTACATCGACGCGCCCGTTGTCAGAGATGGAACGATAATAACGGGCAGGGATCCTGATGCGTCGGCGGAGTTCGCGGAGACCATCGTATCAGCCCTCTTAGAGGAATTCCAGTCCATGACAGGGCAGGTCGAGGAGCAGAGCGGCGCGCTGATGCCTGTGGGCATTGCATCATCTCCAAAATACAGATGCACGGTCTGCGGCTACGAGTACGACCCAGCGGCCGGAGATCCGAGCCAGGGGATCCAGCCAGGGACGCCATTCGGTGAGCTGCCGGCAGACTGGAAGTGCCCGCAGTGTGGCGCCGCGAAGGATAAATTCGTGCGCGTGTGATGCTGCTGACTACAGGCGGATGGGCGGAAAAAAGGTCTATATCTAAGACCCGAGCTGACGTTCGTTCTGCTGGATGAATCGCTCGATCTCAGAGGCTGCACGCTCTGCCACCTCTGAGATCTCCCTTTCTGCATTTATTATCACAAACCTCTCGGGCTCCCTCGAGGCTAGGATCTCGAAGTTACCGCTCACATCTCTCAGGAGCGCCTCCATCTCGAAGATCGAGGTCGCGCCGCGATTCTTACATCTCATGAGAGCTACCGACGGATCTATCCTGAAGAGGAGCGTCAGATCTGGCATCAGCGACCAGGGCCTGTGAAGCTCATATATCCACTCCATCGAGATAGTCCTTCTGAGAAGAGCGCCCTGGTAAGCGACACGCGAATCTATATACCTGTCGGATACAACAACTTCACCACTGTTGATGGACGGTAGTATGCATGAGCGAAGATGATTCGCATGATCCGCCATGAATAAAAAGAGCTGCTCGAATCCAGATGCGCGCCTGGCCATCTCTCCAAGAGGACCATCTGTAGGCTCCCTGGTGAAAACGAAATCCGGAAACCTCTTCCGGAGCATCCGCGCGACTGTCGTCTTTCCAGCGCCGTCAATCCCCTCAAGCGTGATCAGGATGCCTCTATCCGCTCGCATGATCTGAATGGATTTACCGATATGTTTTCTGTTTTACTCTCATCGATGCGCGGCGGATCCGACGTGAAGGATCCACGACAAAATGATCCTACTGTGCTGACGAGTCCGCCAGTCGCCCTTGTCTCTGAGAAAGAGGCGCATACAATCTCCAGACCCTCACTCCGGCAGCGTGGATCCCATCATGCTACCCTCAGATTGCTCTGAGCTCCCTATCAGCCCTGTACACAGGCACTGCCCGTTGACCCACTGGCACATCGGGTTCTGCTCGCAACGCTGCTTCTCAGGATCTTCGGGGATCAGACCACGACAGTAGCACTTCCCGTTGACCCAGTTGCATTGAGGGTTGCTCTCGCAGATCTCCTTTGGAGAGGGGCCTGGTGACGGCTCCGGCGGAATCCAATGATAGATAACATCAACAACCACGCGGTTGCTGAACATGTTTCCTGAATAGAGAAGACATTCATGCCTGCCCAGAGTATCTGCGTAATACCAGATGCGGTAGAAGCCAGGATCCACATATCCGAGGTCATACCTCCACACGAAACCCTCTGGATATATCTCGTAGATGGACACAGGCGATGCTTCCGGAACGAATAGCAGTATCTCTGACCACGTGCTAAGCGGCATCGTGGCATACCACGACCATCCACTGTGCCGCCTGATCCACATCACGGGCACGCTCTCAGGAAAGATCGCGCTGAACCTGCCCCAGGGCATGTAGCTGCCGCTGTAGTAGACATAAGATGACTGACTCGTCTCATCGAACGGCAGCAGCTCGCCCACATCAGTATCCGGCGGGGGCTGGGATGTATAAGCAGCGCTCTCCACCGCTGAAGATCCCGCAGCCTCGGGAACCGCTGGAGACGTCCCTTCTGCTCCAGAGGATTGCAAAAGAGATGTAAACTCCTGCATGCTCATATTCACAGCGCCGGATCCGAGATCCTGGTCGTAGCCGCCAAGAGCCAGCCCGCTGATGAGGATGAGACCAATCAGTACCAAGATATGTATGCGTTTAATCACGAAGACCCTCCGATATTCAATCTTATAGCTCCAAGACAATCCAGCGTGTGCCGGACAGTCACGCTAAAGAGGCGTTTTCTCCAGCACACTTGCCGGGCGCATTACTCACTGGTGGGAGGGTGTTCCACATGAGCCAGTATGTGCACACAACTCTCGCCAGTTCCTTGAACTTGGTATATCCAAGCGGTTTTATGAGATAACTGTTTGCATGGTTCATGTATGCATTTCTGATATCATGCCTGTTATTCGATGTGGTCAGGATCACCACCGGTATGCTCCTCAGATCCTCTGTGCGCTTTATCTCCTTTAGGAGATCCAGTCCATCCATTCTCGGAAGCCTCAGATCAAGAAGTATGAGATCCGGCCTGGGGCTGCCATTGCTGTCCACGTACTTGCCGCGATGGAGTAGATAATCGAGAGCCTCATCTCCGTCACTCACCCAGTAGATCTTTCCCATTTTCATCTCTTCAAAGGATCTTATAAATAGAGACGCATGATTTTCGTCGTCCTCCACAAGCAATACCGATGACATACCACACCCACTTCAATGCACTGTTTGTTCTATTGCACGACCTCAAGCGTCCGGTGCGCATGACCTGCCACACAAGACAATTTATTGATGCTGTTCTGGGCCTGAAACAGCTCAGATCAAGATGCTGCTTCTGTTATTTGAAGCTCTCGATATGTGAGACGCAGCTGGCCACCCTTCTGAACTGCTCGAGTATCATGTCTCCCGTCGCACCATCTGGCTCGAATCGTTCATCTGGATGAGACATGCATCGTGATGCCTCCTGAATGCTGTGATATCCACCGGATCCATATGCAGCTATCATCGCAGCGCCCAGCATCTCTCCCTCCAGCACCCTCTGGGAGACCACCGGCAGGCCTGTTATATCCGCCTTGATCTGGTTCCAGAGCCTCGAGATCGACTGTGTTCCTGTCGTTCTTACTTCTTTAATCTGCACGCCCTTTTCCTTAAACCTGTCGATCACCATCCGCATCGCACATGCACAGCCCTCCATGATCGCTCTTGATACCTCCGACAACCCGTGATTTAAGGAGATGTTGACCATTGCGCCCATAGCAGAGATGCTGTGGCGTTCATGAGAGAGATACGGCAGAAATATTAGACCGCCAGATCCAGGAGGTGCGATCTCTGCCTCTTCTGCCAGCTCCCAGGGATGTTTTGAGACGAGAGATGCCATCCACTCCATGCTCAGACCCGTCGTCGATAGCGAGGCTCCTGTGTGCCAGAGATTTTCATCAAGAGGATGTGGCGCAGTGTAGAACCCCTCGATCGGAGAATCCCAGCAGAGCTCGATTCCCTCAGATGTGCCGGCCTTGTCGCACACAACTCCCTTCTCGAAAGATGCAGTCGCGAGGATCGCCTCCACGAAGTCGGGCGCGCCCGCGAAGACCGGAATGCCCCCACGCAGCCCTGTCATATCCAGGACATCTGGCTCTGTGTAGCCTATCAGCTCCCCCATCACCCGATGCTCCGGGAACATATTGGGATCGAGAGCAGCTGCATCGATCTCCTCATCACTCCAGGGGAGGATCTCCTTTGAGGCTACTGATGCTATTAAAGAGCCGGTGAGCTTCCATGCGACATAGTCCATCGGCTGGGCCACCTTTCTCAACCGTGCGAAGATCTCATGTTTGTGGTTTCGGAGCCACATCGTCTGCGGAACGTACCACGATGGCTGCACATCTCTTCCAAGGAGATCTGAGAGGATAGATGCCTCTCTCTCTGCCCTTCTGTTCATCCAGAGCACAGAGGGCGCGACCGGCTCCATGGACGCGCCGAGAAATACCGGAGAGGGGCCGTGACCACCGATCGATATTCCCGAGATCTCGGGTGGTGGTTTCAGCTCACGGAGCGCCTCGCAGAGCGCGAGCCAGAAGGCCTCCGGGTTCATCTCCACAAAACTCTCATAGCTCCTGAACTGCCTGTACCGGTTTACAGCGCTTCTCACCAGATCTCCATCATGTGTGAACAGCCCCGCCTTGACAGAGGTGGTGCCTATATCGATGCCCAGATACATATTCACACCTACAATTTACCGCAGAGGCGTTGGTCCGGCCATGCGTCCGTGACGAATGTGAGATTCCCGCAGAGGCTTGCATGAGCGAGACTGCAAATAAAGATTCACACAAAATCCGCGAGGCCAGTCTGCTTCACCTTATCCGATCTGAATAGCGATTCTATCTCCATTTGGATCAGCTCGAGCCGCTGGCGCGTATAGCTCGACACGCCGTACTCCTCCGCGACCTTCATCGAGACCTCGAGGTATTTTCTGACGCTGCCCTCATGGACTGTGAGCACAAGCCTCCCACCACACTTCGGGCAGCTCTCGCTGAGCGGAGGCCTCCTGTACTTCGCGTTGCATTTCACGCAGCGCACACTCTGGCGCGAGAACGCCCGTAGGTTTCCCATCAGATCCGGCAGGAAATGAGAGTTTATCACACGCTCAGCCACATCAGTCGCATCAACAGCTCTAATCAGTTTGGCGAGCTCCAGCTGGGATTTCATTTTGTCTATCATCGTCTCAAGGGTCTTGTAGGAGCTGTTTCTCGGACCACCTGCGATATCATCTGTATCGTGGGTGAAGCCGAAGCCACAGTACTGCCCTTCGCTTCCAAGCCGCTTTGAGACGAGATCTATCAACCCCTCAACATCCTTCGGGTTTGCATTCCTCAAAGTCGCCTCATAGAACTCAAGAGGGTAAATGAAAGATAGATCGAGGTTGTGGGCCTCCTTGTCGACCTCTGCGGGGTTAATTCTTGTTGTCAGGACGAGAGGCGCGTCCATCTTCCCACCCCTCTTCTCCGGCAGGTAGGATCTGGAGAAGTTCAGCAGCGCGTCCATCAGCAGCATCACGCAGTCCTCATCGCCATCACAGTTTCTCCTCTTGGCTGCGTGGAAATAGGGATGTGCGTATCCAGCACTCGCCCTCGTGAACCCTATGAGCCTGCAGAGAACTCCAGCGGATGTGTGCGGGGCCAGCCCGATCATCAGTCTACCTATGAGATCCTCAGGTCTCTCCGCATTGTAGTATGGCTCAAGACCATAGAATTTAACGAGGAGATCATCTATAAACTTCGAGACCCTGAGAAGCCAGTCGCCAGCATTTCTGCAGAGCACGACGTCCTGGACCTTCAGCTCCAGGATCTGATCATCGCTCTCCAGAGGTTTTCCATGGATGTCGTGCGTGTACCCGAGATCGAGAAGAGCATCCACGCTGGTGCCGATCTCTCTGGGCCGGAAGTGCGTGAGAGGAAGATCTGTTAGATCATACCTTGATGTCCCGTCCTTGAAGATAAACACGCCGTGCTTTGCCCTCAACACCCCCTTCTCGAGCGGCTCCGGCGTGGAGTCCCTTGACGTCAGCCCCATGACGCCCCTGATGTTATCAACACGTTCCCCAAGGGATTCAAGAGCTCTTGCGAGAGTGCCTTTCACATCTATCCTCATCCGCGTGGCTGCGCTCGTCTCTGTGCCGCACCTGGGGCATTTATCGTCGGCACGCACCCCGCATGACAGACATGCACGCACACGCTCTGTATGGGCTCCACACTCGCATCTGAACGCAAACCCCTCCTTACCGCAGGACGGGCATCTCCTTCTTTCCACAACAACCTCTATGAATCCATGCTCTGCGGCCTCATTCACAAGACGGCTCTTTCCTCCTTCAGAGCCCGTGGGGAAGAGGACGTGCGGCGGAGGGCGCATCTCCCTCCTGTCCGATTTCTCCGGCCGTCCCATCCTGCATCCGATCCTGGTGGGCGCTCTCGCCCTTATTACGAGTCCAGAGAGCTGGTTGACGGCACTCAGCGCATTATCCGCATTAAGATCCTCTCTTCTCCAGCGCCTTCCGGTCTCATCCACGCCCAGGCAAAGTAGGAGCGGGAGTGCGTCCTCCACCACGATCATTCCATCTCTGACTTTGTGATGGACAAGCAGCTTCTCTAGGACCTCCTTCACATCCTCGCGCATATCCATGAGAAGCGCATCACCGTCGATTTCCCCATCAGAGGCTGCATCCGCAAGCAGATCCAGCTCATCCAGGGTTATATCGTGCCAGAGATATGTGTGATCGGGATGAAGCGGCACGCCGAAATCTCTCGAGAGCCGTATCGCCGTTCTTCCATCTACATGCTCCATTCCCGCCGGATCGCCGCCAGCCCTCCTGAACTCCTCAGCCCACCACTCGAAGGTGTAGGATGCGGGCGCAAGCGGCCTGTTGTTCTCCATGAAATCACCGAAGCTGACCAGGATCTCGCCGAGGTCTATGATCTTTGAGATATTCCTCCTCAGAGCCTCAGGGCTTGATATCCACGGAAACGATGACGGATCGTCTATGCGCACAACATCGCCATTCGTCAGCCGTACAGTGGGACCCTCGATGGAGCTCACCGGAGCTACGGCGGCAGCCTTGCCTGGCTGCTCGACCTTGATCTGGGTTCCGGGGGCAAGGAACTGGTTGAGCACCATCATCGTGGCCGGATTTATGCCGGCTGCTGCGAGACCTGTGTTTCTGGATCTCCCGTAACGAAGCCTGAATCCTCCGGGCCTGGATGGATGGGAGAAGACCGGCCTGCCCGCTATCAGATCCCTTAGAAACTTCCCGCTCGATCCCCCACCATCCTTCTTCTCCCCGCCAAGCACGTCCAGCCACCCCCAGCCATCTATTCCGAGCTTTGAGACATGCTTCTTTATCTTCGGGCGCTTCAGCGCGATGCCCTCTGCGGAGACGAGCGCGATGCCCCCGCGAACCCTGTTCGTCTCAACTCTGGGAAGATCACGGTAGCCGGAGACCTCCTCCTCCTCTGTGGGCTCGCCATCTATGCACACAGGACAGTTTCTGATTATCGTTCTTATCTCATCATCAGATGGTGTGTACTGGAGGTGCTGGAGGCGCTTGTATAGCCCGATCTCCTCGACGTACCTCTCTATCTCCTCATCTGTGGGTTTGTAGGGAGCGATGCCCATGCTCCGCCTGACGTAATCCGCGACAAGCACTGAGAGCGCCTGGGCGGTTCCGCCTGCTGACCTTATCGGGCCTGCGTAGTACACCTTCAGATACTCGCTACCGTCGTCGTTCTTTCCCAAACCGACCCTGGCTATGCCCTCGATCGGTGCTGCCACCACCCCCTCAGTCAGGAGCGCCACAGAGGTCCTTATGGCCATATCGATGGCATCGAGCCTGCTCGCGCCTTTACCCAGACGCCCCTCTGCGAAATCCCTGCCGATGGCGAGCGCTGCCTCCTCCCTGCTGAGCCCCTGCACCTCGAACTCCCTGATCCTCTCTGCAACTCCTGGTATGGAGACGAGCTTCTCGACCCGCTCTGCCAGGTCGACAGCTATGGGTATCTCCACATCTGTCTCTGGGTCAAGACCTTTCGATCTCGCCCTCCGAGCGATCTCCATCTCCTCTCTCAAACCGCGCTCAAGACGCTCGAAGTACTCAGCGCTCAACTCCGCCTCCAGAGAAACAGACCCGTCACAGGATCATAATCCCTGACATGGGCCTTTTCCTCGAGATCTGTGATGTGAAGCTCGGCAGCAAAGATCCTCCCGCCGAGAAGATGACCACCGATGAGATTGTAATTCTCATCTGCGAGCACTATGTGCGCATGGATGAATCTCTCTCCATCTTTCAAAGAGATATTTCCCGTGCAGGATGCTATCTCGTATGCGCCCTCAAAGCTGCGCTTCCTGTACACCTTCTCTGTCTGATCGTAGTAAGCAAGATTGGCGGAGGAGAGAGCTCCTATGACACTGAAGAAGCCGGAATCTATGGATCGGTCTGCAGCCACCCCTCTTATAGCATCCATTATGTCAGAGCCATACTCCAGCCCCACCATCATCATCTTCGGCATGTACAGCCCCCTGGAGCCTCATCGCATCGACTGCTTTAGTCCAAGCTCATTGAGGTACCCAAAACTTTTTTTTGAACTGTTATGGACTTTACGGATCTGCCGCCGCCCTTCTACTCTCTCTTAACAGAGTCTGATGCCGCCCGTTCTCAGACCGCTCTCGACTATCCTGCCGATGACCTTCGAGCCCGGACCCATGATCCTGCATGCGTCATCCGCCTGCTCCTCAGGAAGCACCACGACGAACCCCATGCCCATGTTGAACGTTCTGTACATCTCCACATCATCCACTCCCCCAAGCTCCTGCAGGAATTTGAATACAGGATGTGGCTCGATGGGGTCTGTTATCTCGAAACCGAGATCTGTTATGCGGTGGAGCTTGAGGAGCCCGCTGCCTGTTATATGTGCAAGGCCATGAACATCGCATCTCTGGAGAAGCTCCAGAACCTCGATGTATATCCTGGTTGGGGTCAGCAGGATCTCGCCTATGCTTCTGGAGTCGCCCGGCATCTTATCGAAGTATGTGTATCCAGAGCTCTCGATTATCCTCCTGGCGAGCGTGTAACCGTTGCTGTGCAGCCCTGTGCTCGGCACTCCCACTACAGCATCACCGATGCGGACCTTCTCGCCGGTGATCACTTTCTCCTTCTTCACATAGCCTATGGCTGTGCCTGCCAGATCCAATCCCCGGATCATCTCAGGCAGCGATGCAGTCTCCCCGCCGACTATGCTGATGTTGGAGATCTCAGCGCCCTTCTGCAGACCCACGGCTATCTGCTCAGAGACCTCGGGATCGACCCTCTCCACAGCGAGGTAATCCACGAAAGCCAGCGGCTCGGCACCTATTGCGAGGAGGTCGTTCACGTTCATGGCGATGCAGTCTATTCCGATGGTGTCCCATTTCCTCATGGCATTTGCGATCAGGATCTTGCTCCCAACGCCATCGGTCGTCATCGCTATCGCGAACTCGCCCATGTCGATCAGGCCAGCATAATGCCCTATGCCTGTCAGAGGCGCACCGAAACCCTTTCTGGAGAATGTGAGCCTGCGCCTCATCGCATCGATGGATCTGTTCTCCAGCTCGATATCGACGCCAGCATCAGAATAGGTCATGCCCTTCATGCGCGATCACCATTGAGCCTGAACTCCCTGTGGATCTTCTGTACAGCCCGCTTTCCATCCTTTGCTGCGACGACAAATGATATGTTGTGCTCGCTCGATCCCTGGCTGATCATCCTCACATTTATCCCTGCCCTTCCCATGGCGCTGAAGAGACGGCCAGCTACACCAGGGGTGCCTGCCATGCCAGAGCCGACGACTGCGACGACACAGACGTCCTTGTTGTGAGAGATGCCCCTAACAATCTCCCTGGGAAGATCCCGTCTCAGAGCCTCCTCTGCTTTGTCGAGATCCTTCTCCTCCACCACCATCGATATGTTCGCCTCTGATGATCCCTGGCTGATCATGATTATGTTCACTCCAGCATTTGCCAGAGCCGAAAACACCCTGGCCGCGACTCCAGGGGTGCCGATCATCTCCGCACCAGAGACATTGAGCAGCGCAACATTTGTGGAGAGGCTCACCGCCTTTATGACCCCGTCCTTCAACTCCTCCTCCTGGACTATCTGCGTTCCTGGGCTCTCAGGGTCGAATGTGCACTTCACCCTTACAGGTATGCCCTTCCGTATCGCCGGCTCAATCGCCCTTGGGTGAAGTACCTTCGCTCCGAAGAAGGAGAGCTCCATCGCCTCTATGTATGATATCGTGGGGATGGTCTTCGCAGACGGATCTATCTTGGGATCTGCCGTCAGCACCCCGGATGTCTCCTTCCAGAACCAGATCTCATCCGCGTCTATCGCAGCTCCGATAATCGATGCTGAGAAGTCAGAGCCGCCACGCCCAAGGGTTGTTATTATGCCGTTCTCGTCCATTGCTATGAAGCCGGTGACAACAGGTATGCCCTTTATGGGCAGCAACTTCTTCGCTATGAGGGAATAGCTCTTCTCGAGAGGCTTCGCATTCCCGTAATCGCTGTTTGTGATTATCCCCACTTCCCCACCTGTGTAGTACCTTGACTCAATTCCCATGTCCCTGAAGACCCCTGAAAGTATCGGGGCCGAGAGCTGCTCGCCAAAGCTTGAGATGTAATCTATGGATCTAGGTGTGAGCTCTCCAAGATAGCATATCCCAACGTAGGCCTTCTCGAGGGTATCGATCTTCTTGCGTATGTCTGATCGGATCTCATCCCGTATTGCTTCATCAGATATTGCATCTGTGATCGCCTGCTCATGCTTCTCAGCAAGCCTCATGATGAAATCATCGACATCAGAGACCCTTCCATACTTAGCAGAGGATCTAGCACATTCCAGCAGATCATCGGTGACGCCCTGGAGGGCAGAGGTCACCACCACGATCTCATTGCCTGAGCTGAATCCCCTCACAAGCTCCCCTACGTTTCTGAGCCGCCTGCCATCAGCTACAGAAACCCCACCGAACTTCATTACTAAGCGTGCCATCTGGAACCCTCCCCCATACCAGCCATACAACAATATAAGCTTTAGGATAATAAGCTGGGACCTGCCCGGATAAGAGCTAAGGCCAGCGATTTGGGCCTTACTGCTTTTGGATGCCTGAGACGCTTAATCCTTATTCGGACATGTCCATAAGCAGGGAAAACCTGTCTGAATAAGAGATGTGACAGGAATCCGGGCCTTGCTGCCTTTTGATGTATTAGGGACTCAATCCCCAATCAGACAGATCTCAGTATGCCATAAACGCTTGCATATCCATTTGACGACCTGGCCAGGAGCGGCGCTGTACTCTATTCCTGGCAAATGAATGTGCACTTCCAGCAACAATCCTGCGCGGACTCCAAGTTGCTAGACAACCAAGTTACTGGATAAATAAGGCGGAGGCGATGTCATCCCGATACAGATCAATGTCAACCAAGTTGGTATAAAGTTGCTAGATAAATAAGAGCGAACGCCTAAAAAGCGACCGCCGAGTACTTTCAGTTCAGCATCTGCAAAACAGCTCAGCGATCTGCGGCGTCTGAGTCATAGCCATGACATTGGAGACGGTAACCGGTAACGGTTGAGGTGCCACAGAATCAAAGTGCCCTGTAGCGCACCTCCCTATGGTACTCGTCCAGCGCTTTTATCGTCAGCTCCCCTCTCAAAGCCTTCTCGATCGCCTCAGCTGCAGCTTTGGCCGCCTGGACTGTTGTTATGTACGGAACATGGTAGTCGACAGCACTCCTCCGTATCTGGAAGCCATCCTTCACGGACTGCTTTGTCGTGGGCGTGTTTATTATCAGCTTCACCTCGCCCCTCCTGATGTAATCCAGAACATTCGGGCTTCCGTGGTAAATCTTCCTGACGCGTTCCGCAGGCACACCCGATCCTCTCAGGTACCCGGATGTGCCGTCGGTCGCTATTATCTTAAGACCGGCGTTGACGAACCTCCTGGCAACTTCTGCAATCTCTGCCTTGTCCTCGTCTCTCACAGAGATGAAGACTATGCCATCGAGCGGCAGGTTGTTCTCAGCGCTCATCTCGGCCTTGAAGAACGAGAGACCCATGTTGTAATCGATTCCCATGACCTCTCCTGTGGATCGCATTTCAGGACCAAGGAGAACATCTGCGCCTGGGAGCTTGTCAAACGGCAGGAGCACCTCCTTGACAGCCACATACGGTATCTCTGGCTCGACGTTGAGATTCATCTCTCTCAGGGTATTTCCCGCCATGACCTTTGCAGCGATCTTTGCCAGGGGCAGCCCCACGGCCTTCGATACAAACGGTATAGTCCTGGATGATCTCGGATTCGCCTCGAGGACGTAAACGATACCATCCTTGTAGGCCATCTGAATGTTGATGATTCCTTTGACATCGAGCGCCAGAGCTATGCGCCTGACATAATCCTTCACAGTCGCGATGACATCCTCTGGAAGCGTCTGTGGTGGGATCATGCATGCGCTGTCACCCGAGTGGATACCTGCTTCCTCTATGTGCTCCATGATTGCGCCAATGAGAACATCACGCCCATCAGATACCGCATCCACATCTATCTCAACAGCATTCTGGAGGAAATCATCTATGAGCACAGGATGCTCATGGGATACGCGCACAGCCTCACGCATGTATAGCTCAAGCCCGGACTCGTCGTAGACGATCTCCATCGCCCTGCCACCGAGGACATAGCTCGGCCTGACCAGGACAGGGTAACCGATCTCCTTCGCGACCCTCTTCGCCTCCTCAGGCGAGTACGCTATCCCTGCCTTGGGCTGCGGTATGCCCAGCTTGTTCAGAAGCTTGTTGAAGCGCTCCCTGTCCTCTGCGATATCTATGCTGTCTGGAGATGTTCCCAGGATGACGGTCTTCAGACCACGCCGCTTTAGTTCTTTCTCCAGAGGGACTGCGAGATTCACAGCTGTCTGACCACCGAACTGTACCATCACTCCCCAGTATCTCTCCTTCTCGATTACGTTCATCACGTCCTCAAGGGTGACCGGCTCGAAGAAGAGCTTGTCAGACGTGTCGTAATCTGTGGAGACGGTCTCAGGGTTGTTGTTGATTATGTGAGCCTCGATCCCCATCTCCCTGAGGGCTGTGACTGCATGGACAGTGCAGTAATCGAACTCTATGCCCTGGCCGATTCTTATCGGACCTGAGCCCAGGATCAGGACCTTTTTATTATCCGAGGGATTCAGCTCGCACTCCTCATCATACGTCGAGTAATAGTACGGAGTCGATGCCGCGAACTCAGCTGCGCACGTATCCACCATCTTGTATGTAGGTATTATGCCCAGAGATAGTCTGTAGTCCGTGACCTCCTCTCTGCTCAACCCCACAAGCTCTGCGATCCTGCTATCCAGGAACCCCATCTTCTTGGCACGCCTGAGCCTGTCAGGGGTCAAGCCATTTTTCAGCTCGTCCTCCATCCGGATTATGTTCTGGATCCTCTCTATGAAGTACGGATCGATCATGCTAAGCTGCGAGATCTCCTCCACCGAGAAACCGCGCCTGAGCGCCTGGTATATCGCAAAGAGCCTCTCGTCAGTAGGTGTCCTGAGCAGCTCCCTGACATCGTCATCTGTCCAGGGAACGTACTTGCCATTGTATCCCAGATCTATATCGATGTCGAGAGACCTGATGGCCTTCATGAGCGCCTCCTCATAGCTCCTGCCTATGGCCATCACCTCTCCCGTTGACTTCATCGATGTCGTGAGAGTTCTATCGGCTTTGACGAACTTGTCGAATGGCCATCTAGGTATCTTTATGACAACGTAATCCACAGTAGGCTCGAATGATGCCGGCGTCTCCTTCGTCACATCATTTCTGATCTCGTCGAGCGTGAGACCGATGGCTATCTTTGCAGTGACGCGTGCTATCGGATAGCCGGTGGCCTTTGATGCCAGAGCTGAGGATCTCGAGACGCGGGGGTTGACCTCGATGACCCTGTACTCGCCGTTTCTTACCGCGAACTGTATGTTGCATCCACCCTCGATACCCAGAGCTCTTATGATGTTTATCGCAGCAGATCTGAGCATCTGTATCTCATGATCCGAGAGCGTCTGTATGGGTGTGACAACTATCGACTCTCCTGTGTGGATCCCCATGGGATCCATGTTCTCCATGTTGCAGATGGTGATGCATGTATTGTTCGAGTCCCTCATCACCTCATATTCCACTTCTGTCCACCCTATGACGCTCTCCTCGAGGAGAACCTGATGTATGCGGGATCTCTTCAAACCCATCTCGCATATCCGCATGAGTTCTTCGTGCGTCCTCGCGACGCCTCCGCCGCTGCCTCCGAGGGTGTAAGCGGGCCGGACAATCAGAGGAAGGCCGAGCTCCTTCATCGCCTCTTCCGCCTCCTCGAGGCTTGTGACCGCAATGCTCCTCGGCACCGGCTCTCCGATGCGCTCCATCGCCTTCTTGAAGAGATCCCTGTCCTCAGCCTCCTGGATCGATCTCACCTTAGTGCCGAGCACCTCAACACCGTATTTCTCCAGGACCCCCATCTCCGCGAGTTCGCTCGTTATGTTCAGGCCGGTCTGACCGCCTATTCCAGCTATTATGCCATCAGGGCGCTCCTTCTCTATGATCTTTGCAACAATCTCAGGAACCAGCGGCTCGATGTAGACCTTGTCCGCCATATCAGGGTCGGTCATTATTGTAGCAGGATTTGAGTTCACCAGAACGACCTCAACACCCTCCTCCCGGAGGGATTTGCATGCCTGCGACCCTGAGAAGTCAAACTCCGCTGCCTGTCCGATCTGAATGGGGCCTGAGCCTATCAGCAGGACCTTCTTGATGTCTGAGCGCTTCGGCATCTCAATCGCCTCCTGATGCTATCTTTAAGACTGAGCTGAAGAACGGATCCTCGGTGCACATCGGTCCAGGATGCGCCTCGGGATGGTACTGAACTGCCAGGATCTTCAGGTACCTGCTCCTTATCCCCTCAACAGTCCCATCGTTCGCGTTCAGCTGCGTTATCTCCAGATCTGTCCCCTCAACAGACTCGGGAACGACTGCGAAGTTGTGGTTCTGTGAGGTTATGTAAACAATCCTGCTCTCTAGATCCTTCACCGGCTGGTTGCCTCCATGATGGCCGAACTTCAGCTTGAACGTCCTCGCACCCAGTGCCAGCGAGATGACCTGATGGCCGAGACATATGCCGAATATCGGCATCGATCCTGCAAAATATCTGACAGCCTCTATGGCGCTCACCGCCCTCTCGGGGTCCCCGGGTCCGTTTGAGATGAAGATACAATCAGGCTCGACTGCCTCTATCTCCGAGACGCTTGAATGCGCAGGAAGAACGTGCAGATCGAACCCGCGACACTCCAGACTCTTGAGTATGTGCCTTTTTATCCCTAGATCTATCACCGCCATCCTGGGGCCGTCTCCTTTTATTCTGTACGGACTTCTGCACGTGACCTCGCTCAGCAGGTCCAGGGATGATATCGAGGGCTGATCCCTGGCGAGCTGCACGACATCGACCCCTCTTATCCCTGACTCGCCAACAACGAGAGCTGCTTTCATGGCGCCAAGTCTTCTTATCTTGACCGTGAGCATCCGTGTATCCACACCGTGAATCCCGGGCCGCCCCTCATCCACGAGAAACTCCTCGATCGTCCTGCTGGACCTATGATGCCTCGGGCTCGGCCAGATGTGCCTG
This sequence comes from Methanothrix thermoacetophila PT, assembly GCF_000014945.1. Classification (NCBI taxonomy): domain Archaea; kingdom Methanobacteriati; phylum Methanobacteriota; class Methanomicrobia; order Methanotrichales; family Methanotrichaceae; genus Methanothrix; species Methanothrix thermoacetophila. The sequence goes on from NC_008553.1 coordinate 1,357,352, forward strand.
CAGACCATCCCCCTTGGCCACATGCGATCCGACTGGAACTCATCGCCGCTCACACCGTAGTTGCCCTGGAGCGGGTATGTGAAGAGCAGGATTTGTCCGTTATAAGAGGGATCGGTCAGAGCCTCCTCATATCCAGACATCACCGTGGTGAAAACTATCTCTCCGGTTACGATCCCTGGGGCACCAAAACCGTAGCCCTCTACCAGAGTGCCATCCTCTAACCCTAAGACCCCAATCATAGTATCGCCACCACAAGCAATGAGGTGATCTAAATATGTTTCGATGATGTGGAGGGGCGTGTCCGAATAAGAGACGGGAGCCAAAAATATGTGCCTTACAGATATTGTTTGTCACAATTGCTCTCCGCTTGTCCGGACAGTCCCCTCCACATGGAGCTGTCCGGATAAGAGTTGAGACAAGAAATTTGGACATAACCGCTTCTGCATTGTCAGAAACACTTAATCCTTATTCGGACGGGTCCCTCCACATAGATGTGTCCGAATACGAGCCGAATTCAGAAATCTGTGGCTTTGCTGCTTTTGGATGGAGGAGACACTCAACTTATTCGGAGAGGCTCCCGGTGGCTGAGAGAAGCATTATATCCCTCCCGTGAGAAGAGGAGTGCATGCTCAAGAGGAGGCATGTGCTCTCCATGAAGGACTTCTCCAGGGAGGAGATCGATGAGATCCTGGAGACTGCTGAATCGCTCGAGCCGTACGCACGCGGAAAGGGATCGGACATTCTTGAGGGTAAGATCCTCGCGCTTATGTTCTTCGAGCCGTCCACACGCACAAGAATGTCATTCGAGACGGCGATGAAGCGGCTCGGCGGCAAGACCATAAACCTGGGCTCGGCTGAGGCAAGTTCAATAGCCAAGGGCGAGTCGCTCGCTGATACAATACGCGTTGTCGGTGGATATGCGGATGCTATAGTTATAAGACATCCAAAGGAAGGATCGGCACGGCTCGCTGCCGAGTTCTCGCCAGTTCCTGTCCTGAACGCCGGTGATGGTGCAGGCCACCACCCAACGCAGACGCTTCTCGATCTGTATACGATAAAAAAGGAGAGCCACCTTGACGATCTCTCAATCGCGCTTGTTGGAGATCTGAAGTACGGCAGGACTGTTCACTCCCTCGCATACGCCCTCTCCCTTTACGGGGCTGACATATACCTTGTCTCACCGCCGACCCTGAGGATGCCCGAACAGATAATCGGGGACCTCTCAAGAATGGGCACGAGGGTGAGAGAGGTGTCTGATTTGAGAGAGGTCATAAAAGAGGTCGACGTCCTCTACATCACAAGAATCCAGCGGGAGCGCTTTCCGGACCCGGTCGAGTACAACAGGGTGGCGAGGAGCTACAGCATAACCATCAGAGACTTGGAGGGCGTGAAACCCGAGCTCAGGATCATGCATCCACTTCCCAGAGTTGATGAGATCTCACCCTCTGTAGATGAGACGGAACATGCAGTCTACTTCAGGCAGTCTTTCTACGGCGTGCCTGTAAGAATGGCCCTGCTCAAGATGATCCTGGAGGATTGAACAATGGTGGAGAGAGAGCTCAAGGTCCGCCCCATCAGGTCGGGAACCGTCATAGACCACATACAGGCAGGTCAGGCGCTGAACGTCCTCAAGATTCTCGGCATCTCCGGCACAACCGGTGCGACGGTCAGCGTGTTGATGAACGTCAGCAGCAGAAAACTGGGCAAGAAGGATATCGTGAAGGTCGAGGACAGGGAACTTAGGGAGGATGAGGTAAACAAGATAGCCCTCATAGCGCCTGGCGCGACGATAAACATAGTCAGAGATTACGCGGTCGTGGAGAAATACGCTGTCGATCTCCCTGATGTGATAGTAGGAGTCGTGCGCTGCCAGAACCCTAGCTGCATATCGAACACGAACGAACCGATAAAGCCGAAGATGCTTGTCAAGGGGAAGAACCCGGTCGTGCTGAGATGCTTCTACTGCGATCAGCCTCTTACGGAGCGGATCGCGGAGTATCTGCTGTGATACGTAGCAGGGCGTGAGCTCCAATCTTCAGGAGATGTATCCAGTCCATGTGACTCGGATGTGTTCGAATGAGTATCGTCCGATATCCAAAAGCAGTGATGCCCCAATTCTGGCTCCAGCTCTTGCAGGCCCAGACCATTCCGAAGATTAAGCCAAAGGATGAGATCTGAAGATTGCGATTCTTCAGGTGCACCCTCCTTATTCAGGCGCTCATTTATTCAGGCGGCCCCACAACTCGAACATGTCCGAATAGGGTGTTTATGATGTGCAGAAGAGCGGAAGATCCAGATTTCTGGGCACAGCTCTTATCCGGACATGTCTCAGAACTCGATCGATAGATTAATATGGCACCTATGCAACGAAAAGAGACATGCAGCCCGGTGGTGTAGCGGTCAATCACGGGAGGCTCTGGACCTCCTTACCTAGGTTCGAATCCTGGCCGGGCTATCATTAAAAATAAAGCCGTGATTTTTCAGGAGCTTCAAAGGTTGTTCGACATTGCTGTTCCAATTGCATATTTCCCATAGACCCAGCAGATTTGATGTATGGCACTCTCTGCTCTCCAGGCCCACTGGTGTGTCTCTCGAAAACTATTTTTGACCTCGTCTATCACAGCATCACATGATCTTCAGAGCATATGATGTCAGGGGTATCTATGGAGATGAGCTGACAGAGGACGTTGCCATGCGCGTCGGTGCCGCTTTTGGCACATACCTTTCAGGAGGGGCGATATCCCTGGGGCGCGACACCAGGACGAGTGGCCCCTCTTTGGAGAGGGCGTTTCTGGAAGGTGTTCTCAGGACGGGCGTGGATGTCCATAGTTACGGCGTGATACCGATACCGATTCTGGGCTACATCACCATGAAGATGGGCAGAAGGGCTGCAGCATACATATCCGCCTCTCACAACCCACCTGAGTACAACGGCATACGCTTCAGAACAGGAGATGGCTACGGCATGCTTTACAGGGATGCTGGAATTGTGGATATCTACATGAGCGGCGAGTTCAGGTCTGGAAACGGAAGCGTCACGGTGGAGAATGCCGACAGGGCTATTCTGGAGTACGGGGATTATGCAGCAGAGAAGGTAAAGACAACCAGAGATCTCAGGGTTGTGCTCGACACGGGCAACGGCTCTGCATGCGGTATAGCTCCCATCTACACCAGAGCAGGCATCGAGGTGGAGCTACTGAACGCGACCATGGACGGAAGGTTCCCAGGAAGAGGGGCGGCGCCGACATCCGAATCGCTGAGAGAGGCAGCGGAGAGGGTTGTCAGCACAGGCGCTGACTTTGGGGTGGGTTTTGATCCAGATGCAGACCGAGGGATGGTGATCGATGATAAAGGAAGAGTTCTCCCACCTGAAAAGATCGCGATAATTATCGCAAGAAGGCGTTACAAACCGGGAGATCTGGTCATCGCAGGCTTTGATTGCTCAATGATACTGGAGCGCGAGCTCGAGCGCGATGGGATAAGAGTAGAGCGCGAGAGGGTTGGGGATGTGTTCGTCGCCAACAGGGTCAAAGAATCGGGGGCTGTTCTCGGCGTCGAGAGAAGCGGTCATTTCTTCATTCCTGAATTCCAGTACTCAGATGATCCCTTCGCAATGAGCCTGGCGCTCGCCGAGATCGTATCTGAGGAGAAACTCTCCGAAATGGCGGACGAGATACCCGATTATCCGTACCTCCAGAGAAGCATAAGACTGAAGGAGAACATCGATATTCAGTCCCTGATGGATAAACTCCTGGAGGAGCTCGCGGATCTCGAGCCCGACACCACCGATGGCATAAAGGTGATGAGTGAGGGGTGGAGCGTTTTAATAAGACCCTCGAATACAGAGCCACTGATCCGGATCTATGTGGAGAGCGTTAAGGATGATGTGGAGAAGATAGCAGGTATATACGAGAACAAGATCCTGAGCACAATGAGGAGCGGGAATTGAAGAGAGATGATGTTTGTGTGCTGATACCCACGCTCAACGAGGCGGGATCCATCAGGGAAGTCATAGAGGGCTTCCGCAGCATGGGCTTCCAGGACATTCTGGTGATCGACGGGCACAGCACAGATGGCACTCCAGATCTGGCAAGGGAGGCCGGCGCGAGGGTGATCGTCCAGAGCGGATCCGGGAAGGGACAGGCTCTCCTGGAGGCTTTCGGGCTTATTGACAAAGAGTACATCGTGCTTATAGATGGCGATGGGACGTATCTGCCATCAGAGGTCGACAGGCTGCTCGATCCGCTTATGAGAGGCAGGGCGGATCACGTCATAGGTAACAGGTTCTCCAATCTCAGAGGCGGATCGCTGAAGCGTTTGAACCTGGTGGGGAACTGGCTCATCAACATGCTCTTCGGGATCATCTACGGCGTGAGGCTCAGGGACATACTCTCCGGATACAGGGCATTCACCAGATCTGGTATCTCCAGCCTGGATCTCTCCGTGACGGGCTTCGAGATAGAATCAGAGATAACGATAGAGAGCCTGAAGAAGGGATTGAGGATCGTGGAGGTGCCGATAACGTACCTGCCAAGGGCAGGGGGGACCAGGACCAAGCTCAGCCCGCTCCGCGACGGCCCGAAGATCATGCTCACGATCTACAGGCTCGCCAAGACCCAGAACCCGCTCTTCTACTTCGGGCTGATGGGCGCGATCTTCGGATCTATGGGTTTTCTCCTCGGCCTCTACGTCGTGAGGGACTGGCTCCAGGGTAGGATTGAGCACATACCTCTCACGATACTTACCGCGATACTGATCATAGTCGGGTTCCAGCTCTTCCTCATGGGCATCCAGGGGGATATGATGGCAACGATGCACAGAGAGGTGATGAGGGAGCTCTACAGAAAGAAGCGGTAGGGATATCAGATGGATTTGAAGATGCTCATTCTCCTCTGTTTCATCATCGATTCGTCCCTGGCGCTCCAGGCGCCTGGATTCTCGTTATCCATCGCTATCGAGAACACGACAATTCAGGGGGATGAGGGTAAAGGGGTGTTGACCTCAGAGGCGCCCTGCCTAAGGTTCAATCTCTTCTGGCTCAGGGATGTTGGCGTCGAACCTGAGATCTATCTGGATACATACCAGAATCTCTACAGCGGCAACGGTCTTGTGGTCGAATCCAAGAGCCGCTTCAGCTCCCGAATCAGGGATTTTGATGTGAGAATTCTTGATATCAACTACAGCCTCGCAGGATACAAAGCGAGGAAGACCTTCGCGGTATGGTACTCACCTGTGACAGATCGCACATACATCGCCTCGATGGAGTCGTGCTCTGGCAGCAGAGAGGCACTGCTAAGCATTCTCAGAACGATCTCAGAGACAAACGAGACAAACAGATCCAGGACTCTTGTTGAGAGAAAGAGCCGCAACGACACATGGTCGCTTCTCCTCTCAGATCTCCTTTCGAGCTGGAGGTATGCTGAACCATCACATCTGACCGGTGGTCAGTTCTTGATCCACACGAACTACACAGTCTCTGAGAGTGTGCTTCTCTCATATGATGGCATCGATCTCTCATTCCCTCAGGATCTGTTCATGAGACCTGCTGCTGTATTTTACCTTCTGAGAGATGCTGGCTATACTCCTGTGATACTGCAGAGGCAGGGCAGCGTATGGATCGCTGTGAAGGATGGTGATGAGTGGCAGGCGATCTCGCTCAATCCCCTGAACCCGGACAGAGCGGTTGGCGTCCAGGTCTTCGGGAATGAGTGGTATAGGGGAGTCGTGTACACCGATCCTGAGGAGCTTGCAGCGGCAAATTCGATCGATCTCAGCGTGCCTGTTGATTATATCGTGAGGAGATGTGAGCCGTCTAGGTATGTTCACCTGGAGATGGATGACAGCACAGATCGCAGCGATCTTGAGAGGATCCTGAAGGAACACAGCTACATCTCCAGATACAGTGAGAGCAGGTTCGATTGCTCCAATGCATCACAGGTCTGCTGGTCGTTTTTGAAAGGATTAGGCTATGATGCTTATCTGATGGTGGGGGCAAAGGATCATCCGCTCGGCGAGCACATGTGGGTTGTGGTCAGGATGAAGAATGGGTACATAGCAATAGAGTGCGCGGAGGTGGGAAGCGCCCAGAACTTTATAAAACTCGGCTCGATCAAGAGCGATTCGGATTATTACAGAGGCGTGATGTACAACTCGAGCGTCCATTACTCGCTTCTGAATCCTACGGAGGGCATGTGGCTGGAGCCCGGCGATGAGAGGATACGGTCCTGGATGAGCTGAAAGCCAGCCGATCAGCCAGGCTCATCCAGTTGATGGAGAGAAGAGTATCCCCAATCCCTTAAAAGCGCAGCTCAATCAAGATCTTCGATGATTCGCGAACACTGGTTATAGGGGATCCATTTCTATCTACATCGCCTTTCCCCTCATATGAATTTCATGCTCAGTTCATTATATTTGTTCTGAGACCGAGCATCGCTGATATTCTTCTGCAGATTGGCGAACTACACAATGTTAATTAAAAATATAATGTATTTCTACTTCTGCTTATGTATAGATTCTTCCACAAACGTTTACATGCTGCACAATGGGGGAAAGTTAAGTATGATGAATGCAAACAATCAATGCGGAGGAATATCATGGCTAGGATACTGGTCGCGTACTACTCCCGCACGGGCAATACGGAGAAGATGGCGAGAGCTGTTGCTGAGGGTGCGAAGGATGCTGGAGCGGATGTCGATCTCAAGAGGGTCGAGGATGTTGAGCCCGATGATCTCAAGTCGGCTGATGGAATAGTGATTGGCTCACCCACATACTACGGGCTGATGTCAGCAGAGGTGAAGCAGCTCTTCGACAGAAGCGCGAAGGTGAGAGGGAAGCTGGAGAACAAGATCGGCGCTGCCTTCACCTCGTCTGCAAGCATCGAGGGGGGGAATCAGACAACTCTTCTATCCATAATTCAGGCGATGATGATACACGGGATGGTGGTTGCAGGGGATCCAATGGAGACAGGAGGGCATTATGGAGCCATAGCCATTGGATCTCCTGATGATAATTCCCTGAGGACATGCAGGAAGCTTGGTGAGAGGGTCGCGATGCTGGCTGAGAAGATATGTAGATAAGAAATGTGATGATCTCGCTGGCTCTGCATCTCTAATAGATCCGGTTAAGAATCACGCGTCTCCGAACCCAAAAGCAGTGAGGTACAATTTCTGGCTTCAGCTCTTTATTCGGACATTCCCCTTTGACACATCGCAACATAGATCTCCAGAGGATGTGTTGCATCATATCATGATAGAGGATACTGCAGAGAAGATCAGGAGCATGGAGATCAGGGGCGCAGGGCTCATCGCACGTGCCGCAGCAGCTGCGCTGAGGGATTTCGTTTTAACTCTGGATGTCTCGAGTCTGGACGAGTTCGATTCGGCACTGAAGAAGGCTGCGGACACGCTTCTCAGGACCAGGCCAACGGCCGTCTCTCTATCAAATGCAGTGCGGATGGTTGCAAGGTACCGTTCGGAGGATCTCGAGTCAGCAAGAAGAGAGGTTGTGGCAAACGCCGAGCGGTTCATAGAGAGTTCCCTGAAGGCGGTGGAGAGGATCGGCGAGATCGGAAGCAGGAGGGTCAGGGATGGGGATGTGATACTGACCCACTGCAACTCGAGCGCGGCCCTGGCAGTCATCGAGCGCGCTCACAGGGATGGAAAGAGAATAGAAGTCATCGCAACCGAGTCTAGGCCCAGGTATCAGGGGCATCTGACAATAAAAAGGCTTGATGAAGTAGGGATACCAACAGAGCTGATTGTGGATTCTGCGGTCAGAAGCGTTATCGAGGATGTGGATCTCGTTGTTGTTGGCGCGGATGTCGTAACAGCCAACGGCTCGCTCGTCAACAAGATAGGAACATCACAGATCGCGCTCTGCGCACACGAGGCCAGGAAGCCGTTCATGGCGGCAGCCGAGACGTACAAGTTCAGCCCTGATACGCTCATGGGAGAGCTCGTCGAGATTGAGGAGAGGGGGCCTGAGGAGGTTCTGGATGACTATATGAGATACAAGCACCTCCGCGTGAGAAACCCGGCCTTCGATGTAACGCCTCATCAATACATAGATGTGATATGCACCGAGGTCGGAGCCATACCGCCGGAGATGAGCTACATTATAATAAAGGAGTGGCTGGGCTGGGAGATCAGGGCATAATCGCTCCCTACCATAAGATCTTGAAGGGGCGGCAGGCAGTGTTGTGGTGCATATGGTACGTAGAATCCGCTGGATCTGTAATCTGCTGAACCATGGAACCAGAACTGGCATAAAGCATGCACAATAAATCGGAGCATGATGGGCTACAGACACCTCCTTGTGGATGCAGTGCAGAGCGTGAATCCCGACGATCCTGGGATAAGCATAATGGAGATCGAGCGCCTTTACGGCATACCTGCTGAGAGAATCGTCTTTCTCAGCAGGAACGAGAACCCGTACGGTCCGTCTCCTGAGGTTGTAAGGGCCGTGAGCCGGGCAGATCTGAGTAGGTATCCTTCACAGGATGAGTTTCTGAGCGCTGCTGCTGAGTACCTTGGAGTTTCAGAGGATCTCGTGATCGCGGGAGCGGGGCTTGACGGCATAATAGATTCCGTTTCAAGACTCTTTCTGGAGAAGGGCAGATCTGCATTCATACCTGTACCAACATACACGTACTATGAGCTCGCAGCAAGGCTCTGCGGTGCAACGCCCGTGCTCGGCCGCAATCTGAGGGAGATTCCAAAGGATACATCACTCACATTCATCTGCTCACCGAACAACCCCACAGGAGGGTTGATAGATGATGAGCTGCTCCGGGAGGTTCTGGAGGGCACAGACTCCATGGTCTTCCTGGACGAGGCTTACGCCGAGTTCGCGGGTGTGGGCCATGCGGAGTGGGTCGAGAGGTATGAAAATCTCATAGTTGGAAGGACTTTGTCAAAAGCGTTCGGCCTGGCAGGGATCAGAATAGGGTATGCGGTCGCGCCTGAGTGGGTGGCCGAGCAGTACAACAGGGCAGCGCCTGTCTTCGGCATAAGCGCTCCTGCGATAGCCGGCGGCGTGGCAGCTCTGAAAGATCCACACCACATGAAGAGCGCTGTCAAGAGGATCTTGGCTGAGAGGGAACGCGTCGCTGCGCATTTGAGGACGCATCCATCGCATGCAAATTTTCTGTATGTGGAGACGGTGAGGGAGTCGAGCGCGCTAGTCAGGGATCTCCTGAAAGAGGGGATATCGGTAAAGGACTGCTCGGGAATACCGGGTTCCGACAACCACCACATAAGGGTTACCATAGGGACGCCGGAGGAGAATGATGCGTTCCTCGAAGCTTACAGCATGGTGGAGGAGGCTCGAAGCTCGCGATAAACAGACTCAGAAGGTGTGAGATACCACCATACGCATCTGACGCAGACGAAAATAGAGACAGGATGCTTCAGCCCATGATGCTGCGTGGAGCCGCTGCATGCGTGGCGCAAGGTGTTGGAGGCCTGACCCCAGACGATTCCGTAATATCGAGCATCATTTAATAGAAGTATCAAATATAAAACGTTATTTTTATATAACTACTATGAGCGAAACAGTTAAAGAGTGTGCTGTGGATATGCTGATTTTGTTGTCGAAATATATCGTGGGTGGGGATGGTGAACGGTAAAAACAAGCAGCTGACCCTTACGGGTGTTGTTGTCTCCGCGATGCCCAAGGTGCGCACCACAGATGGGCATCTGCTCGACTGGGACAGGAACGCGATAGTGAAGCAGCTTCTCAAGGAGACCAAGCTATCTGAGAATTTTTATAAAATGCCCGCCATAACTGAGGATGAGGCCAGGGAGATCGCGAAGGAGGTGGAGCGCAGGATACGATGGATGAACGTCCGCTACCTCTCAGGGCCCCTCGTCAGGGAGATCGTAAACGTGGTGCTCCTCGAGAGGCATCATCCCGAGTGGCGGAACATATGCACGAGGATAGGCACACCAGTGTACGATGCCCACCTCATCGATATAGGCACAGGGTTTGAGTCGAGGGAGAACGCGAACCTTCAGGACAACGCGGAGACGTCGCACAAGAAGAAGGCAGACAAGATCAGCAAGGAGCAGTACCTCCTGCTTCTTCCCCCGCACCTCTCAGATCACCACATCTCCGGGGACCTCCACATCCACGATCTGGAATACTTCGGCACACGTCCGTTCTGCCAAGATCATGATCTCAGGTACTTCTTCTACTACGGATTGATGCCTGACGGGCGCGGGACCAAGGCATCCGTTGCAGGTCCTGCCAAAAAACCTGAGGTGGCAATCCTCCATGCCGTAAAGGCGCTAGGCAGCGCACAGACGAACTTCGCGGGAGGTCAGGGCTTCTACAACTTCCTGACCTTCGTGGCGCCGTATCTGGAGGGATTGGATTACGAGGAGATCAAGCAGCTCATGCAGATGTTTGTCTACGAGATGACCCAGATGATGGTCGCGCGCGGCGGGCAGCTTGTATTCTCCTCGGTCCAGCTCACGCCCGGAGTGCCAACGATCTGGAAGGACAAGCCGGTCGTCTACAAAGGGAGGATATGGAATGGTGAGCAGGCACCACTGAAGACATACGGCGAGTTCGAGAGGGAGGTGAGGCTCGCCTTCAAGGCGCTGATGGAGGTCATGCTGGAGGGCGATTACTGGGGAAAGCCGTTCAATTTCCCGAAGCCGGAGATAAGCATCGAGCCTGATTTCATGAGGGAAGATGATGAGTTCAACCGTGCACATCCGGATCTGCCGACTTACAGAGATCTGTACATGCTGGCCTTCAAGCTTGCTGCAAAGTACGGCGCTCCATACTTCGACAACCAGCTCCCAGAGTACAGAGGTGCTGGAAAGGGGATATCGTGCTACCAGTGCTGTGCGTATCAGTTCTCCTCCACCTTCCAGAACGACACCGAGTTTGAGGACAAGCTCTACTTCAAGGACGGAAAACACTTCTCGATGGGTTCGTGGCAGGTCGTCTCGCTGAACTGTCCGCGGGCTGCCTACAAGGCGCGCGGGGAGGACGAGCTGCTCTTCGAGTATCTCAGGGAGTTGATGGATGTCTCCGTCGAGATCTTCAAAGTGAAAAGAGACTGGATGGATAAGATCATAGCAAACGGACGGATGCCGTTTGCCACCCAGCGACCCAGGGATCCTCTCACCGGAGAGAGGGGCACAATGGCTGTAGATCTTGATCGGCTCGTCTATACGATAGGAGTAGTGGGGATAAACGAGATGGTCCAGTTCCACACGGGCAAACAGATGCATGAATCAAGGGATGCATGGCGGTTTGCGGTCAGAGCGATGACCGAGATGCAGCTTTATGTTAAAAAGCTGAGCAGGGATCACGGGATGACCATCGCGCTTGCGAGGACTCCTGCTGAGACCACAGCGCAGCGCTTTGCTGTATCGGATTTGCTGCACGATGAATACAGGGAGTGCGCAAAGCGTGTTGTGAAAGGCGATCTTAAAACAGCGCTGGAGAACCTCCACAGGACTAGAGACCTCCCAGTCTACTACACAAATGGCACACATGTGTGTGTGAGTGCGGATATCCCGATCATGGAACGTGCGATGCTGGAGCATGTCTTCTTCCCAATAGTGGATGGGGGTAACATCTTCCACATCTTCTTAGGGGAGAGCGATCCAGATCCAGAATCGCTGATGAACTTCGGGATGAACCTCGCGAAGAACACACAGATCGGCTACTTCGCGTTCACCAGGGATATGACTGTGTGCATGAGCTGCTGCGCGATATCTCCCGGGCTCCAGGAGAAGTGCCCCCGCTGCAACTCCTCTGTGGTGGATCACATAAGCAGGATAACCGGATATCTCCAGGCTGTCAGCGGCTGGAATGCTGCGAAGCAGCAGGAGCTAAGGGACCGGAAGAGGTACAAGCATCTGCTCTCGTAGATGCTGCTCATCAGACCCCCTTAAGTCATATTATCCTACATGGCTCATGTGGTCGAATCGTCGGAGAGGCTAGCTACTGATATCCCGCCCAGCAGCAATCGACTTCGCCTCTTTTACAAGGCTGCAGATCCGCCGAATCGCAAGGATGTGCAGCTTTATCTCGCAGCATTGCTGCGAGCATTGATTGCAAAAGCTGCTGACGAAAGGTATATATCATATCTGCCTACTCCACGATTACTGGCCGATAAAAGGCAAATTGGAGGATTTCGTAATGCCTGCAGTAGTTAACAGAGAGGAATGTGTGAGCTGTGGAACCTGCGTGGAGGAGTGCCCGGAGGAGGCTATCAAACTCGATGACGAGGAGATAGCAGTAGTCGACCCCGAGAAGTGCACAGAGTGCGGCACATGCGTAGAGGCCTGCCCGTCTGAGGCAATCCACATCGAGTAAGGATCTTCCCGCTTTTTTTATTTGTTTCAGGTCGTATACACAGCGATCCTCCATGCTGCGGTTTATCTGATCCAAACGCTTGCAGCGCGTGTGAGGTTTCAGGCAGAGACCCACCCAGAAATCTCCTGGGTGATGGATGTGCGCTACGAAGCGTGACCGGCCCGATCCCAGCGGCGGATCAGCACCATTGCACATGCGTCTAGCATTTGTACAAGTGCAGCACACAACTGTAGATGCTCCTCGAGCATCCTGAAAAATAGATTATAGGGCTCTCAGGATCAGTAGAACATCCTGAGAGACTCGTCTGCCTTCTCTTCCTCACCGAGAACCTTCTTCACAGCCTGTCTGAAGTCCTCCATGGTGACAACGGTGGCCTCTCTCCTTATCGCGTTCATTCCGGCCTCGACCGCAATGGCCTTCAGCTCAGCACCGCTTGCTCCCTCTGTCTGCTTCGCTATGGATGAGAGATCCACATCACCAGCCAGCTTCATCTTCTTCGTGTGGATCTCAAGTATCTTCAGCCTCGCAACCTCGTTGGGCATCGGTATCTCGATGATCCTGTCGAACCTGCCCGGCCGGAGGAGCGCAGGATCCAGGATGTCTATCCTGTTTGTGGCGGCGATGATCTTGACATCACCTCTCTCCCTGAAACCATCCATCTCGGCCAGGAGCTGCATCATCGTCCTGTTGACCTCTGCGCTGCCCGTTGTGCCGTCATGCGTCCTGATGCTCCCCACAGCGTCAATCTCATCGATGAATACTATTGATGGTGCCTTATCTCTTGCCATCTGGAATATATCCCGCACGAGCTGCGCACCCTCTCCGATGAACTTGTGGACCAGCTCGCTTCCCGACATGTGTATGAACGTTGCCCTGGCATGGTGCGCAACAGCCTTGGCGAGGAGCGTTTTCCCTGTGCCGGGGAGCCCGTAGAGGAGGACTCCTCTGGGCGGCTCTATTCCTATGCTGCTGAAGAGCTCCGGCCTTGTCAGCGGAAGCTCAACTGTCTCGCGTATCTCCTGTATCTGAGAGTCGAGACCTCCAACATCATCATACGTCACATTCGGAGCCTCTATCAGCTCCATCATCTTCGCCCTAGCATCCACAGATCTCTCCAGGAGCCTCACTATCGTCAGGGAGTTGTTTATTGCAACCCTGCTGTTCGGCTGCAGCTTCTCCATTATCTCCGGAGGAGCTGTGGTTATGAACTCCTGGTTGTTCCCATGCTGTCTGAGCATGACGTAGTCGTCGCCCACCTCTATCACTGTGGCCAGAAACAGCGGCATGCGCCTCAGCAGAGCGTTCTCCTTCTTAAGACGCTCAAGCTCGCGCAGATACTTCTTGTTGGATATGAGAGACTCGAAGAGCTTCGCTCTGGCCTCCTCGCGCTCCATGCGGAGGGCCTCGGCCTCCTCAGCCAGTGCCCTGTTCTCCCTCTCGAGCGCTGCGATCCTCTTGGTGAACGACTCGATCAGGCTTTCCTGATCCGTCATAGCTGACGATTCACTCATAGTAACGCCTTCGATCTTCAACGATATAAACTCATGCATCCACGCCCAGGATACATTCCGCGAATTTCGTATCGCTCTTATCCATATAATGACTTTCCTGGAAAGACAATGTCCCTGGCAGGCGTTCTTGGAGAATGAATGAGTGCTTCCAGCAACCGGACTACATGTCCTCTAAGTTGCTGAACACACAAGAGCGTTTCATATTTAACATTGATAGAGTTCCGCTCTCATTCCCTGCTGAAAAACAGCGTACTTCTGCCCTTCGACCAGCCTCAACCGTGTAGGGTGGTCTCGACGAGTGGCCAAATGCTCTCCACCACAGCAGCGTTAGAGGCACATATTAGAGGTACATTGGTATGAAAATGGTTCCCGCAAAGGTCCATTTTCATCCACATGGGTGACTTTGGGTCATGGGTGTTTTTTCAGCATTTCGTGTGACATCCGGTGCAGCCATAGAGGACCTGTCAGGATATATAGCCGTGGCCGGAAATCTGGATCTTCTCCTCTTCTATACATCATAAACACCTAATCCTTATTCGGACACGTCCACCATAGATATAAGTGCATTCAAGATCCATGCTTTCTAGATGGTAGAACATCTAGCCGAGATGGCCAAGGCCCTGGTGCGGATCAGGGACGGGAAGCCTGAGGTCCTGACGTCTCCATTGATCAGGTTCTGCCCTCTCAGGAGGGATCTATATGGGATCGACGAGGAGAGCCGCGAGACTGTGGAAGAGGTGATCCGAAGCCACATCGAGGATCTTGGCATGTACAGCTCACAGCGGGTTCTCGAGCTTGCAGAAGATCCGGTGAGCTTCGGCGCCTCGGAGATCCTCATGGATGGTATGGCAGAGGGGCTGGTGGACGCTGCAGTGCTTGTCTGTGATGGCGCCGGCACCGTTGTCATAACCAGGCCGGATGTTCTGCAGGCAATCGGAGCGCACATGACAGGGCTCATCAAGACTGAGCCAATAGCGGAGATCCAGGATGGTCTGGAGCAGAAGGGATGCATCCTTATCGATCGTCACGCGACTATCGATCAGATCAGAGGTTTCGTGACAGCGATCGATGCGGGTTTTGAGCGGGTTGCTGTGACCCTGGCAGGGAGCATGTCCTCTGATGCCAGAGATCTCCGTGCGATAGGTGCAAGATCCGGAAGAAGGCCTTTCATCCTAGCGGTGCACACCACCGGCATAAGCAGTGACGAGGCTGCGGCTCTGGCGGAGACATGCGATATCATCTGGTCCTGCGCATCCAGGGCCGTAAGGGAGGTCGTGGGAGAGAGGGCAGTGCTCCAGATAGGCGTATCGATACCAGTATTCGCCATGACCCAGGAGGGAAAGCGGCTCGTCCTGAACAGAGCGCTGCACTTCAAAGGCGCACTTGTGATCCACAGATCGAGCCTGCCACATCTGCATGCAAATCGTCAGCCGAGACCACTGATCTAGTCAGGAATTGTGCATGATTCTCCGTCTGTATCTGAATCCAACGCTATTATCCAGCGGACAACCTGCATGCAGAGACATCGGTCCGGCAGCGAGCTCCTGACAGATGAATGGGTGCTTCAAGCCGAGGTGCGGAGCCTCCAACCTGCTGAATACAAAAGCGATAACGCTCCGCATTTTGACCGATCCCCAGTGGCTCTGGTGCGAAGGTTCATATCTGCAGGCTCATAGCGTAATGATGTGCTGATCAACAAGATGCTCAATCTCGGAGAGGAGGACTGTGTCTTCCTTGCAGAGGAATCCCTGGAGGATCTCCTCTGGCTGCCGGTCACCAGAAATATCGTGGCTGAGGCGAGTGATTTCGATCGCGCTGTTGCTGTAAACGAGAGATCTCTTGCGCTGTACTCAGAGGCTCAAGACCTATGGATTCTCCTGACAGATCTGTACTCAGAGAGCAGGCCGGTGATGGATCTCATCAAACGCATGGATTGCGAGAGGGTCGATTTAAATGCGGACGCCCTCTTCCAGGCGATCGTGGAGTGCCTCTCGGTATCGCTGATGGAGGGCGTATTCTGCGATAACTGCGAGGAGAGCGGGGTTCCTCACTATCCTGAGGACAGGGTATCCGGACTTGAGCGCATGTTGAAAGTGCTGCTTGAGGACGCGCTGGATGATGGCTCCCGAGTGCTTGAGGTTGGATGCGGAAGCGGCATTGGAACGATGGTTCTCAGGTCGCTTGGGATGAATCCGTGGGCGATGGACATAGACCGATGCGAGGTGTGCCAGGGTCTGAGGGCGGGCGCTCTGGATCCCAGGAGGACGTTCGTGCTTGATGCGAGACTCCTCCCAAGGTTCTTCAGCACGGAGAGCTTCGATGCTGTGATGGGATTCATGGTGGGATTGATAGACGACTCAAACTGGCATATCTGGAGGGACATAATAGTAAAATCGTCATCTCTCGCCAGAAACACCGTCCTGTACACGGTGTACTCAAAGAGGGAGGCTGAGAGGCTCGCAGATCTACTCGCGAATCTCGGCTGGGATGGCAGGATTATCGACAACAGCAGCGCCACTGCTGTGTACGATCAGTGGGTGTACCTGGGATGCAAAGACATCTCTAAATCACAGTGACGGCGTTCTCAACATCCAGGATGGCTTCCTGCACGGCAGCTGCATGATCGTGTGTCTCTGCATTGAGACTCACGCCCGTGAACCCGCTGTCCTTTAGATGGCGTGGAGAGTCTCAGCACACAGTTAATTCATCAGCATGCGCTCGATCTCACCCATCTTCTCAGGTGTGTCAATCAGTATCAAAACGTCGCCTTCCTGCAGCCTCAATCCCCCTGTAGACCTCAGAGTCTCATCGCCCCTGTTTATCGCGAGTACGTTCTCGATGCCGAGCTCATCGAGATTTCTGCCTGCAGCCTTCGAGCCCCCTGGCACTCTTATAGTGAAGATCACCTTTCCCATGAGCTTCAGATTTGCGTCGCAATAGGCCTCCTCGGAGAGGCTGCGAAAGAGGCTGTAGTCTCCAGCGCGTACATCTTCCACAAACCTCTCGATGGTGTCTCTTGAGAGCTGGTACCTCTCGAGAACCCTCGCGAATATCTTGATAGATGTCTCGTACTCCTCAGGAACGACCTCGTCTGCACCGAGCATGTGGAGGGTTTCAACCTCCTGAATATAGCGAGTCCTTGCTATTATATAAATATCTTCATTCAGACGTCTTGCCAGCTCTACGATCTGACGTGTGGCCACAGGATCGGAGATGGCGATCACCAGGACCCTTGCATCCGTTATTCCGAGATGTCTCAGCACCTGCTCCTGTGTCGCATCCCCATAGTAGATGGGCTCTCCATTTCCACCCTCTCTCTTCACGATGGGGTGTGTCTATCATTCAAATTTATTTTATACTAAATCTTGATAGAATTCTCAATGCATAAGCCAGTACTCTCAGAAGCATCCTTGTAATAGTTGTCTCTTCGAGGAAACATGGTATTCTATCTCCAAACCAATTGGTCAAAGCACCAAAGAATCCTTCACAAACTGATCTGTGTTTGTATATTTCTCTATTAAAGATCCGATCTCTGATTCTGGATCCAAAACCACCGGCACTTATTTTTCTCGGTTTAATAACAGGCATGTAACCTTTATCTACAACATCATTCAAAAATTTCCTGGAATCATATTCACCGTCACCAAATAAATAGCCTGATCCCTCAGGCACTGTTAGTTCCGATTTTATCCTCGTTTCCACAGGGAATATCGTTTCATTTTTCCTGGTTATTGCTTGTATCTTTATGATATCCTTTTTTTATTTGCGAATTTAGTGGAATCAATGAAACTATCTGTATAATCTATTGATTGTAACCTTTCAAGAACTTTATTTAATATCTCTTCAATATTTGAAGATAAATTCTTTTCCCAGAAATGCAAAACTGAATGATCAATTCTTATTCCAAGCACTTCTTTAATCCTAACTTCTGCTGATCTTAAAGAATGCCCCTCAAACTCTTTTATCAAAAGTGCCTTAATTATGGTCTCCAAATCATAAACTTTTGGTTTTGGAGCATTTATTGATCGCAAATCTAACGATAACGAATCAAATACTTCTAATATTAACTTAATATCGTATAATCTTGTATCCCATCTCTTAAGCATGTTATTTGCTTGTTTTATGGTATATTAAAATTTATCTTAGCTTAACTTTGGAATACAGCATATTCTAATATTAGCATATTAGACACACCCCTTCACGATGTCAGGATTTAAATCGACCACAACGTATGGTATACCCTTCGCCCTCGCGGCCATGGCGACGTTCCTTCCATTCACCCCAAAACCCACGATTATCAGGTGGTCTTTAAGTGCGTGCTGTTTCCCGATCCTCTCGAGCGCATCATATCTGGAGAGCTGTGAGATGCCAGCTGCCACCCTGTGTGAGATAGCTATCATAAATGTCGTGGCAGCCATGGTCAGCACCGTCACATCCAGAAACAGCTGGTAGACCTCATGGGATAGAAGGCCAGCATCCAGTCCAACCTTGGAGAGTATGAAGGAGAACTCCCCCACCTGGCTCAGCGCCAGGCTTACCAGCACCACCAAGCGCGTGGGAAGGCCGATGAGAGATGTGGCCAGTCCGCATGCAATAGTTTTTATTAATATAACACAGATAGAGAGAGCTATGATATAGGCTGTGTTCTTCATGAGCAAATCGAGATCGAGGAGCATGCCGATGGATACGAAGAAGAAGCTTGAGAATGCATCACGCAGCGGGCGGATGTTCCCGATAGCATGCAGACTGTAGGGGGACTCGGATATCACTAATCCAGCCAGAAATGCGCCCAGCCCGAGTGAGAGACCGACGAAGGAGCTGATCCACGCTATAGCAAAGCACATGCCCACCGTGAACAGAAGAAAAAGCTCGTGATCTCTCGTCTTCAACACCTGGTAGAGAATCCGTGGCACAGCCCACTTCGCGCCTGCTATCACGACTGCTATGAGCAGCGCCGCTTTGATGATGATGAAAATTGGCGACTCTGCTGTGGCCACAGCTGCTCCGGGCAGCATGGGTATGAGCAGCATCATCGGGACCACTATGACATCCTGGAATATCAGTATGCCAAGTATGGTCCGCCCGTGAAGCGCGTCGAACTCTCCCCTCTGCTGGATTATCCTGAGAACTATGGCTGTGCTGCTGAGCGATACCATGAACCCGATGGCGATAGCCTCCCCAAAGGGTCTCCCCAGATTTACCAGAATGAAAACGACTGCAAGTGTGGTGAACAGTACCTGCAGAAAGCCTCCGACCAGAACGAACCTCTTTATCTGCAGCAAATCCTTAAGGGAGATCTCTATGCCGACGGTGAAGAGAAGCAGTATAACGCCGATCTCCGCCAGGACTGCCACCTGATCGAGGGATCTGATCAAACCCAGACACTGTGGTCCTGCAATGATTCCAGTTATGAGATACCCCAGAATCGCAGGCAACCTGATCCTGTGGAATAGAAAGAGCACAGCTGAGGATAGGACAAATATGATCACTACGTCTCCAAGTAGCTCTGTTTCCAAATGCAGCCACTCCTCATATGAGATCAGCTCTGTTTCATGCACAGCCTGGAGATACCTGGGAACACACAGTGCCGTGCTAGATGACTTCCAGGAGGTCCATGATCTCCCCGAAATCGACCTTTGCCGTTGAGTCGATTGTGAGCGGGGTCACCGAGATCTTGCCCTCCTGATACACAGCCCTGACGTCTGTGCCTTCTCTCTCGCTGCATATCAGATCCCCTCCGATCCAGTAGTACGGACGCCCCCTTGGATCCCTGCGTTCCTCAACAGCCGTCTTGAATATCTTCCTCGCAAGCCTCGTGACGACTATCTCTGTATCCTCAGTGGCGTTCAGCGGCAGATTGATGTTCAGGATATCAACCCCCACAGGCATGCCCCTCTCCAGAACCCTGCTCGCTACCCTGCGAAGAAGGTTCATGGCTGTATCGAACTTGTACTCCACAGAGTGGTTGTTATCGAACTTGTCACCCTGATCCGCAACCTGTATCGACGCTGCGATCGCCGGTACACCGTAGCTGGCAGCCTCTATGGCAGCGCCGATGGTCCCGCTGGTCGTGACAGTGTCTGTGCTTATGTTCTCCCCCACATTTATGCCCGAGACAGCGAGATCGGGGAGCTCTCCATTCATCACAACAAAGATGCCGAGTATGACCGAGTCTGTCGGGGTGCCTGAGACCGCGTACGCCTTTTTCCCGTCGAGGTTCACCTCGGCCATCCTCAATGGCTCGAACACCGAGACAGACCTTCCAACGCCGCTCCTCTGGCCGGAGGGTGCGACAGCTATGACCTCCCCGAGATCCTCGACGCTTCGGACCGCCGCCCGGAGCCCGGGGGCGTAAATCCCGTCGTCATTGGTGACAAGTATCCTGCGCATCCTGCGATCCCTGCTCAGCTCTCATCCCGTCTCTGAGGCAGGAGTTATATGTGTTTTTGGGTTGCGATGCTGTGTTGAATAATGTTTGGAAATCCAATCGCAGAGAGCTAATTCATATAACATGAGACTTTAGTAAGAATCGATAGCTATTGGCCACAAGGCTTCGAATTATTCAACACAGCAGGTTGCGATACGAGAAACTCACTGGGGTTAATCAATACTCAGAGCGCGCCATCGACAAAATATACGCTCATTGCTTGATTGGAGCGTGTGTTCATACCATTGATATCAGCAGCTTGTGCCCATCTGGGTTCACATTGTGCCAGCGATCAGAGGTCACCAGGAGGTCAGTCAGCCCGTGATTCAAGCCATCGACCTGTCAAATCACTGTGAGCAAGATTTATAAGACCATCAGATCTCGTTAGCCAGGGTGGTTGATTGAGCATTCGCCTGAGCCGGCAGCGTACCAGATTGCATGGAGTTTCAAAAGAGACATGTGTGCATCTGCGTGATGTGACTCTCGGTTTGTGTATAGCATTTACACTGCTGATGGCTCTCTCAATAACAGGCACTGCAGCCACAATACATGCTGGAAGCGATGTCCAGAGAAGCATAGATGCGGCATCTCCAGGGGATACGATAATTGTCGGGCCTGGTGTTTACGGGAAGTTCACAGTGAACAAGCGTCTGAACCTCATAGGCGAGGGAGCTACTGTCGTGGCGTCATCCTCAGATGCATGCATAAGCGTTGAGGCGGACATGGTGAACATCAGTGGATTCACAGTCAGAAACGGTCTTTACGGGATTCGATTGAGCAGGGTCAGTGGATGCAGCATAACAAACAACACTGTAACAGGATGCAAGCAGCCTGGGATCGTCCTTCTGACATCATCTGGAAACATAATCGCAAACAACAACGCCAGTTACAATGGCGTCGTCGGGGAGGGCTGGTACGGGATATACCTCACAGACTCCTCCAACGATAATCTTATCGTGAACAACATTGCGAACAACAACGGAGCGTACGGGATACACCTCTCAACATCATGCTTGAACAACACGATAAAGGGGAACATCCTCAACGGAAACATGTATGGAGTATACATGTTCACAGGCTGCTCTAAGAACATCATAGAGGGGAACCTGATCTCCGGAAACAAGGCGAACGGGATCGATCTGCGGTTCAACTGTAACCGCAACACGATAAGAGATAACATAATCACCGATAACCAGGTCGCGGGGATATCCCTCCTGGACTCAGGCGAGAACGAGATCCTCAGCAACGATATACGCTCCAACATCAGGTTCGGCATACAGATACAGGGAAGGAGCGATGGCAACACTGTGGAGGGGAACAACATCTCCAAGAGCCCCACGGGGATATTCGTGGAGTCGAGCAGCAACATCTTCCACTCCAACCGCCTAATCGATAATGTGGTACAGGTCGTGGACAGAGGGGAGAACGCATGGAACGCCCCCTACCCTGTTGGGGGGAACGCATGGAGCGATTACTCAGGCGTTGATGAGCGCAGTGGGCCCGCTCAGGATGTGCCAGGGGCGGATGGTTTTGGCGATACTCCAAGAGAGATCAACAACCGCTCGAGGGATATGTACCCGGTCATGGGATACGAGCTCAAGCCGATCAGGATAATAAATGTGAGCGTGCCGGAGGAGATTGAGGCTGGAGAAGAGCTGCTCATAAACACATGGATCGAGTCTGTCAATGGTTTATCCCAGGTCTCAGCGCGAATCCCTGAGTCGAGGTCGTATGTGCGTCTCTACCAGGTCGGTGATCATTACGAGGGGTCTCTCACCACCGCGCTTCTCGATCCCGGTGAGTACTCCGTTGTGATCACGGCGACAGACAGAAGAGGATATGAACTAGAAGAACTCATAGGGGAGTTCAGGGTCACACCCAGGGCCGGACGCAGCTTTGAGGCTGCAATGGACCAGCTGAGAGGAAGATCATGACTCGCAAATTCATTATTGCAGTGGGAATGCTATTAATCATATTTGCAATGTGCATGCAGTGGGCACTTGCTGAATGCCCGATGTGCAAGCCAGATTATGAAGAGTATCCACATGAGGGGTTTCTGAGAAGCCTAGGGCCTGAGGAGGAGAAGACATCAGCCCCGGTGATCTCTGCAAAGACAGAGAGGCTCAAGAACCCGCTCTTCAACAAGAGCCTCCAGACGTCTGCGACAGAGACGAATAACGATAAAGCCTCAACCCAGACAACTGAAAGCGCGCCGGTGAGATCGAGCAGTATGCTCATTCCTGTAACAGAGGTCGCCCGCTCCGATTTGGTTCTGGATGTGAGCAACGGAGCGAGCGAGTACATCGACGGCGCGGTGCACATAAACTACATGGAGTTCTACAACGAGAACAAGGAGCTCAAATCGGTAGATGAGATCGCAGCGCTCCTCGGGAACGCCGGGATCTCCCCCAGCGACAGGGTGGTGCTGACAGGTACTGATTACAACTGCCCGACATGTCTTGGTGGGCCGTTCGGGGCCACATTCGTGTACTGGCTGATGCTGTACATAGGGCATGACGAGAGCAAACTGAAGCTCCTGGATGGGGATACAGAGGACTGGAAGGCTGCAGGCCTGCCTGTGCAGAGCACCCCGTATGTGAGACCAGCCACAACCTACACCGTTCAAAGAATCAGATCAGAGCTGCTGGCGACAAATGATTATGTGAAGAACGCGGATGTTCAGATCGTGGATTCCAGGACATTTGATGCGTTCGGCCAGGGATCGATACCTGGAGCTCTGAACATACCTTACGATAAGGTCACAGAGAACGGCAGGCTGAAGGATGAGGCGGAGCTGGAGAGCGTCTTCGCAGGCCTTACGAAGGACAAGCCTGTTGTGGTCTACGCGAACACCGAGTTCAAAGCATCCATGGTCTGGTTTGCGCTGAGGATGATGGGCTACGATGCCAGGATCTACACATGGAACGACTGGCTGAAGAACCTCCCAGCGGTAAGAATGAGGCTCAACAGCACCCTGACGAGGGCTGAGCCGAATCCAGCATCTCCCGGTCCTGTGAAGATCTATGCGGTCTTCGAGCTGCCAGAGGAGGGCGCAGAGAATATCAGCGAGACAGCAGATGAGAACCTGACCACTCTCAGCGTGATGGGCTGTGCGACATGCGAACCTATAACCGTCTGGTCAGGCTCCCTCACCAAGAGCAAGAACCCCGGACTGAGCCTGGGCAAAACTACACAGTACTTCACGTGCACCGCCAGGGTCATGGACGCCCAGGGCGGTGAGGTCGCGTCTGTTCCCATGGAGAGGGTTTCTGACGATGAATACGTCGGAACATGGGATGCGACAAACGCATCTCCGGGCAGATACTCCGTCAGCTTTGTTGTGACTGTATACTCGCTCTCAAAGGAGTTCGAGGATGCCCTCACGGTTGTGATCCAGTAGGTGCATCAAGAGGTAGTGGGGTGGGCAATCCAGATAAAAGGCTCATAAGAAGAAAGGCGATATACATTTTCTCGGCAGCCCTAGCGGCTGCTCTTCTATTCTCCATCGTCTTCGCCGATGATCTCCTCATCTCTGACAGGGCGACGAGATGGTTCCAGAAGGAGTTCAGGGCCCTCATCGAAAGGGATCAAAGCGACACCACACCGCCTGTCATAACTAATCCCAGGATCTTCCCGTACCAGATCAAGCGCGGAGATCCAAGGGCGGAGATAAGCGCGAACGTTTGTGATGGATCCGGCATATCCTCTGTATACGCAGAGGTCGGCAGAAAACAGGTGCTCATGTTCGATCTGGATGGGGATGGAAGGTACATCGGCTACTGCGGCTCGAACCTGCCCCCCGGTGATTATAATATAAGTATAGTTGCCGTGGACAGGGCGGGCAACGCAGCCGTAACCCCATGCAGATCGCTTAGGGTTCTCGATCCGCAGGACCTCAACGCGAACAGGATCGAGGATTCACTGGAATCACTCGGCCCTGAGGAGACAAGAGTGATAGTGCTTCATGATGACAACGTGACAGATACTGCGGGCGAAAAGCTGCACACCTTGGATATCCTCAAGGGAAGCGCCATGCTCGTCCCGGGGAACAAGATCCCAGAGCTGGCCAGGCTGAAGGGCGTAAGGGGGATCTACAGGGATCAGAAGCTCAGGGTCCTGGGCGGATCATGTGGCACGGAGCAGGCAGGATCAGGCTTGCCCGGATCTCCTGAGAACCCGAGGAGAGCAACGACAGGACTTACAGGCAATGGCGTGACGGTCGCGCTCATAGATACAGGCGTGGATGCGGAGCACGACTCTCTAGATGATCTTGATGATGATCCAGCCACATATGACCCCAAGATCGTCGCATTCGTTGATATGGTGAACGGCCTGGAGAAACCGTATGATGACAACGGCCATGGAACGCACTGCGCAAGCCTCATATCAGGCACAAAGGGCATGGGTGTGGCGCCCGGATCGAGGCTTGCTGTGCTTAAGGTCATGGACAGGGATGGATCATGCTATCTATCAGATGCTCTATCCGCGCTCGACTGGTGCGCCAAGAACAAGGATACATACGGTATCAGGGTGATATCCTTCAGCGTTGGGGGGGAGAGGAGCTCCGAGAGGCCAACGCTCCTCGATGAAGCCTGCAACAAGATGGTCGAGGATGGTATCGTTGTTGTTGTGGCGGCAGGCAACTCAGGACCATCGCCATCCTCCATTGTCATTCCTGGAGAGGCAGAGGAGGTGATAACCGTCGGCGCGATAGATTCAAGAGGGAAAATCTTCGAGAGATCCTCGCGTGGGCCCACCTCCGATGGGAGGATCAAGCCGGACATAGTGACCATTGGAGTCGATGTTCCATCAGCGCTTGCAGGGACGAAGGATGATGAGAGCTGCATGAGCGGGACATCCATGGCCGTTCCACAGGTTGCCGGAGCAGTCGCTCTGCTCCTGGAGGGCTTCGGGAACCTGAGCCCGGCTGATGTCAAGAGGGTGCTTCTCAGATCTGCAGATGATTTAGGTGATACAGGCGCTGACAACACGTTCGGCTGGGGGGCGATGAACATCAGTAGAGCTCTGACATACCTGAGAGAAGATCCTGAGATGGTGGCCGGGCCCGAGCTGAAGAGCGTCGACCTGAGCTCGAATGAGGCAAATGTGGGGGATCTCGTCGTCATCGAGGCGCTTGTCGCAGGCGAGGTAGAGGAGGTGACATCCACGATAAGTGGAGCTGAGAAGGTGGCGGAGATACCCATGGTCGACTTCGATCTCAACAGCATATACACCACGTTCTGGGAGACAGGTCTCTGGAAGCCCGGGGATTACACCATAAATGTCGAGCTTCGCGGGAGGTATGGCGAGAGGATCAGCAGATCCATACCCTTTCGCCTGAACCCCAGGAGGGGATAGTCTTCCATCCACAATAGCGGCAGTGTTTTACGCCATTAGAGGCCGAGCGCCAGGGCAAATCCGCTGCCACCACATTGGTCCAGGACTCTCTCGCTCTGCACATCACGCCTTGAACACATCGCTTGCAGCCCTCACCTCCTTGAGCTGAGCCATGCGGTATCCGGTCACCACCTGCCGCCTTCCCGCAAGCGCGCGGTCGATCTCCACGTCTCCGGTATCGACCAGAAGATACTTCAGATCCCTGAGCTTGTGGGGCGTCGCTATCAGTATCAGCTTCTCGGGTCCCACGATCCTCAGAACCCTTGGGCTTATCTGCTGGCTTCCTCTCCCAAGTATGAACCCCTGAGCACCTATCGGGCTGACTATAATCCTGACGCCCCCATCAATCTCACCGAGTAGCTCCAGGAGATCGCTCTCAGATGCGTCTTTTAATACAGTCCTCCCGTTCCGGATGACATCAACACCCAGAAGAGTCTTCTCGCATCCGATCAGCTCTGCTATCTTCGCGGTCGTGGTTCCAGCTCCCAGGATGTAATAGGAACCATCGCTCATGAACTCCCTGGCAAACTGCGCGATCTCTAGCTTGAAGTGCTCCTCATCGGAGCTGGCGTAGACCTGCTTCCTCTGCTGGACCAGCGCTGGCAGGTAGGGCGTCCTGGCCGTGCCATACAGGCGCACCACAAGCTCTCCTTTCCTGTAGTGCTCCTCATCCACATCCGCTATCTCCGTCTCCCTCGTCCTGAGCTCGCCTTTGATGTATCCAAAGGCGAGATCTGCAGCAGCCTCAGGGCTCACAGCAAACACGCCAGAATGCATCTTCACGCCAGAAGGTATGCCTAGGATCGGCATATCCCCGGAGACGGATGCGACATCCCTCGCGGTGCCATCTCCTCCGCAGAAGAGTATCAGATCCACATTCTCAGATGCAAATACGGAACACGTCCTTTTTGTGTCCTCAGCTGTTGTTTTTTCCCGAGGAGTATGCACAACATAGTGCTCCACGTCCAGCTCCTGGAGTAGGCCCTCGCCCATCGGCCCGCCCGCGGTGAGCAGCTGCGCGGGAATATCTCCCCTGGACAGCTCCAGGAGTCTCCTAAAAGCCCTCTCCGCTCTATCTTTGGATACAGGAGCGGCTCCGAGGCGCTCTGCGAGAGCAGCGACGCCATCGGTGCCCTTGAGCCCGACCGCTCCTCCCATTCCTGCTATCGGATTTATCAGAAACCCGAGCTTACACCTTCGGCAGCCTGGCAAGCGATTGCCTCACCAGCTCCTCTGGATACTCATAATCCTCGAGGATCCCATCGTTGTACGCATCGTACGCAGATAGATCGAAGTGCCCATGGCCGCTCAGGTTTATGAGCAGCGTCTTCGTCTCTCCCGTCTTCCTGCATTGGATCGCCTCGTCGATCGCGGGCTTGATTGCATGCGCTGACTCCGGCGCCGGGACGATGCCCTCTGCGCGCGCGAAGGTCGTCGCGGCATCGAAGACCTCTCGCTGGTGGAAAGCCTGGGCCTCGATGATTCCAGCGTTCACCAGGCTGCAGAGCAGGGGCGCATCCCCGTGGTACCTCAGCCCGCCTGCATGTATCCCGGGCGGCACGAAGTCATGGCCGAGCGTGTACATCTTGAGCAGCGGCGTCAGGCGCGCAGTATCTCCGAAGTCGTACGTGTACAGACCCTTGGTGAGGCTGGGGCACGCCGTCGGCTCACACGCCACAAGCCTGAGCTCCTTCTTGTCATTGAGCTTGTCAGGGATGAACGGGAAGCACACTCCCGGGAAGTTGCTCCCCCCGCCACAGCAGCCGTATATCACATCCGGGTAATCGTCCACGAGCTCGAACTGCTTCTTGACCTCAAGACCCTCGACGGTCTGGTGAAGGAGCACGTGGTTCAGAACGGATCCGAGGGCGTAGTTCGTATCATCATGCGTGGCCGCATCCTCAACAGCCTCTGATATCGCTATTCCAAGGCTGCCAGGCGTGTCCGGGAACTGTTCCAGGATTCGCCTGCCAGCGTTCGTCCTGTTGCTCGGGCTCGGGAAGCACTCCGCACCCCAGACCCGCATCATGCTCCTGCGGTATGGCTTCTGGTCGTAGCTAGAGCGGACCATGTAGATCGTGCATTTCAGGCCGAAGATGCATGTGGCAAGCGCGAGCGCCGAGCCCCACTGTCCTGCCCCTGTCTCTGTGGCTATCCTCTCTATGCCCTCCTTCATGTTGTAGTAAGCCTGGGGCACAGCAGTGTTCGGTTTGTGGCTTCCCGCAGGGCTCACTCCCTCGTACTTGTAGTAGATCCTGGCAGGTGTTTTGAGGGCCTTCTCAAGCCTGACAGCCCTGTACAGAGGTGTCGGGCGCCAGAGTCTGTAGACGTCCCTCACCTCCTCGGGAATGTCTATCCATCTCTCTGTGCTCATCTCCTGCTTTATAAGGGATCTCGGAAATATCGGCTCGAGGTCCTCGGGCTTCAGCGGCTCATGAGTCGCAGGGTTCAGCGGCGGGTCAAGAGGTCTGGGCATATCTGCCGCCACATTATACCATCTCTTCGGGATCTCCTCCTCATCGAGCAGTATCTTGGATCTCAATCGGTTGTCCTCCATATGAATTAAAGAAACAATATGTTCATCATAGAACCTAAAACCACATTATATAACCTTTTTGAGGATGGTTGTAAAGGATTTCGATGCGGTGCATGCTCTTCCCATCCATGCTGTTCAAGCGCCTGCTCTTGAACCGCAAATGTTTAGCATGGTCAGCGAGGAACCAAACTTCCCATCCATGCTGTTCAAACGCCTGCTCTTGAACCATGGGTTTGCGTGCATATAGATATGTCAACAGCATACGAGATGGTGAAGTGCTGCCATTGGGCATTTCTCACTGGCCATCAGGCAGTTCGACCTGTAGCCATGTGGTGGATGGCCTCAATCACCGAGCACTGTAAAGGGAGAATCTGGCGCATATCACACAATGCTCGGGCGCATGAGATCTCAGTTTTATGAGTTAACGATCCATCGGGGACCTGTCCGAATAAGAGCTGAATTCAGAAACCTGTAGCTTGTAGCGTTTGGATGCCGGAGAAACTTAATCGTTATTCAGACAGGGGGGCCATCGGGGGAAAGTGTTTTTAACAGGAAAGTGCATCAAAGCACAAAAATATGCATTGAAGTACTTGATATATGGAGGAAAGCATGATACAAACACTCTTGCAAGTCCATGTCGAATGCAGATATCAGGGTGGTGCATTATGATCGTTCCCATTCCATATCTGGCGCTTCTGATCTCGATCGCGATAATGCTCTCGGTGACAATCATTCTGCTCACGAGGCGATACCATGATTAACCAAATACTTCTGCTGGTTTACGTGACAGTAATCCTCCTGCTCTCCTGGAGGTTCCGGCAGGGAACGTTCTCCGGCTTTGCCCTCTCCGACAGAAACATCGCCACGCCTGCGATCATTGGAATTGCATACACCGCAGCGTACTTCAGCGCAGCATCCTTCCTCGGTGGAGGCGGGTATGGTCTCACCGCTGGGATGCCATGGGTGGTCTTCTGCGCATTCTTCCATGTCGCATTCGCATGCCTCGCTTGGTTAATGGCTGGAAGGATATGGGCGGCGGCAAAGGAGTACGACGCGAAGACTGTTCCACAGCTCCTCGAGAGGCGATACGGATCGCCTTTGGGGAAGGTCATACTTGCCGCCATAATGCTCGTTCTTTACACAGTGTATCTGGTGCCCATCTTCAAAGGGTGCGCTACGCTCCTTCAGGGGCTGATCGGGGTCACGTACGTGCAGGGTTTGATCTTCACAGTTATCATCGTAGCAATTTATTACGCCATCGGAGGTCTCCCTGCCATAATATGGATAGGCTTCCTTCAGGGAGTGCTAATGCTCGGCGGTGCGGTGCTGCTTTACAGTAGCATGCTCTCTACATCTGGGGCTCTGGAGATCTGGTCCAGAATTCCAGCATATGCGACCTCGATGAGCGGCATCGATATACCCTGGCAGAAGACCCTCGGCATGGCATTCTCCATAAGCCTCGGGCTTCTCGCTCTTCCGGATCTCCTGATAATGATATTCTCCGCCAGGGACAGAAGGGTGGTGCGCTTCGCAGGCATCTATGGGCCTGTATCCATAGCGGTTTACTCCATCTGCATATTCTCGCTCGGCATTCTCGCATATGGTGTTCTCAGCGGAGAGCAGATCAGCTCATTCATAAAAAATCCGGACAGCCTGGTGCCGTTCCTCGCAAGAACCTACCTGCCGCCCGGGTTTGATGCGCTTGTCCTCCTTGCTGCAATATCTGCGGCGATGTCAACGATCAGCGCCATAGTTCTTGTTACCACAACCTCTCTGACATCAGACATACTGCACTACATGAGACCAGGCATCTCCGACGCCACAGTCCTCCGCCTGACGCGACTGGTCGGAGTGGTCATACTCGCTACAGCAGCGGTCTCGGCGATACGCGTTCCGTCACAGATCGTGCCCCTTGTCTCGATAAGCATGGGTGTGATCGCATGCTGCGTCTTCGTGCCGCTTGTGTTCGGGCTATACTGGCGGAGGGGTAATTCGGTGGGCTTTGTGGCAAGCCTTCTCGCATCGTTCATCTCCATCGTCATCTGGAACTTCTACGGGAACGCTCTCGTCCATCCCGTCTTCGTGGGGCTGATCTGCGGAGGCGCAGCATACATCACAGGCAGCCTTTTCACCTCTGGTTTGGGCACACCAAATCCAGATACGCTGAAAAGCTGAGGCCCAGAGCAGCGCCAACCATTCATTCCACATATTTTTATTCTTTATTACCGCGTCATTCTTGCCCTTTTCAGTGACAGGATATGCGCCAATCTCAAGGGTTCCGGCACTCGATATCCTCTCGCGCAGTTCAGCGCTATCTCGATCGCGGAACTCAGATCTGACATGTGGCCTGGTGATACGAACACCGGCCTGACGTTCGTCCTGGTGCGGAGAGCGGCGCCCACAACCTCCCCGCGATCAACCAGCAGGGAGAAAGATCCTCTTTCCCCATCAGGTTCGCGGAACTCCCCCCAAAGCCTGGACTTCGCACAGCCTATGGAGGGGCGGTCGAGGAGCAACCCGAGATGGCTCGCCTCCCCAAATCTGCGCGGATGCGCGATACCCTGACCATCGAAGAGCAGGACATCCGCCTCATCGATCCCCTCAAGAGCCCTGAGGATGACAGGACCCTCGCGAAACGTGAGCAGCCCCGGAATGTAGGGATAAACCACATCCATCTCCGCGAAGGATACGTCGAGGAGGCGCATATCATGGTAATCGAGCAGAACAGCAGCAGCATGTGCCCTCGATCCCGAGAAAGAGACATCTGCTCCTGCCACAGTTTCCACGCGATCCACCCTCTGAAACCTCACACTTCCGGCCAGCATCTTCTGTATCTCAACTGCTTCGTCCGGTCTTACATCCCACGAATGCAATGCCCTGTATCTCATTCCCATCCAGCCAAATACCAGAATGTGATGCTCTCACAAGCATCTCAGCGCATCCAGTGCATTTCAGCTCAGCGGGAATCACTCAATTCAAATGATGCAGATTTGTAAGACTGCGATGAATCCTCCTGCGACCACAAGAGTGATCTGCACACAATCCAGAGCAAACCCCATGATAGCCCCTGAGTTCCCAGAGGATCTGGTATGGCTCAACACCGACCGCAGGTACACACTGAGAGACCTCCGCGGCAGGTTTGTCCTCATTGACTTCTGGACATACTGCTGCATAAACTGCATGCATGTCGTTACCGACCTAAAAATGCTTGAGGAGAGATATCCTGAGCTTGTGGTGATAGGGGTTCACACCGCCAAGTTCGAGAACGAGATGAGAGTGGAGAACATCGAGAAGGCGATAATGCGATATGGAATCGAGCATCCAGTCATCGTGGATAGCGATCGAACCCTGTGGCGCGCATACGGTATAAGGGCCTGGCCGTCTTTCGTCCTCATAGCGCCGGACGGGGAGATCCTCGGGAGGACCTCTGGAGAGGGGATATTCTCGATCCTTATGCCAATAATGGAGCAGCTCATTCCGGAGTACGAGAAGCGCGGAAGCCTCCATCATGGAAAGCCGGCGCCCAGAGCGACACATAAGGGCGTTTCCGGAGCACTCTCCTTCCCCGGAAAGGTGATCTCTGGTGGAGACAATATCTTCATCGCGGATTCGAACAATAACAGAATACTGATCGTCTCTCCTGACGGTGATCTGATGGACGTTATCGGCTCCGGAGAGAGGGGATACAGTGATGGAGATTTCAGCGAGGCACGGCTCTTCAGACCCCAGGGGATCGCTATCGTCGGGGATGTTGTTTACATCGCAGATACAGGCAACCACATGGTCAGGGCGGCGGATCTGAGAAGAAGAACTCTTGTGAGGATGGCAGGAACGGGAAAGTCACGGCATCCTGGCCTTGGGGGCAGAGGCGCTGAAGTATCACTGAGCTCCCCGTGGGATCTCGTTTTCGTTCAAGATCATCTCTACATTGCGATGGCAGGATCACATCAGATATGGAGGATGGATCTTGAGGGGATGGTAGAGCCTTATGCAGGATCAGGTATCGAGGGGCTCGCTGATGGACCTCTGGAGCAGGCTCGCCTGGCCCAGCCGTCCGGGCTGACGACCGATGGGAATAGGATATACTTCGTCGACAGCGAATCTTCATCACTCAGGGTAATAGATGGCGATGTGAGAACGCTCATCGGAAGGGATCTCTTTTACTTTGGGGACATCGATGGTGATTTTGGGAGGGCCAGGCTTCAGCATCCACTGGGGCTTTTTTACAAAGAGGGATCCATTTATGTCGCGGATACCTACAACCACAGGATCAAGAAAGCTGACCTCTCGAGCGGATCCATTCACACCACCGCCGGAACTGGGAGTCCCGGTTTCGCAGATGGTCCTGGTGCTCAGGCTGCGTTTAATGAGCCCTCCGGCCTCACCTTTCTGGGGGATTCGTTATTCATAGCGGATACCAACAATCACGCCGTTAGGATATACGATCAGAGATCAGGGGATGTCTCCACGATGAGAATCGATACGAAGAAATAATGTGGATCCTCCTGATTACATGATGATCCTCAGGCCATTCGATCCATGGCGGGGCAGCCTCTGCACATGTCCGGAGAAGCTCAGCCTCAACCCCTACACAGGATGCGCGCATGGTTGTCTGTACTGCTACGCATCCTCGTACATAAGACACTTCAGCGATTGCAGGCCGAAGGGCGGGATCGACCGTCTAAGCTCCGAGATTGCTAGGCTGCGTGGGGATGAGCTGATATCGCTCTCCAACAGCTCCGATCCATATCCTCCTGTGGAGAAGGAGCTTGGAATCACGAGATCTTGCATATCGCTTATAAAGAGAAAGGGTCTGAGGCTGCAGGTTGTTACAAAATCAGATATCGTGCTCAGGGATGTGGATCTTCTCTCAGATATGAGAGCTGCGGTCTCCATTACAATCACATCACTTCGTCTGGATGACAGGCTCGAACCCGGAGCCCCTTCAAGCATTATGAGATTGAAAGCCATCAGAAAGCTCACTGATGAGGGCATACCGGTAGCTGCAAGGATAGATCCGATAATACCGGGGATGAACGACTCTGAGATCGATGCACTTGTGGAGAGCGTCGCAGATGCAGGCGCATCTTATGTCATATCATCCACCTACAAGGCCAGGCAGGATAGCTGGCGCCGCATGTCTCTTGCATTTCCTGAGGTCATGCAGAGCCTGAGGCCGATGTACTTTGTTCATGGCGAGCGTATCGGCGGCTACCGCTACCTTCCGCATGAGATCAGGCATGCCATACTCTCGCGCGTGAGGGATGCATGTCATCTGCACGGAATCCGCTTCGGCTCCTGCAGAGAGGGTTTCGGAAGCGACGCTTCATGCGACGGATCCCATCTCACAGAGGCCCAGAAGCATCGTATTTTACGATGAAAGTCTATATATACGAAGAATAACGAGTGTAGAGCCGAGTTCTTCTCGAAAGGGAGAATGTTTGGTAACTGTCACGCAAAAGCGGATAATCGACACATCAGATAGGAGGAGGATAAATTGAAGAAGAGCATTTTGGTCATCTCTGTGGTTCTGGCGGTGGCGGCATTCGCCATGACCTCTGCCATGGGATACACAGTAAAGGATGATACCAGCCCATACCCGTTCTCGAACAAGGCGGAGCCCAGACCATCGTTCTCCATATCCACAGGATCCCCTGCTCACAATCTCACGAATGAGCAAGTCGTTGTGAAGAAGGAGGCACGGTTCTCGTTCAATTCTCAAAAGCCAAAGGAATTCTCGATCGCGACAGGAAAGCCCTATCAGTACACGTTCACGCTCGGAGAGACACCTGCGGTGGTCGCAACAACAGAGGAGGCACCTGCTCCCGCTGCTGAACCAAATGTCACAGCCGAGCAGAATGTAACTCCAGAGGTGCCGGTGACCTATACGATCTCTGGAGTCGTGTATGAGGATGCGAATGAGAACGCTGTTAAGGACGAGAACGAGACAGGCCTCGCAGGCTGGACGCTGGATCTGAGCGGTGTAACAACCACAACCGCAGAAGATGGAACATACGCCTTTGCGGACCTGAGCGCAGGTGATTACGTCCTGAGCCTGATCGTCCCGCCTGAGTACAATCCGGTTGCTCCGGTGAATGTCACGCTCGACTCCAACAAGACCATAGACTTCCCCGTCACAAGGATGCCTGTGGTCGTTCCGCCGGCCAATGAGACCGCCGTCGCCACAAACGTGACTGAAACTGTGACCGAGATGGTACCACTCAATACCTCAACCCCGGCCTGAAGCCCGGGAGACATCTCTTTTTCTTTGAATCATCTCCACAGATTATCGGAGCCGTTGCGAGATCCGCTCTGGTAGGTGTTATGGTCTTCCAACACGCCGGTATTGGATGATATGGCAGGAATGGCAGGGAGTGGATTGGCAAGAGTCGGATATCTCAAATGGCGAAGCACCTCTGCGCCTGACCGAAAACTACTAAAGCGCAGAGGTAATCGAGCGGTTAGCGCCTCGGTAGCAAAGCTCGGTCATTGCGCGTCCTTGGTAAGGACGAGGCCGCGGGTTCGAATCCCGCCCGAGGCTCTGGCAGTGCTCATCTCTTGAGGACATAATTGACCTCGGATGTATCAACCTCCCATGGCCGGAGGCACTCGTCCTTCTGGAACCCGAGGCTCAGCCACATGTAGCCCGGAAACACGAACTCTCCGTGATGCCTCTCGTCGAACGCCTGGAAGAGAGAGAATATCGTGTTCCAGCCAACCTCGCCTATATGCGGCCTCCCCTCAACAACGTACTCTATTCGCTCCCACTCAGGGAGGACCATTCTGTAAAGCCCCTCAAGAACATCGTCCTGGTGAGAGCATCTCTCGAACAGGGCCTTTACCTCGTTAACATCCAGCTCCATCCTCATCAGGACGAACCTGCATCAGCATTGGTGATAATCTTTTCCGCTCTTAGGTCGTGTGCTTGAATCACTGAATGGATCTGCTGGAATCGACGCATACGCCATATCCGATAATCTGGATGGCGGCGATCGCTGCAGATTTTAATGATTAAGGTACACGATTCGCTCTCATATGAGTGTGGTGGCCAGAAATTATTTCGCATCTCATCCAGCATCATAGCCGGAATATGAAGCTAACCCGGCAGAAGCTCGCTTTATTCTTAGCCAAAACCGTAAAGGTGTGGCCACTCGTGTGCTCAAACGCTAAATGATACCACCAAAATCGGCATCCCCGGGTCGTGGACCGTATCACTGAATAATTAGCTACGATCGAGAGCCATGGGCGGGATATCCCATGAATCTAGATGGCTCAAGCGCTCCAGATTTCAATGAATCAAGTACACGACCCATCCTCGAACGAGATAAGGAATTCGTCTCGAAACTATTTAAGCAACGATGTGGATCTGCATCGATCCTGCGCGGAGATACAATCCACATAAATCAAACGCCTGGGAATTTTGAGACGACTTCAAGATCAAAACTTTCGGGACTAAACACGTCTGAGTAAATAGGAAAAAGTATATATAAATATTGTTAGTTGTAAACTAAAAAATGACCGGTATTTCGGCTTAGGTTAGGGGGAAAATCATGAAACTGCTTGTTGTCGTGATCTCTACCATCATATGTCTGACATGTGCTGCAACCGCGAACGAAAAT
This sequence comes from Methanothrix thermoacetophila PT, assembly GCF_000014945.1. Taxonomy (NCBI): domain Archaea; kingdom Methanobacteriati; phylum Methanobacteriota; class Methanomicrobia; order Methanotrichales; family Methanotrichaceae; genus Methanothrix; species Methanothrix thermoacetophila. The sequence goes on from NC_008553.1 coordinate 1,393,178, forward strand.
GCGACTAATGAATCTTATACGTATATATTCCTTCAGCAGGCGACTGGTGGCAGCTTTGTGAGTGATGGTTCTGGAAACTATACACTGAGCCTCACAGGGGTGATCCCATACACTGTGGTATTCTCAGACAGGCCTGCAAGACTTGCGAAATTTGTGAAGATGGAAGATTTCCTTACCGGATTCGACTTCGATCCTCAAAATCCACCCAATGCAGCCGTGATGATCCAAGGCGCAAATGAAACGGTGGACGTTGTCGTTCTCGAGTTGACTGCTCCGATTTACGATGCGGCGAACCAGACTCTTATGTACGCTGCAAAACTTACCTCGGATTTTGAGTTTAAATCAGGATGGGCAAACGATCTGACAGCAAGAGCTGATCCCGCTCTCCCTGAGGAGTTCGAGGATGTTGCTCTGATAATTGATGATGCTGCCATAAATAGATGCGATCCCGGCCTCCCATGTATGTGCGGCGATATTTGCTGTCCGATCTGCAGTTAGCCTCTGGACCAAGAGGGTATCGCCAATACTGCTGGTATCTATAAACAATCAAGGCCCACCTGGTCGATTCTTCGGAGGGGCAAGCTGAGGTAGCCACAACCAGAGACGACCGACTTTGCCTCTTTCACCAATGCAGATCCGCCGAATCACCAGCAAAGGCCGACAATTGATTTGATCCCGCGCAGGATGGCCGGAATATAGCAATCAAAATGCGAAGACGCTCCCAGCGTCCATGATATCATCCACCATCACGCTGTAATCGTCAAGCTCCTTTATGCCCGCGGCTGAGACACCCCTCTCTCTCAGATCCTGCGTGAACGCAAAGATCTCCCCCTCTGCTCCACCAAGACACCCTGAGAGTATGTTGTAAACGCCATCTCCAAGAAGGTAGAGCCTGAAGTTCCGGCTGAGCATCCTGAGGCACAGCTCTGCCCTGGGGTTCCCGGGCGGCTTTGTCAGTATGAATACGGAGCTCATAGAATCACCAGATGAGACATTCGGGGTGCGGGCAGATTACATCACCACCATCGCTCTGAAGCTTTTGATGCGCTCCACGAACTCGAGATCGTCTAGCATCTCGACCCGATCCAAGAGATCGCATGACAGGAGCCCTCGCTCGGCCATCGATGGCTCATGCGCGAATACATCGATCTCCGGGTATGCATACAGGAGACCTGCCAGGTGGCCGCGCTGATCTGCAAGCGCAAGGTAGACGCCGTCTGCATAAAGCGCGACCGCAGATCCTATGGGAAGACAAACAGCAGCTGCGTTCAGCGCTCCAAAAGCCCTCTCGTAGCTGTATGGAGGCGAATCCACAAGAAATACAACCGGACCCATGTCATCACCCCGAGAGCGATATCACCTTATCGCTCTCCCTGATCATGCGCTCCAGATCGTACAGACTCGTTATGAGCACCCCATCGATGTACTCCGGGCACACCCCGTTCTCAGATGCATATCCGCGCGAGGATGCGCATCTGGGGCATGCTCTTATGATGGCGCCCAGAGACGCGAGCTCATGAAAGAGGCCACCGATATTCCTGAACTGCACCGGTCTCTGCCCCCTCTTCGGTATGTGAACAGCATCGAGATAGAGAAAGATGTTAACCCTGTACCTCTCAAGAGCTGCTCTCGCTATCCTGTATGCGATCTCAGCGTTCTGATTGATGTAAGGCCCATCTGTGAGCACTATCGTCAGAGTCTTCATACGAAATCGCCAAAGGAGATCTTTTTTGGATACGGCTAGCTCAGAGATACGCGAGAAGCGATCTCAGGTGCTCAAGCCTCGTCGCGTACTTATCCTCCTGGAGTGGCTTGCATTTCTCCAGACCCACCTCCCCGCTGACCAGCCTGATGGCAAATGAGTAGCAGCTCTGCTCGCCACACTCCCTGCAGTTCGTGCCCGGAAGATACCTGTAGACCTCCATTGGATCCACCCGGACCTTCTCCTTGGGCGCAGGGGTGACTCCCTTCTCTATGGCATCGTTTATCGTCCTCTTCAACTCCTCAAGAATCTCCCTCGCATGCGCCTCGTCTCTGATCATCGTCATCGTCACGTTTCCTGTGCCATAGAGCGTTATGAGCACGGTGCCCTTCTGTATGATCAGCGCTCCAATCCTCTCAGAGTATCTGCCTCTGGGAAAGAGCGGCTCCAGCGCCTTCAGCGCACCTCCCAGCGGGGGATCCATGCGCGCGATTATCCTGAACTTCGTTGTATCCGCGATGCATGGAAGGAGCTGCTTGACCTCGACCACCTCAACTGGCCTTGCGTCCCTGATCTCGATCCTCTCGCTCTTCTCACCCTTCGACTCCAGGAAGTTCCTCCCGAAATCCGTGAGGCTCGCCACGTTGTTCTCTATCTTAATGAGACCTGCCTGCTGGAGTATCTGAAGGTGGTAGTCCAGCATGCTCTGGCCCACTGCTTTGCCTATGTCCTCCTTCGAAAGATCCATCTCAAGAAGCAGGTTCATTATCTTCCGCCTGGTTGTGTTCGCCATGGCGTTGCTCACGAGCTTTACCTCAGCATGTCCTGCCATAATCTCACCTAACTCTCGCAAAACACCCTTTCCGGGGCTCCAGGATAGTAACGATCCCTGAGACGGAGCGCCACGTTGACCAGGGATATCAGCACCGGCACCTCGATCAGAGGGCCTATTACAGCTGCAAATGCCTCCTGGGACGCTATACCGAATACAGCAACGGCAACCGCTATGGCGAGCTCGAAGTTGTTGCTGGCAGCGGTGAAAGCGACTGCGGCTGTGTTCTCATAGCTCACTCCCAGATTGAATGCCATGTAGAAGCTCACGAAGAACATCAGCAGGAAGTATATCGCAAGAGGCACAGCGACCCTCAACACATCCATCGGCAGCTGCACTATGTAATCGCCCTTGAGCGAGAACATCACTATGATTGTGAAGAGAAGAGCGATCAGCGTTATCGGGCTTATCCTGGGTATGAAACGACCATCGTACCATTCCCTTCCCCTCGCCCGGATCAGCGTGAACCTGGTGATTATGCCGGCGAGAAAAGGTATCCCGAGGTATATGAAGACGCTCTCTGCGATCTGTGTTATTGTGACATCGACCACGGTGCCCTCAGCCACGCCAAGATATGCCGGGAGTACCGTGATGAAGATGTAAGCGTATACTGAGTATAACAGCACCTGGAAAACAGAGTTCAGTCCGACAAGAGCTGCGCAGTACTCGGTGGATCCGCAGGCGAGCTCGTTCCAGACGATTACCATTGCTATGCATCGGGCCAGACCTATCAGAATCACACCGTACATGAGATGCGGGTAGTCTCGGAGGAATATCACAGCCAGCGCAAACATCAGCACCGGCCCGATCACCCAGTTCTGTATCAGCGAGAGTGCCAATACCTTTCTGTCATTGAATACCTCTCCCAGCTCCTCATACCTCACCTTCGCAAGAGGAGGATACATCATGAGTATGAGGCCTATCGCTATCGGTATCGATGTCGTCCCGACCGATAGGCTGAGAATGGCATCAGTGATCTGTGGCGCGAAGTTCCCTATCGCGATGCCCACAACCATCGCCAGGAATATCCAGAGTGTGAGGAACCTTGACAGCAGTGGCAGCTTTGCAGCCATTACATCACCTTCCCAGCTTTCTGTACCTGCTCTCCGTGGACTCAGAATCTGTCACAGAACTGGAGCTGCGACCGAGAGCACCAGGTGCGTTCTGTGCTACTGTGGGGCTGTGCGAGATCCAGTCGCTCCAGGGGTAGATCATGGCATTGTAGCCCATCAGCTGGAGAGCAAACCATACAATTGATGCGTGACCCGGATTTTCGGAATACACAACAACAGGCCTGTCTATCTGAAGAGGTGCGAACAATTCCATGAGAGTCTCGTTATCCGCGATCCTGTCTCCGTCTCTGGCCCTCTCAGAATCGATGTGAACTGCCCCTGGTATCCTGGACAGGCCGAAGTCTCTGAACGGTCGGGCATCCACAATCTGGACCTCGCCGCTCATGACATAATCGTATGTTGCAACAAGGTTCTGTTTGTTCGGTATGTAAGCGCTCTCGTCTCTGACAGATGGCACGTTCTGCACGGGAAGACCCATTGATTGCCATCTCTCAACATCTCCATCCAGGAGGCTCACATCCCTGTGTCCAACATACTTCAGTGCGAAGAAACCCAGAGCTGCATCTTCGAGATCATCACCATAGACAACAATTCTATCTGAATTGGTAACGCCAATGCTTCCAAGAGCGCTCGCGATCTCCTCAGGGCTCTTCAGGGTACCGTTCTGGTTCACCAGCGACCCCCGGCTAAGCCTCATAGCACCCTTAACGTAAATGCCGTCATTCAAGTTCTCTGTGATTGCCAGGACCGTATCCGAGCTGGAGACCGACGGCATCGGCCTGAGAAGATCACCGTTCGGGAAATCATCTGATCTGTAATCGTCCTGCATGGCAGTGCTCTTGCCCTCAGCGCTGGGGCTGACGCTCTGGGCGGGGTTGTAGTTGAGGAATGCGTATGGATCCCAAGTGCCTCCGGCAGAGCACGCGCAGCCCGCGAGCGCTGCTGGCAGCGACAGCAGCATCGCAGATACCATGAGAATTGTCGCAGTCTGTATCGTCATTGCTATCATCCGATCATTTCTGTAATTTTGACAGTAAGCGCGCCTGGTTCATGATCTCAATCACCGCACCGTCCGCCAGGCGGTAGTTTGACCACTTGCCCACCTTCCGCTCTTTTATTAGTCCTGCATCCTTCAGTATGGATAGGTGATGGGATGTCGTCGATTGCGGTCGATCCAGCGCGGTCATTATCTCGCAGACGCAGAACTCTCCATTCTGGAGGAGCTTCAGAATGGCAAGCCTGCACGGATCCGATAGAGCTTTGAAGATCTTCACCTCATCTTGCACATCACTCTCTATGACGTCTACCAGAGAGCGAAGTCTCTGGATCTTATGCATCGCCCGCTCTTCATCGCCGATCAGCCTCGCGAGCTTCTTCACAGATTTATCAGTAAGTCCAGGCATTCGCATACGTATCGATATTTCTCGATATATAAGAATTTCCACCAGGCCTGAAAAATATCTGCATTACCGCTGTAAATCCATCTGAGAGATCATCTTCGGTACACATGTTTGTACGGGGATCGGAAGGTGGAAGGGCCCTTCCGGAGACGTGAACCTTCCATCCTCAAGAGCAGAGTTTATGCCGTGGCGGCCTGTGTTGTTGATGCTCCATCCTTCATCACATACAGCAGCGCACCAACGCCCATGCACACCGCGATCAACATAAAGATCCAGCCGATATACGGCAGCAGGAACAGAATGTTGAGTATAACGTACCCAACTGTGAATGAGACAGCGCTACCTGTTCCGCTTCTGAATATAGCCATAACCTTCCTCCCCAGCGTGAACGATACGAGAAGGCATGAGAGCATGATGCCCACTCCGAGGAGCAGCAGGAGCATCACCGATACTGGAATGCCCACAATCGTTATGGCTAGAATCATCGCGAGAATGAGGGACACGATTATCGCCAGGAATCCCACCAGCGTCTCGATCGCCGGATCTCTGAGCATCTTGTCCTCAGATGACCTAAAGAGCCATGGTGCTACCCTGAGTCCTATCAGACCGAGGAGAAGATAGCCGATGATGCTGAGCAGGTGGAAGAAGCTCATGAATGCCGTATCCTCGTGTCTGCTCTCGATCCTCTGGAACTCCACACGTCCGGCAGTTCCGTTGTTCTCAAACTGCTCTGCCGCAACGGTGAGTGTGCCGTTGATGCTTCCCTGGTTGCTGAATCGCTTCGCCCCGATGAGGGCATCTCTCCCAACGGTTGTGCCGGGAAGCATACTGATATCCTCGCCCATCAGCACAGCGTTTCGCTGAATCTTTGAGGAGATGTTGATTCTGCTTCCAGCGGCGACCAGCTTTCCGCCGATGTCAGATCGAAGGACAACCTGACCGCCGGCCAGAATGAGATCGCCGGCTATCGGCGCATTCACGGTGACAACGCCTCCAGCAACAACTGCGCTGTCGACAGGTGCGTTTATGTTCACCACGCTGCCTGCCGCGAAGATATCGTCATCCACAGGAGAATCAATTGTTATGGTTTCATCTGAGTACATTCTGAGCGATGTTGCTCCATGAACCAGCAGCGATATCATGAAAAATATACATATCAATAAATGTTTCCGCATCGGGACCCCCTAAAAAATCTACCCCCATGGGATAAATATCTATCTGATAGAAAGCAAAAGGGCGCAAGTTTCTATCTTCAGGAGCGCAGGTCACATTTCAGATCTGCACAGCGTAGCAGTTTTATCCCACCTAGTTATATCCCACCCATATTTAGTGATCCATACGGAGCTCTCCAAAATTATGTCTCATGTGTGTATCATTGAGCTCAAGATGCACGCGACCTTGGCATTATGCAACTGCACACTGATTACTGAAGCATACCAGTTATTCGAGCCGATGACAAAATAGCTCAGGCCCACCAAAACACATCTGCCACCTTGGGCTGCGGATCCAGCACTACCGATGGAACGCAACGGCTGGGGATGATCTGGATTTCCTGCCTCTGCACATCAGTGCTTCGGCAGGAGAACAGCATTCACCACGCCATCCTGCCCGGGTCTGCTCAAAACCCTGGCCTCGCCGATCTCGGTCCTGATCACAGCACCTCTCGTGATTATGTTCCTTCTCACATAATGCCTGTTTGCAGGATTGTCCACCACTGTCTCGATCTTCACAAGCTTTGTGGCACCTGTGACCGGATCCGAGACGCTGGCAACGTCTGCTTTAAGAAGGCGGAGCTTCTGGTTGCCTCCACGTGTGCGGATCTTCTTGACCCTGATTGGACCGACAAGCGTCTCTGCTGGCTCTCTGCCCAGCTCATACTTTCTCTTCCCTCTGGCCGGAACCAACCTTCCACCAGTGGGCTTTCTAGCCGACTTTCCCTGCCACTTCATAACCGATGACCTCCGTTCCCCTTTTTCAAATCCTTATATAGACTTTACGGCCACTATGCTTTTCGGGTTAGAGGGCCCTGACAGTTTCCCGTCAGGGATATCGTCTCTACCCTTGCACGTTCATCCAGAGAAATCAGGCCGCGCTTTCCAGATACGCGGCCGTCTCTTCCGACTGGAGAGCGTCATATTTCAGGTACAGCGTCTCATATCCGTCCTTCTCGAAGGCGAACTGCCATGTGCCGGGCACACCGCTGATTTCGGCTATGCCGCCTGAATCGGTCACAGCCTCAAAGCTCTTTCCATCGCCATCGACCCCTGTTATATGGACATCGGAAAGAGCAGGGCCATCGAGGCTTCCCTCATGAACATGAACTGTGAGGGTGACCTGATCCTGAGACGACATGGCGGCTTTTTCCAGATACGCGGCCGTCTCTTCCGACTGGAGAGCGTCATATTTCAGGTACAGCGTCTCATATCCGTCCTTCTCGAAGGCGAACTGCCATGTGCCGGGCACACCGCTGATTTCGGCTATGCCGCCTGAATCGGTCACAGCCTCAAAGCTCTTTCCATCGCCATCGACCCCTGTTATATGGACATCGGAAAGAGCAGGGCCATCGAGGCTTCCCTCATGAACATGAACTGTGAGGGTGACCTGATCCTGAGACGACCAGGCTGGCACTGTCAAACACAAACATACCATTAGCAGTACAGAGATCCATTTGAATTTCATCCATTATCACACTCCAAAATTATACAAAATTATATTATGCCCGATCAGATCCTCTCTGATCGGGTGTATCTGCTCAGGCCTGGACTATGACGACGTACACACTCCCTTTGCCCGGCACTGTATTGATCCTATCGATCTTCCCATCCATCATCGACTTCGGAGCGGGCTTTTCAGCCACAGGCTTGTCAGAGGTGTCATCTGCTGGAAGCCCCCTCATGTCCGGCCTGTCCAATCTCCCATCCATCATCGACTTCAGAGCGGGCTTTTCAGCCACAGGCTTGTCAGAGGTGTCATCTGCTGGAAGCTCCCTCATGTCCGGCCTGTCCAATCTCCCATCCATCATCGACTTCAGAGCGGGCTTTTCAGCCACAGGCTTGTCAGAGGTGTCATCTGCTGGAAGCTCCCTCATGTCCGGCCTGTCCAATCTCCCATCCATCATCGACTTCAGAGCGGGCTTTTCAGCATCCGGCCCAGTTGTTTTCGCTCTGGGCGGTAGGCAGCCATCTTTTATCTGGTCATCTGACATTCCACATCCTGCGGCGACTATCCTGTTTTCGGCCTGTTTGTCATTGCCAGCGTCCGGTGCTGATAGAGCCGGCGCTATGAGAGCGCACATCGCCAGCAATGCTATTCCAATCTTACAGTACTTCATACAATTCCTCCGTTTGATGCCAGCTCATCACAGACAGCTCAGAGCTGACAGCCTAGGCTTTTTTTTGAACGATTTAAAAAGATGTAAGCGAACGAACATGCGTGTGATGTTCTAGAACTGGCCAATCGATGTTTCTGGAAGTTACAATAATCCTCCTGGTTGGTTCAGTTTTCGTTCTGGAACGGCCATATCGTGCCAAACGGCGCCATGACTTGAATACCGATTCGCCAGCGAAGGCAAATCATCAAACTCCTGAGGCTGGGTGTATATCGTTGAAATCCGCAACGCCCAACCCATCCGGTTTATACTGAAACAACCACAATCTGAAACGCTTTCATCCTTTTGGCATGCCTCTAGGATAGCAGGCGTGATTTCCAGCAGGATCTCGGCAATTCGATCCCACGCCTCGTGGATGGCATGCAAAAAAATGCTGCATACAGGAAAGGGTTGAGTATTCCTAAAACCTCTGGTTTTGAGGCAAATGTGAGCCAAATGCGATATCAGCGAGAATCCGCCATTGTAAAAATAAGGGTTTATAGGAATACTCGGTTAATGTGAAATATAAATTGCATAAAATTACATAAAAACATTGAACGATGAAATGCCTCTGTGCATGCCCTTCGCTCTCAGTCCTCCTCCCTCTCGTACTTGAATGATAACTTCACCTTTGCCCTGTACTCCACGATCTTGCCCTTGTCCAGCCTCACATCAAGCTCGGTGACCTCTGCCACCCTCAAATCTCTCAAAGTCTTTGAAGCTGTCTCCACAACAGTCTTTACTGCATCTTCCCACCCAACCGTCGATGTGCCGACGAGCTCTATGAATTTATATACATCCCCGTTCAAGCAAATCACCTCAGTAATTAATTGATACATTGCTCCTCAATCTTAATATAACTTTCGAGATTGTGGCAAGACCTGTCCGGATAAGAGCTGAGCCAGAAATCTGGACCTTACCGCATTCTGCAGGTCGGAAACACCTTAATCCTCATTAGGACAGGTCTTTGTAGCGATTACGTCTTCAGACCTCCAGGACTTCCTGCAGAGGGCGCGTTTCGTCTGACCGAACCCCATCAACGATGGACTTTGTCCACCATGTTTGAGTGCGTCTGTCACATAATCCTCAAAAACTATAGCGATGAAGCGTGACTGAGTTTTGATGATACGTGAGTATTTCAGACTTCATCAGACGATAGCCACGATCGTGGCCAGATCGCAGGAGCACATAGAGATCGCAAAGAGCGCGATAATAGACAGCAGGACCCAGCTTGAGGAGTTCATAGCTTTCGACCCTCTATTCCAGCTGACCCTCGTGCCCTACGATCTCCCGGTAGATAATGCCCCGCCTATTGTAAAAAGGATGTGCCATGCATCGTCACTCTTCCACGTCGGACCTATGGCAGCTGTCGCCGGAGCGATTGCAGCATTTGCAGTCGAGGCCATGGTGGAGGCGGGGGCTGATTACGCTGTCGTTGACAACGGTGGGGACATAGCGATCTTCTCGGATGAGCCTCTGCTTGTTGGGATATACGCCGGCTCATCTCCGATAAAGAATCTGGCACTTGAGATCCATCCCACAGGAGGAATCCTGGGGGTGTGCAGCAGCAGCGGGACCATTGGGCCGTCAATAAGCTTCGGATGTGCAGATGTCGCGACAGTGATATCCAGAGATCCGGCGATAGCAGATGCCGGCGCGACAGCGCTCGGCAATGCTGTCACGCCAGATGCCAGCCTGAAGGAGTGCTTCAGTGTGGTTGATAGAGATGAGGTGATCGGAGCTTTGATCATAAGGGGTGATGAGATGGCGGTGTGGGGAGAGGTACCGCCCATACGGAGAGCGCGGGTCAAATACGACCTCATAACAAAGGGGTAGGCGGCCTGAACAGGATGAGCATCGCTGAAATCCGCAACGCTCAGTCAATCCAAACTTGTGAGACGCTCGCCCGAGTCTCTCGATTCATTCAGCTATTCGCACACACGACCAATATGGTTACGTTCTCTTGTACAGAAGCGTCGCAGTCGTGGCCGGATTCAGGGTCCCTACGGCCTTTGGTGAAAAGCAAAGTTTTATCTTCCACGTAATTCAACCCTGCATGCATGTCAGGAGAAACTTCTGCGTGGGATCGCTTTCTACCATCTTGAGCACCTTCGCGGCCAAGTGGTGAAGATATTCGATACGACCCTTAGGGACGGAGAGCAGACGCCTGGAGTATCGCTCACCCCTGAGGAGAAGCTCATAATCGCCAGGCAGCTCGACAAGCTCGGGGTCAATGTCATCGAGGCTGGCTTTCCGGTATCGTCCAAGGGCGAGTTTGAATCTGTCCGGGCCATAGCGAATGAGGGGCTTACAGCCACGGTCTGCGGCCTCTCCAGGATAATCAAAAACGATATCGACAGGTGTCTCGATGCCGATGTCGGCATGGTCCATGTATTCGTATCGACCTCCGACATACAGATAGCGCATACGATAAAGAAGAGCAGGGAGGAGATAGTTGCGGACTCGATAAAGGCGGTCGAGTACGTGAAAGACCATGGTGTTTTGTGCCTCTTCTCGGCCATGGACGCCACAAGGACGCCTCCTGCTTTCCTCAGGGAGATCTTCACGGCTGTTGAGGGCGCTGGGGCTGACATAATAAACATACCAGACACTGTGGGTGTAATGGCGCCGTCCGCGTTCCACCGGCTCGTGAAAGAGGTCTGCAGCTACATGAACATACTCGTGGATGTGCACTGTCACAACGACTTCGGGCTTGCGGTGGCGAACAGCTTGGCTGCTGTGGAGGCCGGTGCCAGGGAGGTCCAGGTCACAGTCAACGGCCTGGGAGAGAGGGCCGGCAATGCGAACCTCGCAGAGACCGTCATGAGCCTCCATTCGATATACGGAGCGAAAACCTCGATAAGAACACAGTACCTCGTTGAGACTGCGAGGCTTGTGGAGCGCCTCACAGAGACCCGGATACCCATTAACGCGCCGATCGTCGGGGATAACGCGTTCTCCCACGAGAGCGGCATACACAGCCATGGTGTTATAGAGAGAAGCGACACATTCGAGCCTGGGATAATGACTCCTGAGATGGTCGGCCACAGGCGCAGGATAGTCCTCGGAAAGCACACCGGAAGGCATGCGGTGAAGAAGGTGCTCGAGGAGGCTGGATATCATCCGACAGAGGACCAGCTCCAGGAGATACTTCGGAGGATAAAGGAGCTCGGCGACAAGGGCAAGCAGGTCACGGATGCAGATCTCCAGACCATTGCAGAGGTCGTCCTGGGCGAGATCGCAAAGGGAGAGCAGGCGCTCGTCCTCAAAGAGGTGGCTGTGATGACAGGGAACACTATCACACCCACAGCCACTGTCAGGGCTCTATTCAGGGGAGAGGAGAAGGTTCTCGCAAACATTGGCGTGGGACCTGTGGATGCTGCAGTGAAGGCTGTGAGGGAGATACTCGGCCAGGACAGCCTGATCAGGGTGAGGGACTTCAGGATTGAGGCAATCACAGGAGGCTCTGATGCCCTTGCGGAGGTCGTGATAGGGGTTGAGGATACTGAGGGAAGAAAGGTCTCAGCTCGATCCGCGCGGGAGGACATAGTCATGGCATCGGTGGAGGCGCTTGTCAGCGCGATAAACCGTCTTCTGCTTCTTGAGGAACGTACATCCAAGTGACCAAAAGAAATGAGCAGGGGATGTTGTATTGGTCGAAGTCATAGATGCACACTGTCATCTCGATTTCAAGCATTTCAATAAAGACAGGATGGATGTTATAGAGAGAGCGAGAGCTTCTGGTGTTGTGGAGATGATCAACTCCGGGGTCGACCTCCAGACGAATAGAGAGACGCTGAAGCTGGCCAGGTCGCATGAGTTCATTCACGCGACTCTGGGGCTCAGCCCCAACTCCCTCGACCAGATGAGGCCCAAAGATGTGGATCTCGTACTTGATGAGATCCGGCAGAACTCCGGGGAGATAATCGGGGTTGGAGAGGCAGGGCTGGATTACTACAGGTGCAGCGATCCGGCTCTGAGAAGGCAGCAGATCGATGTATTCCGCAAGGTGATACTGCTCGCAGAGGAGCTCGAGAAACCGCTTGTGATACACGCCAGAGAGACCGAAGATATCGCATTCGATCTTGTGAAGGATATGGAGAAGGTGGTATTTCACTGCTACAGCGGAAGCCTGGAGACCATGAGAAAGATCGTCGACAGGGGATTTTATGTGTCGATCGCAACAGTTGTGTGCAGATCTGTGAAGCACCAGGCTCTGGCAAGGAACGTGCCCCTGGATCAGCTGCTCATCGAGACAGACAGCCCGTTTCTGTCCCCGAGAAGGGGCAGGAACGAGCCGTCTTTTATCCTTGACTCGCTCAATCTCATAGCTCGGATGAGGGGCATGGACCCTGAGGATCTCGCCACGGCAACTGTGAGGAACACAAGAAGGATTTATGGAATGTGATGTCTATCTCCAGGACACCTTGAGATGCGAGTTTAACACATATGTACAGAGGGGGCGCGGGTATTCGCATCTGCCTTCGCCCCTCAACCACGCCATCGCGTTGAACTCGTTTCAGCGCGAGTTGAGATGCATCAAATGATAGTTGCCAGGCATACCCCCTGTGATTTGACAAATCAATAGGATGAAGATATGCGAAGTTGGTTGCCGATGGTTGTGTTGTCAGAGCTCGCCTCACCGGCATTCGATCATACAACCCATGTGCTACATGGCATGCAAACCTTACGATAAGAGGATCGATGCTGCCGCGTACTGCATGCGGACCTGTTCGAATAAGAGCTGTGGCCAGAAATCTAGACCTTACCGCCCTCTGCAGGTCGAAAACACCCGATCCTTATTCAGACACGTCCCTGCATGCGATAGAAAATTATATGAATCGACCTGTGGACATAATAAAGATTGGGGTTCTGAAATAGAGGATTAGCGATCATGGCTATACACTTCGAGCACATCCTGAAGTACCTTGGATCCAAGAAGGAGAAGGGAAGGAAGAAGATCGGTCTCCTGGTAGACGGTCCCAACATGCTGCGCAAGGAGTTCCAGATGGACCTCGAGGAGATACGGAACATACTCAGAGACTACGGCGACATAAAGGTCGGAAAGGTTTTCCTGAACCAGTATGCCTCCGAGAAGCTGGTGGAGGCGGTCGAGAACCAGGGGTTTGAGCCGGTTATATGCACAAGCGACGTCGATGTGAGGATGGCCGTGGAGGGTGTCGACATGATCTACAACCCTGTCATAGACACCATAGCGCTCGTCACCAGAGACGCTGATCTGAAACCGGTTCTCATGAAGGCGATGGAGCACGGCAAGGAGACGATCATATTCGGGGCAGAGCCCGGCTTTTCTGTTGCACTGAGGAACTCCGCAGATTATGTCATAGTGCTCAGAAACGGCGAGTACGTCACAGAGTCATGAGACTGGAAGTGATACCATAGGTACCATAAGAAAGTTGATCTCAGTCGGTATGGTCTCTGACTGGGATGATATCAGGCCCAGAGGCTCCAGCATCTCCGCATCTCTTGCGATAATCGCTCTGTGCATCCTCGTATCGATCGCAATGGCCATTGACCCCTGGGCTGTGAGGGGATACCTCTCCCTGAATCCAGCGCTTGTCGAGTCCAGGCCGTGGACGCTGGTGACGCACATATTCGTTCATGCTGACATAGGCCATCTCTTCTGGAATATGCTGGCCCTCTTATTCTTCGGAACAGAGCTCGAAAGAAGGGTTGGCGAGAGAAATTTCCTCTTGGTCTTCTTCGCATCCGGAATATTCGGCGGCATTATAGAGATGCTTGTGGCAACAGGATATATGATGGGAGCCAGCGGGGCTATCATGGGGGTCATGGGAGCTCTGGCGATAATCGCGCCCGAGATCAGGGTTATAATCTTCCCCATACCAATACCTCTGGGGATACCACTGGCGATAGCCCTGATCGCGTTCCTGGATCTGTACTACCAGATAAGCCTGCGGGGAGCGGATGGCATAGGGCACATGGCGCACCTCGCAGGACTTCTCGCCGGCCTATTCTTTGGTCAGAGCTTCGGAAGGAGAAGAAGGTATTACTGATGGGGAACGCTGGTGTGCACCGCATCAGCTGCCTGGAATATCATGTGAGTTACCACGAGATATCTCGTCTGAGATATCGAATCCCGCGATCTCATGCTGCTGCAGCATGAGATCACAGGAAGATATTTCAGGTGTGCCCGCAGGATGCAGAGGATTTATATTTGTTGAGATCGAGAGATAAAGAGCTGCATCGAGGAGTTTCTGAGCACCATGAGGTGTTGCCTGGGATCGCAGTCTCATTGCCTGCGGTATTTTTAGGAGGATCCACCATGCGTCAGAGATCTAAAAAGGGTATGCGTTCGAAGGAGGAGGTCTCACAGCTGAGAACCCCCATAGTATGTGTTATGGGGCACGTCGATCACGGGAAGACAACGCTGCTTGACAGGATAAGAGGCACCACAGTCGCACAGTACGAGGCTGGAGCCATAACGCAGCATATAGGCGCTACCGAGATCCCTCTGAGCGTAATACAGCAGTTCTGCGGTTCAGGATTCAAGGCGAACCTCATGGTTCCAGGGCTGCTTTTCATAGATACGCCTGGCCACCATGCGTTCACATCGCTCAGAAGCCGGGGTGGGTCGCTTGCGGATCTGGCGATCCTCATAGTTGACATTAACGAAGGGTTCCAGCCGCAGACCATCGAGTCGATCAACATCCTGAAGAGATTCAAAACTCCCTTCGTGGTCGCTGCGAACAAGATAGACAGAATCCCAGGATGGCGACCTGTCGAAAACGCCCCCATGGAGAAGAGCCTCGCAGGACAGACTGAGCGAGTGGTGGAGACTCTGGAGACGAAGATATACGAGCTCGTTGGTGAGCTCTACAAATACGGCTTCGACTCCAACCGCTATGACAGGATAGCAGACTTCACAAAGACCGTGGGCATAATCCCGGTCAGCGCCATAACTGGCGAGGGAATTCCAGATCTTCTTCTTGTCCTGGTCGGCCTCGCACAGAGGTTCCTGAAGCAAAACCTGGTGATTGAATCGAGTCGGCCGGGCATGGGAACGATACTCGAGGTGAAAGAGGAAAGGGGTCTCGGGACAACGCTGGACGTCATACTTTACGACGGGATGATCAGCGTCGGGGACACGATCGTGGTCGGAACTCCCCGGGAGCCGATAATAACGAAGGTGAGGGCGCTTCTCAAGCCGAGACCGCTCAAGGAGATACGGAGCGAGGAGCGGTTCACCCCCGTGAAGCATGTCGTAGCCGCGTCCGGCATAAAGGTATCAGCCCCGAAGCTGGAGACAGCGCTTGCTGGATCCACCATACGTGTTGTGGGAGAGGGCGAGGATCCTGAGGCGATAGCCAAGGAGATAAGGTCTGAGATCGAGGCTGTCAGGATCGATACAGACACTGTTGGTGTGATACTGAAGGCGGATACCATTGGATCTCTGGAGGGGCTCGTCGGCGAGCTACGTGCAAAGAACATACCCATTCATGTGGCTGATGTGGGGCCGGTAACGCGCAGGGATGTAATAAGGGCCGCGGCCATAAAGGATCCGCTTCTCTCGGTCATACTCGGATTCAATGTCGAGATACTCCCAGACGCTCTCTCTGAGATACAGAAGCTGGACATTCCGGTATTCCAGAGTGACGTCATATACACGCTTCTCGAGAGCTACGAGGAGTGGATGGAGGAGAAGAAGATGCAGATGGAGCAGGAGCGGCTCGAGGCCATCGTAAAGCCAGGATGTGTTCGCATACTGCCCGACTGCGTCTTCAGGCAGTCCAAGCCTGCGATTGTCGGCGTGCAGGTTGTCGGAGGGACGATATCACATAACGTGCCCTTGATCCGCGAGGACGGCGCAGTGGTCGGCACCATACGCGGGATCCAGCAAAGGAACGAGAACATACCCATGGCAACGGTAGGCCAGGAGGTCGCGATATCGATCGATGGGCCTACGGTTGGACGTCAGATCCACGAGGGTGATCTGCTTTACGTCAACATACCTGAGAAGCACGCCAGGATAATCGAGCAGGAGCTCAAGCAGAAGATGTCTCAGGATGAGATTGAGGTCTTCGAGAAGTTCCTGGAGATCAAGCGGAAGAAGGACATGTTCTGGGGAAGATGAGCGTGCTCAGTTGCGACGAACGTCGTGCTTGGACAACTCCTCGTGAATCAAGTCTCCTTTTTCGCCTGTGAATCATACGGGCTGCATGCTGCAGATTCCGGTGATGTGAGTGCATGACAACCGGCTGGGCAAGTGAGATGCCTCTGGGGCATCGATGGCCAAATGTCGAGCTGATGCAGGTACGCCTCACCCACGGTATGGCCATGGTATGAATGGGGACCTGCGTGCTGTACTCAACTGCTGGCGCAGTGCTCAGATCCTGAGACCAGGTGGTCCTCTGTTGTGCTGCAGCCCATCTGCTCCATGATTCTGTTCATCGCATCGTAGACATGAGCAACCTGATCCTCCTCCAGATCCATCTCTCGGATTGGGAGCGACATGAGCACACCCATCTCCAGGCTGTAGCTCATATCATCATGCATTGAGGCACGCCTCACGCTGTTGAGCTTCTCGATGATCATCTCTGCTTCCGCAGACTCATCGCCGACCATCTCCATCCTCCATCCAGATGTTATGTACCTTATCAGCTCCATCCTAAGATCGTCGTTGATCCTAAGAACGTCCAGCATCTCGATGATCATCCCCAGAACGCTGCTCCTGAACTCGCCATGCTTCATCATCCTTGGGCCTGTGAAGACCGCCTCGTAGTAATCTGCAATACCGAGAAGTTTTTTGCGGATGTTTGATCTCGACATTCAAACCCACCGCTTCGGAGTCCAAGCCTCCTGCAAGCACTCAGTGGTTTACATCTACAGTTTTATAGTTGTCACAAATTAACTATATAGATGAAAATAGCCTATAGATGATCTGTAGATTGCTTGCTGCTCCAGGAAGCGGCCAGCATGCCACCTGCACAGTACGCCGACAATACGCTGACAATACGAACTGAGATCGTGGGAAATGGTTTATCTACAATGCACCCAACCCACGGAGCATGTTCACGATAATCACAGGCGCACAGTTTGGTGATGAGGGAAAGGGCAAGATCGTGGATCTGCTTGCGGAAAAGTATGATATCATAGCGCGCTTTCAGGGCGGGGATAACGCAGGTCACACTGTGAAGGTTGGGGATAAAACATACAAGCTCCATCTGGTACCGAGCGGCGTTCTTTTTGATAAAAGACTTCTGATAGGCCCGGGCGTGGTGCTAAATCCGAAGGTCCTCTGGGAAGAGCTCCAGACCCTCTGGGGAATGGGCATGAAGGTCGATCTCGGCATAGACCCGAAGACGAGCATAATAATGCCATATCACATAGAGATGGATGCTCTGAGGGAGAAAGCAAGGACAGCAAAGATAGGCACCACCAGGCGCGGGATAGGGTATGCGTATATCGATAAGATAGCGCGTGAAGAGGTGCAGATGGCAGACATCACCGATCCGGAGATGCTGAAGAGAAAGCTCGAGGAGATCGCTCCGGCGAAGGAATCTGCGATAAAGGAGATGGGTGGAGATCCATCCGTCGTGAGGGACGAGGCGCAGCTAAGAGCGTACCTGGAGATCGGAAGGGCTCTGAAGAACAACCTCACAGATGTATCGCTTGAGATAAACAGGGCGCTCGATGAGGACAAGATGGTTCTCGCAGAGGGCGCGCAGGGCGCGTTCCTGGATGTGATCCATGGCACGCAGAAGTTCGTCACATCGAGCTTCACAACAGCGGGCAGCGCGTGCGCCAACCTTGGGGTTGGTCCGGTGCGTGTCGATAATGTCGTGGGCGTTGTGAAGGCTTACATCACACGCGTGGGCGAGGGGCCGATGCCAACAGAGCTTAAGGACGAGATAGGAGACCGGCTCAGGGAGGCAGGCGGTGAGTATGGGACGACGACCGGAAGGCCGAGGCGCTGCGGATGGTTCGATGCCGTCCTGGGGAGGAAGGCGGTTTATCTGAATGGATACACGGAGCTTGCGCTGACAAAGCTGGATGTGCTCACAGGACTCAGACGGATAAAGATCTGCGTCGCATACGAGCTCGACGGAGAGATCCTGGAGTATCCGCCGGAGAGCACCTACGAGCTGGCGAGATGTGTCCCAGTGTATGAAGAGATGGAGGGGTGGTCTGAGAGCATAAGCGAGGCCCTCGATTACAGTGATCTGCCCCAGAACGCGCGGGCGTATGTGGAGAGAATCCAGGAGCTCATGGATGTGGATATAGCCGCGATATCTGTTGGACCTGCAAGGGAACAGACAATCTACATGGAGTGATCGCGTGGGGCGATCCCCAGGTCGTCTCTCGTGAATAGAGATTCGAGCTCGAATCCCGCCGCCGATAGGGCCTCCCGCCCTCCCTCCATCCTGTCCAGGACTGCAAGTGTTTGTATAGGGGTGTAACCCGCCTCCTCGAGCCGCTCGATCGATCTGAGCAGTGAATTGCCTGTGGTGACGACATCATCGACAACCGCAACCTTTGCGCCCGCCTCCATCAATGGCCCCTCAATGAACCTCCTCTTGCCGTGCCGCTTCGCCTTCTTTCTCACGATCAGGCCGCAGAGATCCCTCCCCTCCATATGGCCGACCACAATCATGGAGGAGACGATCGGATCCGCTCCGAGCGTCATCCCGCCGATAGCACTGACCTCAGGCCTCACGAGATCTAGGAGAAGCCTGGCTGTCAGATACGCCCCTCTCGGAGTGAGAACTATCCTCCTGAGATCGACGTAGTAGTCACTGGTGCGGCCGGATGAGAGGACGACTGTGCCGATCTCCAGCGCCATCTCTTTTATCAAGCTGAGAAGCTGCTCCCTGAGCTCTGACATTCTGACCTCAGCATTCTCAAAGCATGAATCGCTCGGAATCACTTCCGAGCAGCGATCTCCTCTTTGTATATCGGCGTTCCCTCTGACTCTGTGCACTCCCTGAAGAGCTTCATTAGGAGCTTTGTCACCGGCCCGGGCTTGCCATTTCCGATTACCCTGCCGTCGATCCTGGCGACCGGTGCGATCTCAGCTGCAGTTCCCGTAACGAAGACCTCCTCTGCGGTGTAGAGGTCAAAGAGCCCGAGCCTGGTCTCATGAACAGGTATTCCGTTCCTGTTCGCAAGCTCCAGCACGACCTCTCTGGTTATACCCTTAAGGTTGTTCAGCGTCGGTGGAGTGTAGATTTTGCCATCTCTCACAACAAATATGTTGTCGCCGCTGCCCTCTGAGATCGTGCCCTCCGCGTCCAGGAATATCGCCTCATCCCCTCCTTTTATATTGGCCTCTATCTTCGCGAGGATGTTGTTCAGGTAGTTCAGAGACTTTATGTTCGGGGGAAGCGCAGCTGGCGAGTTCCTCCTCACGGTGACTGTAATCGCGTTCAGCCCGACCTCGTAGAGGTCGCCGTACATCGCATCCCAGCTGATCGCTATTATGATGACAGTGGGCTTTGAGCACTTTCTCGGATCAAGGCCCAGATCGCCAACTCCCCTGGTGACCACAGGCCTGATGTACGCGTCTCTCAGATTGTTTCTCCGGAGGGTCTCGAGTATCGCCTCGCACATTTCCTCCTGCGTCATCGGTATATCGAGCATTATGGCCTGCGCTGAATCATAGAGGCGCCTGACATGCGCCTCGAGCCTGAAGACCCTGCCTCCGTATGCGCGAATGCCCTCGAAGACCCCATCTCCATAAAGAAGGCCGTGGTCGAAGACGGAGACCACAGCCTCCTCTCTCGGGACGAAGCTGCCGTTGACGTAAACGATGCTCATGGATGTCCTCCCAAATTGCTTAGGATAAATGGGTTTTG
This sequence comes from Methanothrix thermoacetophila PT, assembly GCF_000014945.1. Lineage (NCBI taxonomy): Archaea > Methanobacteriati > Methanobacteriota > Methanomicrobia > Methanotrichales > Methanotrichaceae > Methanothrix > Methanothrix thermoacetophila. The sequence continues at coordinate 1,413,386 of NC_008553.1, forward strand.
ATACCATCGTATCGATGGATTTATTAAATAATGCATGAACCTAGGTGGTTACATCTTTATCGGATGTTGATGTTATGACACGACTTGGTTTCGTGGTTTCAGAGTTCAATAGGGATATAACATACCAGATGGAGCTCCTCGGAAGGGAGCATGCGCGATTTCTCGGCGCTGAGGTCGTGCAGACGATAATGGTTCCCGGGGTATACGACATGCCACTGGCTGTCAGAAAGCTCCTGAAGAGCGATGAGATCGATGCTGTTGTTGCAATCGGATGCGTTATACAGGGCGAGACAGCGCACGACGAGATAGTCGCACAGCATGCTGCAAGAAAGCTCATGGACCTCTCGCTGGAGTTCGACAAGCCGGTCACGCTCGGCATTAGCGGCCCGAGGATGTCCAGGCCAGATGCCCACAAACGTGTCGATTACGCCAAGCGCGCGGTCGAGGCAGCCGTTAAGCTCGTCAGGCGCCTGAGGGGGGAGTGATATGGTATCTAAGAGGCTCGCCTCGATAGAGGAATCCGCCACAATGAGGATCTCCTCTGAGGCCAAGCGTCTGAACTCAGAGGGGTTTGATATTATAGATCTCGGGGTTGGAGAGCCTGATTTCGATACTCCCAGACACATATGTGATGCAGCCTGCAGGTACATGTTGGAGGGAAAGACGAGATACACGCCGACGAACGGTATACCTGAGCTCAGAAGGGCGATCGCGAAGAAGCTTCGCGAGGAGAACAGGATACCAGCGGTGCCTGAGGATGTTATAGTGACTCCGGGAGCGAAGATGGCAGTCTTTGCAGCCATCCAGGCTCTTCTCGATGAGGGGGATGAGATGGTGCTCATCGGGCCATCATGGGTGAGCTACGAGCCCTGCATAAAATTCGCTGGCGGCAGGCCTGTATGGGCTGATGTCGACCAGGACTTCATGCCGATGGATCTTCCTGAGGCGATAACGGAGAGGACGAAGGCGATACTCGTGAACTCCCCGTGCAACCCGACCGGCGCAGTATTCGGGCATGAGGTGATGAAAGAGATCAGGGATATCGCTATCGACCACGATATCTATGTCGTATCCGATGAGGTCTATGAGAAGATAATCTACGGGCATGAGCACATAAGCATAGCCTCGCTTCCTGATATGGCTGACAGGACCATCACAATCAACGGCTTCTCAAAGTCATACGCAATGACCGGGTGGAGGCTGGGATACCTCACGGGCCCGAGGGATATGCTGAAATGGATCAGCAGGCTTCTCTCCCACTCTGTGTCCCACCCGACCACGTTTGTCCAGTGGGCAGGCATCGCAGCGCTTGAGGGGCCCCAGGATGATGTGAGGAGGATGACAGAGGAGTTCAGGGCCAGAAGGGACATTCTTGTGGACGGGCTGAGATCGCTGGGGATCAGATGCGCGCTCCCCGGAGGGGCGTTCTACATGTTCCCAGATGTATCTCACCTCGGCGGAGGAGATGTTTTCGCGGAGCGCCTGCTGAAGGAGGCGAAGATCGCGGTCACCCCCGGTTCCGCATTCGGTCCTGGGGGAGAAGATTACATAAGGATCTCCTACGCTACATCCCGGGAGCGCATCAAGGAGGCGCTGGAGCGCATGGAGAGCATGCTTAACAGCTAGCACACACTGCAGCTCTGGCACGCCAGGAGCTGTGTCAGGGGCGTTCGGGCCGGCATGCTCCCCTGCAGGTCAGCAGTAGTAGGTGCACCCCTGCAGGCGGCACTCATTTCTTTTTCGCATTCGCAAATAGATCGTGTCCGAATAAGTGGCGGGATCCAAAAATATGAGCCTTACAGATCTCGTTTGTCACAATTACTCTTCGCTTATCCGGACAGGTCTCACAAATGCATCACAAAAAAATTATATAAGATTGCGAGAACTCTTCCCTGCGAATGGTATACACATACTCAGTTTCCGAGCTCTGCACGAGGATCCAGGAGAGAATAACCGGTGACGTGAGGCTTCATGATGTCTGGGCATGTGGCGAGCTCTCCAACGTTGTGAACCACAGCTCAGGCCACAGGTACTTCACTCTGAAGGACTCCGAGGCTCAGATCTCATGCGTCATGTTCAAGAGACACGCAGAAGAGCTCGATTTCGTTCTCAGGAACGGAATGAACGTCAGGGTCTTCGGTGATGTTGGATTCTACAAGGGAAGGGGAAATGTCCAGCTCCAGGTGCGATCCATCTCTCCAGACACTGGCATCGGAAGGAGCGCGATGGAGCTGGAGTCTCTTCGCAGGAGACTGACAGCAGAGGGTCTGTTCTCGCCTGAGAGAAAGCGGCCTCTTCCCAGATATCCTGAGAGAATCGGGATCGTCACATCAATGGATGGGGCTGCACTTCGTGATGTAATACGCTCTCTCGGAAGATATCCTGCAAGAATCATACTCTCTCCGGCGACCGTGCAGGGGGATGCCGCTGCTCAGAGCATGATCTCCGCACTGAGAGCGCTGCGCGGAAGGGCGGATGTCATAATACTCTGCAGGGGTGGCGGCTCTGCTGAGGACCTCTCCCCGTTCAACGATGTGCACCTTGCGCGTGCGATAGCGGAGAGCGATGCTCCTGTCATATCAGCAGTGGGCCATGAGGTTGATGTCACGGTCGCCGATCTGGTCGCGGACGCGAGGGCATCGACGCCGACAGCTGCTGCGAAGCTCGCGGTGCCTGATGTGAGGGAGATCGAGCAGCTCCTGAGAAACATGGAGGATCAAATGACATGGGCGATCGATTCGCATCTGGAGCGCATAAGGTCGAGACTGGATTACCTCAGCAGGGGCATTGAGGCCCGCAAGATGTACGCCATCCTGGAGATGAGAAAGCTCAGGCTTCGGGATATATCCAGGAGACTTCTCGATGCCGAGAGATCGATCGTTGATTCGAGGGCGAGAAGGCTCGAGATCGCAAGGGCAAGACTTGATTCCGCAAGCCCTCTCGCTGTTCTCTCCAGAGGTTACACCATGGTTGTAGGTTCGGCAGGGGTTGTGTGCCATGCAGTAGATCTTGCAGTAGGGGAGGAGATCAGGCTTGTGTTCTCAGATGGAGAGGCGTGCTGCAATGTGAACAAAATCGAGATCAAACCCAGGTGAAGTGAACTGGACTGCGGCTGGAGACTATTATACGCCCGCAGAGCCCCTCACAACCACAAAGCTGCAACCCCCACGCCGCTTCTACGCTGCTGTAGACCTAGACCCTGAGCGAGTGGGGCTCGATGCAGCCCGCATCGCAGAGGAGGTGATCGTGCATCTCCTGAGCTGTGCAGACGTAAAGGTATCCCTTGATATCCAGGCCCGCTCCCCAGAGGGATTCCCCGAGGACGTCGTGCGGATCGTGAACGAGAACAGCAGAGACCTGAGGTTCAGTAACTCCGGTTTCGAGCCCGAGTAGCGAACTCGCAGGCCCTCTGAGAGCGAGCGTTTCCGCTTTAACTTACAGTCTGGGATACGTGATGCTCTTGAGACACTATCCTATGCATCTCCCCGGACTTTCAGCCTGTTAGCGAGGATTCTGACTCGAAGTAGTCGCACCGATCGACGTCCTCCAGCTCGATCACGACTGGTGTGCATGTTCCTGACCTTATCGCACTGAGTCTGGCCTGGAAGACTGCGCCCTCTGTTATATTGTACTTCTCAAGGAATGCCTGCCCAGGATACCAGGAGTTGCACAGCTGCAGCAGCAGGCTGCAGTTCCCGCTCTGGTTGAGGTAATCGGAGACCCACACAGGCAGCTCTTCTGATGGCGTGAACTCATACCTCACCTCGTACCCGGCATACCCTGGCCCGCCTGCGACCTCTGCCTGACCTATCGATTCGTTGGTCTGCGTCACAGAACAGATCGTGGCAGTTCCATTGTATATCTCGTACTCACATGGCCCACCGACCATTACCGGCACCTCTCCCGAGGAACTGTTGTTCATAAGATATGCATCTCCGCCCATCGACCCGGTGCTGGCAGCGTTAGCAACGGCTGCAAGCAACAGGAGGGGCAAGAAAAGAATGTTCATGCTTCTCATATGTCTCATAACGTGCTGATCGGTTATTATCTTTCCTCCATCTCCCAGCAGGGCATGGATAATCTCAACAGAGCTATTCATACCGCCTGAAGCATGCTTATGAGGCGGAAGGTTTAAATAAAGCTCTTGAGGTACAAAATGATACATTAATGTATTAAAAACTACATAATTGATCGTGGTGTTGCATCATGTACGGAAAAATGGTCAGGCTTGAGAGGATCGTGAACCGTGCGACAGGGCGCTCTGTCATAGTGCCGATGGATCATGGTGTTACTCTGGGGCCGATAAAGGGCATAAGATCCATGAAGAATACTGTGGATGCTGTGGCGTCATCTGGAGCAGATGCGGCTGTTGTTCACAAAGGCGCTGCGATATTCGGCCACCGTGGCTACGGGCGTGATCTTGGCCTGATAATTCATCTCTCCGCGTCCACATCGCTCGGGCCGGATCCGAACAACAAGGTGCTTGTGGCCACTGTGGAAGAGGCCCTGAAGCTCGGAGCAGATGGTGTCAGCATTCATGTCAACATCGGTGCAGAGGACGAGGCACAGATGCTCTCCCTCCTCGGATCAATCTCAAGAAGCTGCCAGGAGTGGGGGATGCCGCTGATGGCGATGATGTACCCCCGCGGGAGAAAGATCTCGAATGAGTACGCGGAGGAGTTTGTTGGACATGCAGCCAGGGTCGGCGCGGAGCTCGGGGCGGATATCATCAAAACATCCTACACTGGGGATCCAGACAGCTTCTCCCGAGTTGTGGATGGATGCCCTGTGCCGCTGGTTGTCGCGGGCGGACCGAAGGTCAGCTCAGAGATGGACCTGCTGAGAATGGTCAGGGACGCCGTAGATGCTGGAGCGAGTGGCGTCGCCATAGGCAGGAACATATTCCAGCACGAGAATCCCTCGATCATCACGAGAAGGATATGCGCCGTGGTGCACAGAGGGTACACGCCTGAGGAGGCGATGGAGATCAGAGGCCATGAGGATGTCAGGTAGCTCTTGTTTTTTATGGAGTGAGACCACCTGCAGCGTATGTGATAAAAAGAGGCGTCTGAGGATGAAAGCATTTGAAGCTCAGGCCATGTTTCTTCCAAAAATGGCCTGAGGCAGGTGGTTAACCCTCTACTGTCATGCTTTTAACTCTGTGGAGCGGAGAAGGCCGGTGGTGGCGGAAACCTCGGTCTTAAGGCATGAGCAGTTGACGGTGAGGTCTCCCCAAGGTCTCCCCAGGATCCTGATTCCCCGGATGGTGGTGCAAAACATATTGGCGGCCACCACGGGACAAGGGGCGCTGGCGATTGCTGTCACAGTTTTGAGACGACTTCGATAGTTACCCGCCCTCGAACCTCCGGACCAGCTCTTCCTTGATGCTCTTTATGGCCTCTACAGCAGGCCCACCCACATCTACAGGCGCCCTCCCGCTGAGGTCTGCCTCGATCAGATTCCTGTCGAAGGGTATCGTTCCGAGAACAGGTATTCCCATCTCCTCGAGCTTCTCCTTCACTATTCCGGGATCATCGGTTTTGTTGATCACGGCCAGCAGGTTTGTTATTCCTATGTTCTCGCCTAGTCTTTTAATGCGCTCGACGGTCTCTATGGATCTCAGGCCGGGCTCGACGACCACTATCATCGCATCAACGCCTCTCGCCGTGCCCCTGCCAAGATGCTCTATGCCCGCCTCCATGTCAAGTATCACGACATCTTTCTCCTTGGAGATGACATGCCTGAGAAGCGCCTTCAGGAACGCGCTCGCAGGGCACATACATCCGCTACCGCCCGTCTCCAGCGTGCCCATGACAGCAAACCTCACGCCATCAGGACCTATGCATCCGCATTTGTCTATCACATCATCTACTTTCGGATTCAGACGGTACATGCCCATCGGCATTCCCGCCCTCTCCTCAATGAGCTCTTTGTATTCGGTGATGGGCCTCGGATTCTTTTCTATCCCAAGAGCTGATCCGAGGTTCATATCAGGGTCCGCGTCTATCGCGAGAACCCTGTAGCCATCACGAGCGAACAGACGCGCAAGCGTTCCAGCGAGAGTTGTCTTGCCAACACCACCCTTTCCCGAGACTGCGAGCTTTATTGCGACGACCCCCAGAGTCTGTGTTTATATCCACGTAAAGGATATTGGTATATATCGTTTGCACCGGGGGGATCGAGCTGGTCGAGAGGATAAGAAAGAGGGATGGGCGAATAGTCGATTTTGACCCCTCGAGGATATCCAGGGCGATATCAAAGGCATTCAATGCGCTGGGCATCGTGGACGAGAAGACACCCGTGGAGCTCGCCGGAAGGGTCGTGGATGTAGTGGACGAGCGCTTCAGGGATGAAATACCGTCCGTGGAGGACGTCCAGGATATCGTAGAGGAGGTTTTGATAGACGCTGGTTACGCCCAGGTCGCCAAGGCGTACATACTCTACAGGCAGAGGCGGTCCGAGATACGGGAGGCGAAGCACTATCTTGGTGTTGCAGACGATCTCAAGCTGAGCGTCAACGCGATCGAGGTTCTGAAGAAGAGGTATCTGAAAAGAGATGAGTTTGGGAATGTCGTCGAGACCCCTGGGGAGATGTTCGAGCGTGTCGCTTCAGCTGTATCTGCAGTGGAGAGGCGCTACGAAGGCGATGCAGATGACGCCAGAAAGAAATTTCTCTCTATGATGAGATCTCTCAGCTTCCTCCCCAACTCCCCGACGCTGATGAACGCCGGCCTCCCCCTCGGCCAGCTCTCAGCATGCTTTGTGGTTCCTGTGGAGGACTCGATCGCTGGTATATTCGACGCTCTGAAGTACATGGCGCTGATACATCAGAGTGGTGGGGGGACTGGATTCAGCTTCTCCAGGCTCCGCCCGAAGGGGGACGTCGTCAGGAGCACTGGCGGCATCGCCAGCGGCCCTGTATCGTTCATGCGCATATTCGACGCCGCTACAGATGTGATAAAGCAGGGTGGTAGGAGAAGGGGCGCGAACATGGGCATTTTGAGAGTGGATCATCCGGATATAACAGAGTTCATCGCATGCAAGGATCGTGGCGGCATGGATAACTTCAACATCTCTGTGGCGATAACGGAGGAGTTCATGCGCCAGTGCGAGCGCGATGGATCTGTGGAGCTGATAAATCCAAGGACAGGAGAGGCGACCGGTGAGATGAGCGCCAGGGATCTAATGGTCATGATGGCGACGTACGCATGGCGCCGTGGTGATCCTGGAGTGGTATTCATCGACAGGATTAACGCGCTGCACCCTGTCCCGGGAATCATAGAGGCGACAAACCCCTGTGGAGAGCAGCCACTCCTCCCGTTCGAGTCATGCAACCTCGGTTCTGTGAACCTGAGCAGAATGGTTGAGAGAGGAGAGATCTCTTGGGACAGACTGGAGGAGACCGTAAGGCTTGCAGTCAGGTTTCTCGACGATGTCATAGATGCGAACAGATTCCCGCTGAAGCAGATAGAGGATGCGACACTGCGCACGAGAAAGATCGGGCTGGGGGTCATGGGGTTCGCCGAGATGTTGATCCAGCTGGGAGTATCGTACGCGTCACAGGATGCCCTCAGGATCGCGGAGGAGCTGATGGCGTTCATCACAAAAACAGCGCGCGAGGAGTCATGCGCCCTGGGGAGGGAGAGGGGGTCCTTCCCGCTCTTCGAGGAGTCCTCCTTGAAGAAATGGGATGCGATGAGGAACGCAACAGTCACCACGATCGCACCCACCGGCACAATAAGCATAATCGCCGGCACCTCCTCAGGCATCGAGCCGCTCTTCGCCGTGTCCTTTGTCCGGCACGTCCTTGAGGGAGCGAGACTGATAGAGAGCTCTCCGCTCTTCGAGAGGATGGCATCCGAGAGGGGCATAATGACGCCGGCGCTGAGGGCAGAGGTCGCGCGCAGGGGCTCGATACAGGAGATCCCGGGGATTCCCGATGATATTAAAGAGCTGTTCCTCACCGCCCTGGATATAAGCCCGGAGCAGCACGTCAGAATCCAGGCAGCGTTCCAGAAGCACACAGACAATGCGGTCTCGAAGACTGTGAACCTCCCGGAGAAAGCATCTGTGAGCGATGTCATAAAGGTCTACAGACTTGCGTACGAGCTGGGCTGCAAGGGGATCACTGTGTACAGATACGGCTCCAGGGAGCAGGTGCTCTACCTCGGAGAGCCAGACGCCCTCGCGAACGGCTGCAGGTTCTGCGGTGGATGAGTGAGTCTCTCTTTGAATCCCCCGATCATCCTGCCAAAACAAACCACCTCAACGAAGCTGAACAGATGCCGCGCATATCCCTCTGCAGGATCTCTCCGACTCATATCCCGAGATGCCTCATGAGATCCTTCGCGCTCAGTGTGTTTATCACATTAGATGGCTCCAGCCATCCCCGGCGTGCAACCGTAACACCGTATCGCATGAAGCCCAGCTGATCGGGTGAATGGGCGTCTGTGCTGATCGCCATCCTCACACCCATCTCCTTAGCGCGCCTCGCCCATTCATCACTGAGATCCAGCCTCTCAGGGTATGCATTGATCTCCATGATCGTGCCTGTCCTGGCAGCAGTCTCGAGAATCAAATCCATATCGACCCGGTATGGCTCCCTCCTCCCTATGATCCGCCCCGTGGGATGCGCGATTATATCGACGTGCTCGTTCTCCATCGCGGCCACAAGCCTGCTGTTGATCTCTCGCTCCTTCTGGCTCTGTGCCATGTGGATCGCTGCCACCACCACATCACATCTCTCCAGAATCTCATCCCTGTAATCCAGGCTGCCATCCGCCCTTATATCAACCTCTGTTCCAGCAAGTATCCTAAATCCCTCGAGACCCTCGTTCATTCTGTATATCGTCTCCACCTTCTCCAGGAGCCTCTCCTCAGAGATGCCTCCGGCTATCCCGACGCTCGGCGAGTGGTCTGTGATTGCTATGTACTCATACCCCAGCGATCTCGCGTGAGAGACCATCTCCTCGATGGATCCGACGCCATCAGACCATGTGCTATGGACATGGAGATCTCCTTTTATGCTGGACAGATCCACAAGCTCAGGGAGTCGATTGGCAAGCGCAGCCTCGATCTCACCGCGATCCTCCCTCAGCTCAGGGGGTATGTACTGCATGCCAAGCGCCTTGTACACATCCTCCTCGCGATCGAAGAAGAGCTCCTCTCCTGTGTCCAGCCTCTTGAGGGAGTACTCTGAGAGAGAGTAACCGCGCTGTAGTGCTATGCCGCGCAGCTTCACGTTGTGCTCCTTCGAGCCCGTGAAGTACTGGAGCAGGGTTCCGTATGATCTCGGCTCGACGATCCTCAGATCGACCTGAACAGTGCCCTCGATGATGATGCTGGCCTTCGTCGGGCCCTGGCCCAGAATATCATCGACCATCGGCATGCGAACGAAAGCAGCTATCGACTCTGATGGCCTTGATGATGTCGCCAGGATGTCTATATCCCCAACGGTCTCCTTACCCCTCCGGTAGCTCCCGGCAACGGTGATGTTGCTCAGCCCCTCAATACCCTCCAGGTGTCTCATGATATGCTCAACGATGCGCACAGCGACGCTGAGCGGTATGCGTGTGGAGCGCCTCCTGTGCCGCTCTATCGCCTTCAGTATGTTTGCCTCTTTCGTCGGCCCCATGCCGGGAAGCCTTCGGATTCTGTGCTGCCGCGCAGCAGCCTCGAGCTCATCAACTGTTGATACACCGAGCTTCTCGTGGAGGAGCGCGACAGTCTTGGGTCCCACGCCCTGGAGCTGGAGCAGCTCCTTCATGCCCTTCGGTGTGGAAGAGACGAGATCGTCATACGCTTTTATGTGGCCTGTTGTGAGGTACTCTGAGATCTTCTCTGCAATCGCCTTTCCAACCCCAGGTATTCTGTCAAGCTCTCCACGCCTCCAGACATCCTCGATATCCTCTTTAAGAGACTCGATGGCTCTCGCGGCTCTGCTGTAGGCTATCACCTTGAAGCGGTTCTCCCCTCTGATCTCCAGCAGCTCCCCCATCTCATAGAGTATGGCCGCGATCTCCTTGTTTCTCACATGATTAAATCGTACAAGGTGGTATAACAAACTTGGCTCATGTGGCTTCATGGCTGAGATCGATCCGCTCTGCGCGCAAACTCACAAAATCCATTGCAGCACAGGTTCCAGTGCTCTTTGGTTGTCTCGAAGGGCCTGGAATCTCAGATCACAACTTCCAAAAACAGCTCATCTCAGCTTATCCAGTGCTGAGCATGATGGATATCCTTCCTGCGACTGGACCGGTGTTATCATCACGTTGGACGTCGCGATGGCGCTCCCGCCCCTGCCCATGTTGATCGCTATGACTGTGATCTTGTCAAGAGAGATGTCCATGTAGTTTATCCTGGGCGCGCTCTCAGCGATCTCGCCGCCGTATGAGAGATCCCTCTCCATATTCGAGTTCAGAGCAACGAGATCTCCTGTGCTGGAAGGCGCGAGCTTGGCGAAAGACGCACTTGGTATCTCAGGGATATCTGTCTGCATTAAACTCAGGTTGCTGGATTTGCGGAGAAAATCCTGATGGAACGCCCGTACATCCTCTATGGAGAGACCCTGCACGCTCTCCTGGGCAGATGCATTTGCAAGAAAAATCAGTGCAACACCCGTCAGCAGAATCATAATGCTGACGGGCGATTGCATATTGTTCATAACCTCCTGCTACTCCCCTGCTCACTTCTGCTGTGTTGTTATTGTGACTGTGTTAGTGGCTCTGCTGCCGGCACCAGCGCCAAGGGCTATCTGCTGTGGAAGTCCGATCCTCTCGAGGTTGACGGTTGTTGGTGCGGCATTTCCAAGATCACAGCAGGCGTTTGCATCCTGGTTCTTGGTCACCGTCTTTGAGTTCGCTGCAACCGCGCCGAATGCCGCAACAGCCACATCCGGGCCTGCTGCGGAGTAGATGTCATCGTAGTTGTAGTTCTGTCCTGGAATGACCGGGAAAGCAAAGCCAGCGCCGCCCGCGGAGTAGACTCCATTGGCAGCTATGAACGCTGTCTGAGATGTGCCCATCCCAGCCATCGGGGCAAAGTCCTGGGCCATGGCAGTGGTCAACAGCGCCAGTGTCACAGCCAGCAATATCGCTCCTTTCATGTTTTTTTCACCACCCATACATCCTTTAGATGTAAGAGTTAATCTACTTGGAATTATTTATATTTTTTGGTAACTTTCTTAAGTCATGGTTATATATTCTAACAAAGATATCAAATGAATCTAACCGCATGCCTGCAATTAAATCTGATGGATAATAAATGCACTGGCCGTATGACAGTGCAGAGTCTCCCAAAAATGATCCAGGTCTCGACACCAGACATCGTATACTATCATAATATAATATTCAAAACTGAATAGCAAAGCTAACTCTGTTTGTTGAGAGAAACCCTTCGCGCAGCTAAAAGCCGCAAACCTGTGGAGGTAATGCTGTCAGTTACCCTTCAGTGCTACCCATCCATCGTTGCACTTTGTGCTCATGGAGTATAAACTTTCCGAAAATGATGATGAACACCGCAAGTGGTCTACCTTTGTTGAGTTGATCCGATGGGGTTGGCTCCCTGAATGTGTTTATTTTGAAAGATATCGACATCGAAATCGATATCCAGTGGTCTGTTAGTTTTTTGACGTCTCATTGTTTGGTTGATGGCTATGAATCGCCTGCAGTTATTTCTTTTGCGCTTATCCACACATCACAGGTAGATTACCACACCGTAAGAGCACAGAGAATCCGCACGCTCTTATCCATATGATAACTTACCCATAGAAGTACTGGTTCTGCTATGCATCCCTGGTGAATGAATAAGTGCGTTCAGCAACCACATTGTACGACCCACAAGTTGCCAAGCACATAAGAGCGAATACGCATGCTGTCTGTTTAGTAAAGCCGCCGATGGGATTCGAACCCATGAACTGCTGATATCCCGGAGCCTGAGGCTCATACGAATCAGCCGCTCTAACCGGGCTAAGCCACGGCGGCACAGGATGGTGTTGTGACAGATCCTGATTTAAGCATTGCGATCGTGAGAATGTGCTGCCTACATCACAAGTGCTTCCCCGGATCACAGACTCATCCGGATGTCAGTGTATTTCAGATGCATGCAGCCTGTTGGGGTCATGTGGCGTGTCAGCCGTCAGACAGCTCGTCCAGTAATTTGAGCCAGTGACCATGGTCCGGCTTAATCTCTGCAAACCACGCCGCAGACCGGGAGCTCTGCCAATTCAGGCGGTTGTCATTCATCTGGGACATACGAAGCGAGGATGGATTCAGGCCCTCCCCTCATCTCCAGTCTCGACCCTGTCAAGTATCGCCTTGAACTCTGCCCACAGCTCTATGGGTATGCGCACACCATTCTTCGACCACCCGGTATATCTCTCAGAGGTCAGGTACTCCCTGATATCCACACCCACAGACCCCCTGAACTCCGTCTTCCTGATCACAACCTCTGTGCTCTCGTTCTTTCTGATCCTCCCGATCTCCTCATCCACCTCGTTCACCTCCCAGGCTCCAATCTCCGCTCCTGCTAAATACTTTGTGCACCTACAAAATGAGAAACCTGCGAGATGTGAGCATGGACAGAGCACTCTTCGAGATGGAGTACATAAAATGGATACGGTCTGTTGCAGGGAAGGTCGGCGGCCGGATGGCATGCTTGTCAAAGCCTGAGCGTGATCGTCTGCTGAGCGAGTACATGAGGCTTGAGGATCCTCTGGAGGTGTTTCGCGAGCTGTCCAGCATCGATCGTGTCAAGGGCCTTCAATGCGAAAATACAGACAAACACATATTTCTGGAGACTGACACGATCAACTTCTTCCCATCGTTTGGTGGTGGGAGCAACGCGCTCGACTTCTCGATCTCGATGAGCAGGCGTATGTACTTCAGAGGCCTGTGGTTCTCGATGATCTCTCTGAACAAAAGTTATGTAGAGAGGGCGACGGAGAAGATGCTTCTCTTCACGCTCGAACATGAGTTTGAAGTGGCCAGAATATTTGAGGATATAACAAAGGATTCAGGCTCAGAGATAAGGAGATACGATTCAGAGCGCATAGGAAAACTGAACATTACTCCGGATGATCTGAGGGAGGATGAGAGGCTCTTTATGGAGCTGATCGAGACGCAGCCCCTACTGCCCAGGCCGTATGCAGAGATGGCTCTCCTCCTCTACCTTGAGGAGAACTTCTCGATCCTGAGATGCTTCGGCACCCCGAGCACCACTGCGGATGAGGAGGCGTTCGGCGCAGGCCTATACGAGGAGTTCACAGGATGGAAGGGGTTCACGCAGAACAGCTACAGGATATTCGTCTCTGAGATAAGGAGCAAGATAAGAGATGCATACGCAGGTTATGCATGAGAGCTGTTCGTGAAGTATTTATATAGTGTATGCAGTAGGGAGCATCATCGAGACTCGAGGAGATCCAAAATTGCCAAAACCGGAAGTTAACATAGGCATGGTCGGCCATGTGGACCATGGGAAGACCACACTGGTCAGGGCACTGTCCGGCATATGGACCGATCAGCACAGCGAGGAGATGAAGAGAGGTATATCGATCAGGCTTGGCTATGCCGATGCTACCTTCAGGAAGTGCCCTAACTGCCCAGCACCCGACTGCTACACCGTGGACGAGATCTGCAAGCACTGTGGATCCCCCACCAACATTCTCAGAACAGTCTCCTTCGTGGACTCCCCGGGGCATGAGACTCTCATGGCCACAATGCTCTGCGGGGCCGCAATAATGGACGGCGCAGTTCTGGTGATAGCTGCCAACGAGCCGTGCCCTCAGCCCCAGACGAAGGAGCATCTGATGGCCCTGAACATAACAGGGATAGACAAGATCGTCATCGTGCAGAACAAGATAGATCTCATCTCTAAGGAGGAGGTGCTGGAGCACTACAGGCAGATAAAGGCCTTTGTCAAGGGCACGGTTGCTGAGAATGCTCCTGTGGTGCCTATATCGGCTCAGCAGAACATAAACATAGACATGGTGATCCAAGCGATAGAGGAGGTTATTCCCACGCCGTCGAGGGATGCCAAGAAACCGCCGTTGCTGAAGATAGCGAGATCGTTCGATGTCAATCGCCCCGGAGCTCCGGTTGAGAAACTGATAGGGGGCGTTGTCGGTGGCACCCTGAGCCAGGGCGTGCTTCGAAAGGGCGACAAGCTCGAGATAGTCCCCGGCAGGCTCGTTGAGGCGGAGGGCAAGAAGCAGTGGGTCCCGATAGAGACCAAGGTGACGAACCTGAAAGCGGGTGGGGAGGATGTTGCAGAGGTCACCCCAGGAGGGCTGATCGGCGTCGGTACGAATCTGGACCCCGCGATAACGAAGAGCGATAATCTGGTTGGACAGGTTGCGGGCGCTCCTGGAAAGCTTCCTCCTGTGTGGCACAGCTTCGTTATGGACATGAAGCTCCTGGATAGGGTGGTTGGGTCCACGGAGGAGGCTGCTGTTGAGCCGATACATACAAGCGAGCCGTTAATGCTCAACATAGGAACAGCAACGACTGTGGGCGTGGTGACGAGCGCTAGGGAGAGCGGCAAGGTTCAGGTACAGCTCAAGAGACCGGTGTGCGCAGAGGTGGGAGACCGAGTCGCGGTCAGCAGGCGCATCGGTGCCAGATGGCGTCTGATCGGTGTCGGAACCATAGTCTCCTAGAGGTAGAGGGTGCTTGAAGGTACTCCTGGATACAAATGCGCTGATGATGCCCGAGCAGTTCGGCGTCGATATATTCTCCGAGCTCGAGAGACTGGGGTACTTCGATTATATCGTTCCAACAGCTGTGGTCAGAGAGCTCAGGGCGATCTCGAAGTTTGCAGAAAAAGGAAAAGACAAACGTGCTGCGAGTGTTGCGCTCGGCCTCCTTTCCAGATGCAGAGTCGTGGATGCAGATGGTGTGGCGGACGACGTCCTGGAGAGGCTGGCATCAGAGACAGGAGCCGCGGTGCTCACAGGAGATAAGGAGCTCAGGAAAAGATTATCTAAAAGAGGCATCACGGTAATCTACCTGCGCCAGAGCCAGTACCTCGAGATCGATGCGCAGGGGAGGTTCTGATGTACAAAAGAATGAAGCTTGAGGGTGTTGTGAGAATACCCCCTGAGGATATGGGCAATCCCTTGAACGACGCGGTGGAGATGGCCCTCCGGAATAAGTATGAGGCAAGAGTCGACAGGACGCTTGGCGCCATTGTGGCCATCCTCGGCGTTGACAGCATAGGAGAGGGCCGCATAATAGCTGGCGATGGCGCTGTGTATTACGATGTGATATTTGATGCGGTGGTCTTCAAGCCGGAGATGCAGGAGGTCGTGGAGGGGGAGGTCGTCGAGATAGTCAAGTTCGGTGCATTCGTGAGCATAGGACCGTTCGATGGTCTGCTTCACGTGAGCCAGATAACAGATGAGTACATGGCATACGATGAGAAGAACGCCAGGCTTGTGAGCAAGGACACGAACAAGTTCCTGGCGGAGGGTGATAGGGTCCGAGCCAGGATAATAGCCGTGAGTCTTAATGAGAGAGATCCTAAGGGTAGCAAGATCGGGCTCACGATGCGTCAGACAGGCCTTGGAAAGATCGAGTGGCTTGAGGCCCTCCGACGTGGTGAAATCTCAGAGGCAAAGGCAGAGGTGAAGGAGCAGGTGGAGGAGAGGGCCGAGCAGAAGGCGGAGGCTGAATGACCGAGCAGGCATGCCGTGAATGCCACAGAATCGTGGAAGGGCTTGTATGCCCGATCTGTGGATCGTCCTCGCTGAGCAAGGACTGGGCAGGATATATCGTGGTAATAGATCCAAGAGGCTCGGAGATTGCTGCAAAGCTGGGCATAACATTGCCCGGAAGATATGCCCTGAAGGTGCGATAGCTTGAGAGTTCTTGTACTTCCTGAGGAACTGCGTGATGAGCTGAAGGAGCCGCTTGGCGTCCTCTACAGATGTCATGGGGTTGAGTGCGTAGAGAGGATGTCTGATCATCTCAGAGCTGCGGAGAGGGTGATCGCGGTTGGGGATATAACCACGTTCTACCTCCTAAAGGCATCTTTCATACCAGACCTAATGATAGTCGATCACAAGACCAAGAGGTCTCCGGTCGAGGACAGCATCAAGCGCAGGCATCTCGAGGGGAGCTACAGGGTTGTGAATGTCGAGAATCCAGCCGGCACCCTCACGGAGGAACTTCTGGACGCGGTCCGCGAGTCGCTGAATGGATGCACGCCCACTGAGATCATAGTTGATGGCGAGGAGGATCTTGCGGCCCTGCCTGCGATACTCTACGCGCCACTTGGATCTGCTGTCGTTTACGGGCAGCCATCTGTGGGAAGCGTTCTTGTCATGGTCACACCTGAGAAGAAGAGAGAGATAGAAGGCATTCTTAGAAGAATGACCGTTAAAGAAAAGGTTTAAGAGATGTGTGAGAAGGTGATCCGATTATGGATATAGAGATTGTGAGCGAGCGTGAAAATCCGCTGCTGAAGAGACGGGAGATCGTGCTTAAAGTTATACACGGCGAGGGTCCGACGCCGACAAGGAAGAGCGTCGTTGAGAGGCTTGCAGCCATCAAGGACTCGAAGCCGGGACTGGTTGTAGTAAGAAAGATGAACAGCCTGTTCGGGAGGAGAGAGAGCATAGCCCATGCGAGGATCTACGAAAGCGAGGAGCGCATGAGGCAGGTGGAGAATCCGCATATAGTGAAGAGAAACGTCTTCACAGAGCAGAAGGAGGCCAGCTAGATGGCTGTGCACAAGTATTATCAGCTCAGCGGCGAGACGATAAAGGCCCGAAAGCCCATCTGTCCGAGGTGCGGGAATGGCGTCTTCCTCGCGGAGCACGAGGACCGGATGAGCTGTGGCAGGTGCGGCTACACAGAGTTTAAGAAGTAATCCAAGAAAAAGACGTGCCAAAAAGGGATGCGTTTAAGGTCATGGATTCGCAGGTCGTGGACTTAAACCATTGAATGGTTCTGCAAGAATCATTTGCTCCGATGGGAGATAACGTTTGGGTTGAGGGATGCGGGTTTCAAGGATAAGTACACAACCTGAGCACCAGAAAATGTTATATTGTCACAGAAAATAAAAGCAATCCAAGACTGGAGAGGTGATTACAGCATGAAAAAGCATATCCGCGAAAAGGAGATCATTAGGATACTTTCGGAGGAGAGCTATCATGGGAAGCTACCACGCGATATGCGCAATCACCTCTGTGAGAGCATCCATCACAACCAAGGCCTGATGGCGCGGCTAGCTAAGATGTAGCTGTTCGGACGTGGGGTGTCTGCGGCTTTTCTTTCTTAGCCATTCTTCTATCTTCTCGATTTTGTTGGTGCATTCGTACTTGGCGATTCTGGTTAACACCGATATGATCTTATCTTGCTCTTCATGTATGTAGACCCGTCGGCCCTTAAGATCATGTCAGCAAGATAGAAGGCCGTCCTCTTCTGTCCATCCCAAAAGGGATGCTGATCAGCCAAATACAGTGCCCAAGCTGCCCTCTTGAAGACATCCCTCTCTTTGTTGATCCTCTCCACAAGGTAATCGAGAGTGCCTTTATCTCTGATTCCCTGGATCTCCAGATCAGGACCTAGAAGGTCGTGAATCTCGATGATCATCTCCGCAGTGATCTTGTATCGGGTCATGACCAGCCTTCAGCCGCTTGATCGCTCAACAAGCCTCAACAAGTACAAATGCTTGATGAACCTCCCCGCTTCGTTGATTTAGCAGGCTTCGCGAATCACATGCACAGGGCATCAGATCGAGACCATCGCTCTCTCGCTCGTGAAATCTGCTGGGTCCATCGGGCTGCTCGACCAGGCCTCATCGATGCTGTCCAAGACCTCATCACCTGAGATCAGTTTGAGGTCTGTCAGATGGAGGCGCGAACGCTCTCCGAGCATCACGAACTTCGTCGGGTTGAACCTGAGGGCGACGGTGCTGTTTCCCTTTCTCAGCGAAGCTGTGTTCGCGATCTCCCCTATCACATCGCCATCATCGTTCCTGAGTCTGGCCGTGATCGTGTAGGTCCCGGGGACGTTGACCGTCACCCCGACACCGATAACTATGCTGCTTATCCTGCCTCCAGCGCGCTCGCTCATGTCTGCAAATCTCCTGCTGAAGTATGCCCTGGGTGGTTGGAACTCGGACGGGCTTTTATCGATGATCGCTGTCTCGTTGCGCTCATCTAAAACATCGCCGTCCTCTCCGTAGAGAAGAATGTCTCTGAACGAGAGAGGACCACATCCACCGCTCTTCCATACCTCACTCCCATCAGCTCTGAGCTCGATAACGCCAGTGTCGTGGATCCATGCGGAGCCGCTCATCCATTTGATCATCCTGCCTGAGCAGTCAAAGAGCCCCCCTTCAGCTCTGTAAACACCAGGAACAGAAACATTCACCGCGACCTTTATCACGAGGGTGTCTATAAATCCATCATTATCATCATCTTCAAAGCCGATGCCATCCACGCCCTTCACAGATGCGCCTGCAACCGTTACCATTACAGGTATCTCGAGGGTGCTGTTATCCCCCCGGAGCTCGAGATAACCACGAACCTCTTTTGCCGGAGCGTCCTTGGGCACTTTGAGCGTGATGTTCACCTCTCCAGCAGATCCCGACTGAATCTCATTTGGGCCCGAAACATCGAGCCATTCCCAGGGCTCTCTGGTGTGCAGCGTTGTTACGAGCTTGAAATCCTGTTTATCGGAAAAGAGATCGTAGCCTATGACAACGACAGTCCAGCTGCCGGGGGGCGGATCATATACCTGGATCTCCTCTGTGCTCTCATAGCCCTCTGATCGAGCTGCAAGCCTCCCGTCCGGCGAGTAAAGCCTGAGATCGAGATCGCTCTCCGAGTTATCCCAGAGCAGCCTGAGCGAGAGCCGCCGCACATCATCAGGCACATCGAACTTCGCGGTCCAGGAGAGCCTCTCGCTCACGTAACCCTCTATGCTGAACGATGTGCTGTTCTCCATGATTCCACTGTAGCTGATGTTTCTGAGTGGTAATCCGTCATTCAGCAGCTGTATTCCCGCAGATACCTCTCCGCCGGGTGCCACAGCGCCAGCATCCCATGCAGCCGGCTCGCCCCTCACAAAAGACCTCTCAACCCTGAGCAGGTATCTCTCCGAAGAGGTCGCGTTCCTCTGGTGCACCGCCAGGATCCATCTGCCGGACGCGGGGTTGGTGAGAACAGCCTCCTCCATGCCACCGGATGAATCCTCATGGTAGTACTCGCTCGTCGGCGCCAGCAGGAATAGATCCATCTCCGAGCTTCCAGACCAGATCAGCCTGCCTTTTATCTGCTGTGTTCCCAGAGGCACATCAAGATAGTAGTACCGCCAGGATCCAGGCGAGATCTCGTCGGCCACGGATGCGCTGCCCATGACCATGATCAGAGGCGTGGCGACCTCAACACGCACTGGCACCGAGACTATGGGGGTGCCCTTCTCGCAGATCTCCATCGATCCGGTGTAAACACCAGGTGCGGTCCCGTTCGGCACCTTTATGCTCGCGCCGAATACAGCATGGCTGTTTCCGGACAGGGATTCCGGCAGATCCATGACCGTTATCCAGCCCGCAACATCTCCCCTCACATCAACACTCAGGTTCTCCCGCGCTTTATCTGTGAAGAACACAAATCTGGTGGTCCAGTCCTCGTCGCCAGGCGCGAGCGCATATATCTTCTTCTGCGGCCTGTCAGCGCCCGAGTCGAGGCCTGCTGAGACCGCCTTCCCACCGCTCATGAACGCCCATCTACCCGCAATCCAGCGGTCGGGCATGACCCCGCAGAGATCGTCGCTCAGAAGTCTGTACGAGTTATAGGCGTTCACGAGCCCGGCCCCCTGATAGTATGGCTCGTACTCCTCTCCGAGCGTGTTGTTCAGACGGACAGCTCCCTTCAAAAGTGCTGCCTTCACACCAGCAGGGCTCAGCGATGGATCCTTCTGGAGGAGCAGCGCTGCAACGCCTGCAACAGCTGGCGTTGATAGCGAGGTTCCAGAAGATTTTGCGTAGTAGGTATCAACATACTTGAGATCATTGCGCCCCAGAGGAGCTGATGCTATGACGTTGACCCCAGGAGCGACGATATCCGGCTTCGTTCTTCCATCCCTCGTGGGCCCGGATCCGCTGAAGTCTGCAATATGTCCCCTGCAATCTGTGGCCCCCACTGTTATGACCTTCACGCCATCTCCCGGAGAGTCAATGCATCCGCTGAGGGCGAGCAGCAGAACAAAGAAAACCATCAATTTAACCGTTGTTTCCGGCTGCAACACAGACCACCGCTCCGGCATCCATCGCTTTATCAGCGGCCATCGTAACTGGCGGATTCGTCTCGCCGAGGTTAAGCCCTGCCAGGCTCAGGCTCAGAACTTTGGCGTTGTTATCAAGAGACCACTCGATCCCTGCGATTATATCCGAGACCTTTCCGTTGCCATCGCTCCCTATTACCCTGACATTCAGCAGCTGCGCTCCAGGTGCTATGCCTTTGTATCTCCCCCCAGATGCCCTTCCGGAGCCGGCGATGATTCCCGCACAGAGCGTTCCGTGCCCGACAAGATCATCCGTCGTGTCCTCTCCTTCCACGAAGTTCTTTTCGCCGATGACCTTTCCGATGAGATCTGGATGGTTCTTATCGATCCCCGAGTCTATGATGGCCACTATCACTCCTGAGCCGTCTATGCCCTCGGCCCACACCCTCTCTGCATCGACCATCTCCGATGGGCATATCGAATCCGCATCCTGTGAGGAAACAGGGGCTGTGACGCTCACATCTCCGTCCAAGTAGATCCCCTCAACACCATCATCGGCAGCGAGCCTTTTTATCTCATCACTTTTGCAGACCGCGGAGATCCCATTTATGAGATGGTATCTGTACCGAACATCAATGCCGTCTAGATTGGGAGAGCATCCCTCTTTGAAGAGCACTATCACCGGTACTGGCTCATCACTGCTCATCATCCTCTCAACCGCTGGATCGATATTCGAGCTATCGGTATGCGCAAACTGCAATGAGAGCAGAAGGGCCGCAGCGAAAACGAGCGCAAGATGCTCACGTCTCATAACTCCTCCAGGGTACGGGGATGGCGTGCTCGGGAGCGTCTGGAACCATCCCGCTCCTCACACCCCTTGAGAGATAATGCTAAATAAACCTGCTCTTCAAGATCATAACAATGACAGGCGGCATTCTCTGGCTCAGCTTGATACTGCTTCTTATCTCCTCAACCACAAGACGCTCCGGGATATCCGGTGCAGGATGGATGCTTCTCGGGGTATACTGGCTCATGGAGGCGTGGCACTACACCTCGATAAAGGATTACTTCAACGTGATGGTGGTCATTGGAGCTGCTGCGGTCTCGTTCTCCTTCAGCTGGAGGATTCTGTCTGGGGAAATGTCAGAGACAGCTGAATGGATCAGCATGGCAGCCGCCATCTGCGGTCTTCTCTACTTTCCTTTTGCAGAGGTTCAGACTCTCTCTGAGCTTCTGATAAGATGGACGACGCTTCTTACATTCTGGCTGCTTGCCGGTCTCAATGTTCCGGTCTCGATGGAGAGCTGGAATCTCCTGGCGCTCAACGGCCGATCTGTGGAGATCGTGCTCGCCTGCACCGCCATTGAGAGCATAGCGCTGTTCGCAGGCGTGATCCTCTCGGTCAGAGCCCCCCGGGCAAGAAGGCTCGGCGCGCTCATGCTCTCCACGGCGGCGATATACATTCTCAACATCGGGAGGAACGCATTCGTGCTCCTCGCGTACGGAGAGGAGTGGTTCGGCCAGGAGAGCTTCTATCTTGCGCACAACGTTATCGCCAAGGTGGGCTCAACCCTGGTGCTGCTCATCATAGCGTACATGGTCTTTGCGATTCTCCCAGAGCTGCTAGTGCTGATCGATGATCTCTTCGCCGAGCTCAGGGCATCGAGGAGGGCGGAGGTTTGAGCTTAAGGCTCGCCCCGGGATCGCTGCCATGGGTTGTAACACCATTCGCAGCATCCCTTATGATCTACCCGTTCAGCACCGCGCTTTCACTGATCTTTTTGTTCGTAACGGCTTTCATGATACACTTCCACCGCGATCCTGAGAGGTTTCCTGAGGGGGAAGGCATGCTCTCACCGGCGGATGGGAGGATAGTCGAGGCAGATGAAAAACACATTTACATATTCATGGGGCCGATGGATGTTCACGTTAACAGAGCACCCCTGGATGGAGTGGTCAGGAGCGTCGAGTTTCGTGGCGGAGATCACTCGCCCGCGTTCCGTCACCCCCTCAAGAACGCGCACAGCATCATCGAGATCGAGAGCGAGATGGGGCGCTTCACGCTGAAGCAGATCTCCGGAATGGCCGCCAGAAGAGTGGTCTGCTGGGTATCACCCGGCGACAGGCTGAGGCGCGGCCAGAGGATAGGCATGATCAGATTCGGATCGGGAGTGATAGTCACGGCCCCACCGGGATACAGGATCATCGCGCGAAAGGGATCCAGGGTCCGCGCCGGCCAGACCGTGATAGCGGAGCTGAGGGAATGAGGCTCAAAGCACAGGATCTTCTCTCCCTCATGAACGCGATATCAGGGTTCAGCGCCATGATTTTAGCTCATCTCCAGATCCGCGATCTCTCCGTGCTCATGCTTATGGCAGCAGCGCTCTTTGATGGTGCCGACGGCATTGTTGCGAGAAGATCCGAGCAGAGCGAGCTCGGCCCACATCTGGATTCGCTCGCTGATGTGGTCTCGTTTGGGGTTGCTCCTGCTCTCATGACGTTCTTCCTTCTAAAAGAGCCGTACCTTCTGATGCTCAGCGCACTGTACATGCTCTGCGGAATGCTCAGGCTCGCGAGATACAACATCTCCCCGAAGGAATGGGCGCACTTCGAGGGGCTCCCCATAACAGCTGCAGGTCTGATGCTTGGCGTCAGCATGCTTCTGGATTCGCTCATTTTCACCTCCTGTCTGATGATCCTTCTCTCGGCTCTCATGGTGAGCACCCTGCCGTATCCAAAGCTGAGGGACCCGAGGGTTGTTTTTGTGTGCATGATTGTTGGAGCTGCCGCGCTTTCAGCGCTTCATCTTTCAGGTATGAGGGCCTCAGCGATCGTCATCCTGATATCAATGGCGTTTTATCTGATAGTGCCGGTGGTGATACCGTGTACACGCCGAGGGAGATAGCGGCATTCGAGGCTGGGATAAAGCTGGGCGCTCTCTACCACCAGTTCGTCGGCACGCCTGTCAGTGTGAAGACCGCGGACTCGCTGGAGCGGGCCATCGAGCGATCGATATCCCTGCAGCCGTATGTGAAATCTGTGAGCGTGCGCATAGACAGAAGCATGCTCAGTGGGAACGTCTTCGGCTACTCAGAGCTCTCCGGCAAGATGATAAGGGCAGCGGTTGAGATTGCGTATGAAGGAGCACGCGTGAGGGCCGTTCTTGAGTACGATCCCGAAAAGGATTACCCGATGATGCATCTGGAGTAACTGATGCATTGCTGTTTGCCTCTGGAAAGGAGATCAATATGTTGTGGTCACTCCCATTATGGCATCACCGCCCATCTCGGTGATGCGGCTGCCCATCTAGAGCCTGCTTGAAGCCATATCTGCTTTGCAGCATGCTCTCCAACACGCTGGTACTGCCGCGGCCGTATGGATTACTTTTTTATGTCCACTTCCCTTTGTAGCATTGGTGCTGATCATGAGCAAGGTAACTGTAAGCCTTATCAAGGCAGACGTGGGCGGATGGCCCGGGCACGCCTCTGTGCATCCAGCGCTGATCGACAAGGCTGAGGAGGTTCTGTCTGAGGCGAAATCCGCGGGCACACTTATCGACTTCAAGGTCATGGCATGCGGCGACGATCTCGAGCTTCTGATGACACACAGGCTCGGAACCGATGAGGCTGAGATCCATGCGATAGCCTGGGAGACGTTCGAGAAGGCGACCGCAGAGGCGAAGAGCCTGAAGCTCTACGGCGCGGGGCAGGATCTACTCTGCGATGCGTTCTCCGGCAACATCCGCGGGATGGGGCCTGGTGTCGCTGAGATGCAGTTCACAGAGCGCGACGCCGAGCCGCTGGTCGCGTTCATGATGGACAAGACCGAGCCTGGGGCGTTTAACCTTCCAATCTTCAGAATGTTTGCAGATCCCTTCAACACTGCAGGTCTTGTGATAGATCCGTCACTCCACAACGGCTTCATCTTCGAGATATGGGACATTCTGGATCACAAAAAGGTATTCATGTCATGTCCCGAGGAGATGTACAACATCCTGGCGCTCATCGGGGCGAAGAGCAGGTATGTGATAAAGAGGGTGTACCCAAAGCCCGGAGGCAAGCTCCCCTCAGAGGAGCCTGTCGCGGTTGTGAGCACTGAGAAACTTTACCAGACCGCGGGGACGTACGTCGGAAAGGACGACCCGGTCGCTCTTGTCAGGGCACAATCAGGGCTTCCCGCGCTCGGAGAAGTCCTCGAGCCCTTCGCCCTGGGCCATCTGGTATCGGGATGGATGCGCGGCTCACACAACGGCCCGCTGATGCCATGCGCCTTCGAGGATGCTCATCCCACAAGATTCGACGGCCCGCCGAGGGTGATCGCAGCTGGATTCCAGCTCTGCAACGGACTTCTCATAGGGCCTGTGGACCTCTTCGCAGATGTCGCATTCGATCTCACCCGGATGAGGGTGCTGGAGATCACGGACTACATGAGGGCGCACGGGCCGTTCGAGCCCCACAGGCTGCCGCTTGAGGACATGGAGTACACGACCCTCCCGCATGTGCTGAAGAGGCTCGCGGAGAGGTTCGAGCCTGCTGAGTGAAGTCAAGCATTATCAACAGCTCCCCCCAGGAGCTGTTTTATTCAGGAGATGCAGATGAGAGAGAGATTTGATGAGATGGGGCCTGAGCAGAGGCTTGAGTATGTCATAGAGAACCTGAGAAGCCTCCCGGCTGAACTTGTGGAACCTGCGATAGACCTCTTGCTGAGGGCGAACGAGATCGAATACGCTGTAGTGCTCTGCAGGGAGCATGGCATGATCCAGAGGGCTGTCGATATTCTGGTGGATGCTGGGGACTACCTCTGGGCCGCTCAGATCACGAAGAGCGCGGGATCCCCTGAGGAGGCGGAACGGCTGCTGCGCAGCGGTCTCGAGTACTACATATCGATGGAGATGTACGGAAGGGCCATAAGCGCTGCAACTGCCCTGAACCTGCCTCCGGATCAGATAGACGCCCTCTACAGGGAGGGCATCGCCTTCGAGAGCAAGAGCATGGATCTGAGCAGGGCACATGCAGCCCTGGAGAGCATGATGTCTGCTGTTGCGATGCTGGAGACCGATGAGGAAGTGAAGAGGGAGCTGATGGATGCGATACAGGAGGAGCTTGACAGAGAGCGCGGCTCAGCTGAAGCGACAGCTCCGCCCGCGAACAGGTCCCAGCTCAGAAGAGAAGATGACAAGATCGATGGAGACCGCTTCTGCTGAGGGTCGCCGCAGCGGTTACTGGTGGGCGATGTCTCCTCGTCGCTCTTATCCATTTGATGACTTGCCGGAAGGAGGTGTGGTCATGCTATGCATTCGTATCGATTGAATGAGTGCTATCACCAACCAGATCGCATGCCCTACACGTTGCTACGCACATATGAGCGCTCCTCATTATGAGGTCGTGGGCTCGAATAGCTGAATGATTCTGCCAGAGCGATGTCGGGCGCAGGTTGCAGAGGTGGTGTGCGCCGGACGCATCAAACTGATTTCATCACCATGACCGCCATGCCATCCCCCTTCGGGACCGCCCTTTCTATATCGTCCGCTATCTCTGATGCACTCTTTGTTCTGGAGCCGCGAGCCACACCTATCAGACGCTCCAGGTCGAAGCCCTGCGCCTCTATCATGCCCTCAGAGTAGATCACAAGGACATCTCCCTTCGAAATGGGTCGGCGCTCATACCCGAGTTTGAGATCGTCCCTGATCGTCATGGGTATCCCATCGCCGCAGAGGGTATCCACGGATCCATCCCGGCTCACCACAAACGGCGGAGCGTGGCCTGCATTTGAGTACACCAGCTCCCCCTGCCCGTGATCGAGGACCGCGTAGAAGCAGGAGATGGGGGATGATGAGCTCTTTGCCAGTATGCTGTTCGCGCGCTTTATCACCTCATCCGGGTGCTGAGATGGAAGCGCTCTTATAACCGCTCTGGCGATGGCAGCGAGGACGGCAGACTCCATCTCCTCCCCATTTGCTCTACCCATGCACAGAGCGACCTTTCCGTGCTGGATCTCCAGAACGTCGTGGAACGTGCTTCCTCTCGATATCTGGCGAATGCTGAGATCATATCCCTCGATGAGAGGAAGAGTACCGGCAGTCAGATACGTGTCAAATGATTTTAATACAGAGCTCTTGCACTCCTGTGATCCCCTTGCATAACTCTCCGCTTTGGCCCCCTCGAGGAGCGTTCTGAGAGACTGGCGCATAGACTCAATGGATTGCACAATCCCCTCGATATCGCACTCCACAGGCACGCGCCTCTCCAGCTCACCCCCGCCGATGCGCTGCAGTGCATCAGATATGCAGCCTGCAGATCTCCTGAGCTGCCTGCGGATCATTATTCCTATCAATCCGAATGCCACACCAGAGATGATTATCAGTAACAGTCCTTTTGAGAACATTGCCGCTGTGCTGCTGCGCAGGAGTTCCACGGCTCTCTGACTGAGAGCGTTCGCGCTTCTCTCCACGATGCTTAGGGGAACCATCATCCGCTCGGATGGGTACGCAACAACGACTGTCCACCCAACACTCTTCACGGGCGAATAAACCACAAACCAGCCCCGGCCATCTATCATGAGATAATCCGAGCCGCTCTTACCCTTTGATATACGATCGCCGAGCTCCGCTAATGCAGAGATGTTGGATTTGTAGAGGTTTCCGGAGAGGAGCAGATTGTCCCATGGGGCATCACCCCTCCGGACCTTGGGAATCATCACCACATCGCCACTTCTGTTCACTATGAATGGATAGCCGCTGCCTCTGAGCATCGATAGATCTGAGTAGAGATCTGACAGAGATACCTCTGATGCAGCAACGCAGTAGAGTGTGATATTCCAGTATGCAGGCGTTGCGCACATCATGTGCATCTCGTCTCCGGGAATCCATACAGTTCCGCCGGCAGCCTGTGCCGCATTGTACCATCCCAGTGATCTGAGTTCGGATGCGTTTATGGCATAATTCCTGATTCCATCTGTCTCCGGCCATGAAGCTATTCTTCCATCAGCGGTCGCCAGGTATATTCGCTCGATCGCGCTGTTCCTCTTTATCGCCCTAGCTAGGGTCTGTGAGAGGGGGCTGTTCGGATCTGCCACTCGATCGATATCAGAGAAACCGGAAGCAGCATAGTCTGCCACGAACTGATTGCTCTCCGCGATCCTCCTGAAAAACTCCTCGTACTGCATGGCCTTGGAAGAGACGATAAGCTCCTGGTCTGTTGCGCCCGAGGAGTAGTTTACTGCGGTGCTGTTTATATCGCCAAGCTGCTCCTGTATCGGCCCCACCATTCTGCTGACCTCTGTATTGAAGAGCAGCCCCATAATTGCGGCAGGTACCACTGCTGCAATCACCATGATCACGATCAGAGTCGAAGATATGGGCGGTCTCATCATAATAGTTCACAGTTTATTTTATGCTGTACAGCATGAACGCAGTTTGCAATTTCTGTAATTCATTTCCTATAAACCATTTTTCAAGCCTGGTGCTTGGCAGCGTGAAGAATTTACTCTGTTAGCAAATCAGGTGCGCACTACTGAGGCGCTGAAGGCATACACACCATCCGATAAAACCGCCGGTTATGGAAGGAGATAAGTCGCTGAATACAGAAGAGCGGAGCCAGGCGCTATTGTGTTGTCAGCTCTCCGCGATCCTCCTGAAAAACTCCTCGTACTGCATGGCCTTGGAAGAGACGATAAGCTCCTGGTCTGTTGCGCCCGAGGAGTAGTTTACTGCGGTGCTGTTTATATCGCCAAGCTGCTCCTGTATCGGCCCCACCTTTGGAGAGACAGGCTGTCGGAAGCGCTCGTTGCTGGGCGTGCATCGCAGAACCAGCGTATCTGCGGGCAGGTTATCATATGTATAGGGGCGGAAACCACCAGCGATTGTCGCCCCCTCCTGCTCACCTTCTTCCTCTTACCAGGATGCATTGCCGGGCATGCGATCTGCGCTGCCCATCCCTGCGGCAGTTAGGGCACAGATCCAGCCAGCTCTTCTGGAACCTCGCGGGCATGAGAGCTGCAACATGCTCGATCTCCCTCTCCGTGGCGAATGGTTCTCCGCAGATGCTGCATCGCTTCATCCTGAACGCGAGCGTGATGCTCTCAGTTGTGAGAGCAGAGGATATCGCACCTGTCGGGCATGTCTCGATCAGCCTGTCTGTCAAGTCCTCATGTGGATGAAACGTTATGCTGCGCATCTCTGCATCCTCTGATATGGATATGCTGCTCGATATCGCCGAGCACGCGCGGCAGCCAATACATTTTTTCTCATCTATCTTCATATCCTCACCAGCCTGGCCGCCAGAGCGCCCGCAGCCCTCCTTCTGGTGGATCTGGAGACCACATCTACATCACCAAGCCGAAGAGCCTCCGCCGGACATGTCATGACACAGATCGGCGTCTCCTTCTCAATACAGAGATCGCATCTCTGTATCATTGAACGAAGCTCTATCGCCCCAAAGGGGCATGCAACTACGCACAGTCCACAGCGTGTGCAGAGATCCTGATCGAATGCAACCATATCGCCATCCAGCCTCAGTGAGCCGGTGTAGCAGACAGCGGTGCATGGAGAGGTATCGCACTGATGGCAGTACACAGGCACAGCTGCCAGATCGCCCACGATGCCCACAGATATGCGTGGATGCCCGTGCTCCCTCTCGCACGCGACCTCACATGAGCGGCATCCGATACACCTCTCAGGGTCCAGGTATATCTTCGCCATCAATCACACCTCCTGATCCTGCACGCGGCGACCTTGAGCTCGGGCATCATAGCTTTCCTGTCGAGAAGCTCTGATGCGATCAGGTTCGTCTCCGGGAAGTGGAATGGCATGAACAGTGTCCCGCGCTTCTGTCCTTGAGTGATCTGTGCTCGCGCCCTTGCTCTGCCCCATCTAGTCTCGACCATGACGGCATCACCATCAGCTAATCCGAAACGCATAGCGTCATCTGGATTCACATCGATGTGAATCTCCGGCTCTCGTTTCACAAGCCCTTCACTTCTCATGGTCATCGATCCTGAGTTGTAGTGGAGAGCCACACGCCCTGTGATAAGGATCAACGGGTACTCTGTGGATGTGCGCTCAAGCGCTGGGTGATGGACTGGAATGATTCTCGCTTTTCCATCCGGAGTGGAGAACCTCTCCCTGTGAAGCAGAGGAGTCCCGGGATGATCCTTATGCGGGCACGGCCAGATGATCCCGCCACGAGCTCCTGCATTGCTCCTGCTGATGCCGCGGTATGCTGGAACCGCCTGGTTTATCTCCGCCAGAACCTCATCCGGTTCGGATGCGAGATCGAATCCGATGCGTGCCGCCACCTCTGATAGAATCCACAGATCCATCCTCGCTTCCCCGGGAGGCTCTCCTGCTCGATATATCCACTGGACCCTCCGCTCTGTTGATGTGATTGTGCCTTCCTTCTCCGCCCATGCAGTCGCTGGCAGCACAAGATCCGCAAGCTTTGCGGTGTCGGTCATGAATATGTCCTGCACGACCATGAAACCTCTCTTCAACCTCCTCCGGGATACAGTGGGATCTGAGTTCACGATATCCTCGCCCATCACGTAGAGGAACTTGAGATCCGCGTCTGGCATCAGATCAGCGGTAAGTCCGCGCCCCATCGGAAGGGATCTCGCATTCCATAAACGCCTGAGATCATCGATCGCCCTGGAATCTTCCACAGATCTCCATCCGGGATAGAAATCCGCCAGAGCCCCCATGTCGCACGCTCCCTGGACGTTGTTCTGCCCCCTCAGCGGAAATATACCGGCGCCAGGTCTTCCAATCTGTCCGCAGACGAGGGCGAGGTTCGCGCATGCAGCCACATTATCTGTTCCGCATGTGTGCTGTGTGATGCCCATGCAGTAAACTATTGAAGATGCAGGAGATCTCGCATATAGCCTCGCGGCTCTGATGATATCTCCAGCACTCAGGCCTGTTATCGCGGATACCCTCTCAGGGGTGTAATCTCTGAGATCGAGATTCTCGAATCCAATGGTTCTCTCATTTATGAATGCCCTTTTCTCCAGCCCCTCTCTTAGTATTACGTTGATCATGCCGTTGATGAGCGCGATATCTGTGCCAGGGTTGAGCTGCATGTGGAGATCTGCGAGCCAGGAGGTTGGTGTCACCCTCGGATCTGCTACGATCACAACCGCGCCCCTGTCCTTCGCTCTCAGGATCCACCTGGCTACCACAGGATGGTTCTCAGCCAGGTTCGATCCGATCACCAGAATGCAATCAGAGAGCGCTAGATCTGATATTGGATTGGTCATCGCGGGGGTTCCGAGCATCTCGCGCAGCGCGATGATCGTCGGCGAGTGGCAGCGTCTTGCGCAGTTATCGATGTTGTTCGTCCCCATCAGTCGCGCGATCTTCTGGAAAATATAGTTCTCCTCGTTGGTGCATTTTGCGGATCCTAGGAATGCAAGGGCCTTCGGCCCTCTCTCCCGCAGAACCTTCTCCATCTCCTCTGCCACTCTGTCAAGCGCCTCGTCCCAGGATACTCTTATCCAGTCCTTTCCGACCCTCATCATCGGATACCGCAGCCTCTCCACGTGATTCAGGATATCAAGGGCTGCATTACCCTTCGCGCAGAGAGCCCCCTCATTGACAGGGTGGTCGGGCATGTACTCCATGCCGTTCCGGGTTATGTAAAACCCGCAGCCCACAGCGCAGTAGGGGCAGACTGTGGGTGTCCTGCCGCTCATTTCATCACCGACTGCTGACAGCCACACCCCGCGCGACCTTCAGAGCGGATTCTGCCCTCTTCGAGCTCGAGATCTCTTCAACATCCCCGTAGATCAGGGCGCGTGTGGGACATGCGCTGACGCAGGCAGGTACCTCCAGGTCCGGGCACCTGTCGCATTTTATAGCAACACGAGCCCTTCTGTCCCTGCCAATCACTCCGTAAGTGCAGACAGAGGCGCACGTCCAGCAACCGATGCAGATATCCTTGTTGTGCCTCACGACTCCAGAGATCGCGTCCTGCGTCAGAGCTCCAGTGGGGCAAACCGCAACGCACGGCGCATCCTCGCAGTGTCTGCAGAGTATGGGCACCGCGAGAGAGTACTCTGGAACGTGCTCCACGAAGAGACGCTTCTGCGGCATCTCTGACAACGCTCTGAAGAGATCCCTGCTCTGGGAGTGCTCAACAGCGCATGCTATCTCGCAGGAGCGGCAGCCCATGCATCTCTCCGGGCGAACAAGTATCTCCTTCATGGTCACACCTTCAGACCCAGCGCCCTTCTCTTGCTCTCAATGTGTTCTATAATGAGTTTGGATGCCTTGAACGGATCCGGCTCTACTGCAAACGTCGCCCCAACAGCATCGCCGAGGTCCTTCGTCAGGATTCTCGTAACCACAGGGCTTCCGAGAACAGGCGGAACCGTGCCCAGCACTGTAAACACTCCGGATGCAACAACATATGCCCCGATGCTAACCGCCTTCTCGCTCATCCACTCTGGAGCCGCGCCTGCCACTGGAAGATCGCTTATGTCCACGCCAAGCTTGTTTGCGATCGCTGCTGCCACTACAAGAATTCTGCTTATGTCAACGCATGAGCCCATGTGCAAAACCGGCGGGACGCCGAGGGACTCGCAGACACCTCTGAGACCGTCTCCGGCCTCCTTTGCAGCCGCAGGCCTGAGCAGACCTGCTTTTGCGCAGGCGATCGCGTTGCATCCTGTGGTTACTACGAGCACGTTGTTCCTGATCAGCTCCCTGACGAGGTTGACGTGACCATGGTCGTGCGGAACCTTTGGGTTGTTGCACCCGACGACCGCCGCGATGCCCTTTATGGATCCGTTTACTATCGCATCTATCAGCGGCTGCGGTGTTCCGCCGAGCGCCTTCAGGATGGCCTCGACGCTGAACCCAACCATGCACTCGCTCCTCTCCCTCGGTATGAGAACTCTGCCCCTGTCCCGCTTCGGGTAGTTCTCGACCGCGGTTCTCACGATCTCCCTTGCGATCTCTGCTGCCCTCTCCTCGCTGAACTCCATCCTGAGCGCCCCGGGGAACTCTGCCTTTGGAGAGGTCGAGATGAACTTCGTGTGATAGCACGCGGCGAGGCCGCCTAGCGACGGCATGATGCACTGCACATCAACCACCATCGCCTCAACAGCGCCCGTGATTACAGCGAGCTCCTGCTGGAGGAAGTTTCCTGCAACTGGAATTCCATGGCGCATCAGCACCTCATTTCCGGTGCAGCATATCCCAGCGACGTTGATTCCGTTAGCTCCGACACTCTTTGCGAGCTTGATCATCTCCGGATCTGATGCAGCTTCAACAATCATCTCCGAGAGGATGGGCTCGTGGCCGTGGACGATTATGTTAACTTCATCCTCCTTCAGCACTCCCAGGTTCGCCTCTGATCTCCTGGGAGATGGCGTTCCAAAGAGAATATCCTGCACCTCTGTCGCAATCATCGACGAGCCCCAGCCGTCGGCGATGCTGGTTCTCAGCCCATGCTGCAGGATGTGAAGCGGGTCGTTGTCCACACCCATATGGGTGCGGTGCATGCACTCCACGATCTCCCTGTCGATGCCTCTCGGGCTTATCCCCAGACTCTCCCAGATCTTCCGGCGCTTCTCCGGGGCTCTGCGGGTGAGCGTCACATATCCCTCCTGCCTTCCGAAGTCTGAGAGAAGGGCGTTTGCTAGATCCGCTGCACCTCCCTGCTCCCCCCAGCTCGAGATGTTGTACTCGGCTGCAAGCTCTCTGAGCTTCGCCTCATCCCTGATCTGATAACTCCTTGCCCTTCCCTCTAATGCCTCTTTGAACACTATGACTGCATCCCTTGCATGGTCAGCATGTGCTGCTGCGCCTGCAGCTATCATCCTCAGGAGGTTGCGCGCAACAATGATGTCAGCTGTCGCGCCACATACGCCCTTATCAGGTCCATCCCCAAAGGGATCTATTCTGCATGGACCCATGTTGCAGTTGCGGCAGCAAATGCCGAGCTGTCCGAATCCACACTGCGGTTGCTGTTTATTGAAACGATCCCAAACAGTCTCCAGCCCAGCCCTGCGTGCCTCGAGCAGCATCTTCGTGGTGGCCGGATCGATGCTTTCCGTTGCAGTTTTGTTCGCCATTTCTGGCCCCCCTTTAATGAGCATGTCTCAAATAGCCAGCCGCAACAGGCCGCATGCAGATCCAGCCGAAGGCAAGAGAGGATCATCCTATCGCAGTCGATTACTGGTGCTGTTTTGAGACACCTTCGATCACAGATCTGCTTATACCTGCCCCGAATGCAGATTTGTGAAGTGTGTGCGTATGCATAGCATGCCATTGTATGACATATAAACATATGGGTACTTAACAATTTTATGATAGAAGTTGACAGCGTGCGCCGCCAGCATACTATTACGCTGCTGGCTGGCGCCGCTCTGCTGTTCTCGCAGTCTCCAGATGAGATACCTGCCAGAACATGTCCGACCAATAGACGGGAGCTGCTGTGTTGATAACTTTTTAAAATTACGTCTTATGATATCAATTCCGATCTATTCTCCACACGTTCCAGGAATCTGTATACCGATTTTCATGACATATCCAACACAGCAACGAGAGACAAAAACCTTACAGCTCTTGTTTATCACAATTACTTTTCGCTTATTAGCATAAGTCTCCCTGCCATAAAGCAACGCTTATCTTCATGCAGCACAATAGAAATTTTTATGCCCAGGATAGAGATTTCAGAAAACTCAGGTGCTGAGGAGCTGGCACCCATTGCAATCGCCATAAACGAGATACTCAACCTCCCGGTCACAATGAGAAGCGCCGGAGCCAGGGGGGTGAGAGTGGAGAGGGGAAAGGTGGTCGATGACGACTACACAGGCCCTGTCCTCGAGGACGTTCTCAGATCTGGAAGAGCAATGAGAACGATACCGTCAAGCGGTGCCTTCAAGGGGGTTCCGGTATCAGTCGCGCCGATCAGGCTCAAAGATCGTGTTCTCGCTGCCGTCGGCGTGGTCGATGTCGTTGGCACAATCGATATCCCCGAGATCTTCGGAGCATACGTGGATGTCGTGAGACAGGTTTCGGAGCACAGGAAGCCCTGAACACATGCGGATCCGCAGAGCTTGCATTGAGGATCTCGACAGGATCGTGGAGATCGAGAGGCTCTGCTTTCCAGAGGAGGTCCTGTTCACAAGAGGTCTCTTCTCATTTCTTTTGAGAAATGCGACAGCCCTTGTGGCCTGCGATGACGAGATCATGGGATTTGTGATAGGGTATCTCTCCGGAAGAACAGGCGTGATATATACGCTCGATGTGCATCCGGATCACAGACGAAGAGGAGTGGGATCAGCGCTGCTAGATGCCATCGAGAGGGAGATGCGGGCAGCCGGTGCGAGGCGGTTCAGGCTTGAGGCCGATACCTCAAACAGGGCTGCGCTGGAGCTCTATCACAGATCTGGCTATGTCGAAGGTGAGGTGCTCAGGAACTACTACGGTTACGGTAAGGATGCAGTCAGGCTCTGGAAGGAGATATGAGTGGTATGCGATCGAACGATATGCGAGATGCATGTCTGTTTTTCGTATGCATGATTTTGTGCACGCTCTGGTGCGATGCGGGCGCAGAGACGATCACACTCGGACAGGTGGGTATATACATCGACATGAGCTGCGTGCCGGATCCGTATGTTGTAACTCACGAGGCGATAAAGGAGACGCATTGGCCAGAGCAGATCAACTGCACGGTCCACACAACCACCATCGGGCATGCGAATGATGTCATCCTGGAGCTTCACAGGCTGGATGAAGCGATAAATGTGAGCGTGGAGAGGATGCTCTTGTTCGCCGAGCATCTTATCCCCCTGGGGTGGAGCACGGAGCATGTGGATTTTGATGTGGCTGGGCATAATGGAGTTTTAATAAATGCGACGGATCTGTACTACCCAAAGATGCGCCTGATATGTTTCAGCCCTGACGGCGACGATGGTTGGGGGCGCGAAATAATCGTGGCACGGTCAACGATATGGGGCAACCGCAGCATCGATCTATTCAGATCGATACGTCTACTGTAAAGATCATGGGCATGCAGCCCTGCAGCATCGAGCGCCGATTCGATGATGCTCGATTATGCCAGCCCCAACTCACATCTGCGGAGCGCCTCTGCTAAGTGTCTTCTGCCCCATCATCCGTTCTGATTAAGTACCCCCTCCCATAAGATCCTGACATGCGATACAAGAACGTGTGCGACAGGGTTTATGCGGTTGGAGGCCCTGGCATCACAGGCGGCGATGACTGTTGCGTCTATCTCGTCGACTGTGGTGCCGATCTCGCTCTCATCGATGCAGGCCTGGGAAGGAGTGTTGATAACATCCTGAGAAACGTCCAGTCCGCAGGATACGAGCCGCACTGGATAAAGTACATAATAGCGACACACTGCCACATCGATCACATCGGGGGTATAGCGCCGATTGTGAATCTTTACGGTCCGAAGGTCATTGCGCACGAGCTGGACAGGAAGGGCATAGAGGAGGTGCATGATGATCTCACCGCTGCAGATCTTTACGGCGTTAAATACACACCGACGAAAGTCGACATATCCCTCAGGGGTGAGCATGAGATGATCCGCATCGGAGACGTAGATTTCCACATGATCCACACGCCAGGCCATACTCCGGGATCCATATCACCCTTCATCGACACAGATGATGGCAGGGTTCTATTCGGGCAGGACATCCACGGGCCGTTTTCTCCACGATGGGGCTCGGACCTGGCGAAATGGAAAGAGTCGATGGAGAAGATCCTCTCGCTGAATATCGATGTGCTCTGCGAGGGGCATGCTGGCGTCTACAAGGGGGAGAATGCGAGAAGGTACATCGAGTCGTACCTCAAAAGATACGGGCAGTCTCGCAGCGTCTAGCAGGCGGAGCGACTCGCATGGATGGAGCATGTCATTATCCGTTCTGCTCAAAATGGTTAAGACCGATGAGTGAGAACATCTGCACGTGGAGATGATTATGTGATCGAGCTCGGCATGCTTCTGCTTCTGATCGCGGTCCTGATTGGTCTCTTCGTGATCCTGAAGTCTCTCAGGACCTTTGTGGTCAATGCCCTGATAGGCCTCTTCGTCCTGTACCTCGCAAATGCAGCTGCGGGTCTCGGCATAGGATACAGCTGGCCTGTTGTCCTGATATGCGCATTCGGCGGAGCGCTCGGCGCCCTGATGGTGATAGCGCTTCATATCATGGGATGGGCGTTCTGAGAGTCTTTCCGTACCGGTTTCACAGAGCAGGCCAGATCTCCAGGAAGAGCCAGTACACGGCCAGGTTCGCTGCTGTGAGAGGGATCCCCGCCTTCACGAACTCAAGGAATGTTATCGTGGCTCCATCCTTCTCTGCGTTCTGAATTATTATGACATTGCTCGCAGCTCCAAGTACCGAGAGGTTGCCTGCGATAGTACTTCCAGCTGCCAGCGCAACCATCGTCTGGGCAGTCGCCCCGATCTGATCGAGCACTGGCAGGTACAGGGCGACAAAGGGCACGTTTGAGACCAGCTGGCTCAGTGTGACGCTCAGCCCGAGAACCATGGATACGGAGGCGATGCCATCGCTCTCCAGACTCAGAGACTCCTGGATGAAGCCCGATCTCCACACAGCCTCCATAAGAACAAACATCGATGCGAAGAATATCAGCGTCTCCCAGTCAATGCCCCTGAGCATCTCCCACCTCCGGTTGCTCAGGGTGATGACAGGGAGAGCTGCTGCCACCGCAATGTACGTCAGCCTGAACGATTCCCCTGCGCCCAACATCACGGCCACTATCTTCAGGAGTATGAGAACCACTATCGTGGCGAGGGAGATCCTGCACACTCGTGCGAGATTCTCATCGCTGAGCGAACAACTCACGTGTATTTGATCCAGCCTCCTGAACTCATTCCTGTAAAAGGCCTTCATCAGGAGATAGACTATGAAGAGGTTGATGCATGTAGGTATGAACAGATTGCCGAAGAAGTCCGCGAAGGGATTATCCAGCCCACCGTCGATCGCTATGAGCAGGTTCTGCGGGTTGCCGATCGGGCTCATCGCGCTTCCTATTGTCACGGCGAACGCCAGCGAGAGGAGCATGAGGGCGGGCGCCACTCTGTGAAGCCTGGAGAGGTAAAGCACCACAGGGGTGCCTATTATCGCTATGGTGTCGTTCATGAGAAACGCAGAGAGCATGCCCATCCCAAATAGCAGCATTATGAGAAGCTCATCTGTGCTGTCAGCTCTTCCGAAGAGCCTGTTCGTGAGGTAGAATAGATAGCCGCTCTGGCGCATCGCCTCCCCGACCACGAACATGCCCGCGAGAAAGATCATTACATCTGCGTTGATCGATCTTATGGCATCCACGGGGGATATCTCGCCGAGCGCGACAGCAGCAATAGCTCCGCCTGTCATTATCTGCCATATCTTAAGCCTGATCCCGCCGACCTGCCTGAACGCTATGAGCACGAGAACCAGAAGAAGAATCAGCGTTGAGATCAACTGTGGGTCATCCCAATCCATCGAATTCGTGGACTGAAACTGCTCCACTGTACTCTATGATATAAATCTTCTGCTCCAAGCAGAGGCGTGTTGGAGCTCGATCCGCGAACCTGTCCGAATAAGGACTGCGATCTTATCCATTTGATGACTTGCCAGAAGGAGCTGTGGTCATGCTATGCGTGGCGAATGAATGAGGTCGTCACCAACCACATCGCATGCCCTACAAGTTGCTACCCATATATGAGCGTAAGGATTGAGTATCTCCTCCCATTCAAAAGCAGCACGCCACAGATTCATGAATTCAGCTCTTATTCGGACAGATCCATCTGCAGAATCCTCTCGCAGAAGGTCGGCATCACAAAAATATATACCCAAAAAAAAAAGATATCGTTGTGAGCTGCTATGGAGGATATCTCGGATCGCATCGCTGCGCTGGCTGCAAGGGCGCTCGAGCCGATCATCTCTGCGATGGATGCTGTCGAGATCTCATGTGAGATGGAGGCTGATGGCAGGCGCTGGATGCTGGAGGCGAGCGATGCGCACATATTCTGCCGCATGGGCATTGCAGACTGCCTGGAGCTCCTGGAGAGGAGTGCGGAAGAGCTTGGTGTGCCGCTGGAGGAGGAGCTAGTCGTGAGGCATCCCGAGATGGAGTTCGGCGAGAACATGGTCACCGGCTTCTTCGAGGCCTGGAGAGGAGTGGCGGTCAGAAGGAGGAACCCCATGGAGGATATACTCGACGCCCTCATCTCCGAGCTCGAGATGCGCGGGGTGAGCATATCTCTGGATGAGGATTTTCTGCTGCTATCCAAGCGCAGATCGATGCGCTGAACCGCTCTCGGCTCAGCCCTGCAGCGGGCTCATGCCTCTGCTCCTCACATCGATAAATGTGGGAAAGCCCCTTGCATTCAGCTCATCCTCGCCGAGAAGAATGCTGTGGCCCTGCGAATCACACGCTCTCAGCCATGATATCCGCCACCTACCAGGCTCCGCATCCGCCGGTATCCTGATATCACCCCGGTAGACGACTCCGCCGGTGCTGTCAGCGGTTGATGTCTGGTTCAGCTGCACCTCAGCCGACATCCCTCCGGAGGGGCTGACGAGCTTTATCAGCGGGGGAGATGCTCCGATCTCGGAGAGCGTGAGCGATATGTTAAGAGTATCCAGGCTTGCATTCATCACGCGGGGCTCGATCGTGAGATTCAGCAGATAGGGCCCGAGCCTGGCATCAAATTGAGAGTCGATGCCCTCCGCCACACCGCCCGACGGATCGCCGCTCGCGAGGACTATCCTCTTCTCGATCGAGAACACCCCTACCATATCCTCGGTCCTGAATCCATGAATTGCAGGATGGAGCGACGCGTCCTGAGCCTCAGCGGTTCCGTATGAGATGTGCGCCCATGCCAACGATCCTGAGATCATGAGGAAGAGCATGCAGACCAGAAGCAGCGCATCTCTGCACATCTGCCTGCGAGATGTTGCTCATCGTAGAAGAATTTTGCTCACGGCCGGTGGGAGCTGTCCGGATGGGTGCTGATGTCGGAAATCTGGACCTTACAGCCTTCAGCAGTCGAAAACACCCAATCCTTATTCAGACAGGTCCGGCCAGTGTGTCGCGCATCGACTCATCACCGCAGCCTTCCGGCTCTTCTGATGCGGGCCGCTGCCATCGCGAGCATCGACAATAGCACACCTGCTGCTGGAATCTGTCTCTTAGCGCTCTCACTCACGTTACTCGTTTCGGGATGTTCTCCTGCCAGTTCGGTCGCATTCACAGCAATCCCAGTCTCCTCCGTCACGTTCTCGACGATCAGATGGAAGCTCCTGTAGTTCGGAGGGGAGCCCTTCGCAGCGATACCGACCTCTATCGTATGATTCGCGGGAGAGATATCTCCTGCTGATAGATTCACGTTGAACGTCATCCTACCACCAGGATAGACCCATCTGGCTCTCGTCACATTCGATACTGATACACCCTCAGGCAAGCCTCTGAATACCAGTCTGGCATAGGCACCGTCACCTCCAAGGTTCTGTATCGTTATCGGAAGAGTTATGGTGGTGTTCGGACTCATGCTCACATCAGGAGCGTCAACGACCTTGAAGTACGGCGTGGCGCCTGCGGCATCCGTTGCTGCACAAATAGCCACAATCAGGACCAC
The DNA here is from genome assembly GCF_000014945.1 of Methanothrix thermoacetophila PT. NCBI lineage: Archaea > Methanobacteriati > Methanobacteriota > Methanomicrobia > Methanotrichales > Methanotrichaceae > Methanothrix > Methanothrix thermoacetophila. The sequence continues at coordinate 1,453,227 of NC_008553.1, forward strand.
GATCACGGCAAGTTTTCTCATGATTGTTACATTGTCAAATTTTATAAAAGCATTTCCGGCTGGTATGTCAGATCTCGGCGTACTGGACTTCGGAAAGATCAGACGTGAAGATTCATGCTGCTCACAGGTGACACTTCACAAACCTCTCGAGGATCCAGCAGTTTCTGACCTCTGGGCTGAATAAAATACCGTAGACAGGGCGATCGCGTCCCACAAAAGCCTCACAGTTCTCCTCTATGGCTCTCAATTCGGATGGAAGCACCAGACGAAAGGCGTGGAGGTGGAACACAGGTATCGTCCGCGGCTCTCCGAGCAGCGGCGTCTCAGCGATGATCTTCACGTCTCCCATGCCGATGTGGATATACGGCAGCACGCTTCCACCCAAAATGGAGCATATGAGAGCTGCTCCAGTCGATATTCCCAGCATCGGGAGTTTGCATTCCCGTATCCAGGAGAGCTGATCTGCATCATCAAAACAGCGCCTGTCTTTGAGAGCTGTGCCGCAGAGTACGATCTTATCGTAACCATGCGGGTCATCGAGCTCACTGTAATGCAGAACATCGATCTCTGCGCCAGCTCTGCGAAGCGCTGCTGCAACAGGGTCGACGAACTCGTATCTTGAGAGCGAGCCCGCGCGATAGCACATGTCAAGGACAAGAATCACCGTATCACCATCTACGCATTGCCATTGTTCAGATGCCCCGGCTTCTCCACGAGCCTCGCTGACTCGATCACGTATCTACCCCGATTCCCGCTGAAGTGGCTTGCAGCGCGGAGAATCTCAAGACGCCTCCTGAAGATAGGCCCGTCCAGCACCAGCGTCTCTAGCTCGCCACCCTCCCCAGAGGGACTTATTCCATACCTTTTTTGAAGACCCTGAAGCTTTGCTATCATCCCATCATCAATCTCCGCTCCCAGAAAGCTCTCATCAAGGGGGTACGCGAAGACACCTGTCACAATGACCCTGAAGCCGTACGCTCTCAGCATCCTCAGATACTCGATTTGATCTAGCTGCCAGAGGGGGTTGAAGCACCAGAGATCAAGGCTGCTGCAGATCCTCTGGATTCTTGATGACTGGTAGACGGACTCGATCGCGCCTGTCACTATCCCCTCGATGCCATAAAGCCTGCGCGCCTCGATGATCGCATCTCTCAAATCCTCCAGCTCCATCTCCTCCACGCCCGGTGTTCGCCACTTGAGGATATCAACGCCAATGGCGGATGCCACAAGATCCGCGAGCCCTATGTTCGGGGTGTGGAACATGTAGCTCTCTTCATTCTCAGATATCAGGGTGATCAGACACCGTACGTCCTCATGTTCCATGGCCCTGTAGCAGGCGAAAACAGAATCCTTGCCGCCGCTGAATAGAACTCCGAGTTTCATATCAGACATATCTCATCCGTGCTGCATCTTCGGTACAGACCACCGCATCCAGTATGATATCTGGCATGGAACTTGTCTCACAAATCTCTTACTGACGATGAGCGGGACCTTTCCAGATAAGAGCTGTGGCCAAAAATCTGGATCTTCCCTCTTCTGCACATCATAAACACCTAATCCTTATTCGAACACATCCGATGAGCGGATCTCAAAATGCCACATCCCCAACAGGTCGCATGGTGGTCCTGAACCAGATGATGTGATTTTTAGGAGCTCCACTCATGGCAGGTTGTCCTCGCCATGAAGTCCGTGCTGCTTCTGGAGGCTCATGTCGATGAGTATCCTGAATATGCTCTTTATGCTTCCCGGATCGAGACCGAGCTCCGTGGCCATATCCACAGCCCTGCTGAGCACCAGTGCCTCCTGATCCGGATCGGATATCGAGAGGCCGAGCGCTGCCTTATCCCTGTAGATCTTCTCTGCAAGAGCCATGCGCTTCTGTATCAGCCTCAATATCTCCTCGTCTATTTTCTGTACCTCCAACCTGTGCTCAACCAAGCCCATCATATCCCCTCCTGAAAGAGATCCGCCTGCCCCATCCTGGCGCTTCTGTTCTCAACCGCTGCCCTTATGATCCTTCCGCCGAGAGATGACCATGCCTCCACAACATCATCTCCTGAGATATCATCGACGAGTGCAGCGTATGCTGGTCCGGTGCCGGAGAGAGTCGCTCCGGCTGCACCAGCCCTGAGCGCAAGGACGATCGGCTCCGGAGACCTGCGGAGCGCTGTGCAGTACAGTAGCCCGTTCAGTGTCATCGCTCCTGCATAATCCCCCTCAATCGCCATCTCAAACACAGCATCAGCAACCCTGGAGAGCGCTCTGCACCTCTCCACGTCAACATCTCTGGAGAAGAACTGTTCCTCAGGGATGAGGAGCACCACATCTGAGTGAAGCTCATCTCTTTTCAGGAGACATCTCTTCAAATTGTCCGTCACCACAACACCGCCGAGCATGGAGGCGCACGCGTCATCGAACGCACCGGTCACCGTGACGCCTGCGTCGAGAGCCGCCTCGACCCCAATGCGCACCGCATCGATCATATCGATCTCCTCGCCCAGTGCATCCACGGTAGCGAGAACCGCGGCGTTTGCAGCAGCACTGCTCGACTTCAGACCGCTTGCGACCGGTATCTCGCTTCTCGTCCTCACAACACCCCCGTAATCGAGATCGAAATGGCTCAACACACTCTCAACACATCTTACGATGAGCGTGGTATCGATGCCTTCCACATCCCCTCTCACACCCTCAGAATCGTCGAGCACAACCTCTGCTGATGTTCGGAGCGATATTCCGAACGCAGAGCCCTTCCAGTTCGCGATGGCGTTCAGCACAGTTGCTGCGCCGTATGCAGTGGCGTATCCCCTCATGGTGATGACCCCTTTGCCGGCATGCTCCATACGATGTTAAGAGAAGATCTCACGCCAAACCTGTCTCGATCATTCTTTTCAGCTTCTCGAGCTCCATCACGAACTCCAGCTTCTCCTCACGGGTGTACTTCGCCATGAGCTTATCCAAATAATCGAGCTCGCTGTATGTTGATTCAAAAGAGGGCTCGTAGCTGCCCAGCATGTAAAGCGGAATGACATCAACGCCACCCCTCGATGTTGTCTCCTGCAGATCCCTCACGACGATGATGAAGCAGTATCTTCTGTACCCGAGTCCCCTTGCAATATTCTTCGCCAGGCCGTCCATCTGCTGTATTCTTCTTGCTGAGAGGCTCTTGTATGCTGCCACGGAATCCTTGTATTCCACGAACATAACCGAGTCCTCTGACCAGAGTATGGCATCGTACTCCACTATTGCCACGGAGTTCTTGAGAGCGACGACATTGAAGAGAACACCCCTGCACCATCCGATGTTCAGATGTATCCTGAAATCGCTCTCGGTTGAGGGGGCCACCCTCGGCTTGAGGACATAAGGATCGCTCCTGAGCTCGATCATGAACGAATGTCTGAAACAAGCTTTTATAAAAAAATTCCCATCAGGATGCGGAACTCAAGAAACCATCAAATGGGATCATAACAGAGCTGGCACATGGAGTATGCTGTGAGCTGGTCCCAAGATAGCTAGCGTAACATGCTCAATACGTTGATATGAACTGCCCTCTTGGCAGATTTCTGGGATGAACAATCCCCAATGATGGCGACTTCAGTCGACCGCAACTCAAATACGCTCACGATATCGAGCAAATGCAGCCAGCGCCACCGGCAGGTCGCATGGGATGATGGTATAGGCACAACGGGATTGCCCCATCTATTGCCATGCAGTTTGAGATTGCCCGTTTGAGATTGCCCCAGAGAGAACGAAGAACAGCAACAGCACAATTCAGGTGTGCTGCATATCCGCTCTCATGCCTCTATCAGGACCTCCTGCGAGAGTATGTTGACCTCCTTGAGCTTACCGTCAACCTCCATCGATCCCCCGAGTATTCCCTCGAATAGAATCCTGCCATCCATGACAACGATCCTGACCACGCTCTCCATTACAAGCTCCTTCTTGCCACCGGCAACCATGTAGACCGACAGCTCACACATAACATCACCAATGGATATGACGGACCCGGCGGGACTCGAACCCGCGACCCCCGGGTTAGAAGCCCGGTGCTATATCCTGGCTAAGCCACGGGTCCATTCGGTTTCAGCCGCCCCTTGGCGGCATCTGGCCAAGCGACTGCCTCAGCTGGTCCTGAAGCTGATTGAACCTCGACTGTATCCGCTCCTCCTGCTTGGCAACCGTCTTCAGGCGGAGATCGAGAAGATCCACCCTCTCCTTCAGCTCTGTCATCAACGTCGCCTTGTCGGATCTGAGCATGAGCTCGCCGACATTCTTGTAGACCACCACATCGTCCGGAGACTTGTCCAGCTCCTTGATCGCAGCCTCAGCTTCTTTCTTGAGGAGTTCAATCTGGCTCTTCTGCGCAACCAGTGCTTGAGCCTGCTGCTGCAGCTGCTGCAGCTGAGCAAGCTGATTCTGCACCTGTGGGGGTAACTCTCCGCTCATATCTCAATCATCTCCACACATATCCTGACCAGCCTCAGCCAGGTGTTCAGGGCCGCTCTCAGGGAGACCACATCATCACCCTCGACGGTCAGCAACAACCCATTATTCGCAGCACGAATCTCCACCCTTCCACGATGGAGATCGTCATCAAGCTCCGGTTTCAGTGCATTGAGCACAACCTCTGAATCCGGCAGCTCAAAGATGATCTCTGCGCGGCCCCTCATACCATCAGATCGCCTTCATCCGCTTTACGGTTGTCGGCCGTTCCTTCATAAGTATTCTGTGGCCGCAGTAGGGGCATCTCACGCCTGCGTACTCATAATCAACTTCCACGGTCCTCTTGCACCTGGCACACTTGTAGGCCATCTACTCCGTCTCCATCGCCCTCTTTATCATGGATCTCACAACAGATCTTCCGGCGGATGTCACCGGAAGGTATGTGCCGCCTGCGAACTCATAGCCGCACTTGGAGCACTGCCATATCGCAGTGCCGACTCTCCTGACCCTGGTCCTGTTGCACCTAGGGCAGTCATACCTGACCCTGCTTTTCTCCTCGATATCGGCTACGAGCTTTCTGATCTTTCTTCCATACCTGGGCCCGAACCTGGCTGCGGACCTGGTCTTCCTACCCTTCTTGAATTGCTTGACCATAATGCATCATTCCAGAAACTTCTCTCGGATCTCCCTAGCATTATCACATGCTATATCAACAATGCGGTACACCTGATCCTCAGAGAGCATCCCCGGCCCGCTCTTCTGCATCCCGCATATCGTACCGTCTGCCTTTGTTATCACTGTGAGCTTGGCATCGGCTATTGCCTCCTCATCCACATCCGGATCGAAGAGAACAACATCCCCGAATTCGACGGCTGTCGTGGCTATGGGTATATCCCTGACCGGAAGCTGGAAGTCCTCGCCGAGACCGAACCGGCTCGCCGGCACAGTGGCTCCGAGAAGCGCTGCGATGGCGCCGAGGCTGGATGCATCCATGATATTCCCACAGTCATCCAGTATGTGTATGTCTATGAATATTATCCAGACCTTCTCCCCGGGAACGATGCAGAGTGCATCGAGATCAACAGAACCAGACTCGCGAACTCCCCTGTCGACAACCCGCGCGAGCTCTATTCCGTACTCGTTCGGCGGTCCCGGCTCGAATATCGGAGATGCCAGCGGCACAAGCTCTGCATTCGTTACTATAACACCACGGTTTGGAGCGTCCGGGAACGGCTCGCCCGGCTGTATCTTGATCCCGACCATGACCTGGGTTTTTCCGAGCTTGACAAGAGCGCTGCCTTCAGCTTTTTTTATTATGTTCCTCTCGATCTCTATCGGCCTGTATTGAGTAAAGGATCTCCCATCTGCACGCTCGCCGCGCAGCAGCAGGTTGTACAGGTAGTCCTTTCTTATCTCAGATATCACACTGCTCATCTTCTGCTCCCCTCATCCTGAAGGTCCTCGAACTGGCTGTATCTCTCTATGAGCACCCTTCTCTGGATCTTGTAGATCTCCTGGCACCCCTTCTTCGCGAGCTCCATCGCCTGGCGGAACTCATCCCTGGTCAAGATCCCGTCCATCTGCAATAGCGTGATCTCGCCGGTGGGCGTTATCGCGATCGGCATGTCCGCCTGGCCGAAGTTATCCTCATCCTTCATGGGATCCAGGACTATTTGGCCATCAACCTTCCCGGCTGCACATGACGATACAAGGCTTCTCATAGGAATGCCCGCGTCTGCGAGCGCAACAGATGCCGCATTTATCCCTGCAGTCCTGGTTCCGGCGTCTGCCTGTAGCACCTCCACGAATATGTCTATAACAGACTTCGGAAAGTATGAGGTCAGTATCACAGGCTCCAGGGCCTCACGGCTGACCTTCGAGAGCTCGTAGCTTCTTCTGTCTGGTCCGGGCCTCCTCCGCTCCTCCACGGAGAAGGAGGCCATGTTGTATCTGTACCTTATTATGGCCCTGTTGACCTCCTGGAGATGCCTGGGATGGACCTCCCGCGGTCCGTACACAGCAGCTATGACCTTGTTATCACCCATCTCCATGTAGCATGAGCCATCGGCTCTTTTGAGCACGCCAACCTCCATCTTTATGGGCCGGAGCTCATCGAAGCGTCTGCCGTCAAGACGAATTCCATCCTTTATGAATACCCTCTCATCCATATAATCATCCTCTGGCCCTTCTCGCATCCTTAATGTACTCAACAATCCTGTCTGTGAGGCCGTTCGTGTGGGCCTCCCTCTCGATCAGGAGTATGGTCTTCAAGGCCAGGTCCATATCCTCCTCGTTCCCGCTGACCCATATCCTGCCGTTCTGCCCGACGAATATGTTGCAGTTCAGCTCCTTCTTGAGCATGCTTATCATCGAACCGCCCTTTCCTATGAGCCTCGGAACCCTGGTGTGGCTTATCTCCACGACCCTCCCCGTCTTGATGACGCCAAGCCTCCTGTCGTTCAGGGTCAGCTCCACCTTCATCGCGGGATCGACATCCTTCACCCTGGCCATGACCGAGCTGCCTATGCGAAGATACTTTGACATATCCTCGACATCTATCTTCTTTGGAAACTCGGAGATGTGAAGGAGACCGTCGTAGGGTGAGTTGATATCCAGAATCCAGTTCGAGAATGTTATGTCCTTGACGACTCCGATCACGTTATCCCCGACCGCAGGGATATACTTGCCTGCAAGGGGGATCACGCTGATCCTGTCCCTGAAGCTGGCAATCCCGTAGAGAAGAGAGTACACCTTGCCGTTCCTCACGTATGTGCCTTCACCCGCTCTCCTTGTGTCCTCAGAGAGCAGATCCCCGGGTATCACGATTTTGCGGTCCATCACAAGATCCTCAGTGCTTCAGCAGCTTGGTCTCCGCATCACCCTTTGTGAGCCTGTTCACGAGAGAGTAGAACTCCGTCTGCATCCCTGCAGGGATCCTGATAACCCCGATCCAGGAGCCGTCGTTCTGCCATGCCTCCCTCACGAGCTTGCCGAAGGTTGATATCTCGCCGTAAGACTTCGCAGCATAGCTCGCAGGAACCTTCACCGCGACCTCAACCTCCTCGAACCTTATGGGGATTATGGGGCGTATGGCCTTCATCGTTATCGCGACAAGCTCCTCGAGGGACTTCGTCGGATCGATGTGAACCTTTGCCTCTGCCATCGCCTGCTCGATCCTCGATGGAGGATGTGGTGTCCTGGTCTGCGGGTTTATCGCATTCCTCGCGATCAGCTCGATTACCTGCCGCTTCTTGGACTCTATGACCCTCCGGCGCTGCTCTGCCGTGAGGCTGATCTCGCCCTTCTTTATGATGATCTCCGCTATTGCGAGAGGATCTGTTGTGCCGAAAGCCTTGAGGAGGTCCTCCTCAGCGCTTCTATCCCCTCTGCTCGCGTTCTCGAAGACATCCTCGACCGCGAGTATGTCCTCTATTCTGACATCCTCCCCGCGGCGCATCGCAAGGGCTCCATCGGGATCCACAAGAACCTCGAAGACCGCGCCGTGGCTCTTCAGCCTCGCGGGAACAGCCTCATCGAGCTTTACCATCCTAGGCCTCGCCTCCGAGCTGTGATTTCAGCATCTCGATGTACTCAGCGACCTCAGACTCCTCGAGCTTGCGGAACTTCTTGTCCTCCAGCATTATAACCCCTATCTCCGTCGTCGAGGCGTCGAGCTTCCCCTCTGATGCCCTGTAGAGGGCCTCAAGCCCGAGGAGAATGGCCTCCCTCATGTTCATATCCTCACGGTACTTCGCCTCGAAGACCTCCATGACGGCTGCTCTGCCAGCCCCTATCCCTGTTGCCTTGTACTCGAGGAGCGCACCGCTGGGATCCGTCTCGAAGAGCCTCACCCTGTTATCCTCAGCCCCTATTATGAGGAGAGCTGTTCCAAATGGCCTGACACCGCCGTACTGGGTGTAGGTCTGCTTGAAGTCGCATATCTTCTTCGAGAGTGCCTCAACGCCGATTCTCTCATCGTAGATCAGCCTGTTTATCTGACACTCGACCCTCGCCCTGTCAACCAGTATCCTGGCATCCGCAACAAGCCCGGATGTTGCAGCACCTATGTGAGTGTCTATCTGGAAAATCTTCTCTATCGACTCCGGCTCCATGAGCCTGCTCGTTATTCTCTTATCAACAAGAACCGCGACCCCATCCGTGGCCTTTATGCCCACCGCAGTCGTGCCTCGCCTGACCGCCTCTCTCGCGTACTCAACCTGAAAGAGCCGGCCGTCCGGGCTGAACACTGTGATCGCCCGGTCATACCCCATCTGAGGTGCCATCTGCATAATCACATCCTCCTTCCAAGTCAAAATATGTAAGACCCAGATATCTGGTATCCAGACCCTCTATATGGTCATCCGGAGATACATCGATCTCATGACCGCGGGTGCTCACAATCACTCCAGAAATTCCCTTTAGGTCTACTCTTCTCCGATGCTCCTCCGGTTTTATGCTAGATTGCGGTATATACTTTTCTGTGGCGGTTTTGATCGTCCCGGAGACGCCACGGATCCGTATCGCAGCCCGGAATCCTGCGATTGCATGAATGGTTGCAAGAGATGCTCTCAGCTCCTCCACATGACCATTTCTGCACCTCACTATGCCAAAGCGCCCGTCGAAAGATATTAGCCTGGGGCTGGCGCCTCCTGAATCCCCGAAGAGGCTCAGGTAGGAGGACTGAATCTCGATCGAGACATCCCTGGCATCGAGATGCCCCTCGGACTCAAGCTCGAAGACCAAATAACGCCGCCTGTCCCGCATCACCGGCAGTCTGCTCCTCAATCAGATCCCACGCTCCTCATTTCGACCTGTCTCAAGCACCTCCACCCCGGGAGATGCCCACCTCCGCTGGTTCATCTCAAGGATCCTGCCTGGCAGCCGGAGCGCATCAATGGCCTCCTCCCTGGTGATCCCAAGTATATGAGCCATTGCTATCATATCCCTCGGCGCTCTCAGATCCAGATGTGATCTCGGGCTAGCTGTTATAACAAGCGGAATCCCAAACTTCCTTGCAACCCGCACGTTGTACCTCTGCAGATCCAGCCATCTCGACCTAGATACCCCCCTGAGCCGGATCATCGGCTGGAGATCGATGGCGAGAGCCACCTGATTCCTCCTGGCAGATCTGGCCTCTGGGACTGTCAGCCTGAATCCGGCATTCAAAACCAGATCCACCCTGGGATCGTCAAGGGCCTCTCGAAGCACGGGCTCGCTGGTCGCATGAACTGCGAGAAACGGATAGCGATCCCTCAGAGAGGAGATCCTCCCCTTCAGGCTCCTCGGATCCTTTGATGCGACCTCGACCCCTCTGGCTACGCTTATGCCGCCTATCCTGTATGCAGCATCCAGCCCCTGGAGGTCTCCGGATCCGTTGATGCCCATCACGATTATGCCACTGAACCCCAACCTCCGGGCAACAATTGCCATCCTGCTGGGAGATGATGAACCCTGGGGCATCACATGAACCCTTGGCTCATAGTACATGGAGGCTCCCCTTAAATGATCTCCCTGAGCAGCCTCACAGCCTCCTCATACCTGGAGGGATATGTTGCAACATGCACCGACACATCTATCGCGTCCCCGGCCTCAGAGAGCCTGACCATCCCCCTGTACGCGGCCTGCTTATCCAGACGGAGATGCAGCTTGCAGTCTTCATCAACTCTCTCAGGGATCTCCCTGCGCAGCCGGGAGAGCTCACCCGCGGAGAGCTGCTCTCTGAGCATGTGAATGAACTCCAGCCCCTCCTTCCTACGCAGCTCTGCCTCCAGAATGGTTATCGGGTTCCCGTAGTAACCACTGGCCCTGGTTGACCTGATGTGATCGAGGGGGACGAAGATCGAAAGGGCTCTCCTGACCCTCTCCTCATCCTCGGTTACCGACACGAACGCTCTGAAGTGAACTCTGTGGATCACTTACCCCTACCGTCATGAGCCCTTATGCTGGGGCGGGTCTTCTCTGTCCCGAAGCCCTTCCTGCGGAGACCGCGTCCCTTCTTGCCTGCGCTGGTCTTGCCCCTCTCGGCCCTGCCTCTGTGAGAGCCGCCGCAGATCCAGCTGAGATCTCTGTCGCTCTTAATTGCCGGGTGGTTCGGGTCTACAAGTATCACCTCAAACCACTTGTGTCTGCCGTCCTGCCCAACCCAGTACGAGTTAAGGACCTCCATGTTTCTGAAGCGCCTGGATGCCCTCTCCTCCGCGATCCGCTGGAGGCTCTTTCCCGGGTTCTGCCTGTGCATGGCCATGTGCTTCGTCCTTCTGTTCCTGACGTACCTGGACTTCCGGAGGGCGCCTCTTCTCACCCTCACCCTGGCCAGCACTATGCCTTGCTTCGCCTTGTATCCAAGCGCCCTGGCCCTGTCGAGCCTCGTCGGCCGCTCGATCCTCTGAACGCTCATCTCACGCCGCCAGGCTATCATCCTCTGCGCTCTGAGCCTTCCAACATAGCTCTTCGCGGGAGAGTTCCAGGCATCTTTTATGTATCCGTAGAAAGACCTCAATCCGTTCACCTCAGCCTGGTTCAACCTGCAGGTCACATCCCAGGCGTGGTTGGCAAAAGCGCTCCTAGAAGATAAACCTTTTCAGGGAATCGTCTTCAGAGAAGGTCTGAGAGGACGCTCTTTCTCAGCTCCGAGTCCCTCACGAGAAACCTGATTCTGAGCCTCCCACCCTCCCTGGTCTTGGTCACGAATATCTGCTGCTCGGATCCGATCTCTGCGAGGATCTTCTCGATCTCACCCCTCAGATCATCCGATACCTCCAGCTCCTCCTCGCGGGCCGTGATCCAGTTGTAGACGCGCACCCTGTTCTTCCTGCCCAGGGGTTTGAGCCAGCCCCAGTCTGGATCGTCGAGAGAGTATGCGACAGGCCAGGATATATCTCTGCATCGCTCGTCGGGCTCGCAGTAGCTCAATCCCTGTAGCCCCAGATCCGGGTATCCCCTGGCCTCGCTCTTTATCGTGCGGCACGAGGGGCAGTTCATCCTGGCGAACCACTTCCTGAAAAGAGATTCACTCAGGCCGGTCCTCTCAGCGAAGATCTTCCAGAGCTTCAGGGCATCACCCTCGCTCCAGCCTGCCTGGCCGAGAAATGAGGCGAGAACAGCTCCGGCCCTGTTGCTGCCCTCCTCAGATGCGCGGTGGAGCATGTTCCTTATGCACGGCGGGAACCGCTCCTCCGGTATCCTCTCCATGGATATCCACAGATACCTCTTGCATGAATCCATCGAAATTATGGAGACCGGTACCTCCGAGCCCTCTTTCACCTTGAGCCTCATCTTCTCAGGTGGCCCTCTGCGACATAATCGCTTACCATACTTCTCTTATCAGCCTGCGGTATGCCTGCTGTCGGGAGCTTGTTCTTCTCATACTCGATCCGCTCTTTGAGTATGCACCTGCCCCCCCTGATCCCTCCCATCGGGTTCTTTGGCGTACCCATCGAGTTCATGCATCTCGCCATGACAGCAGCGCCGCGCGCGAGTCCATCGTCCACAAAAACGATATTCTTCTCAGGCTCATCATACAATCCCAGCTTGCCGATCTCCTCGAGGATGAGCTCCGGCTTGTTCCCCGATATCCCAGCTCTTCCCGTGACGCCTATCGCTGTTCTTTTTGTGACAAGCCCCTCCTCGATCGCGACCTCAACGAGCCTCCTGGCGATCTTCGCGCTCACAAGATCGAGCGTGGCGGAGAGCACCTTCAGACCATCCCTCCTGTATATCTCTCCACCGATCTCCGAGAGCTCGTTGAGCTTCGAGCCATTCTCACCACAGTCGCAGCCTATCAGCACGACCCCCAGCTTCTGCGCTGCTGCGGCATCAAGGGGAACATAGCCGTACCGCTTCGTTCCGACCGGCACGCGCTCTATCTTTATCAGGAGATCTATCTCCTCGGCGTAGAGCCTCGCCTTCTTGTTCACACCTGAGTTCTTATCTTTAAAGATGTCAAGTGCTGTTCCCGTTGTTGCATCCACAAGACCGGTACCCCTGACCACCGCATCAGGTATGGCGCCTGCTACACCACAGAAGTTTCCTATCGTCCTCGCATAGGGGATCTCCTCGCTCGTTATCCTCCCATCCAGGGTCGTGCCGAAGTCCATTGCAAGACACGGGTTCCTGAAATCAACATCAGTCCACTTTGCACCCTGCTTTATACCAGCTGTTGCAAGCTCGCCCTCCATCTCGTTTGCCACGATCTCCACTCCAGTCGCGCCCATCGGTGGCCAGACAGACGCCACAGGCCCGTTAAAGACGATCTTCTCTATGAGTGAGTACCTGCGGAACCTCTCAGGGATGTTGTAGATGGACATCGCAGGTGTCATCAGTCTTGGAGGCACGCCGGCATCGAGACAGCCCTGCGCCAGCGCCTGGATGAATATGCCGACCTCCTCGGGTGAGTCGAACTCGGCGACGACACCTGTGGACCTCACCACGAAGTTCAGATCCCGTTCAATCAGCAGGCCTGCTGCCTGATGGCTCTCAAGCAGAGTATCCCTGACAAGCTCGGCGATCGATTCCTTTGTGAGTGGCGTGCCACATATGGTCCTGCCGAATATCTCCTCGCCAGGCTTCGGAGGCCTAACATCCCTGGTCATGCGGACGGTCTTGTTGACTATCTGCGTCTTGCCTGTGTCCATATCAGTGGCTGTGAGTATCGATTTTGTCGTTGTATTTCCCACCTCCACGGATGCGACTATGTAGTACGGCTTGCTCCTGAGCTCCAGCAGCTTGACCGGCGGGCTTTCAGCTATCCTTGGTTTTGGCTTGAAGAGACGACGGGAGATATTCATGAGTTCCGCGTATACATGACAGACATTAAAACCTTTGGAGAATTCATCTGAGACCCGCAGGCATTCTCGCAGAGGCGATGCACATGACGATCCTATCAACAAATGCCAGCGATCACCGCTGATATACCTGGAGATCCGGATCACAGCAGCACCGAAAGCTTGATCGTCGAGTATTCCCACACAGAAATAAGTGATACATGTGGCAGTCTACAACCGCATGCCTCCAGAGGAGCTTCAGTCAAGGGCTGAGGAGGCGATTCGCAGGCTGGAGCACTGCGAGATATGCCCCAGGAGATGTGGGGTCAATCGCATTGAGGGAGAGCTGGGGTTCTGCAGGACAGGTCGCTTGGCGAAGGTGAGCAGCGCGGGCCCGCACTACGGAGAGGAGCCGCCGCTCGTCGGCTACCACGGCTCTGGAACCATATTCTTCGCCGGCTGCAACCTGGCATGCGTCTTCTGTCAGAACTACGAGATAAGTCAGCTTGATATGGGGGTAGAGGTCACCGCAGAACGCCTCGCAGGCATAATGATGCATCTCCAGCTCACAGGCTGTCATAACATCAATCTCGTCACACCGACACATGTCGTGCCGCAGATACTCGAGGCACTGGTCATCGCAAGCGAAATGGGCCTGAGCATACCGCTGGTTTACAACAGCGGCGGGTATGATTCGGTGGATACGCTTCGACTTCTCGATGGCATCGTGGACATCTACATGCCGGATGCGAAATACGGCTCCGACGAGATGGCAATGAGGTACTCCAATGCCCCCGGATATGTGGGGGTCATGAAAGCTGCAATAAAGGAGATGCACCGGCAGGTCGGGGATCTGGTCATCGAGAACGGGATCGCAGTCAGAGGGCTTCTCGTGCGCCATCTGGTCCTTCCAGATAACCTGGCAGGCACAGATGAGGTTGTGAGGTTCATATCAGAGCTCTCGAAGAACACGTACATCAACATCATGGACCAGTACAGGCCCGAGTACAGAGCAGATCGGTACAGAGAGCTCTCGAGGCGCATAACGCTGAGCGAATACAGAGAGGCCCTGCGGCTTGCAAGGGCTGCTGGCCTCTCGAGGGGACTGGAGGATATTTAAAGGCATAGGCCAATGATGTGCTGTTAACTCCGGTCTTCAGGCTTTTGGAGGCACAGATAAAATGCAGTATGAGTTTCTGGAGCACACTGCTGATGTCAAGTTCAGAGCCTATGGTACCAGCCCGGAGGAGATGCTGAGAAACGCGGCCCTGGCGATGTTCAGCGCCATGATAGATACCAAGACCGTCAGGCATGAGATGGTATGGGAGGTTGAGCTTGAGGCCGAGGATATGGAGAGCCTTGCGTACAAATGGCTCTCAGAGCTCCTGTTCCTCTTCAGCGCAGAGCTCGCGGTCTTCAGCGATTTTGATATATCCCTGAGCCATAACAGTGTATGGAGATTGAACGCCAGGGTCCACGGCGAGCATATAGACAGGAAAAGACACTCATTCGAGACCGAGGTCAAGGCAGTCACGCTCCACCAGTTCGAAGTGCGGCCTGGGGATTCCGACAGGCCCTGGATAATGCAGGTTGTGCTCGATGTTTGAGAGGTGGTCACATGCTCAATAAGATTGATGAAAATATCTACGAGCTGCCGATAGGCTACAAGGAGGGAATGCGGGTCCCGGGCAGGTTATTCATCTCCGAGTCCCTCCTGGAGATGGTGGAGCCTGGAACGATTGAACAGGTGGCGAACGTGGCCACACTGCCGGGTATAGTGAAGTACTCCATGGCCATGCCGGATGCGCATCTTGGATACGGATTTCCGATAGGCGGAGTCGCAGCATTCCGGGAGGACGGTGGGGTCATAAGCCCTGGTGGTGTGGGATTCGATATCAACTGCGGCGTGCGCCTCCTGCGCACAGACCTGACTGTTGAGGAGGTCAGGCCCGTGATCTCTGATCTCATCGAGGCCCTTTTCAAGGAGATACCTTCAGGGGTTGGAGCCACAAGCAGGCTACACGTCTCAGACAGCGAGCTCACAGAGGCGTTCATCGCTGGCGCGAGATGGGCTGTGGAGGAGGGATATGGCACGGAGGGAGATCTGGAGCACTGCGAGGAGAACGGATGTCTGAAGGGCGCGGATCCATCCCAGGTGAGCACTAAGGCAAGGAAGCGCGGAAGGCCCCAGTTCGGTACGCTCGGCAGCGGCAACCACTTCCTCGAGGTACAGTATGTGGGAGAGGTGTATGATGAGCGCATCGCCAGGCGCTTCGGACTCTTCAAGGGGCAGGTCACAGTCATGATACACTGCGGCTCCAGGGGTGCGGGCCATCAGATATGCACAGATCATCTCGAGGTCCTGGCAAAGGCTGTGAGGAAGTACAACATCGACCTGCCGGATAAGCAGCTCGCATGCGCGCCCATCGGAACTCCGGAGGCGACGAACTACTTCGGGGCGATGGCTGCAGCCGCGAATTATGCCTGGGCAAACCGGCAGATCATAGCGCACTGGACCAGGGAGGTCTTCGCGAAGTACTTCGGGGATGTGGAGATGCCCCTCGTCTACGACGTGGCGCACAACGTCGCCAAGATAGAGGAGCATATGGTTGATGGAAGGCTCGAGAGGCTGTACGTACATAGGAAGGGCGCGACCAGGTCGTTCGGCCCCTCCAGAAGAGAGGTACCCCAGGACTACAGAGATGTTGGACAGCCCCTTCTGATCCCGGGGAGCATGGGAACCCCCTCGTATGTCCTCTGTGGCCAGGACAGGGCGCTCGAGCTCACATTTGGCAGCGCATGCCATGGGTCCGGCCGGATAATGAGCAGGAGCCAGGCGAAGAAGACATACAGAGGATCGGAGGTAAAGGCAAGCCTCCAGCGAGAGGGGATCAAGGTGATGGCGACGGAGTCTGCTGTGCTCGCAGAGGAGGCGCCGGAGGTCTACAAGCCCAGCCACGAGGTGGTCGAGGTCGTGCATGCGCTCGGGCTTGCCAAGAAGGTCGCAAAGACGATACCTCTAGGGGTTTCAAAGGGATGAGTTAGATTTAAGAGTTCAAACGAACCCGCAACTGCGGATGAAGCTCAGGGTGGTGCTCGTAGAGCCCAGGTACGAAGGAAACGTGGGCGCGGTGGCGAGGTCGATGAAGAACTTCGGCTTCAACGACCTGGTTCTCGTCAGGCCCTGTGATATCGGCTCGTTTGGCATGGCAATGGCAGCGCATGCGAAGGACATACTCCAATCCGCTAAAAGTGTTGACCGTCTGGAGGACGCCCTGGAGGGTGTGAATCTCATTGTGGGCACCACCGGAAAGCGTCTCTCCAGAGACCATCACCATCTCAGGCTTCACCTCCGCGTCCCATTTCTCACACCATCAGAGCTCGCGGAGCGGTTGAGGGATAAGGACGGGACCGTAGCCCTCCTCCTGGGAAGAGAGGACTGGGGACTGACAAACGACGAGCTGATGGCCTGTGATGTGCTTGTGTCTATTCCCACAAGCGATGAGTATCCCGTTATGAATCTATCGCATGCAGCGACCGTGCTCCTCTACGAGCTGGGCCAGGTCGACTCCACACTCGAGATCAGACTGGCTGGCAGAGATATGCTGGAGAGGATATACGAGAGCACAGACCACCTCCTCAGGATCATAAACTATCCGGAGCACAAGATCCGCTACGTGGTGCTGATGCTCCGCCGCATTTTCGGACGGGCGGAGCTGACGGAGCGTGAGGCGAACACCCTGCTTGGCGTGATAAAGAAGGCGATATGGAAGGTCGAGGGAGAGGAGGACCAGGCGCCCTCAGAATGAGACAGGAAAGCCCATTCAGCGGTTCATTCGGATGCTTTGAGAATGGATGCGGCCTCAAACTATGCGCCTCCGAGCACGATATCGTCTGCGAAATCCACCCTGTACGTCAGACCGGCGCGGAGCGCCTCGAGCAGGCACTCGACTGTTTTTATTGCGGAGAGATCTGAGAGGTTCGCCCTCTCCCTGAGGATATCCTGGAGGCTGCTGACTATGTTCCTGGTCAGCTCTGTTAGCAGTCTCTTAGAGACACCATCTGACTGCGCTATGTTCAGCGCCTCAAGGTATGTGCTCACAGCTGCGTCTGTTCTCGAAGTCGCCAGCTCGCAGCCGGCGATAACCTCCAGCGCCTTGACCTGCAGGTCCCTATAGCCGAGCCTTCTGGCCTGTCGCTCTAAGAGGAGGGCAGTCTCCTCTGCCCTGGAGTGATCCTTCCTGTTGAAGTACAGGGTCGCCATGAGCGCATACGTAGAGAGGAGATCGTACATGGAGTTGATCGATTTGAAGAGCGTCAGGGCCTTCTGGAGGTGCTCCTCTGCTTCATCGTAATCGCCGGCGTTCAGAGATGCCGCACCGAGACTGCGAAGCGCCACACCCTCATCCCTCGTGAGCCCCATCTTTCTAGCAAGAGCAAGAGCCTTCTGGTAGCTGCTCCTGGCCTCGAAGGGGGCCTGCGACAGGTAAAAGTCACCCCACTCGATGTAAAGTCTGATCTTCATGGAATCATAACCGGTCTTCAGTATGAGCGTCTCCGCCTCGGAGAGGTAGAAGCGCGCCTCGCTCATCTCCCCTCTGTTCAGCTTCACCCTGGCCATCGCGAGATATGCCTCGCAGAGATCCGGGATCGCGCCTATGCTCTCAAACGTGGTGATCGCGGATAGTATATCCTCCTCAGGATCAGCTCCCCTGATCTCCTTCAAAAGCCCCAAGTTGAGACGCGACATGCTGTAGCATGGCGATGCCTTCAGCGCTCTGAACTCGCTCATGCTCCTCGAGAGGAGGTCCTCGGCGATCGACCACTCACCCCGATCCCTGTAGATCAGAGCCATGTTGAACATCGTCTCCGCAGCGCTGTACCTGTCGCCGGTGCGCTCGAAGAGCTCCAGGCTCTTCTGGTAATGATCCAGCGCCTCCTCCCAGCGGAAGATGTCAGCATATGCATTTGCCAGTATCCCGTGCATCTCCGCAGCCATCTCAACATCACCTGCCCTCTCGATCTCCTCAAGCTTTTTGAGATACCCATCGATATCTACAGATGCCTCTCCGCGGCATGATCTCACCATATCTATGTTCGCCCGGAACTCCGTGGCTGCCTCGTGATCGCCTGCACGCATCGCGCACTCTGCTGCCAGCCTGAAGTGATCGACTGCAAGCGACCACTCGCCCCTCCTGTGGTACAGGAGCCCGAGGTTGTTCAGAACCATCGCGGATGCCCCCGAATCCTCAAGCCCCTCGAAGATCTCGAGGCTCTTGTGGTAGAGCTCTATCGCCCTCTCCCACTCCCCTCTCCTGTAGTGTATGCTCGCAATGTTGCTCAGCGTTGCTCCATAACTATGCATGTCCCCGACCCGCTGGAAGTGCTCCATCGCCTTCGAGTACAGGTTCAAAGCTCGGTCCCACTCACCCCTCCTGTAAAGCACATTTGCCATGTTGTTTGTGGTGACCGCTGTGCTGTAGCCGTCGCCGAGCCTCTCGAATATCTCAAGGCTCTCACTGTAGTGCTCAAGGGCATCATCCCAGTGCCCCTGCTCCGCCAGGAGGTTGCCGATTGTGCTCAGAACCGCTGCAACACCGAGAGAATCTCCCATCCCCCTGAACCTCTCAAGCACCTTCCTGTACTCTGCAAGAGCCTCCTGCCACATGCCCTTTCTCTCATAAACAGATGCGATGCTTCCAAGCACCCTCAGGGCCTCTGGCGTATCAAGCCTGAGATCGACACACCTCTTAAAACAGTCCAGCGCATCGTCCCAAAGGCCACGCTCCAGCGCGATGCTGCCGAGGCCCATGAGAGCATAGGCCGCACCCCTCTCATCTCCAATGCTCTGGAAGGCTTCCAGGCTGGCCCTGTAGCACTTCTCCGCGCTCTCAGCATCCCCGATCCTCTGGTAGAGCCCCCCAAGATTCCATGATATCTTCGCGATGCTTGCATCTCCACCATCGAGCTCCATGCTCATCCTGTAGCTCTTTATCGCCTGCAGAATATCCCCCTTCTCCTCGTACACGTTCCCGAGGTTGTTCATAACCGCAGCCATGCCCCTGCGATCGCCGATCGCCTCGAACGTCTCCAGAGCATCCTGATAATGGGTTATGGCATCATCCCAGCGCCTCTGGATCTCGTAAAGGGTCGCGAGGTTGATGTGGGTGTTCGCGGCGCCGTGGACATCCCCGAGCTGCTCCTTCAGCTCCAGGCAGCGCATGTAGTTTCTCTCAGCAGCCTCGATCTCGCCCATGTGCTGGTAGACGAGCCCCATGTTGTTCAGTGTCTTCGACGCGCCCTGCATATCGCCAAGCCGCTCCTGGATCTGAAGAGCATCGTGATAGATATCCAGCGCCTTCTCCAGATCCCCCATCATCTGGTACACGCTCGCTATGTTTGATGTGCATGCTGCAGCACCCCTGAGATCTCCCATCTCACGCAGGAGCTCGGCACCCCTCTCATAGTGCTCTACAGCGCCATCCCAATCGCCAAGGTCTGAGAGCATGTGACCCATGCCTGTGTGCGATGCAGCCATGCCGTCCCTCTCCCCGAGGGCCTCGCTGAGCTCGAGAGACTTCATGAAATAATTCTGCGCCATCTCATAATCTCTCAATCTGTAGCATGCAGTCCCCATCTCTCTTAGAGCCCTTGCGAGATCCTGTGACTGCTCAGACTGCAGGATATCAAGAGCCTCGCGATAGCGCTCGACAGCTCCCCTCCACTCGCCCATGGACCCGTAGAGCCTGGCGAGGCTCAGCAGTGTGTTCGCCACGCTCTCGCGATCTGATACCTCTCGAAAGCCCTCCAGCGCCTTCAGGTAGCACTCCTCCGCGCTGGAAAACCTCCCCTCGATCGCATGCAGATCTCCCAGAAGAAGTGCAGTCCTCGATGCTCCCTCTATCTCATGGCAGTGCTCGTACCTGTGCATGGCCATATCGAAAAGGTCCTCAGCTCTCCTGGATTCGCCTCTGAGCTGAGATATGCGACCCAGCATCTCCAGAGACCTGCACACGAACGGAATCTCCCCCAGCCGCTCGAACTCCTCAAGGCACGTCCTGTAGAGCTCCTCAGCAGATGATAAATCCCCCATCTCCCTCCGGATCTCGGCCTCCTCCATGATCGCCCTCGCGACGGAGCTTCTGTCTCCTGATGATCTGAGGAGATATATCGCATCAGAGCTGCACTGCAGTGCATCATCCCACCGTCTTGCCTCTCTGTATGCCATGGAGAGGTTTATGAGGATACCAGCGCGCTCAGGATCCCCGCTTTCCAGTCGCGAGAGCGCATCTCTGTAGAGAGAGATCGCCCGATCCAAGTCCTCCACATTTGCATAAATTGACCCAAGTCTTGAAAGAACCTTAACCGCATCTGCTCCTGATGCACGCTCCAAAGCCCTTGAAAGATGGCTCACCGCCCGTTCGAGCGAACCGAGCTGCTGCGAGATCATGCCCAGCGAAAACCAGAGGCTATGATCTCTGGATGCTGAATTCTGCTCCGCGATCTCATCTAGATGTGATAACGCCCCGGCGCGATTCGAGGCGAGCACAGCTCTTGCCAGCGATGATATGGTCCCGTGGGTCTCCAGCGCGATCCTCTCGATCACCCTGTCATCTTTAATAACACCATCCAGGAAACCTGCGATGGTGCGCAAGGCTTCAGCCCCATCTACCACGTAATACCTCCTTTACACAAAGAAACATGATCATGAATAAGATCAATCCCCACTTTGCGGATCTCCCCACATATCCGCTCAGATATTCTCACTGTAGTAAATCTTCTCCTTTATAAAATCTACGTTTTTTGAAGTGCGTTCTATTTCAGGGTTTCTGAGTTGATCGAAACGCCTCAAAATTCTAAAAAAGATAGATGAAAATACATATGCGATGCATCCATAGATCAGGCAACCGATCACCTGGTTCGGGGTCCACCGGGCATGGTTCTGTACACCACCATATCAGGCTTGATGGATCCCGATGCGATGAGCTCCTTTGTCTCGCGGGTGATAGCGTTCATGCGTCTTGAGAAGATCTCCACCGCCAGCTCCCGTATTTTTCTCGTATCAGCATAATCCCCCTTTCCGATACCGGGGCAGCCTGGATTGTAATCTATGCTGAGAACCACATCCCCCGCGATCTCACGCTCAGATATGCGAAAGGGAAAGAGCCTGCACGCCCTGGGCCTGTGCGGGTATATCCTGCAGCCATTGTCGTAAAAGACGCAGGTCGTATCCGGCTTGGATTTAAGTACAGGTATATCCAGCACAACCTTCAGACCGTCATCCGAGACCCTGACGGTCCTCCCGTTGTAGGGATACAGAGTATCGACAAACTCATCCGGCCTGAGACCATAAACTCTCGATATTCTGGTGACCTCATCCTCATTCAGATGTATGAGGTTCGAGCGCTCGACGAACCTCTGCACAAGCTCCGGCGGTATCAAATCCGGAAACTCTGATGGCCTGCGGTGGTGGCAGCACGCGCCGCAGCGCTGACATTTGAAGCGAACCCTGTCAAATGATAGAGAGATATAAACTTTAGGCAAAAACAGAACTCCTGAAATGAAAATAAAAGCAGGGCGGAGTCTCGCCCTACAGGGTCTTCTTTATTGGATGGTTCGGATCCAGCACCTCGAGGCCGAGCTCCTGGATCGACTCAGCCTTCATGATGTCGACCATCGCCGCAGCCGGGAAGATCATCGGAGCGTTCTCGATCGGACCATATAGGTAGAAGTCAGCACCCACGATTCCGGCCACGAGGTTCGAGCCGATATCAACAGGTGCGAACGCCTCCTTGTGAGTCTTCTTCCACTTCTTCATCCAGTCCCATGCGGACGCAGCGTTGTGGAAGCCTCCGCCGACCGGCAGGCCCAGCATCGCCTTGACAGCGATGCATGCTCTGTATGTCGCTCCTGAGCCAGCTCCCAGCGGCATCGCCGCTGTGTCTATGAGAATCCTCGTTATGCCGCAGTCCTTCGCGTACTCGAGCATCCCCTTCTTGGCGCCGCCCGCCGCCTTTGTGAGTATGTCCATCTTGCCCTTAGTGCCCTTCTCCATGGCGTTGAACGCCAGGACTATCGCGGCATCCAGATCGCTCTCCTTCAGCGCCTGCAGCTCCTCATCTGTTATTGAGGCGTTGATTGAGTTGTGTATCGCCCTGTCCGCTACACCGATCTCTGTGGCGTATTTGACTCCGAAGGCACGCACCTCTGGAGCAGAGGAATCGATGAGGAAGGGGTAGTCGGAGATCTCCACGAACCAGTCGATCTCCTTCTGCATAGCCTCGTTCGTCTCTGCCACGATCTGGTTCATGCAGGTGTTCCCTGTGATCTCACTCATCTCAACCTGCTGGTTCCAGAGTTTCTCAGCAGCGTTCTTATCGAATACTCCATGCTCCGGATCGGATACTATCTTGTGCCTGGCATAGAACATAGTGCCGATGCAGCAAGTTGGGTACTCGCCAGGCTGGCCTCCGATCTTGAACTTGCCGAAGTCGAAGACCTCCTGCTTTCTATCGAACCTGAACATTCAAATCACCTTAGCCCAGTTGCCGGCATACATGAACAGTATGTACGCCAATATTATTATCAGTCCAGCACACACTCCGTAGGCAACACCCAGATCCCTGCCCACGGACTTTCCGGCTCTCATGAACTTCTCAGCCGAGTAGAACTCTATCTTCTCCTCGATCTTATCGAGACGCGCCATTATCTCCCTGTACTGGTCACGATCGACCACAGCAACAGGGACGACTGGCTTTGTATCCTTCGCCTCATCTGCCACGACTCACACCCCCATCAGCAGGAAGGGGCCCAGTACCATGGCCACAGCGAGGAAGAAGCCGATCGCAAACCCCTGCGGGGCCGCCGCGATGACGCCAGAGCTCAGCTTCGTCTCCCTGGCCAGCAGCTGCGCCTTGTACTTTATGTCGTCCACGATCTGATCGAAGAGGGGCATCGCGGGCTCTATAACAGCCGGAGTTCCCTGTCCGTAAACTATCTCATCACCTGCCATCTCAGCTCCCCCCTACCATCTTGAGTATGATCCCGAATATGGCCAGGGTCAGGGTCATTCCAACCGCGATTCCCTCTATCTTGCCCACATAAACTCCAGCCTGGAATTTATTGAGTAGGCCGTTGTTCGTAACAGCCATATCCATGGCCCGTATCCTTGAACGAACCTCCACGACCTCCGCAGCCATCGGTCTAAGGCCGGCCTCACCCTCCTCGCCTGCGCCCTCCTTGATCTCGACGATCATCGGCTCGACATCTAATGCGCCAGGGTCTTTGGCGACGAGCTCCTTTATCTTCGCGGTGATGGCACCCATATCCTCTGTGTCGATCATGTTGATCGTGGTGATCTGTTGCCTCCACCGCTCTATCGCCTCAGGCGTCAGGTTCTGGATGAATGGGATCGCACCCTTGGCCCCGACAATTCTGCCCTCCTTGTCTATTCCGCTGGCAGTGAACGCCTCTATCGCCTGCCCTGTGATGTGCCCCTTGACCTCCATGCCTGTTATGATCAGATACCTGATATTCGGATTGGAGATCACGTTGGCGACCATCTTCTCTATCCCTATGTTCTCTGTCTTGCATGGCCCGGCCAGAGCTGCACCCGCGGCTACCAGCTCTGCGTTATTGAGGTGGGAGCCGCATGTCACAACCGCAACAGGGCTCTCGGGATTGCCGACCTCGTACTCGCCGGTTATCACAGGCCAGGGCTCTGCGGGTTTCTTCTTTAGCACCATAATCAGGCACCTCCCATAGCCTTTCGGAGCATCTCAAGCTTCGCCGGATCGCTGAAGACCATGCCGATCAGCACGACAAACGAGATCACCAGACCTATGATGAAGCCGACCCAGATGTTGGTGTAAAGGCCGCCTATGAGAGAGGTCTTTCCCCTGTTCTTGTACGACTCCAGCAGCTCGTTATCCGGGACCAGCTGGTTCACCAGGTCGTCTGCGATCGCATCAAGCCTGTCAATCCTGTCCATCACCGGATCGAAGGTGTAGAGAACCACATCCTCCCTCTGCTCCGCGACCACCCCTTTAAGCGGATCGAAGAGCAGCCCCAGTTCTGGAGATATTCTGACATATCCCATCTTTTTGCCTCCTCATAGCGCGCTAGGCGGCAGCAGACCTGTTCCAACAACTGCTGCAGCATCTCTCTTGACCAGCCTGTAGTACCAGACGTAGAAGTAGTACCATGCAGCTGCACCGATTATGATTGTTATGAGCGCTGCAGCGGCGCTGAGCGTTGCCAGTGAACAGAGACCAACGGCGACGACTGCCAGAGAGCCTACCATCAGCCCGTTCACCAGTGTTCTGTCCTGCTTCTCATCCGGTCCCAGGTTCGCGTTGAACGGATGCAGGATCGCAAGGCCACCACAGATGAAGACTATCGCAAGATATCCGGTGTTGAACACCTTATCTACCAGGTCTACATATGCCAGCGATCCAGAGATCGCATAGGACCAGCCGATGATCGCCATCGCGCCCGCGCCTGAGAGGTCTGTAAGCCCCTCCTCCATTATGGGTATGCCGAATCCAAGAACCTTGTTGGCAATTGTCCCAACGATGTAGCCGAAGACCATCGCATAGACCAGAGCTATGATGACACCTGCCATCGATACGCCCAGCTGCTGCGCAGTTGAGAACCCGAACGACGCTCCGACTATACCCATGCCTAGTGCGAGCATTCCTATCGACGGGACACCGGTACCTATACCATAGCCGCAGACCCTCCGGACTGCATTGGCTCCGGTTACCGCGGCTGCCACAGCACCCACTGCAGCTAGAACCGAGAATATGTCCGTATCAAGAACACTGTTAAGCACAGCAGCGAGGTATATCCCGACGAGCGCTCCCCCAAGCCCGTAGATCCTGAGCTTCTCAGCGGGTATCGCTGCAGGTGCAGTTGGTGCGCCTCCCGCTACTGTCATTTCATGCACCTCCCGTTATTGTCACGGCCACCAGTGCCAGAATCAGGGTGGCAACCAGACATGATCTGAACGCCTTTGTCCATCTCTTGAACTTCGGATCGTGGAACCCCTCGATCGTTCCCTGGATGTTCCAGGAAGCCAGAACGGCGTTCACCAGGAATATGCCGATCGCGAAGAGGGCACTCAGAGATGGGTTATGATTTATCATCATCAGCGGGTAGTAGATCAGAGCACCGCCGAGACCGCCCATGAAGCCGCCGATCGTCCCGCTCACAAAGGAGACTGTGGGTATACCCTGCCCGACTGTGCCGGGGGCAACATACGGTGGCTGAGAGTATCCGGTGATCGGATCGTAATTGACCTTGGCTGATGCGAATGGTGCGCCCACTGCGTAAGCGTATATCCAGCCACCAACCATCATTGTGGCATCTATCATTATCATTGCTCCAACGGCTCCTGATGCCAGAATTGGCCAGATGTTATCTGTGACTGACATCATGAGACCTGCGGCCAGCAGGCCAGTGAGGCCGGATCCAGCAGCAAGCTGAACTGTGCCCGTGCCAACTCCTGTAGCCTGGGCCATTGCCGCAGGCGCGCCGCCGACCGGCACGAAGTGAACACCCACGCCCACAAGCAGGCCGCCCACGATGATCTCAAGAATGTACACTATGGTCAACGCGTCAAAGTTCATGCTGGAATATCCCCCTTGTACCCTGGATACGGACCATACTTTCTTCTCACCGAGGTCTCAACATAGTAGTTGTAGAGATTCATCAGTATCACAAAGAACAGTCCCATGCCTATTGCCAGACCGGACTGTGTCACCGGGTCGAAGACTGTTGTGCGCCAGCTATCCAGGAATACCACCAGACCGAACGCAAGACCTGTAAACGGACCTCCAAGCTTGGCACAGAACCATGCGTTGTCGATGGAGTTCCTCAACCCAGCCTCGGCCTTCCTGACAATCTGGCCCGAGAGCATCGTGTTGAGACCCTGGCCGAAGATTCTCCACTGGAACTCACGCTCGCCTCCATAATGAATATCACCCACAGAAGAACCGATCGCACCAACAGCTATTCCCCAGATCATAGCGATAACAGGCATCGGGAACGGATGATGTGGCATCAAAATCTGTGTCTGTATGTACGCTATACATGTTATGCAGAATGCCGTTATCCATGCATGTGCCATTATGGATGGTGTCGTGTAACGGACTATGTCCAGATAGATCCACTGATTGAACCTGCGCTGGCTTGCGTTCCTGCCGAAGTAAGCGCTGGTCGAGAAGACTCCATTGAAGAGCGCTGCAACTGACGCGCCTACGGCTATTGCGAAGAGCGCAGGCATTGCGAACTTTGTTATCAGCGTGTAAGCCACAACAGCAGCGGTTGTAGCCCAAAGGGCGTTCGCCGGTGGCTCGCCTGAGATGGCCTTGTTGTATATCCTGTGGGGGTTTCCGACCTGTGCAGCAAGCTGGACCTGCGAGTTTGGATTGCTCTGTGAGCCAACATCCGATTCAATATCCTCGCTGGCTCCAGCAACGGTCGCAAGGGCCCCCATAGCAGCGACGAGCCCCATGCTCAATGCGTCCATTTTTCCTCCTCCTATTCATTTTCGCCAAATCATTATGACAAATTTGGCTAATAACGCTGTCTTATCCTTTAGCCAGGCTTATAAAGGTTTCGCGAACAAAAACCATTGCTGCATATCAGAATTAAGATTCATATTATTACAAATTATATTTTGTGCGCCGGCTAATCATGACCTCTATCATCTATCCAACAAAGAAGCCATCGCTCTTATCCCTATGATAATTTTCCCTCAAATGGGTTAGCCTGGCATGCACTTCTAGCGAATGGATGTGTAGCAAGCAGCTTGCATGCATTCCAAGTTGCTAGAGATATGAAAGAGCGGAAGCCATAATGGTTTACGGGGAATGCAAGTCACCGAATTTCTGGTTGTGTTAAGAGCCCATCAGCCGAGGCATTTGGCCAGCATGAAAAATAGCTCTCGTATTCAACCTGGGACTCGTGCAATTTGTTTCTGGAGACGCCAGTTCATTCACCACAAAAACATGACTAAATCTCATGGCAAACCATCAGATGGATATGAGCGAACAGATCTTGAACCATTTTCATCCACATGGGCGACCCTGTGCGATGAGCGCTTTTTCCCATCATGACAGTGAGAATATGAAAGATGCCGGCCTCAGGGGGCCAGCATCTTGACCATGTATGCGACAATCAGGGCGAAAACGCCAAACCCCAGGATGGCCACCAGCGGAAGATATGCCATCTTCCCAGAATCCTCACCCGCAGGTGGGGTGGTCTTTTGCTCAAAACCTCGCATGTAATCAGCCACGATCTCACCTCCTGTAGATCTGAGACGCATGATATGTATTCAATCTTTTGATCTCAGGTGGGGTGCTCAAATAACCGAATGGCTCTTCTGGAGATTGCCAGGGCAGGAGATTATTCCATAAACTCAGATGTGAGTTTACCATGGTATTTGCTCAATATCGTGAGTGTGCTTGAGTTGCTGATCAAGTGAAGCCGCTATCATCAGGAGTTGTTCATCCATAAATCTGCCAAGAGGACAATTTACCTCAACTTATTGAGCATGTTCTTACCATAACGATTGTACGAACCGACCTCACCATGGCTCCTTCTTCGCCCCGATCATGTATCCGATCACATTTGCGAAGCGATGAAGTACAGGCGTGATCAGGAGAACGAGGATTATGACTGGAGAGGTGAACTGTGCATTAAACCACTCCGGGGCGAGCAGAAATGTCAGAGCCCATGCGCCCATGACAAAGTCGAGCTGATCGACGAGAAAGAACGACGCTCCACGCTTCATCCCGAGTCGTCTCTTGATGAAGCTAGCTGTCAGGTCGCCTAACATCGACCCCGCCGAGAGACCGAAGAGAACGAGAAATAACTCCATCCCATCGCCGAAACTGGGCAGACCAAACACTCCGGCGATACTGTTCTGAAGTAATCCCACGATAATTCCTCCAGCAACTCCTGCGATCGTGCCACGGATCGTCTTTCCATTTCCAAATACACGGTGCCCATCAGGAAGGCTCATCCCCATATCCAGAGGTGTGCCACCACCGAAAAGCGCCGCGAAGTTGTTGGGAACATACGCGGGCAGCATCAGCCAGATGGAGTGTACGATTATATTCATTGACTTACTCAACCAGCATCAACCGCTATATCAAAGTATCTGAGAGTGGGGTTTGGTCAGCGGAAGATCCGCTGCACTGGCACAACGTAGTATGAATCTCCGGATGCGGACTTGGATCCTGAGCATTTTGGGTTTTGGCATTCACTGGCATAACAAATCACGAGCCCTGCAAGGCAATGCAGTTCGGCTCAGCGAAACGATCATGCAAATTATATTAAATTAATATTACAAAGTCACATGCCTCTGAATCCATTGCTGTGAACGCGTATCAAAATTATGGTTGTATCTCCTCTTCAACATGACAGTCGTTTCAGTCGGATGTTATCTTCCCGTACTCCAGCTCCTCTTTTGGCACAGGAGGCTTGGTCTCATCAGGATAGCCGAATGCTATGATCGACTCCACGCGTAGATCTTCCGGAAGACCAAGAACCTCCCTCACGTACTCCTCAGAGGTCTTGCTCGCATTGTGCATCCTGTTTCTTATCTGGATCCAGCAGGATCCCAGGCCAAGGCTGTGGGCTGTGAGATGCATGATGATGGATGCTATCGAGCAGTCTTCTATCCACACATCAGACTCGCTTTCCTTAGCGCAGACGACAACCCCCAGACGGGCGTCCTTGAGAAACGACGAGCCGCTCTCCTTCGCCCGCGATAGCTCTTCAAGCGTCTTCCTGTCTCTTATGAAGAAGAACCTCCATGGATTTATTCCCCGAGATGTCGGAGATCTGAGCGCTGCCTCCTTCAAAAGCTCTACCTTCTCAGGCTCGATATCCTTTGCCTTATACCTCCTTATGCTCCTCCTGCTTCTAAGCAAGTCGATCATGCCGGATCACCTTTGTAATCATGATGAATTTCCTGGAAAAAGTTATTGTCGTGAAGATCTTCCCACAAATGATCATGTCCAGAGAGAGGGTTCTGATCTTGGGGGCAGCAGGGCGTGACTTCCACAACTTCAACGTGCTCTATCGCTCCGATACCGAACATCACGTCGTGGGGTTCACGGCCGCACAGATACCAAACATCGCATTTCGCGTTTATCCACCAGAGCTATCCGGTCCTCTGTATCCTGATGGAATACCCATCTTCCCGGAGAGCGATCTCGATAGGCTGATCGGAGAGCTGGATGTCGACAGATGCGTTCTCTCATACAGCGATCTGAGCAACCAAGAGGTCATGGAGATCGCATCCAGAGTGATCTCATGCGGCGCGGATTTCGAACTTGTGGGCAAAAGAACGATGATCCGCTCATCAAAACCGGTCGTCGCAGTGTGCGCGGTGAGGACCGGCGCAGGAAAGAGCCAGACCACCCGTTACGTGGCTGATGTGCTGAGATCACTCCATCTGAAACCAGCTGTGATCAGACATCCGATGCCGTACAGGGATTTCCGCGCAGTCCAGAGATTCTCAGCTCCCGAAGATCTGGATCCCCTGAGCATCGAAGAACGTGAGGAGTACGAATCTCACATCATGAATGGCACAGTCGTTTATTCTGGAGTGGATTGCGAGAGGGTGCTCAGAGAGGTTGAGAACGAGGCTGACATCATAGTCTGGGATGGAGGAAATAACGATCTCCCGTTTGTCAGGCCGGATCTCTGGGTAACCGTTGCGGACGCGATGCGCCCCGGGCACGAGCTCACATATTATCCTGGAAGCATCAATTTCAGATGTGCTGATATCATAGTGATAAACAAGGTGAACAGCGCCTCTGAGGACGATGTTGCGATTATAGAGAGAAACGCTGCGCGGCTCAACCCCAGGGCAAAGGTATTCAGAGCCGCCTCCGCCATAAGCGTAGAGAATCCAGATCTCATAACGGGCAGGAGGGTTCTGGTGATCGAGGATGGCCCCACCCTGACGCATGGAGGCATGCCGTCAGGAGCCGGCAGAATAGCAGCTGAGATGTACAGCGCCGCGGAGGTCGTGGATCCCAGGCCGTTCGCCGTCGGAAGTATCCGTGAGACGCTCGAGAGGTACGGTCACATCAAGGATGCCCTTCCCGCGCTCGGCTATTACCCGGAGCAGATGAAAGAGCTCGAGGAGAGCATAAACAGATGCGACTGTGACGCGGTGGTCATCGCCACGCCGGTCGACCTGCGCCGCGTGATGAGCATAAACAAACCATCGACCTCTGTCAGGTACGAGCTCATCGATCCCGAGAACATGCTCGCTGACGCGATACGCAAACACCTGAACCGGATGGGAGTGCCTGTGTAAAGCGCATGCCGCATTCTCCACGCGAGTGACCAGAGGTGCCTGGAAGAGCGCGTCACTGGGAATTCTGTAAGCGCAGGAAGCAACCAGTGGGACCAGGCAATCCGGGCGTGCTCAATCGAAAGCATTAAAAGTCTGGCATGAGACAGAATGGCGAGCGCGCCGATGGTCTAGCGGTTATGACTTGGGCCTTCCAAGCATCCCGAAGAAAGCCTACAACCCGGGTTCGAATCCCGGTCGGCGCATCACTATTTTGCAGACAATCTCCATCATCGTTGAATGCCGAACGACATTTCGCCATCTTTATATTCTAGTTGCTCAAGTTAACTGGCATGAATTCTGAGGGTGAGTTTTCAAACATCAGGGGCTTGCTGGCCGAGAAGATCGCCGGCGAGATCACGCTTTCCCAGAACCCTGGCGAGACCCTCAGAAAGTGGCGCCGGAACTTCGGGATAAGCCAGACAGAGCTCTCGAACTACCTGGGCATATCACCGAGCGTGATAAGCGATTACGAGAGCGGAAGAAGACGATCACCAGGCATACTGATCGTCAGCAAAATCATCGATGCGCTTCTCAAAATAGATGAGCTGAGAGGATGCAATGTGCTGCGCGCATACGAGAGCATGTTTGGGGATATGGTTGGTCTCAGCGCGATCTGCTCCGTATGCGAGTATGCCAGGCCGGTCACGCTTGCGGAGTTCATGGCCGAGATCGATGCGACACTTATATGCGGGAGCACGGATGTGCAGATCAACGGCTACACGATAATCGATAGCATAAAGGCGATACTGGAGCTTCTGCCTGAGCAGTTCTATAAGATATATGGTCGAAGCACTGCCAGAGCACTTATATTCACAGGTGTCACAAGGGGTAGATCGCCGCTGGTTGCAATAAGGGTTTCAAACCTGAAGCCAGGGGCGGTCATCCTCCAGGGCATAGAGGCTGAGCGCGTGGATCCGGTGGCTGTAAAGATAGCAAGGGTGGAGAACATACCCCTTCTTACCACGCTGCTCTCGCCAGAGGAGCTTTCCAGCAGCTTGAGCAGGATATGAGAGGGGATCACTTGGGCGTCGGTATAGTCAGCTATGGCGTTTACATTCCGAGATACAGGATAA
This sequence comes from Methanothrix thermoacetophila PT, assembly GCF_000014945.1. NCBI lineage: Archaea > Methanobacteriati > Methanobacteriota > Methanomicrobia > Methanotrichales > Methanotrichaceae > Methanothrix > Methanothrix thermoacetophila. Next base: position 1,484,882 of record NC_008553.1, read on the forward strand.
AGGTCGATGAGATTGCCAGGGTCTGGGGTGAGGTGGAGGACATCGCGAGGGGGCTAAATGTCTACGAGAAGGCGGTTCCAGACCTGGATGAGGACACAGCCACAATCGCTGTTGAGGCGGCCAGAAACGCAATATCCAGGGCGAATATCGATCCGCACAGGATTGGCGCGATATACACAGGCTCCGAGAGCCACCCATACGCTGTAAAGCCGACCGGGACCATAGTCGGAGAGGCTATCGGCTGTTCTCATTCTCATACCGTCGCTGATATGGAGTTCGCCTGCAAGGCAGGCACTGCAGCTCTGCAGGCATGCATGGGTCTCGTCAGGTCGGGCATGATAGATCTGGGGCTGGCCATAGGCGCAGACGTGAGCCAAGGTGCACCTGGAGATGCTCTGGAGTACACAGCAGCTGCTGGTGGGGCAGCATATGTTGTGGGCGCCGCGGATCTGATCGCGGAGATAGAGGGCACGTACTCATTCACCACCGACACCCCGGATTTCTGGCGGAGAGAGGGCATACCGTATCCCGAGCACGGTGGGAGGTTCACAGGGGAGCCGGCGTACTTCAAGCACGTGATGTCCGCCGCGAGAGGACTGATGGAGCTGCTAGGGAAAAAACCGGAGGATTACGATTATGCCGTCTTCCATCAGCCCAACGGAAAGTTCCCCGTGAGGGTCGCGGCAAAGCTCGGATTTACAAAAGAGCAGATCGCTCCAGGGCTTGTGGTGCCCCACATAGGGAATACCTACTCCGGCTCGACCCTGATCGGCCTGGCGGCGACACTCGACCAGGCAGAGCCGGGGGAGAGCATCTTCGTCACCAGCTTCGGATCCGGCGCGGGAAGTGATGCCTTCAGCATTAGGGTCACAGAAAGGATAAATGACATCAGGGATCGCGCTCCTGGCGTGAGGGATTACATAGCAATAGCGGAGTACATCGACTACGCGAGATACGCGAAGCATAAGGGGAAGCTCAGACTATGAGATCGGTCTCCATAATAGGGATCGGATGCACGCGGTTTGGCGAGCGGTGGGGCAGCTCCCTGCGCGATCTGGTCGTGGAAACGGGAATCGCTGCGATAGAGGATGCTGGCGTTACAGGCGAGGCAATAGACGCGCTCTACATCGGAAACATGAGCGGTGGCAGATTTGTGGAGCAGGAGCACATAGGCGCTCTGATTGCAGACTACGCAGGTCTCTCAAGGCTGCACATACCATCGACAAGAGTGGAGGCTGCATGTGCGTCCGGTGGCCTTGCGCTCCGTGAGGCGTTCCTGGCAGTCGCCAGCGGCTACGCAGACATAGTTATAGCAGCCGGCGTTGAGAAGATGACCGATGTCTCAAGTGGTGTCGCGGCGGATGCCCTTGCTGCAGCTGCTGACAGAGAATGGGAGTGCTTCTTTGGCGCGACATTTCCTGCGCTCTATGCGATGATCGCGAGGCTTCACATGCGAAGGTATGGCACGACAAGAGAGCAGCTCGCGCAGGTGGCTGTGAAGAACCATCACCATGGACATATGAATCCGATAGCTCAGTACCATACAGAGATAAAAGTGGACGATGTCATCAACTCCCCGCTGGTCGCAGATCCTCTCAGAATACTGGACTGCTCGCCGATAACCGATGGAGCGGCTGCGGTTGTTCTGGCACCCACAGATATCGCATCAAGGTACTCTGACACACCCATCAGGATCCTTGCGAGCGCGCAGGCGAGCGACAGCCTCGCGCTTCATGATCGTAGAGACATAACGACGCTGGATGCGACGGTCTATGCGGCGAAGAAGGCGTTCGCTCAGGCGCGGTTAACTCCAGCTGATATAGACATAGCAGAGGTTCATGACTGCTTCACCATAGGAGAGATACTCGCCATTGAGGACCTCGGGTTCTTCCCCAAGGGAGAGGGGGGGATTGCGACAGAGGAGGGGAGGACTTCAATAGGAGGCGATGTCGCAGTCAACACCTCTGGGGGGCTGAAGGCGTGTGGCCATCCGGTGGGCGCCACGGGCATAAAGCAGGCGTATGAGATCGTGCTCCAGCTGAGGGGCGAGGCGGGCAAACGTCAGGTGAGTGACGCTGAGATCGGTCTGACTCACAACGTTGGCGGCTCCGGAGGAACTGCACTGGTGCACATACTCTCGAGGTGATACCACGACGACAAATGCTCCGAGGTTCTGGAGGTGCATACCCCAGAGGTACAACCTGATAGGAACGCACTGCAAGAGCTGTGGTGAGTACTATTTCCCTCCCAGGACGCTATGTCCGAACTGCAGGAGGACAGGCCAGATGGAGGAGCACAGCTTCAGGGGTACAGGCACTGTGATCACATACACCACGATATACAGCGGAACAGAAGACTTTGAGAGGCTCACTCCATACAATTTAGCGATAATCCAGCTCGACGAGGGGCCGAAGCTCACAGGACAGGTCGTTTGCTCGCCTGAGAAGATGAAAATAGGCATGCGGGTCAGGCCTGTTTTCAGGATACTCGGAAAGGAGGGGGAGAGGGGCATAATATACTACGGCACGAAGTTCGCCCCTGCGGAGGATGCTCCTTAGGATGGTGCGATCAGGAAGACCCGCTCTTCAGCGGGTTCGCCAGAATCGCCCAGAGACGCTTTTGGCACGCTGTATCCACATGATTAGATACTTATTGTAGAAGCCCGTATAAGTTCTGGTTCAGCTTTCAGGGGGATTCAACGGTTTTGAGCGAGACGATGTATGATGCGAGTCATATCAAGGTGATGGAGGGGCTTGAGGCGGTCAGGCACAGGCCCTCGATGTACATAGGATCCACAGATGTACATGGATTGCACCATCTTGTTTATGAAGTGGTCGATAACAGTGTTGATGAGGCGATGGCCGGTTACTGCAAGGAGATATCCGTGGTCATCCATGGAGACGGCTCGGTCTCAGTAAAGGATGATGGTCGTGGCATTCCTGTCGATATTCATCCGCAGTACAACCGGCCTGCTGTGGAGATAGTCATGACCGTGCTCCACGCTGGTGGGAAGTTTGACCACGATACGTATCACGTCTCTGGCGGGCTGCATGGCGTCGGAGTATCTGTTGTCAACGCCCTCTCAGAGTGGCTTGAGGTTGAGGTCAGCCGAGAGGGAAGGGTATACAGGCAGAGATACGAGCGCGGCAGGCCCGTATCAGATCTCCAGGAGACAGGCGTTTCTGAGAATACCGGAACCACCGTGAGGTTCAAGCCCGATCCCGAGATCTTTGAGGTCACCGACTTCAGCTTTGACGTTCTTTCATCACGCCTCAGAGAGCTCGCATTTCTGAACCGCGGTCTTAAGATCAGCATAACTGATGAGAGGTCAGGCAGGAGCAAGACGTTCCATTATGATGGGGGAATAATCTCCTTCGTCCAGTACCTGAATAAATCCAAGGAGGTGCTGCATCCAAACCCGATATACTTCTCCAGGGTGCGGGATGATGTATCGGTGGAGGTGGCGATGCAGTACAACACGAGCTACAACGAGTCTGTGTTCACCTTCGCGAACAACATAAACACCCGGGAGGGGGGAACGCACCTCTCAGGTTTCAGAGCAGCGCTGACAAAAACGGTAAACGATTTTGTCAGGGAGAAGAAGCTTCTGAAGGGGGATGCAAAGCTCACAGGTGATGACCTCAGGGAGGGGCTGGTCGCTGTGGTCAGCGTTCGGCTCCCCGATCCGCAGTTCGAGGGTCAGACCAAGACGAGGCTGGGGAACAGCGCGGTTCGTGGCCTAGTTGAATCCCTCGTGTCCGAGGGGCTGATGGAGTACTTCGAGCTGAATCCGCAGGTGGCCGAGGCGATCGTGGAGAAGGCGACAGAGGCGATGCGCGCCCGCGAGGCCGCCAGGAAGGCAAAAGAGATCACGAGGCGGAAGACCGCGCTGACATCATCAGGGCTCCCGGGAAAGCTAGCAGACTGCGTGGAGCGCGATCCCGCAAAGAGCGAGCTGTACATCGTAGAGGGGGAGTCGGCGGGTGGTTCTGCGAAGCAGGGCAGGAATAGACACTTCCAGGCAGTCCTGCCGCTCAGAGGTAAGATTCTGAATGTGGAGCGCGCGAGACTCGACAAGATGCTCAAGAACGAGGAGATCAGGAACCTCATAACAGCCCTCGGCACCGGCATAGGTGATGATTTCGATATAACAAAAGCCAGGTACCACAAGATCATCATAATGACAGATGCTGATGTTGATGGATCCCACATACGCACGCTTCTCCTCACGTTCTTTTACAGATACATGCAGCCTCTGATAGAAGCTGGCTACGTCTACATCGCCCAGCCGCCGCTGTACCAGGTCAGAAAGGGGAAGAGCGTGAAGTACGCGTACTCAGATGAGGAGCTCGCAAAGCTTCTGGAAGATGGCAAGGCTGTGGTCCAGCGGTACAAGGGCCTGGGCGAGATGAACCCTGAGCAGCTATGGGAGACCACGATGAATCCAGAGAAGAGGACACTCCTCAGGGTGACGCTGAAGGATGCAGTCGAGGCTGATGAGATCTTCTCCGTACTGATGGGGGAGCAGGTCGAGCCGAGAAGGGTCTTCATAGAGACGCATGCGAGAGAAGTGAGAAACCTGGACGTGTGATTCATGGCAGAGATAGATGTCGATGTAACAGAGGAGATGAAATCCTCCTACATAGATTACGCGATGAGCGTGATCGTCGGGCGGGCTCTTCCCGATGTCAGGGATGGCCTGAAGCCGGTCCACAGGCGCATCCTCTACGCCATGTACGAGCAGGGCGTGACATTCGATCAGCCGTACAAGAAGTCCGCCCGCATCGTCGGTGACGTGATGGGTAAATATCACCCGCATGGCGATGTGGCGATCTACGACACCATGGTCAGGATGGCACAGGACTTCTCGATGCGCTACACCCTTATAGATGGGCAGGGGAACTTCGGCTCGGTCGATGGAGATCCGCCAGCTGCGATGCGTTACACAGAGGTTCGGCTCTCGAAGATCGCGGGCGAGATGCTCGCAGATATCGAGAAGGATACTGTGGATTTTGTCCCGAACTACGACGGTTCCCTCAAAGAACCGACCGTGCTCCCGTCCAGGCTCCCGAACCTTCTCGTCAACGGATCCACAGGCATAGCTGTCGGAATGGCGACGAACATCCCGCCCCACAACCTCCGGGAGGTCGTGTACGCGCTCATTCACCTGATCGAGAACCCTGATGCATCTGTAACGGATCTCATGAACTTCATAAGGGGCCCGGATTTCCCCACCGGAGGATACATAGTGGGGAGAAGCGGTATAGAGAGCGCGTATTCCACAGGCAGAGGTACGATAACGATCAGAGCCAGATCCGAGATAGAGGAGGGGCGAAGGGGCTCGAGGATAATATTCACAGAGCTCCCCTATCAGGTCAACAAGGCGAAGGTCGTTGAGGATATCGCAGAGCTGGTCAAGGCCGGAAGGGTGGATGGGATCTCAGAGATCAGGGATGAATCTGACAGAGAAGGAATAAGGCTGGTCGTGGAGCTGAAGCAGGGCGTGAATCCTCAGGTGGTCCTGAACCAGCTCCACAAGCACACACAGCTCGAGACCACCTACGGGATAATAAACCTCGTCCTCGTCGATGGACAGCCCAGAACCCTGACGCTGAAGGAGACGCTGGAGCAATACATCAACTACAGGGCTGAAGTGATCGAGAGGAGGACCCGCTTCGAGCTCGAACAGGCGGAGAAAAGAGCTCATATCCTCGCGGGAATTCTGATCGCCCTCAGAGATATAGATGAAGTCATAGCCCTGATAAGGGGCTCGCCCTCGCCCTCCGATGCCAGAAATCTGCTCATGAATAGGTTTGGTCTCAGTGAGGAGCAGGCAAGGGCGATTCTGGATATGAGGTTGCAGCGTTTGACTGGCCTGGAGCAGGAGAAGGTCGCATCCGAAGCAAGAGAACTCGAGTCCACGATCGCAAGATTGAAGGGGATACTCGCGAGCAGGACGGAGGTCCTCGATATAATTAAAAATGAACTGAGGGAGCTCGACGAGATCTACGGCGATGATAGAAGGACGGAGATACTGGAGTCCGTGGAGTCGGTCAGACCCGAGGACCTCATCCAGGATGAGGAGGTCGCCGTAATAATAACAAACAACGGCTACATCAAACGTCAGCCACTCTCTGTGTACAGAATGCAGAGAAGAGGGGGAAAGGGGAGCATTGGGGCCGAGACGAAGAGTGAGGATTTCGTCACGGATATATTCACGGCATCAACGCTTGATTACCTCATGATCTTCACAGACAGGGGCAAGGCCCACTGGCTGAGGGTCTATGAGATACCGATGGTCTCCAAGGTAGCCAGAGGCAGACCGATAGCCAGTCTCCTCCAGCTTGAGGAGAATGAGAGGATAACCGAGGCGATTCCTGTCGAGAGCTTCGGCACAGATGAATACATCGTGCTCGCAACACGTAACGGAAGCATTGTGAAGACTCCGCTGAGGGCGTTCAGCAACCCGAGGAGGGGCGGGATCAAGGCAGTCAACCTCCGCGGCGACTCTCTTGTGGCTGCCAGGCTCACAGACGGCTCGCGTGAGCTGATAGTCGCCACAAAGAAGGGCAAGGCGATAAGGTTCCACGAGAGTGATGTGAGGTCGAGCGGAAGGGGATCTATGGGTGTGAAGGCGATAAATCTCTCAGAGGGGGATGAGCTGATCTCCATGGACGTTGTGAAAGAGGGCGAGACACTCTTCACCATTACAACCCAGGGATACGGTAAGAGGACGGAGCTGAGCGAGTATCCGCTCCAGAGGCGCGGCGGCAAAGGGGTCAAGAACATAGACACACGGAGAGGGGACGTGGTGGCCGCAATCACAGTGTCAGACGACGACGGACTCCTGATAACCACAAAAGAAGGGGTTATGATAAGGATAGCTGCATCAGATGTGAGAGTGCAGGGAAGGGCAACACAGGGCGTGAAGATCATGGACGTAAAGCCCGGAGATGAGATTTCGGATGTGGCGAGGGTCGATTAGGGGCTGCGGGAATGCCGATGGCAAGTAGCAGTGCGCAAACTCCAATCTTCATATGAGATGGTCACATCCGTGGTATCCTGCTTTGACTCTGGGAAGTGAAGAGAGCGTATTTGGGATGAAAACGAAGCCTTCCCTGCCTCTGGCATGCTCGACGATAGATATTTGATGTAATAGATCGATATTATAATTCAATAAATGATAGAGTATTCCTAAAAACCTCTGGTTTTGAGGCAAATGTGAGCCAAATACGATATCAGCGAGAATCCGCCATTGTAAAAATAAGGGTTTATAGGAATACTCGATTATCATCTACAAATATCCGATTCATCAAAGCTATCAAGAGAGAAGGCAATCAGTGGTCTGCCATTGTTCAGGCAGATCGAGAGCATGAGCCATTGCCTGAGATCGGAGGTGTGTGAGGTTGGATGTCTGAAATCATTTGTTGTGGACACAGGTAACAACTCTGTGGAGAATCCAGGGTTTGCAGAGAAGGTTAGCACTAAAGTTAAGAACATCCATAGGAGATTATCCAGAGCTGAGAAAGGCTCCAAGAATCGTCAGACACTCATAGATAAGCTGAACAAGGTAAATTATAAAATCAAGAATCAGAGAAACGATTTTCTCCACAAGCTCTCAAGACACTATGTCAACAACTATAAGATAATCTGTGTTGAAGATCTGGATGTCAAACGTATGAAGGAGAATGGCCATAACAAAAGCATGCATCGTGACATCCATGATGCATTCTGGTCCAGGTTCATGTTCATGCTCTCGTACGAGGCTGAATGTGCTGGTCGAAGGCTGATCGAGGTGAATCCCATGAACACCACTCAAAGGTGTTCTGCCTGTAGAAGCATTGTAGAAAAAGAGTTATCGGACAGGGTTCATGAGTGTCCTCACTGTGGATTCTCATGTGATATAGACTGCAATGCTTCCATGCACATCGCAGGGATGGAACAGCCCGTAGCGCCCATGGAGTCAACTTCTACATCACATTTCTGTGATGCAAGTGTTGGCTATGATGTGGGAAGCCCTGCCCTTCAGGGTGGGGCAGTTCATACAACGTATGAGGCATACCCTGTGTGGTAGATTGTGGTGATCCCGCGCATAGAACTCTACAGAAGGTACCTCAAGGCCAGCGGCGCGCTGGAGATTGCCAGGCGTCTCTTCGTTATGAACGCATTTGATGGCGTTCTGACGATCATGGGTGTGGTTCTTGGGGCATATCTATCAGGTGTCCAGGATTCTGGATTTGTGATAACCGCAGGAATGGGCGGAAGCATAGCGATGGGCATATCGGGAATGAGCGGAGCTTACATGGCGGAGAGGGCTGAAAGGATGAGGGATATCAAGAAGCTGGAATCTGCGATGCTCAGAGATCTCAATGGCACTCATGTTGTCAGGGCATTTAGAACTGCGAGCGTTGTGGTTGCGCTCGTCGACGGAATCAGCCCGGCGATCGCAGCCCTTCTCCTGATCTTGCCGTTCTTCATGGTCCCGATGATAAGCATAGGCGTTGCGGCCATGCTCTCGCTTGCTCTCGGGCTGGTGGTGCTCTTCTTCCTCGGGCTCTTCCTGGCCAGGATAAGCGAGGAGGTGGCACTGATAAGCGGTCTGAAGATGATGCTTGTCGGCGTTCTGACCATACTGATCGTGAGCCTTGCGGTCTCTCCGGATGCGCTGTGATGGGTCATTGAGAACGCCAGTTTTCTATGCATCATGCCAGTGGTCGATCCCCATCAGAACCACCCACCTATTCCGGCCCACTGCCCATATGGTAGGCGATCCCGCAGAGACTGTGGTCGCCCTGGCCACCAGTGCGAGCACATGGGGGCGGCTGGATATGGGTATTATGAGAATCGGATCGCAGCCGAATGTACTTAGAACACTTTATAATTGATCTGGTGTATCTCCTATACGATGCACTTTCAGATCCTGGATGCAAATTACGTCTACGACATGAGCGGCTATCCTGTGGTACAGCTGTTTGGCATCAGAGATAATGGGGATAGCATCATCTGTCGCGTCTCGGGATTCAGGCCGTATTTTTACGCAAGCGCTCATGATATCACCAGTGCAGCGGAAGCTGTCGAATCCATGGACCTCGATGTGGAGATCGTCGAGCGATACGAGCCCATCGGGTACCAGTCGAAGCCAATAAAGATGCTGAGGATAATCGCGAAGGACCCGAAGTCTGTCAGGGAGATAAGGGACAGGGTGAGAGAGATTCCCTCTGTGAGGGCAGTCTACGAGACCGACATCCTGTTCAAGAACAGGTTTCTCATTGATACAGGTCTCGGCGGCATGGCGTGGGTTAAAGTCCTGGATGTTGAGAGAGATTCGACCTCAGCGAAGGAGTCGAGGGATGGCCTTTCGTGGTATGGGCTCGCAAATTACAGAGAGGTTGAGAGAGATTCGACCTCAGCGAAGGAGTCGAGGGTGCTCGAAGGATGCGAGATGCGCGAAAGGCGCCGGTTTATCGTTGATGTGCCTGTGGAGAAGCTGGCGCCGGAGGATCTGGAGAGCACTGCGCCCCTCAGGTTCATGTCCTTCGATATCGAATGTCTCCCACAGAATGGGGAGATGCCGAGGCCGGAGAGCTCCCCTGTGATACTGATAAGTATGGCGTTTCATCCCCCTTACCACGGGATGAGCGATCTCGTTCTCGTGGGGAGAGAACTCGAATGTGATAGGCCGGATGTTGAGGGGTGTGCAGACGAGAGAGCCCTTATCTCCAGATTTGTGTCCGTGATCGATGATTACGATCCCGACATAATCGCGGGCTACAACTCGAACGAGTTCGACATTCCATATCTAAGAGAGCGTGCATCCAGGCTCGGCATCGAGATGAATGTGGGTCGTGACGGAAGCACGTGGCTCATCAGGAGCATGGGCAGCAACAAAAACGTCGCTGTGACAGGCCGGGTTGTTGTTGACCTGCTTCCGATCATCAGGTCCTCATTCAGCCTGAAGCAGTACACTCTGAGAAATGCTGCCATGGAGCTGATCGGGGAGGAGAAGCGAGATATGGACCCTGCCAGGATGGAATCGATCTGGCTTGGGGGAGATGGGCTGGCCGATCTAATACGCTACTCGAGGCGGGATGCTGTGCTTGTGATGCAGCTCCTCCTCCGCCTGAGGCTGATGGATAAATACATAGCGCTGGCGAGGGTGAGCGGATCGCTGCTCCAGGACATAGTCAACGGCGGCCAGAGCGGCATGGTGGAAAATCTCATTCTCAGAAGGTTCCGATCGCATAAGAGAGTCCTCCCGCCGAAGCCAGACTCGGAGGAGTCGGGTGAGCGGTTCACGGATGCAGATGAGCTTAAGGGTGGTGCGGTGCTCCCCCCGGTGAAGGGCCTTGTGGAGAATGTGGTCATCTTGGACTACAAATCGCTCTACCCCACGATAATGATGGCCCACAACCTCTGCTACTCAACGGTGGTCACAAAGGAAAGACCTCCAGAGGTTGTTAAATCGCCATCCGGCGGGTATTTCGCATCTCCCTCTGTCTGCAAGGGGATCGTGCCGGAGATACTGAGGGAGCTGCTGGAGAAGAGGACGGAGACGAAGATGCTCATGAAGAGCGCAGGAGAGGACGAGCGCGCATTTCTCGATGCAAAGCAGTACGCGCTCAAGATCCTGCTGAACAGCTTCTACGGGTACTCCGGATACGCAAGGGCGAGGCTGTACAGTCTGACTCTGGCGAACGCTGTCACAAGCTTCGGGAGACACAACATACTGAGGACAAAGGAGATGATCGAGGAGATCGGCTCAGTCTACATTGTTGACGGGAAAGCTCTGCTTCCCGAGGAGACTTCCGTCTCCTCCAATCCGAAACCCCCCGACACAATTGAACTTAATTCCGCCGGAAGACGCTACGACCTCTCTGTTGTCTACGGTGATACAGACAGCGTCTTCGTGAGGATATCATCAGGTTACAGCATCACCCCCGAGGATGCGGAGCTGATAGGAAGAAAGATCGCTGAGACGATCACATCGAAGCTCCCTAAGCCGATGGAGCTCGTATTCGAGGCGTTTGCCAGGCGCGCGATATTCCTGGCGAAGAAAAGGTATGCCCTTTGGCTCTTCGAAAGAGTTTCGACGCAGTCGAAACCTCTCGACGGAGTCGAGGGATCTTCGAAGACCCCATCCGAAGGAAGTGGGATCATATGGAGGGACAGGATAAAGGTCAGGGGCATGGAGACCGTGCGGCGGGACTGGTGCGACCTCACATCAAAGACCCTGAGGAGATGCCTGGAGCTGATTCTGAAGGAAGGCAGGGTGGATGATGCAGTTCAGCACGTGAGGGACGTGATCCAGCGGCTAAGGGATATGGACATCAGGCGGGACAGAGAGCTCCTTGATGATCTTGTGCTCACAAGGCGATTCACAAAGGATCCATCCTCATACAGGAACAAGCAGCCACACATCCAGCTAGTCGAGAAGATGAGAAGGCGCGGCGGAAGGGTCCCCGGGGTGGGAGACCGGGTCCCGTTCATAATAGTCAAGGGAGGCAAAAAGACGCTCTTCGTCGACAGGGCTGAGGATCCGGAGTATGCGGTGGAGAACAACCTTCCAATAGATACAGAATACTATATTGAGAAGCAGCTTCTTCCGCCTGTCCTCAGGCTCTTCATGCCGTTTGATGTGGACAGAGAGAGCCTTCTCCAGTGCAGATCTCAGAAGAACCTTCTCCATTTCGATCAGAAGGCTCAGAGGCAGCGAACCCTGCTGGATTTCTAGAATTGCAAACATAGCTGGCATCCATGCGTTGCTGGTCGGTTTTGAGAAACTTTACCAGCATATCTCAAATATCCCTCAAATATGTCGGTCATATCAATTGCCCATGGGCAGAGCAACTGAATGCAACCGCAATACCTATAACTCCGGTCTGGATTTCATTCAGCTCATGCCAAACCTCAATGTGGCGGTGCTCGGTAAAGCAGAGTTCTCGAAGGATCTGGGCAAGAGGGGCACAGCCAGCGATATAACGTTTTACAACCTCAAGAGAGGTGGGACGACCGTGACCTTCGTCGAGCCCACCAGGTATCCGGAGCGACTGGCGCCGCTCTTCTACGTTCTGTCCATGGCTCGCAGCGCCATCCTCATCGTGGAGAAGATAGACCAGCTCTTCGGGGAGGCGGTTCTCGCCCTGGACTGCATGGGCATTCGCGATGGTTACATCGTTCTGAAAAACTACATAACAGAGGAGGAGATCGCGCCTCTTGTCAGATCAACTGCTGTCGAGAGATATACTGTGATCGATGACAATCCCATAGAGATACGCGAGAGTCTTCTTGAAGATGCAGATGCTGTGGTACACGAGGAAGATGTCTCAGGAACGCTCCCCGTGGATCATTTCTTCAATGTTCGGGGCGTCGGGACTGTCGTCCTGGGAAATGTTGCAGAGGGGACTATCAGAAAGCACGATCTTCTCAGGGTTCTGCCTGGCGATAAGAATGCTCAGATACGCTCCATCCAGAAGCACGACGAGGATTTCGAGAGCGCGAGCGCGGGGGAGCGCGCGGGTCTTGCGCTGAAGGGCATAGAGGTCTCTGAGCTAGATCGTGGAACTGTTCTAACCACGAATGATGCTGTAAAAACCTCCACCAGTCTCAGATCGAGAGCAGAGATCGTGAGGTACTGGCAGTCACCGCTGAGGGAAGGGATGGTACTTCATCTGGGACACTGGATGCAGTATCTCCCTGCGAGAATCGAATCTTCCTCAGGCGATCCGCGAAGCCCTGATCTCAATCTCTCGCTGGACAGGCCTCTCGTCCATCTCCCGGGAGACAGGGCGCTCATGACATACCCAGAGGGAGGAAAGCTGAGGATAGTCGGGACGATCTCGTTACCGTGAGTGCAGTCTTCAGAAAGTGACTCTGAGGATTGGAGTTTGCGCCCTGCAGCTCTCAATCCGTAACCCAGGCATGGTGTGACCAAACTGAGGCCTGAAGGACCGGAACATCCTTCCTCGCAATCCTGCAGAAACTGTCAGCTCTCCTGGGTCATGCTCATGCTGAAGCTGTTGGCCGCATCCAGGGCATTCACGTAGAATTTGTTTGTATACTCCTTCACCATCCTCCTCGAGGAGAACCTCGGTGCGGTGCTCTTTATCGCCTCCTTCATTACCCTTACCCAGCCATGCGGCACTCCATCGTTGTTCTCCACTCTGTAGAAGAGAGGCACGATGTCGTTCTCCAGAAGCTCGTAGAGGCTGTGTGCGTCCCTCACATCCCGATCCGCTCCCTCGGCGCCCTCGAATGCCCAGCCGTTTCTGCCGTTGTACCCCTCTAGCCACCAGCCGTCAAGGATGCTGAGCTGTGGCACGCCATTGACCATCGCCTTCATCCCGCTGGTGCCGGATGCCTCGAGCGGCGGCTGCGGCGTGTTCAGCCACAGGTCAACACCATGGACCATATACTGGGCGAGCTGCTCATCATAATCCTCTACGAACGCGATCCTTCCCCCAAAGCTCGGATCCTTTGCCACGTTGTAGACCTTCTGAATTATCTGCTTGGCCGTATCGTCTGCAGGATGCGCCTTGCCTGCGAATATTATCTGGACCGGCATGTCCTCGTTGTTGAGAATGCTCCTGAGGCGGTTCAGATCCTGGAGTATCAGCGTGGCTCTTTTGTATGTAGCGAACCTCCGCGCGAAGCCTATTGTGAAGACAGATGGATCAAAAAGCACACCAGACGCGACTATTATCCTGGGATCTGCGCCGTCCATGGACCACCTGAGCCTGGCGCGCTCTCTTATCGTTGTTATCAATCTCATTTTTGCCATTCGGTGTGCCATCCAGAGCTCTCTGTCAGGTATGTCGTCCACAAGCGCCCATATCGAGGGGTCGTCGTGCTCCTCCAGCCATCCAAGCCCTAGATACCTGTTGAACAGATCCTCCATGCTGCGATCGAGCCACGTGAGTACGTGTACCCCGTTGGTGACGTGGTCGATGACAGTACCATTCGATTTGAGCTCTGATAACAGGTGACGCCACATCGACTCGGTGACCTCGAGATGCCTCCTGCTGACACAGTTCCTGTACAGTGACATCCGCATCGCGAATGCGGTCATGTTGAACCCAACCTGTGGGTTCGCTGGATCTATGCCCAGCCTGAAGAACTGATCGCGAGTTAGTCCAATCGTGGGCAGATATGAGTTGAAGTACTTCTCCATGAGATGGAATGGGAATATATCATGGCCCGCTGGAACTGGGGTGTGTGTGGTGAACACGGTCGTTCTCCTGACATAATCGATGGCTTCCCTGCAGCTCATGCCATTTCCTATGAGGTACCTGAGTCTCTCCAGGACCGCGAATGCCGGGTGGCCCTCATTGAGATGCAGCACCAGATTATTTATTCCCATGCTCTCGAGTACGCTCATACCCCCTATGCCCAGCACTATCTCCTGCCTCAGCCTCTGCTCAGCATCTCCAATGTAAAGGCGTGATGATATCCCCCGGTTCCAGGGGTCGTTTGCCTCGATGTCTGTATCCAGAAGATACAGTGGGATCCTGCCTATCCTGAGCTTCCACACACCCACATATATCGGCGGCTCTATCACAGGAACCCTTACGAGAAGCGGTTTGCCGTTTTCGTCGAGCACCTGAGATATCGGCGCGTGACTCTTGTCCAGGATCTCGCTCTCGCTAAGCTGCCAGCCATCTGGAGATAATCTCTGCCTGAGATACCCGCCGGGATACATGAAGCCCACACCGATAACCGGAAGCCTGAGATCGCTGCACTCCTTGAGGTAATCACCCGCCAGGAATCCCAGGCCGCCGGCGTAGAACGGCATCGAGTGATGGAGGCCATACTCTGCTGAAAAGTATGCAATTGGCACATTCATCGGGTTCCTGATGTGTGATGGGAACCACCCACCTTTTCCCCTCATCTCGGACCTGAACCTGGAGATGACCGCGTCGTAGTGTCTCAGGAAATGATCGTTCTCAGCTGCCCTCTCCAGCACAGATCTGTCTATCTCGTGGAGCAGCTTCACGGGGTTATGAACGCTGAGCTGCCATGCGGCAGGATTGAGCATGTTGAATAAATCTCTGGCAGGATGGTGCCACGACCACCAGAGGTTGCACGCCAGCTCCCTCAGCCCTTCAATCCTCGCCGGTATGTCTGGAAATCTGTCTATCATTTCGCTCCCACCCATCAAACGCCGACTCTGACTCCCTTGCCATGCAGGGCGGCCTACTTTTTCCACTTCCCCCCGGCATCATTATCCTCAAGCACATTGCCCATTCTCGGGGGTATCAGTCTGTTCCATTTGAATAACCTGCAATGCCCTTCTTCACCATGGTGATAGGCCGCATGGACCTGTCCAAATAAGGATAGTGTGCTTATGACAAACAAGAGCGGTATGGCTCATATTCCTGGCTCCAACCTCTTATTCGGACTCGCCGGCCGCATGGGCTCAATTGCGGGTCCATCTTAAATGACAGATATGCTGGCTCATGATTAGAGAATAAAAGGGTTGCGCATAACAGAACGTCCTCGCTCTTATCCGAACAGCGGCTTGGTTCAGGCACATGCGCGCTTATGGCATTAATCTGATCTCCGAAAGTGTGTTCAGCTATTCAATCCCACGATCAGCAGATGACAGATGAGTCTTCTGTTTTGGTTGGCAGTCACATCAGACAATCCCATAAAGTTAATAGGGGCATTGTACTGATTTTTGATGTATGTACAGGGACGAGCTTGTGGAGCGTGTTGCGAGGAGGATCAACCCCAGGGAGGGCGTATGCGGCACCTGCCACGCAATTGCTGAGGAGGTTTGCGCCACAGGGGGATCGATCCTGGCATACGAGCGTCCATCAGGAATACTCGCAAGGATAACAGACGATAAAGGAGAGGTGATCGGAGAGGGTTTTGGAATCGTCTGGTCTCCCGCAGTTCTCGCAGCGGAGCTGGATGCAGGCATAGTGCCAGATGATCTTGAGGATCGTCTCAGAAGAGATGGAACGAGCTCCCAGGATATTGTGGATAAGGTTGCAGCGCTCTTCGGCTACGGCAGGGTCGTGACCCCAGCAGTCATCGCGCTGAACATGGTAAAGGAGATGGGCGGGAGGACCCTGATCAGGCGAGAGGGGCTGGGCGTTGTGGCGACCTTCTTCGACTCGAAGGGAGATGTGATTGCATCATCCCCTTCATCTTACTGTCCGACATGCGCGGTCACGATCGCCGCCGCGATCACGCCGGAGATCGCAGATTACGTTAAAAAAACGCTTGAGGGGAAGCAGAACACAGGGAAGAAGAAGCTGGATCTCGGCCTTGAGAACCGGTATGAGATAGAGCACGGCCACGTCCGTGTCACCCTTGCGAGGGGAGATGAGGTTCTGGCCAACAGAGTTCTAGGATGCTGCATGGCATACGCCACTGTCAAGGCCGAGATCGTCGCAGGGCTTGTGCCGCAGGCGAGCGCGGAGCAGTTCAAGCTCTACTGCAACCTCTGCCCGTTCAAGCACTGCTGGATGGACAAGTCCATGGGCGCCACGGGGA
This sequence comes from Methanothrix thermoacetophila PT, assembly GCF_000014945.1. Classification (NCBI taxonomy): domain Archaea; kingdom Methanobacteriati; phylum Methanobacteriota; class Methanomicrobia; order Methanotrichales; family Methanotrichaceae; genus Methanothrix; species Methanothrix thermoacetophila. The sequence goes on from NC_008553.1 coordinate 1,501,379, forward strand.
ACATCATACTCCAGAGGCTCACAGAGATCGGCGCGGAGATCGAGGTCTCGGCTGAGGGCTACATAGTTGCAAGGCTCGCGGGAGAGGAAATCGAGGGGCGCGGCACCCTCTGCTCCCTGAGCGCACTGACCAACATGCTTCTAAAGGGTGACGCTGAGAGGATCCTGAAGCCTTCATCTGCCAGGAGATGGTGAGTTGCGACTTAGATCCTGCCTGAAGAGGTACAAGAAGGACACACATCGTGCTCTGCCTCCGGAGGAGACGCTCGAGATAGTAGAAAAGAAGATGCCTGCAGCTGGAATAACAAGAGTCGCGGACATAACCAACCTCGACCGGATAGGCATACCGGTCTTCACTTCCATAAGACCAACAGCGGAGAAGGGTGCGATATCTGTTTACAATGGAAAGGGCGCGACTCCAACCGAGGCGAAGGTCTCCGCCATAATGGAGGGCATCGAGAGGTACTCTGCCGAGGTTCGGAATGCCGATCTCAGAACTGCCAGGTTCTCCGAGCTCAGGGAGAACGCGCTGAATCCGGCGGAGCTCATACTGCCGAGAGATGCCGATCCAGATGCGGTGATTCCGTGGGTGACAGGATATGATCTCATGGGGGATGAGGAGATCCTGGTTCCGGCGAATGCTGTATTCCATCCGCTGCCCTCGAGCTACACGCGTCTGTTCAGGACAAACACCACAGGTCTCGCATCTGGGAACCAGCTGGAGGAGGCGATCTTCCATGGGCTCGCAGAGGTCGTTGAGAGGGATGCGTGGTCGATAGCAGAGCACGCCAGGAGTATGGGGCCGCTGCTCCGATACAACGGCGATGGCCTTGCAGGGGAGCTTCTTGAAATGTTCCAGCGCGCAGAGGTCCAGGTTTACGTGAGGGACATAACGAGCGATGTGGGTGTTCCAACATTCGCCGCGGTCTCGGATGATGTGAAGTTGAAGGATCCCGCGCTTCTGACAGCTGGAATGGGAACGCATACCGATCCGGAGGTGGCGCTGCTGAGAGCGCTCACAGAGGTCGCACAGAGCCGTCTCACGCAGATACACGGCGCCCGGGAGGATACTGTGAGCGCCGAATTCAGGCGCATGATGGGTTATGACAGGCTGAAGCGCCTGAACAGGCACTGGTTTGAGTACGAACGCGAGGAGGATTTCAGCTCCTTAAACTCTTACAATACCGATGATTTTCTTGATGACATAAGATACATGCTCGATCGGCTTCAGACCGCAGGATTTGAGAGGGCGATAGTTGTGGACCTCACGGCTTCTGAGATAATGGTGCCAGTGGTCAGGGTGATAGTGCCCGGGCTGGAGATATCGGCTGTGGATCCGGAGAGGGTCGGCAAGCGGTGCAGGGATGCCAAGAATCGTCGTGTTTCTGGGCCCAAGCATGCCTCATGATGAGGCGCGCTCCATACTCGATGCAGATTATCGGCCGCCAGCAAGGCGCGGCGACGTTCTCGCCGCTGCAAGAGATGGCGCGGACCTGATATGCCTGATAGATGGCGTCTTCTTCCAGGACTCATCCGTGGCGCACAAGGAGATCCTCGAGGCGCTGCGGATGGGTGTGAGGGTCATCGGCGCCTCCAGCATGGGTGCTCTGAGGGCAGCTGAGATGGATGTCTACGGGATGGAGGGCGTCGGCGAGATCTACAGGGCATACAGGAGCGGGGAGATAGTCGCTGATGATGAGGTCGCTCTGGTCTTCGATCCCGTCACGCTAGCGCCCCTTTCAGAGCCGCTCGTCAACATACGCCACAACCTCAGGCTTGCCGTGAGTGAAGGATGGATCGATAAGCAGACCGCTGCGGATCTGCTGGATATTGCTAGATCCAGGTACTTCCCGTCCAGGAGCTACGAGAATCTGATGAAGGATGCAGCCGGCAGGGTCCCTGAGGAGAAGCTTCTCCAGTTCAGGAGATTTCTTGAGAGCAGACGAGCGGATCTCAAGAGGGAGGACGCCATAAGGGCGCTCAGGAGGGCTGCGGAGGTTGCCAGGGAGCTGCAGCTCCAGTGAATCCAGCACTCAGGTCACTGTAAGCATTGCATGCGCCATTTCCATCCGCACCAATGAACCTGCGTCATGAGCGCTTCCCTGAGATAATGCACCAGCCCGCCCTTCGTTATCGCTGCGTTAGAGCTGCATCATGACCACAGTCAGAATATCCTGATCCTGCCGGATACGAACTCATCTACAAGACTTTCTGCTCTTCCCAACCAGTCCTCCAGTATCGACTCTGCCTCGTATCCTGCACTTTCTGAGCCTGCGATGCTCAATGCCTTCATGAGCGGCTGATCGAGAGGAGAGCCGATTCTACTCACCAGCGTTACATATGCCTCCTGGACACCATCAAGTTTTGATATATCCTCGGCTGCGCGCTGAGCTATCACATTGTATATCTTGCCGACGTGGTTCACGGGGTTCTTGCCCGCGACCGCCTCCATGGTCATGGGTCTCATCGGAGTGATCAGTCCGTTCGCGCGGTTGCCCCTGCCTGTGGCGCCATCATCCCCCATCTCAGCGGACGTTCCTGTCACCGTGAGGAAGATGTTGGAATCATGATCTGCAGCATTGACATCGACCTCCACATCGCAAGCGCTCTGTATCGTCTCCCTTATGCGGGATTTCATCTCGATGTAATCGTCCATGGAGAACATGTACCTCGAGATGGCGGCTGCGGCCACAACCACCTTCACTCGGTCATCAAACCTGACAGCCATGATCTTTCTGTCCTCTCCAACCCCCTTCATTCCCTCTAACATGCGGTCGATCTCCAGGACCATCGATTCGAGCGGTCGGAGGGGCGCGAACCCGGATCCGATGGATGTATCATTGGCGCCTCTACCGATGAGGCTCCTCAGCTCTGGAGCCCCCTCCCGTGTTCTGGGCTCCACCACAAACTCGTTCAGGTGTCTTACAGCTTTTCTCAGATACGAGGACGCAGCCTCTCTTACGACATCACTCATGGAGGATCTCACAGAGGTTGCCCGGCCGCCGACCACGATGGCAGGCGGCTCAAGTATCCGGCCGCCTCCGAACTGGGGCTCTGCCCTTCCACCTATGATGAGGACCTTGTCCACGTTGTGGTGCATGATCTCCCCGAACTCCTCCATGTAGATCCTGCAGAGCTCCCTGGATATCGACTCTGAGATCCCATCTGCAAGTGTATCCGGATGCCCTGTGCACTTTCTCTCCACAACCTCAAATCGAGGAAGCTCAAAGTTTCGGAATGTGATGAGTGTATCCAACATCAATGGTTCGTGCTCTCTGGAGTTCAATATAGTTGCTGGTCGCTCCAGGGTCGAGCTACGGGCGTCCTGCTGCAGATGGTGTTTCCCTGCCACCCACGAGCTCGCTATGTTCTAGAGTGAACAGAATGGGTCTCAAGTATGTGATATTGGCGGGCGCATCAAACCGCTTTGAGGATGTTGATCTGCGTCGCCACTTAACGCTAACTGTATGGGGCACTCACCAAAAGGCCGATATACCTCAAACGCGTTAGCGGGCCTTGGAAAAAGGCGATACGATGTTTGTAGGAATAGACGTCGGTGGAACAACAACCAACGCGGCGCTGGTGGACGGCAATAAAGTTGTTAAGACCGCCATCGGCCCGACAGACCATCAGGAGATCCTCGGCAGCCTGCTCAGAACAATGGACAGGCTCATCGAGGGTGTTGACGTTGAGAGGATCGAGAGGGTGGTGCTCAGCACCACGCTGATCACAAACCTCATCGCGGAAGGAAAGGCGGATAAGGTCGGCCTGGTTCTGATACCCGGTCCCGGAGTCAATCCACGGGACTACAGGTTCAGGACAGAGCCTGTGATACTGGATGGTGCGATCGACTACAGGGGAAGAGAGATCGCGCCACTCAGGGACGATCAGATAAGAGCGGCTGCGCAGAGCCTCGCCGACCAGGGGTACAGAAAAGTCGCAGTCGTGGGAAAGTTCTGCCAGAGGAATCATGAGCATGAGACGCACGTCAGGGAGATATTCTCGAAGGTCGCTCCCGCGATCGAGGTCGAGATGGGACACAGGGTCTCAGGCCAGCTGAACTTCCCGCGGAGGGCTGCCACGACAATGCTGACCCTCGCGACCCGCGACCACTACAGGCGGTTCGCGGAGCAGGCAGAGCGCGCCATGCGGGATCGCGGAATAAGAGCTCCGATATACATTCTTAAAGCGGATGGCGGAACGCTCCCGCTTGACAAATCTCTGGATAAGCCTGTTGAGACGATATTCTCGGGACCGGCTGCAAGCGTCATGGGAGTGATGGCCCTGACCCCCAAGGGGCAGACATCAGTTGTAGTGGATATAGGAGGAACAACAACAGATCTCGCTCTGATTCTCTCCGGAAAACCCCTACTCTCATCGAAGGGCGCGAAGATAGAGGACATGCTGACGCATGTAAGAGCTTTCGCTGTGCGCTCCATAGGGATCGGCGGGGACAGCGTCGTCAGAGTGTCTGATGGAAAGATCACTGTGGGTCCGGATCGAGCAGGGCCTGCATTCGCGCTCGGCGGGCCGGAGCCGACGCCAACCGATGCTCTCATGGTTCTCGGTCACACGAACCTTGGGGACGTGGCCCTTGCTAGGAAGGGCATTGGCATAATAGCGAAGATCCTCAGATGCAGCACCGAGGATGCGGCCAGAATGATAGTTGATACTGTTGTGGAGAGGATAGTTGATACCGTGAACATGATGTTTCTCGAGTGGGAGCAGGAGCCAGCGTACAGGATCTGGGAGCTGCTTCAGAGGACGAAGGCCAGACCGCAGAATGTCGTCGGGGTTGGTGGAGCTTCGCCGCCGCTGGTGCCGCTGGTCGCGAAGAGGCTCAATGCGAATGCCATCATCCCGGAGCACGCACCCGTGGCAAACGCTATAGGCGCCGCGGTCGCCAGGCCCACGATGACTTTGAGCCTCAGGATAGATACCGAGAGGGGCATGTACACGGTCGAGGAGGATGGCACGCTCGGCGAGGCGAAGGGGAGGAACCTCAGCCTCGAGGGAGCGCAGGAGATGGCGAGACGGCTCCTGAGGGAGAGGGCCGAGCGCTTCGGAATCCACGAGTATGCTGACGAGGCCGAGGTGGTGGACAGTGAGATCTTCAATATGGTCAGGGGTTGGTCGACTGTTGGGAAGCTTATCGATGTCAGGATGGAGATCCCAGCAGGAATCATCACATCATGGAGGAGAGATCATGGCAGCTGATGTTCATAAGAAAGGAGAGGCTGCAGAAATGACTGAGAGGAGTGTCGAACCTCCCGTGAGGCCTGCCAGGACCTCTTCTGTGAGAAAGACCGGCCTGATATTCTTCCCGGCATTCGACTGGGCCATATCCCCCACCCATCCGGAAAGGGAGGAGAGGCTTCTCTACACAAGAGACCAGATCTTTGAAGAGGGACTTATGGACTTCCCGGAGATCGTCGAGTACAGGCCACGCCTGGCGGAGCTGAAGGATGTTGCCAGGGTCCACTTCTGCGTTCCAGATGTCCAGTCGCAGGTGACCGAGGCGCACCTGATAGCAGCAGGCAGCACTCTGGTCCTCGCAGATGCTCTGATGAATGGAGAGATAAGAAATGGCTTCGCTCTCGTGCGCCCTCCCGGCCACCACTCGATGAGGGTGGTCCATGGGAACAGAGGCTTCTGCAACATCAACAACGAGGCCATAATGGTCGAGTACATACGCAGGAAGTACGGCGTGAGGCGCATCGCCATAGTCGACACAGATGTGCATCATGGAGACGGCACGCAGGACATATTCTGGCACGATCCGGATGTGCTCTTCATAAGCTTCCATCAGGATGGCAGGACGCTCTACCCCGGCTCGGGATTCACCAACGAGATGGGCGGGCCGCTCGCTTTGGGACGAACACTGAACGTGCCGCTGCCTCCTGGTACGACAGATGAGGGGATACTGTACGTGCTGGAGAATCTTGTACTCCCTGTGCTGGATGAGTTCGATCCGCAGCTCGTCTTCAACTCAGCAGGCCAGGACAACCACTACACAGATCCTCTAGCCAACATGAGGTTCACAGCTCAGGGCTATGCCAAGCTGAACGAGGTGCTCGCCCCGGATATGGCGGTGCTCGAGGGCGGCTACGCCATTGAGAGCGCACTGCCCTACGTCAACACCGGAATCATCCAGGCGATGGCAGGACTCGATTACTCAAACGTGAAAGAGCCGGACTATGTTCCGGACAGGTTTGTCCTGACGTCTGATATGAGGAGATCGATAGAGGCAACTGTGAACCATCTCCTCACAATCTGGGAGAGCAGGGACGATCTCGTGGCCAAGGCGAGGCAGGAGCACGGCAGGTTTTATTCCCGGAGGAAGAGGATATTCTACGATACAGACATGATAACCGAGGGTCAGGAGGAGACGTTGAGGATGTGCACGGATTGCCCTGGCTACCTCACGATCTCCACACAGGCTGCCAGGGGATACGGCCGGCTTAACACAGCCTTCTGCGTCTCCGTACCGCTCTTCGCATGCAGGAGCTGCATCGAGGATGCGCGGGAGGAGTATGAGGAGCACAAATCCGAGATGAAATATGACTATGTGTACCTCCAGGACAGGCCATCTGATAAATTCAGGGCGTACTGCACCAGAACCAGAAACGAGATCGTTCTGTGAGAGGGCCGCAGCCCGGATATCAAATGAATCCGTGCTCAAGGTGAGGGGCGCGATCAGGGCGAGGGCAGAGGAGTTCCTGAAGGTTCTGGCGGAGGTCGAGCAGAGCCTGTCGAGATGCTCTGATGAGACAACCAGGCTGGCCAGGGCGCTCGCGCTACTGGAGCTCGCCTACCTCCCCCTCAGGCCGGAGATGTGTCCCTTCTGCGTGGAGTACGCAGATGAGCGATGCTCAGAGTGTGGTTATGCAGAAACGCACGGAGGCATATGCAACAGTGATAGCTCAAGATTTGTGCAGCTCTCAGATGCCATCATGAATCTGGGGGCTGCAGTGAAGTTCTCAGATCCAGATGGTATCGCGGAGGAGAACATACAGAGTTCCATCAGCTCAGCTCGAATGGCGACAGATGCTCTTCTCTCAGAGCTGGGCAGGCTCGATGCATCCGGGCTGATGCGCGCAAAAGCCCTGTACATAAAAGAGATCTTGCGCGCGCTGCCAGTGCGGGGAGCGCTCGATCAGCTCAGGCAGATCTGCATAAGTAGAGCTGAGCTGTACTGGTGAACTGACTGATGTAAAGTTGCAGGTCCCATAAGTTTCGCTTCAGTGGAGTGAATTTCACTATGAGCCGACAAGGCATCTCTTGAAGTGCGCGTACTTTGCCCGAATCGTAGAGATTGGAGGTGACTCTGGTCATCTGCTCTACAATTTTTCGCGCCTCACAGGTTTCATATTTTTAACATCTGTCATCCAAAAAGCTTAAATGGATGATGTGGATATCGAAATGAGCGGGCCGCCATAACTCAGTTGGTAGAGTGTCTGGCTGTTAATCCGGCAGATACCAGAATGTCACAGGTTCGAGCCCTGTTGGCGGCGCTATTGCCACTTTATTCTGAGTTCATTATGGCTCTGATTTCTTCATGGGTGATTTCTCTCATTTACCCTCAAATTGGCGTGCATATCGGGGACACTGTCCGGCTTTCGATCCCGCACAGGTTTGTCTGTCGGTCGTCACGCAGGTGAAGATTGCTCCGGATGCGACACTGTCCGGCTTTCGATCCTATACAGGTTTGTCTGATGTGTGCAATAAGCTTTTGTCAGGACCTCCCTGCGCGCAATGGCGGCCATCAGGTAGTTACTTATGATATGCCGCCGGAGCCGGAATGGAGGTGAGCGGGCGCGGGGTCGTGGCCCGCGCCCATCGTATGGATCTTGAGGGCTATGCCAAGCTTGGGCTGAGGAGAAACGACCCGAATATCAGGAATAAGCTCGCAGATCACATCGTCGAGATCAAGGGCATGAGCAGGGAGAGGGCTGTGGCACTGGCAGGAGCCGTGCTCCAGGAGGCCAGAGCAACGCTCAACCCCAGAGGGGATGTCTTCGAGCTGCACAACTCCGGCGTGAGCATGGGCGAGTTCGGGGTCGGCTCGCGCGGCCTGGGTGACTTCTACATGCACACGAAGATTGCAGAGGTCATAGGAAGGACAGGTGCAGTTGTGGACTCCTCACAGCTGGATGATTCGGGCGTGGTGAAGGCAGGCGACAAGTATCTTATTGTCACTGTTGATGGAATGCACTCCAGGCTTAGCGACTATCCGTTTCTCGCCGGATTCCATGTGACGAGGGCAGCGTTGCGCGATATCCTGGTAATGGGCGCGAGGCCTGTCGCGCTATTCTCAGATATACACCTCGCAGACGATGGCGATGTCGCAAAGGTGCTCGACCACATAGCCGGAATCGCCACTGTCGGAGAGCTTGTGAACGTCCCGCTGATCACTGGCAGCACGCTCAGGATTGGAGGGGACATGGTCATAGGCGACAGGCTCACGGGCTGTGTGGGCGCGGTTGGCATCGCAGAGAGAATCACTCCAAGAAAGGATGCAGCTCCTGGGGACGTCATAATCATGACAGAGGGTGCTGGTGGAGGGACGATCTGCGCTGCTGCTCTCTACTACGGGATGCATGACGTTGTGGAGGAGACGTTGAACATAAAGTTCCTGGAGGCAGCTGGCGCGCTGATCGATGAGGGCCCTGAGATACATGCGATGACCGATGTGACAAACGGCGGTATACGCGGGGATGCAAAGGAGATCTCCCACACTGCAGGAGTTAAGATGGTCTTCTTCGAGGAGCGGATGAGATCTCTGGTCAACCATAGAGTTCTGGAGATGCTTGAGAGGCTTGAGATCGACTATCTCGGGGTATCGATAGACGCTCTCCTCATAATCGCCCCGGAGAGAGAGGCCGATGTGATACTGGGTGTCATAGAAAAAGCGGGTGTCGCTGCTGATATCATCGGCAGAGTCGAGCGGGGCTCTGGCGTGGAGCTCCATACGAAAGAGGGGATTAAAGACTTCTCGCCGAGGTTCAGGGAGTCAGCGTACACCCCCATAAAGAAGTTTGTCGGCGAGGAGGCGACGAGGGACTTCGAGGAGATGCGCGCGCTCGTGGATGCGGCTGCAGAGCGCGCGATCGAGAAGAAAAAGCGGTTCGTGGAGATGATCAGATCGAGGCAATCGGGCCGAGCAGCCTGATTTTCTGTAACGCACAGGTTGCGGAGGATCTGATTCCGCCGAGTGCTGAAGAGCAGTGATCGCAGCAGCACGTTAAGCACCACGCATTATCTAATGAATTCGGTGAGGTCATTTGCTGTGGACGATATGAGTACACAGCTCTCCTGGTGCGATGAAGACGCAGGAAACTCCGAGTCAGGGGGGCACGCGATGGGATTTAATACATCATCGCGTATATTGACATATGGACTGTGAGCATCACTGCAGGCACATCTGCAACTGGATAGAAAGGATGCCGTACCACAGGAAGTATGCGCTGCCGAAGGAGTGCTGCCCTGAGTTACCTGTGTGCTTCAACGAGACGCTGATGGGAGAGATGCTCCCCGGAGCGATCAGGCAGTTCAGAGGACCGTCAGGGGCGCACGTTCATGAGTTTGATGATCACTGGCTATTCCACAGGGACATCGTGAACGCCTCTGACGATCCTGTGGGGCATCTGATGAGAGATGCCCCTGAGTATCTAGTCTCCATGGCGATCGTCTTTCTCACAAGCCTGCTGATGGGAAGAAAGACCAGAGATAAAAAGGTGGAGGCTGCAATAGCAGGCGGCCTGTCAGGCCTCTTCGCGCTGCTCCTCGGCAAGCTCGTGAAGTCCATCGACGAGGAGCGTGGAATGGAGGAGGTCAGGGAAATATAACCCAGGAGGCCCGGCAGACCGGTATTTGTATGGGCCGGCCACATCTTACATGCATCCGTAATGCATCCATAATTTTTGTGTCTACCTCTGAGCCTTAGCCGGCATCATGCTCAGAAATCTCGGGGGTATCGGATCGGAGATGACCATGCTCTCGTTCACCTTCATCATTCTCACCCCTTCACGCTGAGCTCCTGCCGCGTCAACCACGATTATCTTCGGGTTGCTCGTCCTGAATGTGCCGACCTCCCATGCCTTATCCGGAGTGGTGCTGAGGTGTACATACCTCTGTGTGGCTGACTTCAGGCCGACCTCCAGCAGCCGCTCTGCCTCCTCCTCTGCGGTCCCGTAGTAGAGTGTTGGCAGCTCGTTCTCCGGGTAGTCGAGATCCACACCGACAGAATGGCCGTATCTGGCCCTTATTCGCGTGCCGTTTATCTCATACCTCCCCTTTGGATCTGATCTTACGAGCGCCATTACGAGATTCTCGTTTGCCCATCTATATCTGGTCCGGATGGCATCCACAAGCACCGGTATCTCCACCCACCCCTGCGGGCTCATCGCCAGCCCGAGGTCGTCAGGGAAGTGTCGCAACGCTCCTGCAAGCAGTCTCCCGAGCTTCTCGGTCCTCACACCATCGAGAACCAGCTTCCCCCTGCTCCCGCAGCTGCATACATTCCCTCTGAAAAATCCATGCTGCGGGCATCTCCTTATCGCCTGCTCTGAATCCATTGATTAACCGGACCTCCACGCCAGGGTACACTCTGCGACCTGAATAACAGGCCGACACCATCATCTTGAGGGAGATGATGTATAGATTTATCGGTCTGCAGAGACGATATGACGTACCATCCTCTTGAAGATCTAATGAATCCGATTTATTGGCATCCGAGAGTGAGATGCACCTGCCCGGATATCTCCCGCGCGGGATTGTTCCTAATGTCGGACAGCTCATGCGCCCGAAGCCATCGATATGTAGATATTCCAGGCGCCCACGCTGACAAAATCGACTGCTATCGCACCCAGGATCAGCCCAAGTATCCGCGTGAATACCATGATGCCCGTGACACCAAGTATATCGTGGATGTGCTCTGCGGATTTGAGTATCGCATAAGTTGCACCAAAGGTGAGACATATCGCCAGAAGCACAATCATCTTCTCCGGAAGTGTATTACTCGCACCCATATGCACTATCACCGTGGTTATCGTTCCAGGGCCAGTGAGCAGCGGTATGGCCAGCGGAAATATCGAGATGTCCTCCCTGGTGGTTGCATCCTCTATCTCGGCCTGTGTGACCTTCTTGTGAGGTTTTGCGCGGAGCATGTCTATGGCCACAAGGAAGAGCAGTATACCACCTGCAACCCGAAGTGAGTCGACAGTTATTCCAAAGAATCTCAGAATCATATCGCCTGCAAGAGCAAAGACCATTGCTATGGAGAACGCCACAAGCGTTGTGCGGACGCATATCCTGTCCCTCTCAGCAGGGCTGGCATCTTGCGTCAGAGAGACGAAGACCATCGTCGCCTCGATGGGGCTCACTATTATGAACAGCGAGGTGAACACATATACGAAGTACTGAAGATATATGGCCAGATCCAGATAGGAACCCCCGATGTACCTCGCCTCCAGATTATGAGTGCATGACACATAATCTTAATGGGGGTGCATGGCGACGGAGCCCCACATGCTGCAAAGAAACGCAATCTTGCAATCATGCAACAGTGGTATGCTGTGATCCCCAGCTGCATAGGCGCTGCAGCCATCCCCTCTTTGTGGGGGCCTCAGCCTATCGTCGATGCGGTGATACTCAGATCCCACATTTCCGCGGGTTAAAATACCATTGATGCGTTATATTAACGTATGCAGGATGTAGTCGTGGTCGGTGCCGGGCCTGCAGGACTCTTCGCGGCTCTTGAGCTATCCGTCCACGGGAAGAGCGTGGTGGTTGTCGACAAGGGCAGGGACATCTCTGAGAGGAACTGCCCCATGAAGAAGTGGGGGCACTGTCTTCACTGCGAACCCTGTCATATAATGTGCGGGATGGGCGGCGCTGGCACATACTCAGATGGCATACTCAATCTCCATCCGGCAATAGGCGGAGATCTCACGCGCCTTACGGATGATCCATGGGCTCTTGTGGATGAGGTGGACTCGGTATTTCTGAGATATGGCGCCCCCCTTGAGACTCAGGAGCCCACGCAGAATGATGTGGAGGAGCTGAGCCGGAGGGCTGCATCAGTCGGTGCGAGATTTATACCGATAAAGCAGCGCCACATGGGATCCGATAGGACGCCTGAGATAATAAGGGAATTTAGCAATGACCTCAAAAGGCGTGGTGTCAGGTTCGTGCTGAACAGCTCGGCAGCAGACCTCATAATAGAAAAAGATGTGTGCATGGGAGTCAGGCTATCAGATGGAGGAGAGATAAGAGCTGAGAGCACGCTCCTCGCGCCCGGCAGGATAGGCGCAGAGTGGATCGGGGAGGTGATCGAGAGATATGGCATTAAAGCACGGTATGGACCTCTCGATGTCGGGGTGCGTGTGGAGGTGCCATCGATAGTCATGGATCCTGTCACGAGGATCAACAGAGATCCGAAGTTTCACATCATAACTCACAGATACGATGATTTCATAAGGACATTCTGCACAAACCCTGGGGGGTTTGTGGTCAAGGAGGAGTACAGGGATTTCATAGCAACAAACGGACACTCAATGTCAGGGGAGCGATCTGAGAACACGAACTTCGCATTTCTTGTCAGGCTTGAGCTGACGAAGCCGATAGAGAACACCACAGCATACGGAATATCGATAGCGAAGCTCGTGACAACTATCGGCGGGAGGAGGCCCGTGATCCAGCGGCTCGGAGATCTCCACAGGGGGAGGAGATCGACCGGGGAGCGGATCGCCAGGAACCCTGTCAGGAATACCCTGAAGGATGTGACTCCGGGCGACATATCGATGGCTCTGCCCCACAGGATAGTCATGGATGTCATCGAGGGGCTTGAGATCCTGAATGAGATCATTCCAGGAGTAAATGCTGACTCCACGCTGCTTTACGCGCCGGAGATAAAATTCTACGCTCGTGAGATAAGCGTCGACAAAGACCTGCAGACCAGCATACAATCACTCTACGCTGCAGGCGATGGCGCCGGTCTCTCGAGAGGCATAGTGGCGGCCGCTGCCACCGGACTGCTCGCAGCGCGCGGAATACTCAGAGGTGAGTAGCTGAATGTCAGCCTGTCCAACTGGCGCAATATCACAGACCGCGCCGGTTTGGGGAGCCTGAGAGCGATCGCACTCAGACAGAGAAGAGCATGCACATGAGGATAATCGCTGTAGGTCGGATCAGAGAGCGGTTCTGGCAGGATGCAGCATCGTACTATCTGAGACGCCTCTCTCCATACACCAGACTCGATGTTGTGGAGGTTCGCGAGGAGGATCCCATTAAAGAGGGAAGGGGTATACTCGCGCATCTGTGCGGAGGAGTGACAGTAGCTCTCGATGAGCATGGTGAGAGCATGAGCTCACAGGAGCTGGCGTTGTGGCTCCAGAACAGAATCGTTGAGGGATGTGGCAGCATCAACTGGATAATCGGCGGGCCAGAGGGTCTATCTCAGGATGTTCTGAATCGCTCTGATCTCCAGCTCTCGCTCTCAAAGATGACGTTTCCGTATCAGATGGCGAGAATTCTGCTCCTGGAGCAGCTCTACAGGGCGTTCAAGATAATAAAAAATGAGCCATACCACCGCTAAATCGCGGGTATGGCATCGATGGCATCTTTGTTTATTACAGAGGATGTATCGCCGAGAGCTGCTCCAAGTGCCTTCGCCTTGATCACTGCCCTAACAGGCTTTCCCGTTCTGTCCTTGGGTATGGCGGAGACGAAGTAAACCTCAGAGGGCATCGCTATCGGTCCCATGGTCGCCCTGACATGGTTCCTGATATCCTTCTTGAGTTCCTCGCTTGGATTGATGCCCTCTTTAAGCACAACGAAGAGAATGATGTTCTCTCCTTTGACCTTGTCCGGCCTGCCGATGACAGCTGCATCCGCGACATTCGGATGTGAGAGCGCTGCGCTCTCGACCTCTGCATTGCTTATCCTGTGGCCTGCGACCTTCAGAACATCATCTATCCTTCCGAGTATCCACCAGTAGCCGTCAGCATCCCTCCTCGCCCTGTCGCCGCTGAGGTATATACCAGGTTTGATGCTCCAGTAGTAGTCGTAATAGATCTCCCTGAGCTTCTCCGGCTCTCCGTATATACCTCTGAGCATCGTCGGCCATGGGGCTGTGAGCACGATGTTCCCACTCTCTCCAGGACCAACTGCTCTCCCGTTCACATCAAGGAGATCAACGTTGTATCCGGGAAGCGGGAATGCAGGCGAGCCCGGCTTGAGCGGGGTTATCGGCAGTGGAGCTATCACATGGCATCCTGTCTCCGACTGGAACCATGTGTCCATTATGGGAGCCCAGTCGTTGCCGACATGCTTTCTCCACCACAGGAAAGCATCGGGGTTCATGGCCTCTCCCACAGATCCCATGAGCCGGACGCTTCTCAGGTCGTACTTCCTAGGCCACTCCTCGCCCTCCTTCATGAACATCCTGATTGCGGTGGGCGCTGTGTATATCACAGAGACACCGTAATCCTCTATGATCTGGAACCATCTCCCGAAATCAGGGTAATCCGGAGAGCCCTCGTACATAACGCTCGTCGCGCCGAGGCAGAGCGGTCCGTATACTATGTATGTGTGGCCTGTGATCCACCCTATGTCAGCAGTCGACCAGTACACATCAGTATCCTTTATGTCGAAAACCCAGCTCGTCGTGTACGCAGGCCCGACGCAGAAGCCGCCGTGCGCATGGACAACACCCCTCGGCTTTCCTCCAGCTCCAGCTGTGTAGAGTATGAAGAGCGGATCCTCCGAGTCCATCTGAAGCGTCTCACACTCATCAGGCTGGTTCTTCACGAGCTCATGCCACCAGATATCGAATCCGTCCTTCCATTCGATGCTCTGGCCAGTCCGTCTGTAAACAATCTGGCGTTCGACAGAGGGCGCGTCCTGAAGGGCCTCATCCGCTTGGGCCTTTATCGGGATAGGCTTGCCCCTTCTGTATGATCCATCACATGTTATCAGGACTCTGGCCCCAGCATCGTTAATCCTCTCGCGGAGCGCGCCTGCGCTGAATCCGGAGAAGACTACGACATGTATCGCGCCGATCTTAGCACAAGCCAGCATCGCCACCGGCAGCTCGGGGATCATCGGCAGGTAGATACCAACCCTGTCGCCCTTCTTCACGCCAAGACTCTTCAGACCATTTGCGAGCTTATTCACATCTCTGTAGAGCTGATAGTATGTAATGGCCCTGGTATCTCCGACCGGCTCACCCACGAAGTAGTAAGCGACCTTGTTTCTTCGCCAGGATCTTGCATGCCTGTCGAGGGCGTTGTGCGCGACGTTACACTTTCCTCCGACAAACCATCTCGCATGCGGTGGGTTCCACTCCAGGACCTTCTCGTACGGCACAAACCAATCTGCATATGTCTTTGCCATCTCGTCCCAGAACTCAACGTAGTTCTCGGAACACCAGGCCCGCAGCTCTTTCTCACTCCTGAATCCCTTTCTCTTCATCCACTGCATCACATTGGAGTTCTCCACCAGGTCGCTTGCCGGCCTGTAGACGTTCTCCTGAGAGGATACCTCTGCTTTTTCATATACCATTTCGGATCGCCTTCTGAGTTTATTCCGTTCAGCAGGCAATTGCGGAATAGGCTACATGCTTATTTAGGAATAACACGATTTTTTGTAGCCTATTTCCGCAATAAAGTATTTTTAAACGGGTCGATCTACTATGAAAGTCATTTTAATTTATAAATTTGTCGCATAGGATTTATTATAACATATTTTCATGAAAACACCGATTATATGTTGCAAATGGCCCAACCAGTGCTTAACATAATGGATAGAAAAAATCTTTCATAGGTATATAAAAATAAACCAACGAGTATTCCTAAAAACCTCTGGTTTTGAGGCAAATGTGAGTCAAATACAATACAGCGAGAATCCGCCATTGTAAAAATAAGGGTTTATAGGAATACTCCAACTTGATTCAGCGGCTTAGCAGAGAGATGGAATAGACTGCACCGATCCAGAAAGGTTCAATCCAGATAGCTGGGGATCGAGCTGGCAGGAGAGAACACATCTCTAAATGGCCAGACTGGCCAGGCGATCTTGCTGGGGCGCATATATGTTCTAGGGCTTGGAGGCACTGCAGCGGAGATGATGAAGTTTAGAAAGCTTAGATGCGAATACACGAGAACATGCGGAGATGGGTACACTTCTGGTACCGTCTGCGCAAAAACAGCACAGCAAGCCCACGTTGATGGTGCGATCCAGGAGTTTTGCTCCTGGGTCACGCCGTTACCTTTGTCTTTACAATGTATTTTATAAGATCCGGGCCGATCCTCGCCTTCTTTTGGAGCTCCTCTGCCATCTGCTCAAAGGAGACGCCTTTGTTGATCATCGACCTTATCTCTTCTATTGTGGTGTCGCTCACTGTGAAGTATTCGTCAAGGTCCTTCCTGTGGCCCCAGACATCACCCTCGAGCAGTTCGATGCCCTGCATCTCCAGGAACACCTGAATCGCGTTTGACATCGTCTTCTTGTACGAAGGTGGTACCTGGATCACCCTGAGCCGCGGGCACCTCTGCATAAGATTCAGGAAATCGACATTTGATGCCCTGAAGGCCAGATGCACCATTCTTTCATTCGGATTGAGCTGTGCGATCTCGCTCTTGGAGCTGACTACTCTAATTCTCATAAAGACTCACCATATCTGAGAACAATATCGTATTATTAATAGACACTTGTGGTTTATGGTAATGTATAAAAAAAGATCTATCAGTAATAATCACAATTAAAATTTTAATTATGTTTTCTGAGAATCAGTATCTATATCTGACGAGAAGATTCGGCATCAATGGATGATGTTACGAGCTGCTGCACGGTGCTGGAAGCCCAGCCGCTCTGAAAATTCTCGGTAGGATCAGACGGATCATCCGCGGATCATCACTGCCAGAATAATAAGCAGTGGCAGTGCAAGAGTTACAAGCAGGCTCCACAGCCCAAAGCGTTCAGCAACACGACACCATGGGGCACAGAGCCGGCCGCCGGTGAGTCCGCCGCACACAAGAGAGCACCACCATCTGAAGAGAGGGCATCGCGCGACCTTCCAGTCCCTGCACCTCTCAGGTATACTGCCCATAATCGTCCATCATCCTGCTGAAATAAATTTTTAACTGCCGTTAAGCACAGCAGCCAGGCTGCATATAAAACATCCAAGCTGTTAGTGGGGTGTGGCTCGTACACTCTGAGGGATATGGCTCCACAGGGTTGCGATCTGTTACATCAGGGAATCCCGACTCCTGAAATTCCATTCAGTGATTCTGGATAAGTACAGGCCGTGAGGGGTCATGTGCGCACCACGAGGTCAACAGCATGCACTCCCGCTGGACTTATCTGACATCCATCCAGTGTAACCCGAGCGCCCGGGGCGATATGTTCTGTATAGCATGCGACGACCCCGGGCTCACATCACTAACACAGGCACTCGACTGATCCCGGACGCACTGGCTAAACTGGCTTCAGGCTTTATCCCAGCCTGGATTCTATCTCCCTTTCCCTGAGTTTGCAGAGGTTCTCAGCACCGCGCACGTAGAACCAGTAATGCACCACCACCAGCAATCCCCACCCCACGATGGGATAGTACATCGCCCAGCCAGGGATAGTCTTTATCGTGCCCATGGCATTCAGGGCTATCCAGATTGCATTCACCACAATGTAGATCGCTATGTGAAGCTGGAACAGCTTCACCTGATCGGAGACAGTCGCCTCTCTAAAAAGTCTTTTATACTCTTCCAGAGTCTCAGCCAACAGTCCCACCCCCTTATATGCGGTTCCCGACGTGAAGGACTGCCTGTCATGGATTTATTTAAGGCAGCGTATCTCAGCGGATGGCAGCACGTGTCTCAGCGCTAAACAGTATGGAGGTGACATCCCCCACATTGGTCACAGATCCAGTTCGCACAGATGCTCATACGCCAGGAATCGTTATAGATAATTGCCATTTAACTTTATATAGATTGTTCTGGACCTGCTGTGTCGGATAACCAATAGCTCTGGAGTAGAACGTTATCGATTTCTGCCAGAATTAGTATTTGTATGAATTCAGTCTATGCTATCGGATTCTCAAACATTATTCAACCGATTCATCTCGAAACTATTTAAGCAACGATGCGGATCTGCATCGATCCTGCGCGGAAATACAATCCGTACAAATTAATACGCCTGGGAATTTTGAGACGATTTCATGGAGTAGAGGCAATTGATGCTGGCTGTACAGAGCTCACCACTCCGATGATCCAACCTCATGGCAACCGGTTGGGAGCTTAGTGCTGCCCAGGGTGGTTGCGTACAGAGCTCACCACTTCATGAGCTGCTGGACGTGTCCGAATAAGGATTAGGTGTATATGATGTGTAGAAGAGGAGAAGATCCAGATTTCCGGCCACAGCTCTTATCCGGACAGATCCGAGCCGCCTACGATTATGTTAAAATATATGATGATGCAACCATTCTCCGCCGGGCAGCCGGCCTGTGGCGGGATCACATGATGCGAAGGACCACAGCGGACGCGACATAAAATAAAAGGATGCTTCACGCGTTCGCGCCATGACCTTGCTGATCGATCCCCTCTCAGAATGGCAGCATCACCATAGTACTATCTCATCTGGATATCTTCTTGTGGCAGAACCACCAGTCGTAGCAGTCGTACATACTCAGCCGTTCCTTTGCGCTCTTCTCATCTGAGGGTGGTGGTATGATGACCTCATCGCCTATGAGATCGTTATTGGGCCAGTTCGCCGGAGTTGCCACCTTGTTCTTGTCAACAACCTGGAGAGCCTCCACGACCCTGAGGATCTCGTCTATATTCCTGCCAACCTCCTGAGGATAATATAGAATCAGCCTTATTATTCCGCTCGGATCCACCACGAATACAGCTCTCACAGTGTTTGAACCCTTTCCCGGATGGATCATGCCGAGCAGATCGGCAACCTCTCCTGTATCTGCTATTATCGGGAACTTTATCTCCACCCCCATCTTCTCTCTGATCCATTCGGTCCACTTCATGTGGGAGAAGATCTGATCGACTGAGAGGCCGATGAGCTCGCAGTTGAGCTTCTTGAAGTCCTCCCTGCGCTTCTGGAACGCTATGAACTCCGTGGTGCATACGGGCGTGAAGTCTGCAGGGTGGCTGAACAGAACAAACCACTTGCCTGCGAGATCGTCTGGCAGAGTTATCGGACCGTGTGTGGTCCTCACTTCCATTCTTGGAAGCCTATCCCCAAGGAGAGGCATTCCCTCATCCATATCGGCTGTGCAGC
Organism: Methanothrix thermoacetophila PT; assembly: GCF_000014945.1. Lineage (NCBI taxonomy): Archaea > Methanobacteriati > Methanobacteriota > Methanomicrobia > Methanotrichales > Methanotrichaceae > Methanothrix > Methanothrix thermoacetophila. Next base: position 1,520,662 of record NC_008553.1, read on the forward strand.
TCATACAAGATCACCCAAACACAAACTTCTGGACTGCTCTCATGCTGCCCGGGCTTTTACGGCATGGAGCAGCAGGATGTGCGCTGCGGTCTCGCCATCTGGAGATCAACTGCTCCGCAGATGTGCAGAAGATACAGCCAGCAACAGTTCCCCCACAGATGCATATGGCACGGGCATCTGACCGCAGGTTGCAACTATATGTTTCTTTCATTCAGTAATCAATTATAAACCTTATGAGGCGAGTATTCCTATAAACCCTTATTTTACAATGGCGGATTCTCGCTGATATCGTATTTGGCTCACATTTGCCTCAAAACCAGAGGTTTTTAGGAATACTCAGGCGTTCTCGAGACCGATCCGAATAAAGAGCGAATGCCAGAAATATGCACTTTACTGCTTCTGGACATCTAAGGTACTTAATACTTATTCAGACATGTTCTGTTTCACATATATTAATATGAAAATAATTCTCGCAAAGGTCCATTTTCATCCACATAGGTGACCTTGGGTCATGGGTGTTTATTCCTTTTGCGATCAGATCTCACTTTGGCTTCAGCTTTCCCTCCTCTTCGAGCTGTTTTTTCACCTTCGCCCAGATATGCTCCCGCTTGTAGATCTCCCTGATGGGCTTTATATCCGGGAACGATATCGCCTCTCCCATGCAGAGATTCGCGCACGTATTGCAGCCAACTATGCATTGATTCGGCCTTGCGACCACAGGCCCATCCTCTGTCCAGTCGTAGACGTTCATGCCACAGTTCATGCACATCCCGCACTTCAGGCACTTTTCGCGATCTATGGTGGGATGCCAGGTTATCTTCTCTCTCGGATAGCCAACAAGCCATGCCATGCTTCCACCAAAGTTAAATCGATATTTTTCGATTTAAATCTTTCGAGGAATAAAACATATTAATTTTCATTGTTAAAAATTTTTTGTTAACCAAACCCCCCGACCACAAAATTATCGCATCTCTGCACAGCCAAAAATGAGAGTTCGAGTAACGGTGTTAATAATAACATTGTGAATTTATACTCTTGACATGCAAAGATTTAAATCGATAAAAATCGATCCATAGGAACGTGGCCTGTGAGTCACACATGGCAGTGGCCCTGACGCCACTGTCCGGAGGGATGTGATATGAATGGAAGATTCTGGCAGGTATATAGGCCGATAATCGTACTTCTGATTGTTATAGTGGCACTCGCGATCTGGTCATACCTTTCTGGAGGGGATCAGGTGAGCGGTGCGCCGCTGCTGACCCCTCTGAGAGGCATATTGCTGATCGCCGTCGGCCTGGCGGCTGGCTTCCTTGGAGGGTTGATCGGAACTGGCGGATGCAGCATAATGCTCCCAGTGATACACTTCTGGATGGGCTATTCAGCGCCCATCGCGATCGGCACGACGATCTTTGCCGTCATCTTCACCGCCATCTCCGGGGGGTACGGGCACCTCATAAGAAAGAATCTGGACAGAAGAGCGACGCTCTGGCTTGCGGGCGGTGGTATTCTCGGCGTGATCTTCGGATCATGGCTTTTCACCATTCTGGTCGAGCACATAGATCTACTCCAGCTGATTCTCGGATTAGCATTTCTGCTGCCCGCAATAAGGATGATCTACGAGGGCATCGGCCGCTCCAAGCCCAAGCAGGAGGGCGATACAATCCCAGGCGGAAGCAGCGGCTTCGCGGTCTTTGGATTTGCGATTGGCGTTCTGACCGGAATAGTGGGACTTGGCGGCGGATATGCACTCGTCCCGGGGCTGATCTACCTCTTCGGCGCACCTGTGTACATCACCATGGGGACATCCCTGGCGGTCATGATACCAATGGCGGTTGTGGCAGGCGGCATAAAGCTCGTCCAGGGGTTTGTCGCGCTCACCACCGCGCTAATCCTCGCAGCCGGAACCATAGTGGGAGCGCAGATCGGGGCAGCGGTCATCAAGAGGTTCAGGCCGAACACGCTCAAGCTGATATTCGGCATATACTTCCTCTATGTATCGCTGAAGTTCATAGCGGCATACTTCGGAATAGCGATATGGTGAAAAGCGAAGACGAGAAAACCGAAAAACTGAGAAAGAGTGGACCGCCCTTAAGGGCGGATCCCTGCTTAACCGAAGAGCGCGCCCAGTCCCTCGATGCCGCTCTCCTCTGCCTCTTCCTTCTCCTCTTCTTCCTCTGCCTTGGCTGCAGGCTTCTTGGCCTCGGTCTCAGCGGCAGCCGCAGCAGGGGCTGCAGCCGCTACCGGCATGGCGGTCGCCTGGGAGAGTATCTTATCGATATCAACACCTTCAAGCGCTGAGACCAGGGCCTTGATCCTGACCTCATCGGGCGCCACACCGGCTGCCTCTAGGACCTTCTTTATGCCATCATCGCTTACTTCCTTGCCTGAGCTATGTAGTAACAGTGCTGCATATATGTATTCCATCAAACTCACCTTTCTTTAACCAAACAGAGAACCCAGCCCGGCGGCTGCGTCCTCTTCTTCCTTCTTCTCCTCTACTTCTTCAACGACCTCTTCGACCTGCCGCTGCTCCGGCGCGCTCCCCCCTGGGGACATCAGACCTGCGATCGCCTGAGCATTGGCATGTGCCTTCATTATGACAAGATCCATCATGCCGGGAACGGGTATTCCGCGCTCGGCCACCAGATACATCGCCCTTGATGCTGCACGCTGGATGATCGGAGATACGGTCTGGGGCGTCACATAGGCTATCTCGACTGCGAAGGCAAGCGCCTTTCCAGCAGCCTCAGATATATCCCTCAGAACTGCCTCCGTATCCACTGCCAGATCCTCTGCAGTGAAAACCAGCCTGTCGCTGTAAGCTGCCCGGAGCTCCAGGCCCACAAGCTTCGGATAGATCTCCATGAGCTTGAGGACCTCTGCCACCTTCGGTGTTATCACATCGCCCTGCTTTGCGAGCACCACCCTCTGGTTTATCACAACCTTGCCACCTTTTATGGCAGCAGGTATTCCAGCGCTCTGGAGCTTCCCGACCATCGGTCCTGGTGAGAAAGACGTCTCTCCGCTCTCAACCACTATATCCACGGGCGCAACAGCACCGGCCTTTATGGGCATCGGGCGTTTCTCTGCGTCCAGCATCTTCTTGAGTGCAAACGGATTCGCATCTGAGAATATCAGAGCTGTCTGATCCTCAATGTAATCCACAAGCGGCCTGATGGACTCATCCGACTTCAGTATGGCCCGCCGGGCAATGTTGTTGTTGACAACCCTTACCTCAGAGATGGGCCTCAGGAGGCCGCGAAGCCTCTGGAACTCATCTGCCGGGAGCTCGCGTATACCCGCGACGCCTACGACACGGCTGCTTCTTATGCGCTCCACCAGCTCATCCACTTCTCTCAGCTTCCATTCAGGCACACGAGCGCCGTGGCGAACATCTGCTGACATTAGATCACCCTTACCGCTGGCCCCATCGTCGTCTTGACATATACTGACTTCAGGTTGCGACGACCATCTTTCAGGGTCTGCTCCAGCTTTGTGATTACAGACTCTATGTTCTCTGCAAGCTGCCTGGCGTCCATATCTCTCCTGCCCACAGCTATGTGGAATGTTGGCCTGTCTCTGGACCTTATCCTGACGATGTTCTTAAGTCTCGAGATCATCTGAGCGACATCCGCATTGGGTGGAAGTGGCGTGGGCATCTTTCCCCTTTTGCCGAGAATGGGTCCGAGTGTCTTACCGATAACTGGCATGAACTGCGTCTCGGCTATGAAGAAATCGTATTCATCCGCCAGCTTTCTTGCGTTCTTCCTGTTCTCCCCCAGAAGCTTTAGCTCTTCTGGAGATATCACATAATCGGCGCCAGCGGCCTTTGCCTTTAGCGCAGTATCTCCAGCTGCGAAAACCGCGATTCTATTAGGCCTTCCACGTCCGTGCGGAAGTATAACCTCAGTATCGACCCTGTTGCCGGGCTGTGTGAGATCTATGTTATGGAGATTTATTGCAAGATCGACGCTCTCCTTGAAGCCCCTGGGCGGGGCCTCGGAGACCGCCTTTTTAACCGCCTCTTCGATATTCTCTTTCATTCAAATCATCCGTAGTCCACGACTTTTGGTCTTCTACGGCTCCACCAATCGCGATCTATGACTTTGCCTCAAAGAGGTGATCGTAGCTGCCAGACGCAAGCGCCTTCTGCACCTCTTTTGAGGTCAGACCATCAATCTTTATCCCCAAAGTGCCACATGTTCCCACGATCTCGCTGACTGCACTCTTCAGGTTGCTCGAGAGAAGATTCTTCCTCTTTATCTCTGCGACCTTTATCACCTGATCCATCGATATGTCACCAACGAAATTCTTCTTGTCGCCACTTCCCTTCTCAACACCTGCCTCCTTCAGCAAGAGCGCCGAGGTTGGAGGTGTGCCGACCTCTATCTCGAACTCGGTCCTGCTCTTCACAATTATCTTCACAGGAACCTGCATTCCGTTCAGGTCTTTGGTCAGCTCGTTTATCTTGGCGACGACTGCTGCTACATTGACACCTAGAGGTCCAAGCGCCGGGCCAAGAGGCGGTCCAGCAGTTGCCTTACCACCTGATACCAGCGCCTCGACGACATTAGCCAATATTGTTCACCTCTGAGTCTCTTCTTTGCTAAGGACTCTCACATGATCCCCTCTAACCGTTATTGGTATGGGCACCATGGCCTCGAAGAGCTCCACGGTTATCTCCTCCTTCGCTATATCGACCCGCTTCACCCTGGCCATCTCGCCCTTGAACGGTCCCGAGATCAGCTCCACAATGGCGCCCTCGCTTATGCCAACAACTGCGGGCTTCGGCGTCAGGAAGTGCTCTATTTCTGCAAAGCTGGATGCGCCTTTTATTACAGAGCGCGCATGTGGAACCCCCTGGATAGCCTGCTCCACTATCTCCGGGGCTGAAGCCTCCACCAATACGTATCCCTTCAGCACATCAGGAACTAGTATCGCCCGGATGTCCAGCTTCTCTTTCCTAGCCACCTGGGCGACCAGATTCGCGACCGCACGCTCCTGATTTGCTGTGGTCTTGACTACGTATATGCTGGTCTCGGACATCCTCAGTGTAGAGGAGAAACCATATATAAAAAGGTTTGTGACTGCTTTGGCACTCAAGGATGCCCAACTGCAGGATATCGTCCATGTCTGCTGCTGTCCCTATCACATCCCCTCCATGATATGCGCATAGCTTATATGCAATCGCATCTTCGCATACCTCGGAACATCGGTCGTGGGCTCGAATAACCGAATATGCTGTTAGGAATCGGCATGTAATGCGATGGCCCACATGAAATCCATAAGGTCGCATGCATCGGAGGTCAAGTGACACGAGTTACACGGCCAGAAGCTGTTTGATTACAGGCGCGAAGGAGGTCGCAGAGTTGGAGGAAGACCAGAGCGTGCTCGACCAGTTCGTCCCGTTCTGCCCGAAATGCGGGAACGAGTGCCTGCCCAAGGAGCTGCGGAGGGCTCTCGATGCCCAGAGCTGGAAGAAGATCATCGTTGAAACTATATATTATTGCCCCAGATGTGATAACTACTGGAGCGAAGGTCTGGTGGAAAAGGGCTATAAATGATCTATCTATACTATACAGATATGTTCATGGGCTACAGCTTCGGCCCTGAACACCCGCTGCAGCCTGCGCGGATCATGCTTACCTACAGGATGATCGAGGAGTACGGTTTCTTCCTAGGATACGACACAGAGGTTCAGATGCCGTACTATGCAAGCGAGGATGACCTCCTCATGGTCCACGATCCAGGGTATATCCAGGCGGTGAAGGAAGAACGGCCAGATCCAGCGCTTGGCCTGGACGAGCCCGACACTCCAGTATTCCCAGGCATCTACGACGCCAGCGCGTTGATCGCTGGAGCCAGCATTGAGGCCGCGAAGCGTGTTGCATCAGAGCCCTGTGTGGCGTTCAACCTCGCCGGCGGTCTCCATCACGCGTTTCCGGCCAGAGCAGCAGGATTCTGCGTTTTCAACGATTGCGCTCTCGGAATTCGCACACTGAGGAAGCGCTTCGACAGGGTTCTCTACATAGATATCGATGCTCATCACGGCGATGGTGTGCAGTACATCTTCTATGAGGATCCATCAGTACTGACTATATCCATCCACGAGTCTGGAAAGTACCTCTTTCCCGGAACTGGATTCGTGGACGAGATCGGCAGCGGCGATGGGTATGGGTACTCCGCGAACATACCGATGCCGCTGAATGCGGATGATGAATGCTACAGGTACGCCTTCGAGTCTGTCATCCCCGCGCTGTTCAGATGGTTCAAACCTGATGCAGTCGTCGCGCAGCTCGGCGTCGATACGCATTATGCAGATCCCCTTGCGAGCCTCGATCTGACGCTTGAAGGCTACGGCTATCTCGTTCGGAGGATAAAGGAGCTCACAGATGAGTATGCGGCCGGCAGGATGCTCGCCCTGGGCGGAGGCGGCTACAACCTGGAGGTCGTGCCGCTTGCATGGACGCTGGCATTCCAGACTTTGAGAGGGGAGAAGATGCCAGAGGAGCTCCCGAAGTGGTGGGTTGATGCGATAATGAAAATGATCGGAAGACCACCTATATCTCTTCCGGATCGACCAAAGAAGAAGAGCGATGTCCCAAGGGAGCTGATCGAGACCGTGGCAAACCTGAAAAGAAGGCTGACCATAATACACGGCGACATATTCTGAGCGTGAGGCCTGTCGATGGTGGTGGAAGGCTCGGTCAGGGTGAATACAGACGGGGTCTTCTACAATCCAAGAATGAAAACGAACAGGGACATCTGCGTCGCGATGGCATCGGAGCTCGGGGTAAATGAGTATCTGGATGCGTTCTCTGCCAGTGGCATACGCGGGATCAGAGTCAGAAAAGAGGCGGGTGTCGAGCGCGTCGTGATGAACGACATCAGCCCTTCAGCGTGCAGGCGCATCAGGGAGAACCTTGCCCTTAATGACATATCGGACTGTGAGGTGACATGCGAGAGCGCCAGTGCTCTCATGAGCAGGAGACGGTTTGAGGCGATCGATCTCGATCCATTCGGCTCCCCAGCCCAGTTTCTCGCTCCTGCAGCATCCTCCGCCAGATCGTATCTCTTCATAACAGCCACGGATACCGCTCCGCTCTGCGGGGCACATCTCAAAAGTGGTGTGAGGAAGTATCTCGCAGTTCCTCTGAATACCGAGTACCACAGGGAGATGGGTGTGCGGATCCTGATGGGAGCTGTAATACGGGAGATGGCGAGGGTGGACAGACGGGGCATACCTCTGCTCTCGTATGCCACAGAGCACTATGTTCGAGTGCATATGCGCATCAAAAAAGGTGCGCGTGAGGCTGATGAGGCACTTGAGTCTATGGGATACGTCGAGCACTGTTTCGGTTGTGGCGGCTGGAGTCTGAGAATGGGCATGGGCTGCAGATCCTCCGGCACATGCAGCTTCTGCGGGGGGAGAACGTGCACCGCAGGGCCTCTCTGGCTCGGCCCGCTGCATGATAAAGATCTGCTAAGAGCATCTCTGAAAAGGCTTGATCCTGAGAGCAGGGCCCACAGATTAGTATTACTATGCTCTGAGGAGATTGATGTGCCGTTCTACTATGATCATCATAAGATATGCAGGAGGCTGAGAATCACGCCTTCCAAGGTTGAAAAAGTCATATCGGATCTGCTTGAGCATGGCTACAGAGCTTCCAGGACTCACTTCAATGGAGTTGGTATAAAGACCGATGCCCCTATGGGGGATCTGATTTCTCTACTCGCCTGATGAGATGTTTGAGAATATGAAACTAGGTATTTCGTGATAATCTGCCAGATCCTCTCCGGAAACCATGAAATCTGGCAGGAAGATCTTCAGCCTATAATTGAGAACCTAAAAGTTAATAAGGAAGAAGGTATATGATAATGATAACTGTAGTGCTCCAAAGAGCATTGCAGGCAGATGTATATGTGGCACGAGGTCGCGTTTAACTACCCCCTTCATTGCTACTCCCTTTCGCATCTCGTGCCATCCCTTCTTCTTAAAGAGGTTGCATGCGTCTGCTGATATACTTCTTGCTTGGTGGGATCATCACAGCGCTCGTCGTCCATCTCGGCAGCTCGGGCCGCGGGACGCTCTCAGCGTTCATCGCCACGTTTCCAGTGCTCACAGCCCTCACATTCATACTGATATCCATGGAGGGAAGCAGCGCTGATTTCTGCGAGTATGCGAGAGGCCTTCTTATTTTCACGCCTGCCTGGATCGCATATGTACTGACTGTGCTGATCACCTTTGAACGCATTGGCGTTTGGCTATCAATAGCATTGGGTATGGTGGTATATGCAGTGGCGTCGTGGCTTCTGAGGGTTGCCATCATCCACTAATATTTATACTAATATTATATTTTGTTACTATTATTCTTTGCTTGTCACATTACTATCATCATTAATACCAACTTTCTTTTTCAGAAAAGAATAAATATCATGTATATGCAGCCTGTAGCCCATGAGGGTTGCTCTTGTCGGTGGTACAGGGGATATCGGTAATGGATTTGCGGTTCGCTGGGCCCCACATTATGATGTGATCATCGGGTCCAGAAAGGCGGAGCGGGCTCAGGAGAGCGCTGCTGAGCTCAGCAGATACATGAGGTCTCTGGGTATTGATGCGATGATGCATGGAACAGATAATGCAAACGCGATCATGGATGCAGAGGTAGTCGTTCTATGTGTTCCTCCAGAGAGCCTGGGCATGGTGACATTTGACTTAAAGGATTGCTACTCAAACCAGATCGTGATCTCGCCCGTTGTCCCCATGGCCCGCACGAACCACTTCGAGTACAGGCCGCCTCCTGAGGGATGTGCAGCGTTTTTTGTAAAGAGAGCACTGCCGGAGAGCGTGAGGATCGTCTCTGCATTTCACACGATACCGGCCAGATCTCTAATGGATGTGGAGAAGATTCTCCGGTTTGATGTGCCGATTTGTGGCGATGATAAAGCTGCAAAAGACGTTGTGGCGGAGATGTGCAGGAAGATCCGCGATCTCAGGCCACTTGATGCTGGCCCGCTGAGCGTATCTCATCAGGTAGAGGGGCTTACGCCGCTTCTGCTCAACATCGCGCGCCTGAACAAAATGCGACGCGTCGGCATACAGTTCGTCCAGGAGGAGTAACATCAGCAGACGTAGCCGGGGGAGCTTGGTCAGATGCATTTTTGCAATCCCCTCAACAAATCTGTTGGTGCACTCGTAGTGGCGACGCCTTCTGCAATCTCTCAAGCTGGTTTCCTCGCAGATATCCTCATGCTGCACACCGACTCTGAGAGATCGACTTTGGTGATGTTTGCGGGCAGGCACTCGACCGGGAAGGGTGACTCTCCGAGTATCGAGATTTCCTCAAACCCAGCGGATCGCATCGCATCGATGTACTCCTCCACAGTCACCGCACCTGCCAGGCATCCTACGTAGGCCTCTTTAGATCTCCTCACAGCCTCGGGGATCTCTCTTTTAAGGACAATATCTGATATGATCAGCCTGCCTCCAGGCTTCAGTACCCTGAAGGCCTCCCTGAAAACCCTGCGCTTGTCCGGAACGAGATTTATCACGCAGTTGGACATGATAACATCGACATAGTTGTCGGCAACCGGCAGGTTCTCCAGTTCTCCCTGCCTGAAGTCCACGTTCCTGTATCCGCCCTTTCGTGCGTTCTCCCTTGCCCTATCCACCATCTCGCTGGTCATGTCCACCCCTATGACCATCCCTTCGGGACCAACGGCTCTCGCCGCCAGGAAGCAGTCGAATCCAGCGCCTGATCCCATGTCAAGCACGTATTCTCCCCTCTTCAGGGATGCGATGGCCACAGGGTTCCCGCATCCCAGGCCCAGGTTCGATTCCGGAGGTGCTGAGAGCATCTCCTCATCTGTGTATCCGATTCTCCTGCTTATCTCAGCTGCAGATCCTGTTCCGCAGCATGATCCAGAGCAGCACGTTGCCTGCATTGCGATCCGCGAGTACCCGTCCCTCACAGCCTTCTTGATCTCTCTTTCTCCGAGCATGTCAAACATCTTCCGACCTTCAGTCTTTTATCCCTTTCTTTCCGGATTGCTCAAGATTCGCCCTGCGCTCCTTGCAGATGCTCCCCACATCGCTCCCAACAAATGGCGATCCTGCCTGGCAAGGCTTTTATCTCCGGCGATCCGCTTCTAACAGCCATGAGAGATTATGCCAAGATCGTTCCATGCCTCGATGTCAAGGTCGTGGACGGTGTCCCTTCTGTTGTCAAGGGTGTGAAGTTCGTGGATCTGAAGCATCAGGGCGACCCGGTTGCATTCGCACGGCGCTACCAGGAGCAGGGCGCCGACGAGCTTGTTTTTCTGGACATCACCGCCTCCCATGAGGGGAGAAAGACGATGGTCGATGTGGCCAGGAGGGTTGCGGATGCTGTTGATATCCCCTTTACTGTGGGAGGCGGAATCAGCAGCATTCAGGGTATAAAAGAGATACTCGATGCGGGCGCGGACAGGGTTGGGATCAACACAGCCGCGGTGAGGAATCCTGATCTAGTCAGGAGCGCAGCCCAGGCGTTCGGATCTGAGAGGATCACGGTCGCGGTTGACGCCAGGAGAAACGCTGAGATCATCCCGGGCGTGAACGTCTACGAGCTGGAGGACGGCAGCCGCGCATGGTTCGAGGTTGTGATCTATGGAGGGAGAGAGCCGACAGGAATAGATGCCATAGAGTGGTGTAGGAGGGTGGAGCGGCTCGGAGCAGGCGAGATACTGCCTACAAGCATGGACAGGGATGGCACGAACATCGGATACGATCTGCCGCTCACGAAGGCGATATGCGACGCGGTCGATGTTCCCGTCACTGCCAGCGGAGGAGCCTCCACGCCCCAGCATATACTGGAGGCGTTCACGGTAGGAGGCGCGGACAAGGCCCTCGCTGCAGGCATGTTCCACCGCGGGGAGTACACCGTTGGCCAGGTCAAGGACTACCTTAGAGCGAATGGACTACGTGTAGTATAGCTAAAACATCGAGATATGCTGGGTGATCGAGCAGCTGAATAAGGCCAGCAGAATTACAAAAGTCATTAAAGATATGCTGGGCCGCGGTCTCCGGCTTCCAGGCGAAAGAGGAAGCATCCGGATCACTCCAGCAGGCATTTTTCATCGAATGCACATTTTCATCGCATGCACAGTCGCCTGCCCCGGAAAATGCACAAAAATATATGACTACCAGCAAAAAAACAGAGACTGCGTGGTTCACAGAACCAGCAAACTCCTTGTGCAAAAGCTAAAGGTTTCTTCAGACCTTGTGGCCAATCGCGAAGCGGCGCATCACACGGTCGATCTGTATCCTTACCTGGTCCCCAACCTGGGTCTCCGGGACAAAGATAACGAAGCCTTCAACCCTTGCGATACCGTCCCCTTCACGGGCGATATCCTCGATCTTCACGTTGTACTCGCTGCCAACAGCCACTGGGGCAGAAGGAGCAGAGCCACGAGAAAATCCTTCCTCACTTCTAAACAATTCTTCACCGTCCTTAGCGAAAAACCACACAGAGTTTTTGCGCGTTCATAACTCTGAAACACTGGTATTAAAACCTTTTGCCTTGCTTGCTACGATCTGGATGTCACGATCTTCGCAAAATAAGTGCCGGGGGCGGGATTCGAGCCCGCGACTTCCAGATGACCCAGGCGCCTGTGGCTTACCCTATGAGTCTGGCGCCCTAACCAGCTAGGCCACCCCGGCCCGGAGAGAGCCCTCGTTCGAGATCTTAGATAAGGTTTGTGCTCAATGGATCACCACGATCCCAGTCGCTCGAATGAAGAACAAATAGCCGACATCGAGAATGTATGGCAGCGCACTTGAATCGCTGTATGGAATTTCAGGAATCAGATTTCAGTGTCACAACAGATCACGAATCCTGAGAGGCCAAACGCAGATCGGTTCGATGATGCAAGCAACAGAATGTTTCGATATATCTGTGAAGCATGCAAGGGCTGAGCGCTGCGGATCTCTGTGATTCCTGCGCATGATATACCTGGGATAAATTTTTCTCGATGAACTCAGAGCATCACGTGATGGAGCTTAGCATCTCTGGAACTGTCAGCGATACCCTTGCGGGAAGGACGGTGGCTCTGGGCGTCACCGGGAGCATCGCGGCCGTGAGGGTTGTCGACCTTGTGCGCGACCTCATCAGGCGCGGCGCAGATGTGCACTGCGTGATGTCTGAGGCGGCACAGAGGATACTGCATCCATATGCTCTTGAATATGCCAGTGGCAATCCGGTGATCACTGAGATAACCGGCCGTGTCGAGCACGTGGAGCTCTGTGGAGTTGAGGGTCGCGCGGATATGCTTCTAATAGCCCCTGCCACCGCGAACACGATAGGAAAGATCGCATGCGGCATAGATGATACGCCTGTCACGACCTTCGCCACCACCGCGATAGGGAGCGGAAAGCCGGTCGCTGTGGTGCCTGCGATGCACGAGGCGATGTACCGCCACCATGCTGTCGTCGAGAACCTGAATAGGCTCAGATCGATGGGAGTTGTGTGCATAGACCCCAGGATCGAGGAGTCTAAGGCGAAGATCGCTGAAAACTCACGGATAGTGGCTGAGGTTGAGCGGATTCTGGGACCGAGGGATCTCAGATCGAGGCGCATTCTTGTGACCAGCGGCGCAACCGCTGAGAGCATAGATCCGATCAGGATAATAACAAACCGTGCCTCAGGAAGAACCGGCGTGGAGATAGCGCGCGAGGCCTACAGGCGCGGCGCGGATGTGACGATCATCCACAGGGCCAGGCTGGGGCTGCCATTTAAGGAAATATACGTCGAAAGCGCTCAGGATACGCTTGACGCTGTTATGAAAGAGCTCTCAGGCGGGTACGATGCCCTCATAGGTGCAGCAGCCGTCGGCGACTTCACCGTGGACACAGAGCAGAGAAAGATCAAATCGAAGGAGGAGCTTGTTCTGAGACTCAAACCTGCCCCAAAGATACTGAGGTCTGTGCGCTCAATGTATCCAGATCTCACCATCATCGGGTTCAAGGCCGAGACATTCGTGAGCGATGAGGATCTGCTCAGGAGCGCTCGCGAATCCATGGACGCATCGCGCCTGGATCTCGTGATCGCGAATGATGTGGGTGCAGGTGGAATGGGAACTGACGATAACAGGGTTCTGATTTTGAGATATGATGGCTCGCACGCAGAGGTCTCTGGAAAGAAGACCATCATCGCGAGAAGGGTGATCGACGAGCTTGTGAGGATCCTGAATGGTAAAGATAAGGGATGCTGAAAAGAGCAAAGACGGCAGTAGCAGTCGAGCTGACCAGGAGAAGGTTGCTGATGTGGCGAGGGCCACGGTTCCTGGACATGTGACAGGATTCTTCGCGGCAAGGCGCGAGGAGGACCCTCTTGCAGCTGGCTCCATTGGCTGCGGATTCACACTCGGGCTTTTCGCACGGACCACTGTGAGCGCAGCAGATTCAACCCAGATAATCATCAGCGGCCAGCCATCAGATGCGCCTGTGAGCAGACACGTCGTTGATTCGATGGCGCCATCGCCTGTCAGGGTCGAGACGGAGCTGGATATGATCATGGGCGCAGGCTTCGGAGCGAGCGGCGCAGGAGCGCTGAGCTGCGCATACGCGCTGAACCAGCTATTCAATCTCGCTCTGACATCAAACCAGGTTGCTGCGATAGCGCATCGCGCCGAGGTCATTAACGGCACAGGCCTCGGAGATGTCATAGCGCAGAACACTGGCGGGCTTGTCATTCGTATAGCGCATGGCGCTCCTGGGCGGGGTGTGGTCGACAGGATACCCGTGCCAAGAACAAAGGTATATGTGGTCGTGAGAGGGCCTATCTCGACCGGAGATGTGCTGAGGGATGCAAGTATTATGAAGAGAGTCAATGCAGCGGGAGAGAGGGCGGTCAGGGAGATCCTGCGCAGGCCGACTATGGGAGAGTTCATGCGCCTGTCGAAGAGGTTCACATGTGAGACAGAGCTGGCAAGCTCCTGGGCGATGGATGCAATAGAGGCAGTCGAGTCTTCAGGTGGAATGGCGAGCATGATAATGCTTGGCGACTCTGTCTTCGCGGTGGGTGGGGAGGAGTGCAGAGAGGCGCTTCGGCATTTCGGAGATGTAATCGAGACTGAGATCGTTCAGAGGGGGCCTATGATTGACTGATATACCGAAGTCGCATCCGAGATACGCGTCTCTGATGGCACGCGAGAGGATAGCAGATGGTGTGAGAAACGGGATAACAAGCGCCCAGGGGATGATCGCGCAGGGCAGAGGCGAGACATTCGATTACATTCTCGGAGAGAGGACGATGAGATCTGCGGACAGGGCCACACTAGCAGCAGCTGCAGCTCTTCTCCTCGCGGAGAGGCCGGCACTCAGTGTGAACGGGAATGTTGCGGCTCTCGTCCCCGCGGAGATGGTAGAGCTCGCATCTCTCCTGAATGCGCCTCTCGAGGTGAACCTGTTTCACAGGAGCGAGGATCGGGTGAGAAAGATCGCAGATCTCCTCAGATCTCACGGCGCACGCATGGTGCTTGGAGAGAGCCCGGATTGCAGGGTGCCGGGACTAGAGCACAGCCGTGCTCTTGCCACGAGGGGTGGCATATATGATGCTGATGTTGTGCTGATACCCCTCGAGGACGGCGACAGGTGCGAGGCGCTTGTGAGGATGGGAAAGACTGTGATAGCCATAGATCTCAATCCCCTCTCAAGGACGTCCATGAAGGCCAGCATATCAATTGTGGATAACATAATGAGAGCGGTGCCAAATCTCATTGGGAAGATAAGATCTCTCTCAGGATCTCCCAGAGAGGATCTTCAGGCTATACTGCGGGATTACAGCAACAGGAACACATTGAGCGATGCTCTGCTCGAGATGCAGGAGTACATCACTGCAAGGATGCGTGAGCTTGATACTGCAGGGCGCTCAGCCGGTAGGTAAGTCCGTGAGTCGATGTGAGGTGGTGGCGGTCTCGGAAAATTGAGCATTCTGCCGGGAGATGGATATCTGGCTGCACAACACTCTCGCAAATACATATAATTCGCACACCATCTACGGGCACACGACCTCAAAAGAGTGCTGAATCAGATCTCTGAGCGTCCGCAAACAATATCTCTGAGATGATCTTGTGATCACATCATGGATAGAAAGCAGCTGGAGATAGTAACGAGCACGGGCATGGTTCTGGCGCTGATAGTTATGTTGCTCGCAATACAGCTTGTGCTCCCTGAGAATATGAGGCCCCTCGGTTTCGTCGGAGCTGTGACTCTTTACATAATCATGATGTCGCTGATCGGTCTCAGGCTTGCCAGTGCAGGCCAGCAGGCCTAAATATAATAATAATAATCACATCCTTGAGGGTTTAAGATGGTGAAGTTCCTTGAAAGACTGATGGGTAGGCCACCCACAGATGAATACGTGGAGGTGGACCTTGGCCAGTTCGAGGATGAGCCTGAGCGGCCGAGGGCTTATCTCAGAGTGGCCGAGCTCACGTCCCTCGATGTGCTGCCGGAGATAAAGCAGGAGATTCGATCCCAGAATATACTGCTGATTGATATAGCGCCCATGAAGAGAGACAAGGCATCTCTGGACAGGGCGATAGGTGAGCTTAGGAAGATCGTCGAGGATATGGCCGGGGATATAGCTGGAGTTGGAGATGATCTGGTCATAATAGTTCCGAGTGGTATAAGAATCGACAGGGAGAAGGTTGTGGGAGGAAAAGATTGAAGCTCAAGACGAAAGCGAGCTGCCCCATGTGCGGGGCGACGATGGAGTTCAACTGGGAGACGACAGAACTGCCGTACTTCGGTGACGCCCTCATCATCGGAGGGGTATGCGAGTGCGGCTTCAGGCACAGCGATACGATGCTTCTGAGCCAGCGCGAGCCGTACAGGCACACTCTTGTTGTTAGGGAGATTGAGGACCTGAATGCCAGGGTTCTCAGATCATCCAGCGGCACGATCCACATACCCGAGATCGGCGTGGACATCGAGCCCGGATACGCATCTGAGGCGTATATAACAAACATCGAGGGCGTTCTTGTCAGGGTAAAGAACATCGTCGAGTTCGCAACGAACGCCGCGAGACAGGCCCGGGATGTGGAGAGGACCGCAAAGGGCGAGGAGATACTCTCAAAGATAGAGATGGCGCTAAGGGGCGAGTTCAGCCTAACGGTGATCCTGGAGGATCCATTCGGAAACAGCGCCATAATATCAGAGCACGTTGTGGCAACGCCTCTATCCATAGAGGAGGCCAGCAATCTGAAGACGGGCATGATAGTTCTTGACCTCTCCGAGTGAGCATGCTGATACTCAGTGGAGGCACAGGCACACCAAAGCTGCTTCGCGGCTTGGTGAGGGTCCTCGATCCGGATGAGATCACAATTGTAGTCAACACAGCCGAAGACCTCTGGGTCTCCGGAAATCTGGTATCCCCCGATATTGATACAGTCATCTACACACTCGCGGGGTTGATAGACGATGAGAGATGGTGGGGGATCAGGGGAGACAGCTTCATCACCCACACCCGTCTGCGAGAGATGGGGGTGAAGGAGATGCTCGCGATAGGCGATGCCGACAGGGCATTTCATATTCTCAGATCGGATATCATTCGTAGAGGGGGCACGCTCAGCGATGCCACCGAGATGATGAGGGCAGCGCTGGGGATCAGGTCTAGGGTGTTCCCGATGAGCGACGAGAGCGTATCCACGATCATAGCCACGCCTCTGGGCGAGATGCACTTTCAGGAGTTCTGGGTCGAGAGGCGGGGTGAGCCTGAGGTCCTGGGCGTTCGCTTTGATGGTATCGATGATGCGAGACCCAGCAAGGGATTTCTCGATGCTCTCCGGAGGGAAAACACAGTCGTAATCGGACCCAGCAATCCGGTGACGAGCATCAGCCCGATTCTCTCGCTGAAGGGCGTGAGGGGTGCGATGGCCGGCAAGACAGTTGTGGCGGTGAGCCCTCTCGATGGAGACAGGCCGTTCAGTGGGCCTGCGGCGAGGTTCATGAAGGCAGCGGGGTTTGAGCCGAACGATGAGGGAGTCATCTCGATTCTGGGAGATGTGGACCATTTCATAGTATCGAGGAGCAGCAGCTATCCCGGAAGATGCATACGCATGGACACGCGCATAGATAGCATTGAGGATAGCATGAGGCTCGCGAAGGAGATATTGAGGCTTGCAGGATGAAGGCGACATTTTCATGTCAGATTCCTCAGTACAGGGCTGTGCGCCGAAATCTAGGATTTTGTGGGAGGTCACAGGTCTGCAGAGAAAATCCCGTTGTGGAGATTCGTGGCACAGGAAGGAGGGCACATGTTCATAGGCGTCGACCACGGGACGAGGGCGGTAAGGTTCGCGAACAATAACGGAGATGGCATCGCAATACTCAGATCTGAGGCCGGGGCACTCAGGCCGGAGGAGATTCTGGAAAGGATAGAGGATCACTTTCATGTTGAATCGTTCGACCTGGTGGCGCTCTGCTACTCGATGGGCGACGGCATAACGCGCATAACCAGAATAGAGGATGCTGAGAACAGAGGTCTCGCAAGGCTCAGCGGCGCTGGTATCGAGGTCGGTGGCGGGACCAGGGTCTACGAGGCTATGGCGATCTCCGGCTGGCCGGTGGTCTTGCTCCCCGGTATACACAGAGACTCCAGCATAGATGTCAGGATGAAGATCTTTTCACATGGAGCAAGCCCTGAGAAGGTCGGCCTTGGGTACTACGTGGTGCGCAGGGGCGTGGAGAACGCTGTGATAGCGGATGCGAGCTCCAACACCGTAACAATCGGCATAAGTGATGGGAGGATAGCAGGCGCGATAGATGCGCCGATATTCGCTCCTGGCCTGCTCCAGGGGCCTTTGGATGTAGATGCGATAAGAGCCGTGGATGACGGAAGGATGACAGCAAACGAGGCCTTCTCGCGTGGCGGCATACTCAGAAAGATGAAGATATCAGATGAGTGCGACGATCTTGCGCTGGAGACTCTGGCCCTTTTCGCAGCGATGGAGATGAGCGCGATGTCCATTCTTCTCAAAGATCTCGGCGCTGGATCTCCTGATATGTTTCTCGCAGGAGACCCTGCTGCACGTATAGCTGAACGCGTCTCTGAGCTCCTGGGCACTGATGTCGTACCGCTGCCATCATTTGCTTCAGCCACAGGCTGCGCCTGGATCGCAGAGGATATATTCGCAGGGATGAGATCCATCATGGGGATAGATGTTGACGAGCGGGTTTTCAGGTACCAAAGAGGATGAGTGGCTGGAGGTACTGAGCGAGATTGAGGAGATTGCGAGGTCCTCTGAGAGCAGCGTGGCTGCACATGCCCTTCTGCATCGGGTGGAGGCGCTTGCAAAACGTGAAGACGTGCCGCCTGAGCTTGAGGACAGGCTTGACATGCTGCTGATTGAGCTGACAGAGGCAGCGAGAGATGCATGCACAAATACGAAGTGCCCGCATTACGGAAAAAGATGCAAAATG
Source organism: Methanothrix thermoacetophila PT (assembly GCF_000014945.1). NCBI lineage: Archaea > Methanobacteriati > Methanobacteriota > Methanomicrobia > Methanotrichales > Methanotrichaceae > Methanothrix > Methanothrix thermoacetophila. The sequence continues at coordinate 1,539,125 of NC_008553.1, forward strand.
CGATAAATACAGACGCGGGCAGCAATCCCGCGGGGTTGAGTTACAGGATTTACCTGACGCCCGACCTGCTGTCGGACCACTTGTTCGATAGCCATGGCAGCGCAACTACCAGAACTCCGAATATCACAACAACAAGCACATGATCCATGATGCTCATCAATGTCACCTCCTGAGAGACAGAGCTGTATCCCCTGCGATCCACTAGAACTTAAACCTTTTGACATGATTGATAACTTCTTCAGAGATCGTTTAACACAAAAGGGACAATTTATAATCATTAATCATGATTTTGATAGCTAGTTGCTAGAAAGGATGAACCGACCGCCGGCACACATCCTCTGACGAGATGTTCTATGAAGCGAACTACCCTGAGGGGCAGGGCTTTCCACTTCATAGATTCCGAGTTCTACGCACCTTTCTTTGGATTCTTTCAGCTCTTGGAGAAGTTTATTATCCATCTACAAGCATCCAGCGCTTCAGCTAACTTTTGCTGTGTCGCCTTATCGGAAATATTGGATACTTGTAGCTGATAATCATTATTTCTCCATCTGAGACTCTACATACTGCATCAGAACTAAATAGTTATCTTTGAGCATGTCAGAAGCAGGGAGGGCTTCGCTCTCATCCGAGGACTTCCCGCTGCGCCCTCTCCTTTCCCAAGAGTTAAAAGTTGTGTGGTTATCTCTAGAAGGGGGGTCGGTGAAAATAGAGAAAATCTGTACATCTCTGAGGAGGCTGGCTGAGGATGGTGCAGAGGTTATCTCCAGATCAGAGGACGTCCTGGTCGTGTCGCACATCGATGCTGATGGACTGACTGCAGCTGGTGTGATATGTACAGCCCTCTCAAGAAAGGGCATAGATTACACACCTCTATTCTTCAAGCAACTTGATAGTAGAGCAATTGAGCGCATTGCAGATGCGGGTTCGGATCTGGTGATCTTCACCGATCTTGGAAGCGGCATGATCCAGGAGATATCATCTTTTGGCATCAGAGCTGTTATCGCGGACCATCACCGTCCCGGGAGCGCTGAGATCTATAGAGGAATTGTGCACATCAATCCTCATCTCCTTGGCGGGGATGGTGCAACCCATATAAGCGGCAGCGGGACTGCATTCATCCTCGCGAATGCTATGGGGAGGAACGAGGATCTCTCTGCTCTCGCAGTTGTCGGCGCTGTCGGCGATCTCCAGGATCTATCGTCGGGCAGGCTGGTCGGGCTCAACCGCAGGATAATCGAGGTGGGATCAAGAGCGGGCGTCCTGTCGTTCGGTCCGGATCTAAAGCTCTTCGGAAAACAGACGCGGCCTGTCTTCAAGATGCTTGAATACTCAACAGATCCATATATTCCAGGGCTATCTGGAGACGAGGAGGCGTGCATATCCTTCCTCAAGGAGATCGGCATACGGCTCGGCGGGGAGCGATGGAGGAGGTGGATAGATCTGGATCAGGATGAGCGCGCCAGGATCGTCTCCGCACTGATCCGTCATGGTTTGCGTTCTGGCATCCCCGGGTTCAGGCTTGAGCGTCTCGTCGGGGAGGTATACACACTCTCACGTGAGAGGGAGGGCACCGAGCTCAGGGACGCGAGCGAGTTCTCCACTCTGCTGAACGCCACAGCCAGATATGGCCATTCCAGGATCGGTTTGGATGTATGCCTCGGCGACAGGGACAGGGCTCTGGAGGAGGCGAGGCTTCTTCTGAGCCAGCACAGGCAGAACCTTCTCAACGGCATAAAGCTGGTGAAGGAGAGAGGTCTTGTACAGCTCTCACATATACAGTACTTCGATGCAGGTGAGGAGATCCTTGATACCATAGTGGGCATCGTCGCAGGGATGGTCTTTCAGATCGCAGATAGATCCAAGCCAATTCTTGCATTTGCAGCCACTCCCGACGGCATGCTCAAGGTCTCGGCGCGTGGTACGCAGGATCTCGTGAGAGCAGGCCTGGATCTCTCGCGTGCCGTATCCGCATCAGCTAACGAGGTCGGTGGCGTCGGAGGGGGGCACAGCATTGCAGCTGGCGCCACGATACCCCCACAGAGCAGGGATGAGTTTCTTTCGATAATTGACAGGGTCATCGGGGAGCAGATGAAGTCGAGGGGCAGCTGAATGCAGTTGAAGCTGCATGGAGATATCCAAATAAGAATGTGTACGGGCTCAGGACCAAGCTTGCGGATGCAGGCCCGATGCAGCTCAAATCCTATACAGGAGGCAGGTATCCGGCCTCCACAGCATGGTTCTTTGCAACCAGCAGCCGCTCATCCATGCTGAAGTTTCCTATGAACATGTGGGTGATTGTCGACTGCTCCTCCCTCGGATGCTCTCGCTCTTCATCGTATACAACATAGCCCATCCTGCCTATGCCGCTGAAGTTCGCATTTATGACCAGCTCGGTCCAGCTTGGAAACATCCTGAGATCCATGCGCGATGAAAGCCTGCTGCAGTCCTCGAACTCCTTCTCACCAATCATGCTCAGATTGTAGTTCATGAAGCGCGTGCTCTCCCTGAACTTCTGGTCATAAGTGAAGAGATGGGCTTCAGGATCGGTCTTCGATCCTATGCGAATCATCGGCTGAGACTGGGCGATGCCAAGAACCACCAGTATCAAAGCTATCACCAGCAGCCTCCTACATCTGAGCATCACAGTAAGAGTGGTGGTATAGTGTTATAATCTTTCCGCATTGCTTTACGGGCCTGTCCGAATAAGGAAAAAACACCCATGCCCCAAGGTCACCCATGTGAATGAACATGGACCTTGCGAGAACCATTTTCATACCAAGTATTCGCTCATATGTGCGTGGTAACTTGTAGGGCATGCGATGTGGTTGATGATAGCACTTATTCATTCGACACGAACGCATAGCATGACCGCTGCTCCTTCGGGCAAGTCATCAAATGGATAAGAGCGAAAGTATTATGACAAACAAAAGCAGCAAGCCACAGAGTTCTGAAGGTCTTGCTTTACGGACATGACCTTGCGTGCTGGGTTGAAAGGGCTGTACAGTCGAATGCCATCGATTTTTACCAGAATCAACGTTGCAGGATTCGACATCTGCTTCAGATCCTCAGAGATCATCCAGCACATCGGTAATCAGCACAACGCATCAGCATAACGCTTTGCGCACCCGTCTGGATATTACTTTCGCCTCGGATGGCATGAGTTTATCTATGATGCTCTCTCATATCCAACTACCTCTCAAAGAAAACTAGAGGCTGGTTGAATGGAAGATATTGAGCAGATCATATCCAGGCTCAGCGAGCTTGGGGTCGATGTCAACATCGAGGATGTGGAGAATAGGTACCGTCTTCTTGTCGACAAGTTTCAGGTCCCTCCTCGGGAGGCGCAGAGAAGCGTTCTGAATTTTTATTTGAAAGAGAAAGGCATCGCGCTCCCCTCCAGAAAGAGCGAGCAGGTGAAGATAAACCAGATCCGCGAGCCTGGAAGGTGGGTGGACCTTGAGGCGAAGGTTCTGAGCCTCTTCGAATCACCCAGCCCGGCTATCTCCCAGGCAGGGATCCTGGGAGATGACACAGGAAACATACGGTTCGTCAAGTGGGCGAAGTCCGGGCAGCCAGACCTTGTCGAGGGAAAGAGCTATCTCCTAAAGAATCTCGTAACTGACGAGTTCCAGGGAAGGTTCAGCGTCAAGATAAACAGAAGCACCGAGATCGCGGAGCTCGACAGAGAGATCGAGTCTGTTGTGCTTCCACAGAGCTCCGCAGATTACAGGGTTGTGGACATCAGCGGGCCAGGGCAGTGGATCAACCTCCGGGCCAAGGTCGTCCAGCTCTGGGAGCCCTCAAGCGAGTCGATCCAGCAGCAGGGCCTGCTCGGAGATGAGACCGGAGTCGTTAGGTTCGTCAAGTGGGCGAAGTCCGGGCAGCCAGACCTTGTCGAGGGAAAGAGCTACCTCCTAAAGAATCTCGTAACTGATGAGTTCCAGGGAAGGTTCAGCGTCAAGATAAACAGAAGCACGGTCATAGAGGAGACCGACGAGCCCATAGAGGTATCTCTAAACAGAAGGATCACAGGTGCCATAGTGGATATACAGAAAGGCTCTGGACTGATCAAGAGGTGCCCGACATGCAGGAGGCCGCTCTCCAAAGGTATGTGCACAGATCACGGGAAGGTTGAGGGCGTATACGATCTCAGAGTGAAGGCTGTAATAGACGATGGCCTCGTCGCTCAAGACATACTGATAAACCGCGAGCGCGTTGAGGAACTCATCGGCCTCACCATGGAGCAGGCGAAGGAGATGGCCATAGAGGCGCTGGATCACGAGGTCGTCCTCGCGCTCATCGAGGAGAAGCTGATAGGAAGGTACTTCGAGGTCACCGGGCCAGTTAGGGACAGGTATCTGCTCGTGGACAGCATAAATGAGATGACCTTCAGCGATGATGATGTCTCCCTGCTCGTGAGCAGGGCGGAGGGACTATGATGTACTCCAGAGAGGTTGCCAGAAGGGTATTTCTGGAGGAGCTCAGAAGATCTGATCTCTCTTTCCGAGAAGGAGATGACTCGCAGTATGCACCGCAGTATCTCCTGACGCCGACAGGCGCCAGATGCAATCGGGTTTTTGTCGTTGGGACGCTGATAGACAGGGATGACATCGGCGAGGAGGTCGAGTACTGGCGCGGGAGGCTGGCGGATCCGACTGGCAGTATTCTGATCTACGCAGGACAGTACCAGCCAGAGGCGTCGAGGGTGCTTGCTGAGATTGAGATCCCAGCATTCGTGGCTGTCGTCGGCAAACCCTCAGTCTATGAGACTGAGGACGGGAAGAAGATCACATCGATAAGGGCAGAGGCCATACAGAAGGTGGATCTCGACACACGTAACAAGTGGATAATGGAGGCAGCGCGCCGGACGCTCGAGAGGCTGGAGCTCATGCGCAGCATCGATGTACCACATAACACAGACTTCCAGCCCGGAACCATGTACCACCCTGAGGCAACCACACTCGAGGACTGCAAAAAGGCCATGGGCCACTACTCCACAAAGATAGAGGAGTACAGGCAGATGGTCCTCACAGCCCTGAACGCCATCAGGAAGGAGCAGGAGATCGAAGAGGTGACCCCTGCCATGGCGCCTGTTGAAACTGAGGTGCCTGCGGATGCCGGCAAACCTCTTGGCGAAGAGGAGATGCTGGACTCTCAACTGGCCCCGACTGCGCCAAGGGGTTCCGACTCTCGACTAAGTCAAGAGGTTTCGACGGAGTCGAAGCTAGTCGAAGCACGTCGAGATGTTTCGAGGGGGTCGATGCACCACCCGGCTCGCGGAAAGACACCCGTAGAATATGAAAAGGATACCGAAACCGAATTACACCGACCATACACCAGACCGCAGCCCAGCAGGAGAAAACAAACGGGATCTAAACGCATAAGCAGCCTGATCGACCTAGATGACGATGATGTCGAGGAGATAGATATCTGAGAATCGTCTCGTGTAGCAGGGCGCAAATTCCGGTCTTCAGGTAGGGGGTGGTTGACAGCCCGTTCCTTGTGCCGGGCTGTTTGGGGGGTTCAGCAGCTCATCTCATTGCTTTGGGGAGGCCAGGGACACACCCTCCCGGGTATGTGTCCGGGCCTCTCACCAATCCCTCCTCTCACCCAGATCTTCTCCTGAGCAGCCTGGCCTGGAATCCGTGGTACTTTGCGAAGCCCTCGGCGTCCCGCTGGCTCAGAGTCTGGGAGTCGAATGATACCATCTCCTGAGAGTAGAGCGCATCAGGAGATCTCCTGCCCACAGGCATCGCATTGCCGCAGAAGAGCTTCATGCGAACGACCCCATTGACCCTTGAGTTGGCCTGATCGATGAACGCATTCAGATCTGCAAAAAGCGGATCGTCCAGAAGTCCCATGTAGGCCATCTCCGCCCACGCCTCATCGACGCTGGCCTTGAACCTGAGCTCTGCTCTCGAGAGCACAAGCTGTTCGAGATCTCTGTGCGCCGTCAGGAGAACAGTCGCTGCTGGATGCTCATAGTTCTCCCTGGCCTTGAGACCAAGAACGCGATCCTCTATCATATCAGTGCGTCCGATCCCGTGCTTCCCTGCGATGAGATTCAACCGCCTGATCAGCTCGACGCCGTCGAGGCGCTCGTTGTTTAGCGACACGGGCACGCCTCGCTCGAACTCGATCTCAACAATCTCAGGAGGTACACTTCCATCCGGGGTTCTGGTCCAGGCGTAGATCTCCTCTGGCGGCTCGAAGAATGGGTCCTCAAGCATCCCACCCTCGATCGATCTCGACCACAGGTTCTCGTCGATGGACCAGGGGCGCTTTTTCGATACCTGGACGTCTATGCCATGCTCCCTCGCATAGTCGATCTCCCACTCCCTTGAGAGGTCAAGGTCTCTCATGGGCGCAATGACCCTCATTCCGGTGGCCCTGAAGACCGCCTCGAACCTGAGCTGGTCGTTGCCCCTCCCTGTGCAGCCATGGGCAAGCGCATTTATCCCAAGCTTTCTTGCAACATCAACGACCTTTCTTGCAATCAAAGGCCTCGCTATGGCGGTTCCGAGGACGTAGCCCTCGTACGAGCCATTGGCCTTGATGAGCGGGAATATGTAGTCCCTGACGAACTCGTCCTTCGCATCTATGATGTAATGCTCATCGCTCAGCTTCTCAGCCCGCCTGTTACCCCGCTCGATATCCTCTGGCGGCTGGCCGACATCAACAAGCACTGTGACAACGCGCTTCATGCCGTAACGCTCACGCAGAAGCGGAATGCAAACAGATGTGTCAAGCCCGCCGGAATAAGCAAGAGCAACCTCAGCTTTATCTGTCATGCTGGTAACCGGAAGGGAGCAAGTTATTTCAATTTTATGAGTGGCCAGGTGACCTTCCCATACAAGGTGCTCTGCTGAAAAATATTTGAGAATTCGATAGCAGAAACCGAATTCATACAAATTCTGATTCCAGCAAAATCGATCGCATTCGACATCAGAGCTATTAATTATCCAACACAACAGTAGGACGTGTCCGAATAAGTATTGAGGATCCTGCTTTTGGACGGAGGAGATCCTCAATATCCTCCATCCAAAAGCAGCAATCCACACATTTCCAAATTCAGCTCTTATTCGGACAGGTCCCAACAGTACAAGGACAAAGTAATTACGACGAAAAATGAGATGCAGGAAATCGATTCCGGCAGTCTAAGAACTTGAACGAGATAGCAGAAAAAAAACAACATGACCCAAGGTCACCCATGTGGAGGAAAATGGACCATTGCGAGAACCATTTCCATACCAGAAGAGCTAGCGTAAAGCAAAGGCTGCCACGCTGGAGCGCTCTAAATAGAAGAACCACAGCTTCATGGCGCCGGGCAGGCGCAGGGATCCCAGCTCAAGATTTAAATATCTGCTATTCAGATTTAATACAGCGATGGAGAAGGAGCTTCTGACCCGCAGCGTGATCAATGTGCTGAGAGAGGCAGGCTTCCTGGTATCGTCCATGTGCGATATCAGACCAAGGAGCTTTGATCTTGCAGCCAGGCGAGAGGAGCTGCTCCTACTGCTCAAGATTCTCTCGAATATAGATGGGTTGAACGAGCGCACAGCCCGCGAGATCACCAGACTTGCTGGCCATCTGCTTGGACAGCCGCTGATTGTGGGTGAGAAGACAAGAGATCAGATGCTTGAGAGGGGTGCGGTCTACTACAGGTATGGAGTTCCGACAGTGAGCCTGCCGACACTTGCCGATTACCTGCTTGGTGGTATCCCTCCCCTGGTATACGCAGCACATGGCGGTCTTTATGTCAAAATCGATGGGGAGATGCTCCAGCGGCTCAGAATAGAGCGCGGGATCTCGATCGGCGAGCTGGCAGCGGAGCTCGGCGTTTCGAGACGCACCGTGAGCAAGTATGAGAGCGAGTCGATGGACACATCGATAGATATAGCCCTGAAGCTCGAGGAGATCTTCCAGGAGGAGCTGATCCAGGCAGTGGATATATTCAGGCAGCGTTTCGTGGAGGAGGCCACCACAGAGGTCAAGGACAGCATTCTGCGTAGACTCGTGGAAATCGGGCTTCGCGTATTCCCTATATCCCAGGCGCCCTTCAATGCGATAACGAGAGATGAGGACATGGTGGTCCTCACAGGCGTGAGCAGGCTCACCACAGGCATGATCAAACGTGCGAGGCTAATGAGCAGCCTCTCATCTGTCACACTCACACACTCCGCGCTCATTGTCGATGGTGAGACGAAGATAGACAGGATAGAGAGGACTGCGGTCATAGGTCGGAAGGAGATAGAAAAAATCGATAGCAGAAAAGATTTCGCGGATCTCCTGATGACCAGGCGAGAGAGCTCAGCTTATTAGATCACACTGAGCGTTATTTTATTAAATATTCGGCAGGACCTGGATCTATGCGACTTCTCGAGAAGATCCGTGAATCTGGCAGAGTGTTTGTTGTTGCGGTTGCCGGCGACAGCGGATCCGGCAAGACGACGTTCACAAGAGGCATCCGCCGGCTGCTGGGCGAGGACGTGGTCAGCACCTTCTCCATGGACGACTATCACAGTCTTGATCGGAGACAGCGAAAAACCCTCGGGATAACGCCTTTGAGGCCAGAGGCAAACAGGTTCGACCTGCTGGCCGAGCATCTGGCGATGCTCAGGAGAGGACTTGCGATAGAAAAGCCCGTCTACGATCACACAACTGGAGAGATCAGAGGGCCGGTTATATTCAAGCCCTCCCCTGTGATCATTGTCGAGGGGCTCCATCCATTCTACACAGAGGAGCTGAGAAAGCTCTCGGACTTCAAGATCTTTGTAGATCCAAGCAGAGCTGTGAAGAGGAGATGGAAGCTCAGGAGGGATGTGGGAGAGAGGGGCTATGCCCCGGAGGATGTGATGAGGGAGATTCTGGAGAGGGAGCCGGACTACAAGCTCTATGTGGATGTGCAGAAGGTTTATGCTGAGATGGTGATAAAGATCCAGGACTCGAGGATACCGCCGGAGTGGACGGAGATCGCGAGAGGCTCTGCTCGGGAGAAATACTCGGTGCGAATCATACAGCAGATTCTGGATCATCCCCTGGACGAGGTCGATCTCACGATAGACCTGAGCAGGATAATGCGGCTCACAGAGCGTGAGTTCTCGATAGAGTTCCAGAGGGACGACTACTACGGGAAGAGAGTTGGGGTCATGACCCTCGATGGCGAGTTTCCACTTACCATGATAAAAGATCTGGAGAGGAAGCTCTGCGACTTTCTAGGCAGAGATGTTCCCTCTGTAACGGAAGGATGTCAGGAGGATCACGGATCCTATGTCAATGCGACCGAGATGACACAGCTCATCCTGATCTGGAGGTTCCTGGAGAAGATCGCGAATCTCGCCTGGTGACCTCCTCTCCGTTCTCGAAGTTTGCGCACTGCTGCTCTATATCAGCACCATCTCTCGTAGCAGACGATCTCCTCAACAGGTTTTCTCGGCCTGGGCTCGGGATCCTCCGCAGGGTATCCGAGGGGGAGAAGCGCGACAACGCGAATGTTCTCCGGGACATCCAGAATCTTCTTGACCCTGTCCTCGTAGAAGGCGCCGATCCAGCATGTCCCGAGACCGAGCTCGGTCGCCTCCAATGTCATGTGGTCGACCGCTATCGACACATCTATGGTGTATGTGTGCTGACCGCATGTCATCACATATTTAGTCTCTGTCCCACAGGCCACTATGACCACAGGCGCCTCTGCGATGAACCACTGGTTCTTTGCAGCTTCAGCGAGCCTCTTGCGCCTCTCTTTGTCTCTCACAACTACGAACTTCCAGTCCTGGAGGTTCTTTGCAGATGGAGCGAGCCTTCCAGCCTCAAGTATACGATTGAGCTTCTCCTCCTCTACAGGCCTCTCCTGATACTTCCTTATGCTCCTTCTCTTTCTTATGGCCTCGATCACGTCCATTAGCTCTGCCTCCCCACTCTAAGATCTCCTCTTGAGCTCTCGCTCGAGCTCAACACCCCTCTCTGTAAGACGCCATGCGCCATCCAACTCCTCGATCAGGCCCCGCTCGTCCAGATCCTGAAGCACTTTTCTTATAGCGGGCGGCGTTATCCTCTCGATCTTCGCGATCTTGTCCGCACTCATCGGGCCCTTCGATCCCAAAACCTCTATCACGCGCCCCCTGTGTTTATTTCCCAGAACGAACCCTATCAGATCATCCATTCTGCATACCTCTACGATAGTTTTATTGCTTCCAATATCCTAATAGATTGTGGCGGGTTAGTCCGGGTGGTTCGGCGTCACCTGTAACCCGAAATCGCCGATATGCGGGGGACAAAGCTGGTGGGCGACTTTATGCGCCGTGTATTCAGCCCATCTGCGTACAATGATTCTCCGTTCTGTAGGGACGGCATCGGTCAGGGAGTCAGCCGGAGGGCGGGCTCGCTGGCCCTAACTGCAGGCACCGGTTCAGGCCCGGAAGGGAGCAGACCCACTGCGGGTAACCGTCGCTTACAGGATCGCGGGGAGGAGAAAGCAGATGGATCAACTGGTACGCGGTGCTTCTGGCAACCTCCAGCGCACCCGCCAAAAATGATCTGCCATTTCCGCGAACCGTCTCCGGTCCGGTTATCGATCGGCAGCGAGATCTCCAGGGATCCGGTCGTGTGTATTTATGAGACCTGCAGCATCCGCTCACTGGACTTACGCAGTGCTATGTGATTGCTGATTTTTTGACGACCCACTCAGTTATTCGGTCCCACAACATGACACATGGCAGTGAGATTGAATCGCTGAATGGAACTCCAGAAATCCGCATCCACTGGCACAACAGATACAACAGATCACAACTCCCGGAAAGCAATATGCTTTTGCCGTGAAAGCACGACACTCAGGGTTAACCTCTTGTAGCGACACGTTTTGGGAAACTGACCATCACCACGGATGAATTCATCTTCTAGCATGCCTTTTCATTGCATGCGGGGTTTCAGTGAGCATGCTCGATATGTTGAGGTAAATCGCCCTCCCGGCAGATTTCTGGTTGAACCCCGATGATAGCAGCCTCACTGATCAGTAACTCAAGCACTCTCACCGAGCAGATACGTTTCAATGATCTGAGTAACACCACCTTACAGACTAAGAGGACAATTGGCTCCGAACTCACCACAGACATGGGCCAGCAGAGAATTCGTTGCGCCCTTCATGGGTACTGGAAGAGGAACTGCAGGATCGCTGGACCTCTCCGAGTAAGAGGCTGGAGCCATAAATACGAACCTTACAGCTATTGGTTGTCATAAGCACATATTCAGACGGACCCAGATCGCCGGTCGCATTGTTTATGCGGTTCCGAGATGAGTCCAATAGCGTAACTTGATGGTTGCAGAGGAGATACCATGATCTGGATGGAGATTGCCAGGTTCGGGAAAAAGCTTGTTGAGCAGGGTCTGACCGGCTCGCGCTTCGGCAACATCTCGGTGCTGACTGAAGATGGGATAATTATAACATGCACCGGCTCCATGCTCGACGATATCGACGAGAGACAGGTGGTGCTTGTTGAGAGAGACGGAGAGTGTGCCGATGACAGCCTCGCGAGCTGTGAGACCCCGGTTCACAGAGCCATATACCGCAGCACAGATGCCAGAGCAGTGATACACACCCATTCCCCTTACGCTGTGGCGCTATCGCTCCTGGAAGATGTTGTGATGCCAATCGACAGCGAGGGGATTGCATTTCTGGGCGAGATGCCTGTGGTCGACGGCCAGTTCGGCAGCGAGAAGCTCGCCTCCGCCGTATCCGATGCTCTCATGGACCACAGGGCATGCATCGCGCGCGGCCACGGAGTCTTCGCCAAAGGAGGAGACCTGAGAGATGCGTATATCACAGCATCAATGGCTGAGCACAGCTCCAAAATAAGATATCTGGTTAGATGGGGGAGGGTTGCGCCCAAAGACTGAACCGAAGGCTGTGCGTTTACCTTGGGCTCATGGGGTCAAATCGCCAGAGAGGGAACTCTGACGAGCCAACCAGCGGCATTCGTCCTCTACCATTTCTTCTATATACTGCTCGCCAGCGGGGATTAACCATCTCCTGAGTTACAAGATACACACTGCAGATGGTGAACTCGTCTCAAAAATATCTGCTATCGATACATCACCTTGAGTAATGAGAACTCCTGGGGACTGCTGATCAACACAACCAGGCTCTGGGCCAGATTTTCGAAGCAATTTTGAGACGACCACGCTGATAGAGAGCGTGGTCAGATCATGACAATTCTATCCTCCTTGCCATCTCAAGTGACTCCTCCGCCTCCTCGTGTCTGCCCAGGGACTTCAGGCACCCACCCCTGTTCATCCAGGCGGTCCAGTAGCCGGGGTAGATCTTTATGGCCTTCTCGAAGCAGAGCAGCGCATCGTCATATCTCTTGAGAGCAACAAGCGAGACCCCCTTGTTGTTCCAGGCATATGCATCAAATGGCTCGAGCATGATCGCCTCATCATACGATCTGAGAGCGTCCTCATGCCGCCCGAGGTTATCGAGAGCAGCACCACGGTTGTTCCAGGCCCTTCTCGCATCCTGCCCCATCGGATCGAGCTCGATTGCCCTGTCATAGCTCTTTACCGCCTCCTCGTACTCCCCCAGGCTATGGTGAGCAAAACCCTTGACGATCCAACTTCTGGAATTGAACGGATCGAGCTCTAGCGCGCGCTTGCAAGCCTCTAGCGCCTCAGAGTAGCGATCGAGGTTGTTCAGAGCTGCAGCCTTTCCCCTCCAGGCTCTGGCATGTGATGGATCGAGCTCGATCGCCCTCTCAAACGCATCCAGCGCATCTGAGTATCTCCCAAGAGCCTTCATGAGGTATCTGCCACGTGCGACCCAAAGATCCGCATTCATCAAATCGGTCTCAAAAAAACTCTGGTCGCAGGGCATATCCGGCGCTGAAACTGCAAAGGTGCTCTCAACATCCTCCACTTCATTCCTGCCCGACTTCTCACTCAAAATAACACCATCTTCAATCTTCAGAGCTGATATACAAATACGCATCGACGATATGCAGATGTGCATCCGCCTCATCTAGCCATTTCAGCCAGGGGGCTTCAGGGGAACTCTGCCGATTTGGAGATTTATCGCCGCATGCCTCCGCTCAAACAGGGCCGAAGCGGGCCTGTGTGGGCACGCTGAAGTTCGCGAGATCCTTGAGCCTGTAGTCCTGAAGCAGTATGCTCTTCAGCTTTGGCGGATGAACACTCAGAGAGATCTCCTTCGTTCTTCCATAGCGCCCCTTGCTTATTACAACAGTGTGAAGAATGCCAAGCATATCAAGCTCGGCTATGAGATCCGTGATCCTCCTGTGTGTGAGCGATTCAACTTCGACAAGCGGGCAGAGCTGCTTGTACATGCCATAAACTGCACTCGTTGTTATGTTCCTGGCAGCCTGCTCCTCCAAGAGAAGGATGCTGTAGAGCACAAGCTTTGACTGCGTCGGTAGCGTCTTTATGACCTCCTCCACCCTATCCTGCTCGATCTTGTCCCGCGCTGCCTTCACATGCTCCTCGGTGATCATCTGGCTCCTTGCCCTCTCCGCGATCTCGCCTGCGATCCGGAGAAGGTCAAGCGCGCGTCGCGCATCACCATGCTCCCGCGCCGCAAAGGCCGCGCAGAGAGGTATGACATCATCCGCGAGCACGCCCGGCCTGAACGCCAGCTCAGCCCGCTGCTCCAGTATATCCTGTATCTGCTCCGCGTTGTAGGGCGGGAATATGATCTCGTCCTCGCCAAGCGAGGATTTCACTCTGGGATCCAGGAACTCGGTGAACTTCAGATCGTTCGATATGCCGATGAGGCTCACCCTTGCCTGGACCAGATCGGAGTTAATCCTGGAGAGGTTGTAAAGAACATCATCACCCTTCCTGACGAGCTTGTCGACCTCATCGAGCATTATGACGACCACGCGCTTCTTCTCATCCAGCGCGTTCCTGAACTCCGAATAGACCTGATCGGTGGGCCAGCCGGTCATGGGAATATCCTTGTCGAAGTGCCTGGCGAGGTGTGCGAGTACCCTATACTGCGTATCGACAACCTCGCAGTTGAGGTATATGACAGAGCATGTAGACCCTGCATCCGCCTCTTCCAGCTCCTTGCCTACATACTTCGCGACGGCAGTCTTTCCCGTGCCGGTCTTTCCGTAGATGAGGATATTTGAGGGTGTCTCGCCGTGCAGGGCCGGAGCTAGGACTGATGCTAACTCCTGTATCTGCTCCTCTCTGTGGGGCAGCTCCTTTGGAGTGTAGGTGGAACGCAAAACGTCCCGCGACCTGAATATACCTCCTTGGCCGACAAAGCTGGCAAACAACCCGCTAGAAGTGGTCACAAGAACTCCCTCGAACAATGCATCCTTGGCATGGATGGTATTAAGAGTTATGGTGATCTCCCCTTTATTTCCAGTGGAAGGGGACCAACCCCTTTATTTCCAGTGGAGATTGCCATACACACCGGCAGAGAATCGTGAGCCCGTATTTGCTCAGGCTCATGAGGCCTTAGAGTGATGAACTCTGTACAACCACCACGTAGCTGGAGATCCTGTTTGAAATCGTTCAGGCTCATGAGGCCTTAGAGTGATGAACTCTGTACAACCACCACGTAGCTGGAGATCCTGTTTGAAATCGTTCAGGCTCATGAGGCCTTAGAGTGATGAGCCATGTACAACCAGCATTAATCGCCTCTACCCATATGTAAGATTGCTGATTTGCCAAATCACAGGGGGAATGCCACGACCAGTTATTCAAGCCAGCAATTCTGGATCAAAGCTGTTTAAGTGCTCTGATCGCTATTTCAATGCATTCTAGCTTTGACTTCAGGCTGGACAGATCCTGCTCGTTAGCTATACCTTTACACAGCTCCCTCAGCTTTGCATGAAGTGAGCTCCTCACGACTGCAAGACACTCTTTTTCATCATGGCTCCCCAGAGACGACGTAACTCCGACCTGGACTGTGCTTTCTGAAGGGTGTTTCTCTGAAACGCGCTTCTCCTCTTCTGGTACTCTTCCAGTGGTCTCCTGCTCAACCCTCTCGGAAACTGAGCAGACCGGGCATATGATCTCGCCTTTATACCGGAAAAGCGGAGCTCCACAATCATGGTGCTCCGCGAGCATGGTACCGCCAATCTCCATCATTCTCGTGATGCGCCTGATCATCTCTTCTTCGTCCATTTTCTCGTTCATTTCCAATCGCCTTTGACACAGGAATCCATACCCATGAAGGCTCATCTCCTCTCAAATTACCACGTATTCAAGCCTACCAGGTACGATCGTACCGACAGATCTAGCAAAATGAAGGCTCATCTTCTCGAATTACCACGTCTTCAAGCTGAGTTGGTGTTCAGGAGCACAGATACGGCAGTTTTCCAGCACCTCCTTCCAGTCTTGCATTCCAGCTGGATGAGCCTCCACGAATTTATTGCTACCTGTCGCTTTTATCTTTTCGCTCTGATTGTCGGGACGTTTCCGAATGAGAGCTGAAGCCAGAAGTTTTGGCCTTACTGCTTTTGGACCGTTAAGATACTTAGTCTTTATTTGGACTAGTCCCAAGGTCTGAACCTGTTCGGATAATGATGATTTCAGAGATCTGTGGCTTAATCCTTTTTGATGGAGATGACACTCAATCCTTATTCAAATAGGTTCCGAGGTCTGAACGTGTTCAAATAAGAAGCGAGATCCAAAATTATATGCTTTACAGCTCTTGTTTATCACAATAACTTTTTGCTTACGCTCTTATTCATATGATAACTTGCCCAAAGGGGCACTGGTCATGGTATGCGTTTGTGTCGAATGAATGAGTGCTATCATCAACCACATCACATGCTCTACAAGTTGCTGCGCACATAAGAACGTTTGCTTATTCGGGTAGAGACCTGAGGTCTCAACCATACTTTTAAATACAACGATATACATGCAGAATACAAAGCTGAGGCGGGGACTGATCCTAAACCCTTTTGCAGCCCCAGAAAACGCAACGGTGGTGATTTTTATTATGTCTGAAAAAGTGATAAAGCAATGTGTCGAGATTTTGGAGCGGATAATGAGCGACGATACTGTGCCAAGGAACATTAGGCGCTCTGCAGAGAACGTCAAGGGCATACTTCTCCAGGAAGGTCTCGCCGAAGCGGTGAAAGCAGCTTCAGCAATATCCATACTTGACGAGATAAGCAACGATCCGAATATTCCCCTTCACACAAGAACGCTGATATGGAATGTTGCAAGCCAGCTTGAGACGATACCTGTCAGCTGAAACACAAAACATACATGCGATCTTCCTGGAGTTTGGTATTTGGTGTGCACTCACGTCACTGAGATCCGCAGCATTCAGCCAGCTGGCCTCGGAGAACGCCTCTTGCGTGGACGTGGCTTCAGCGAGATCGTCAGGCTATCAGAGGCCTGATCAGAGCCCGCAACCTAATAGCGATAGAGCATCAAAAGCGCTATCAACAGCCATCAGTAATTATCAGTGATCAACTTCCACTACCTCCACTGACAGCTCTCATGCGATTTACCGAGACCGTTGGCTGTTTTGTGCTTTCGTGACTGCGCCAGAATCTGCTAAACGTCTCAGGCCAAATGTCTGCTGGTGACAGACCTACAGGACTGCCCGGCCGCGTAATTCAGGGCCTGCCCTGATGAGAGGTCGTGTGGTTGTATTACGGAAACCCCGCATGCAATAAAAAAGAGATGGATGAAAGCGTCTGAGATGATCTCTTTCAAAAATGTGCTGCTGCAGGATTTCCAGCTGCGGCTATCTTCTCCAGCAGACTTGCTCCGAGATGGTCTCTTCCAAAAACATGCCACTGCAGGAGGTCGCTCTTATCCATTTGATGACTTGCCCGAAGGAGCAGTGGTCATGCTATGCGTTCGTGTCGAATGAAGGAATGTTATCGCCAACCACATCGCAGATACAGAGCAGGAAAGCGCGCGAAGACAGCCAGAGAGTCGAATGAAGGAATGTTATCGCCAACCACATCGCATGCCCTACAAGTTGCCACGCATTATATGAGCGCAGGAGGGTAATCCTAAGTGTCGTGGTCTTAGGATCACCTTGGGTTGAGGTTCATTCTGGCGTTTCGAAGTGCCCAGAGCTTCAAGCTAATTGTCGTGGTCTCAGGATCACCTTGGGTTGAGGGGCATCGCATGTGGAGGAGCGGCTGCTGAAGCAGTCGGTGCTCCTACGACAGTAGAAGCATATCGGATGACCGGATAGCAGAAGTCCTCGACTCCGTCGAGAGGCTTCGATGTAGTTGGAAGTAATCGAAGCGCAGAAAGCCCCGCCCTTCAGGGCGGGCGGGAACTTGCAGAAAAAAAGTTGTGCATTTGATCAGATCCATCCCGCAATGTCTCCATCGGAAATGAGGGGGTCCCTGTGTTCAGGTTTATCCCACTTATATGCGGTTTGTTGGCTCTGACGTTTGTTCAGGGGTGTGTTGAGCAAAAAGCTGCTGAGCAGAGCGGCTTTGTGGACGTCCATACGTATAAAAAGCTCGATCTCGAGTTCGAGTCCGGAATCTCCAGCGAGCTCTTCCGGGTATGGGGCACGCTGGACCTCACCTCCAACAGTTCCGAGCCTTATCTTCTGCTTGAGGCAGCTCTTTTGAGAGAAGGTCAGGAAGTCTTGCGGTCGAAATACCTGCTGATCGATGTGGCTCCAGGTCAGACTGCATTCGAGTTCTCAAAGGCTGCAAGACTGTACCCTGGCAGGGGCTACACATGCCGCCTTGTGGTTTCTGATGCTGATGGCCCAATTCAAAGCGCCGAGCGTACAGTTCATATCCTGGAGAGCAGCCTGGAAGAGTCGATATATCCGCCGTCGCTTTCATTCAGTGAGCCTGCCGAAGCGCCGGCCAGAAATGGGGATGATACCGCGGAAGATCAGGAAGATCGATCTGAGGAGGATGAGACAGGAAAAAATACGAAAGATGACGAAGCAGGTCTCAATGTCACAGACAGATCTGCAGAGCCTGGGCAGGATGGTGCGAAGTACGTCGGGAGCGCCACCTCCAGGAAATACCATCTTCCAGATTGCCGGTACGCCAGGAAGATAAAGCCTGAGCACCTTGTAGTCTTCTCGAGCAAGGAGGAGGCAGAAGCCAGAGGGTATGAGCCATGCAAGGTGTGCAATCCCTGATACGAAGGGAGGTCTGAACTCTGGCTTCTCAGGAAAGGCGCTCTATTCCTCTACCCGTCGTTCGGTCATCGGGCCGTTCCGAACGCGGCGAAGGCTGGTTGCAGTCGGGGAGTTCGATGCACCTGCCTCCCCTTGAAACACCAGACTCCGGCGCCGATGATGACACCAGGTCTCTGAAATGTGATGAGCCCTATGAGTTCTGAGGCGCATGAAACCCCGCCCCTCAACTTTAGCGACAGCTGCAGGAGATTCATGCCCATCAACCAGGTAGTGGGGCGACGGACAAAAATTAACAGGCCTATAGATATCGATTTCGATGCCGATATTGTTCAAAATAACCACGCTCAGTGGAGCCAACCCTTTAGGATAAACTCAATGAAGGTAGACTACCTGAGGTAAGACAGAGGGCTGTAACCATTCCCCAAGAACTCATAGCAGGACCAGAAATCCCCCAGGATAGCACAGATGCCGCGCCGGATGCACCGTAACCATTTCCCAAGAACTCATAGCAGGACCAGTGTGAGGGCAACGGTTGGGATTGTTCAACACCCAGAAAGGTAACCATTCCCCAAGAACTCATAGCAGGACCAGTGCCTCTCCGGATCGAGTCCTCAGATGGATCGGAGATCACTGCCTTAACTTGTGGCATGCAGAGCTGGGGGACTGTCCGTTCGGGACGTGGGAGGATCTCGCTTCGCTCTTGTGTGTTCAGCAACTTGGTTGGCATGCAAGTTGATCGATGATGCAATCATTCGTTTCCAAGAAGCGCATTGCATGGCTGTCTCCACGGGCACAGATGGAACCGTCTCAAAACATCCCGCTGCCATCGAGGGATAAAATCAGCACATGGAACCCGGATGCATGGCAGGACACCATCTCACCGCCTTCACGGCTCTCATGCGGCGGCCATCGCTTCCTGGAACCCAAATGCATGGCAGGACACCGTCATACAGCCAGTTGCCGGCTGGTTTCGAGACGACTTCATGAATGAGAGCGTTTAGCTTATTCTTGATCGCTGCTCGTTTCCGCTGAGCATATCTCTCCGCTCACGAACTCATCGCCGACCCGCCTGAGCTCACAGACGATCCTTCCGTCCACCAGTCTGAGTATGCGATCAGTCTTCTCCGCCATCTCCATGTCATGCGTCACGAGGATGAACGTCTGGTTGATCTTCTTGTTCAGTTCTCTGAGCATCTCATAGATCATCCTTGATGTCTTTGTGTCCAGGTTTCCGGTGAGCTCATCCCCTATGACAATAGATGGCCTGTTCGCCAGGGCTCTTGCGACCGCAACCCTCTGGTTCTGCCCACCGCTGAGCTGGCTGGGCTTGTGATCGAGCCGGTCTCCAAGGCCGACCTCCTTGAGAAGAGCCGTAGCACGCTCGCGCGCTTCTTTTCTCTCGACCCCTGCTATGAGCATGGGCATCATCACGTTCTCGACAGCTGTGAACTCGGGGAGGAGATGATGGTACTGGAAGACAAAACCCAGCTCTCTGTTTCTCAGCCTCGCCCGCTCATTCGCGCTGATCTTCGTGACATCGATATCTTTCAGCAGTATCGTTCCGTTTGTGGGGGTATCGAGAAGGCCTATCATGTTCAGGAGCGTCGACTTCCCGGATCCGCTCGGCCCAACTATCGCCAGAAACTCACCCTCTTTTATCGTGAGATTTATGTGATCGAGAGCCACCACCTTCACACCATCACTGTATATCTTGGTCAGGTCTCTTATCTCTATGATGGTTCTGTTGCTCTGTCTATCTATAACCGGATCCATGGATTATATTCACGCTCCTCGGCTGGATGAGAACTAGCGGACTGCAGGCTTGTATCCAGAATCTCAGGGCATTGACTCTGCAGCTCCAAACAGATTTCGCGTTTTCTCATGGGAGGCAGCTTCTATCGCGTGAGAAGTCCCACAGAGCTGCATGATGCGAGATGGTTTGGCATGTGCTTCTTCTGTGCTTCTTGTTCGATTCTGAGCATCCCACATCTCACAAATACCCATGGCATCGGGATGTTTAAATGCTTTCATGCCGGCGCATCTCTGGGGTGCCTGATGGTCAGGCTGAGCTCGAAGGAATTGAACACAACATCTGCGTCCTCCGGGTCCATCCACTCAAGGCCTGTTTTAAGCACCTCCTCTTTTGAGAGCGTCTCATCATATGCGCCCACCTTCAGCCCTCTGCTCTTCAGGAGCTTCGCGAGCGCGAGGTTCCTGCTGTGATGGAGCTCCCTCACACCCGGGCGGTATGTTATGCCGTGGATGCATATCCTGATATCCACAAGTGGCTTATCGATACGCATACACCCATCCATTATGCGATCCATCCAATAGCGGATCATGCCGTCGTTGAGCTCTCTGGCGGTTCTGAGCATGACTGCATCTTCAGCTCGCTCTCTTCTCACCATCTCATTTATGAGAAACCACGGGTATACCGGGATGCAGTGCCCGCCGACGCCTGTCGATGGCATATGTATGTGACAGTACTCGTGGTTCGCATGCTCCCTTGCCTCGTGGAAATCAATGCCCAGCTCATTTGATATCTTGAAGAGCTCGTTCGCCAGCGCGATGTTGACGTCCCTGTAGCAGCCCTCCATGACCTTTATCATCTCCGCAACCCTTGCGGATGATACCAGCCTCAGATTCGGTATGAACCTCCTGTAAACGTCGTATGCGACAATGCCGCTCCTCTCATCCACCCCCCCAATGACCTTCGGGAACTCTCTGAGCCTGGATATGCTGCATCCTGTCATTATCCTCTCTGGGGAGTGCGCGAGATAGAACTGTCCGAGTTTGAGTTCGCTACTCTCCTCTATCCATCTGAGCGCGAGGCCTTCTGTCGTTCCGGGAGGCACTGTCGTCTCCAGCACCACCAGATCCCCACGCTTCAACACGCTCCCCAGGCTCCTGAAGGCGCTCTCAAGTGTCCTGAAGTCCGGATTGTGGTTCTTGTCTATGAAGAGCGGGACTATTACTATGAACACATTGCATGAGACCGCATCTCTGTACTCTGTCGTTGCGACGAGCCCCTTCCCACCATATCTCGATATGAGCTCGTCCAGCCCGACCTCCTGCGGTATGGGGTTTTTGCCGCTGTTGATTAGATCGCATCTCCTTCTGTCTATATCAACGCCCACGACCTGGATGCCATGGTCTGCGATTACTGCTGCGAGAGGAAGGCCTGCGTTGCCAAGCCCCACAACAGCTATCTTCAGGACGATCCCTCCGTGTTAATGCTTATGAATTCCCCGCAGTCGCACAGGTACTCCTTCACATCACTATCTCTCACCAGCCTCGTCAGAGGTTTGCCGCACCTGCAGACGTATCCGCGCAGGACAGCAGGGTTCCCGTAGACCAGGCCATACGGCGGGACGTCTTCTGTGACGACGCTGCCCGCCCCGACCATGGCGTACTCTCCTATGGTGGTGCCGCAGATGATAGTCGCGTTCGCGCCTATACTTGCACCCCTGCAGACCTTTGTCGGCACGACTCTATCCTCGGACCAGATGAACGCTCTCGGATACAGATCGTTTGTGAAAACCGCTGAGGGACCTATGAAGACGTCATCCTCGATCTCAACTCCGTGATACACAGAGACGAAGTTCTGGATCTTCACGTTGTCTCCGATCTTGACATCCCTATCTATGTAAACGCCCTTCCCGATGTTGCAGTTTCTTCCTATCCTCGCGCCCTCCCTGATATGAGCGAAGTGCCATATGCTTGTGCCCTCCCCGATCTCAGCGCTCTCTACGACCGCAGTTGGATGTTTTCTGTAGCTCATACCAGACCTCCCGACATCTCGGCCCACCGATGATGTTCGCATAGATGATGTCCGCGATCATCTCGCGGGATACACGCCGCGCGTCTCATACCAGACCCCTCGATATCTCGGCGCATACCTTCATGTTTCTGAGCGCCTGCTCCGGAGTTACGGGAAACTCTGATCTGTTCTTGACGGCATCCAGGAACGCCCGCAGCTCGACCTTAAGTGGTTCCACCTTGCTCACGAGCACCTTCTCGATGATGTTCTCCTGGAGGTACCTCTCTCCCTCTTTGAAGTACTTCTCGGGCTTCCTGTAGATGTACACCTCCTGGGTCATGAAGTCGCCCTCTGTCGTCACCCCCTCCTCCTCGACGTAGAACGTCCTGAACTTCTTGGATGAGAGACGGCTCGCTGATAGAGATACAATCGAGGAGTCGAATCGTATCAGGGCTTCGCAGACGTTCCTTGTGCCAGCGCTGCTTATCGTGTAATCCTCCCTCTCCGGGAAGAGCACGTTGAAGACTATATCGATATCGTGGATCATCAGGTCCTCGACTACCGATGAATCCGTGATCCTCGATGAGCCTGGATTATGCCTTTTAATCTCAACATATGCGGGCGAGGTGATTATCCTCTTTATCTCCGCCACTATCGGATTGAAGCGCTCGATGTGCCCGACGCCCACTACCAGATCCCTCGAACGAATCGCGTTCAGAAGCCTCTCCGCCTCATCGAGCGTGAGAGTCATTGGCTTCTCTATGAGACAGTGGACGCCGGCTTCGATCACACACATTGCCACATCGTAATGATGCTTCGTAGGGACGCAGATGGATACGGCCTCTGATGCATCGAGGAGCTCATCGATGGTGCGGCATATCGTTGCATACTCCTTCGCTGCCTCTGCATTCTTTTCCAGGGAATCGTAGACGTAGAGGTTATCCACGCCCTTAAGCTCGGAGTACACACGCACATGGTTGCGCCCCATAGAGCCGACACCTATAACTCCAACGTCCATCACATCACCCAGCGCTGTTCACCGCGTCCGCGATTCTCTTCAGATCCTCATCGCTGAGCCCTGGATGCACTGGAACGCTTATCACTCTTCTGGAGATCTCCTCGGCAACGGGACAGATCGATCTGATTCCGAGCTGCCGGTACAGGGGCTGCTCATAAACAGGCATCGGGTAATGTATACCCGTCCCTATACCCTTTGACTGGAGATAGCTGGCAAGATCATCGCGGCTCATCGGGAAGTCGTCCTCGACCCTGAGGACGTACTGGTTGTAGACATGCTTGCACCTCGGATCCCTCCAGGGCGTTGTTATGCCATCTCTGCTTATGTGCGCGCTCAGATACTCCGCATTTTTTATTCTTGCATCAATGAACGCATCCAGCTTTCTGAGCTGCACGAGGCCTATCGCGCCCTGGATGTTTGTCATTCTGTAGTTGTATCCGAGCATCACGTGATTGTACTTCCCCCGGTCACCATGGTTCCTAAGAAGTCTGAGTCTTTCTGCAAGCATATCATCATCTGTTGTTATCATCCCTCCCTCGCCAGTAGTCATGTTCTTCGTCGGGTAGAATGAGAAGCATCCTGTGCCGAAGCTCCCCGCCCTCTTCCCCTCGTACTCGGCGCCATGCGCCTGGGCACAGTCCTCTATAAGGATGAGGTCATGATCCTCGCAGATCTCGTGAATGGCTTTAACATCGAACGGCTGGCCGTAGAGGTGCACTCCCAGGATTGCTTTTGTGTTGCTGTTCACTTTTTCAAGAACATCCTCTGGGTTGAGGTTGAATGTCCGGGGATCAACATCTGCAAATACAGGCCGGAGCCCCTGGTACAGAACCGCGTTTGATGTCGCGATGAACGTGAAGGCTGGGCATATCACCTCGTCTCCAGGATCGAGACCGAAGGCCTTGAGCGCGAGATCCAGCGCAACGGTGCCACTGCTCACAGCAATCGAGTCTTTCACTCCAACGTACGAGGAGAACTCCTCCTCAAATCGCCTGACCATCTCCCCCTGAACAAGCATGCCTGACCTGATCACCTGGGATACGACCTCTATCTCCTCATCGCCCAGGAGCGGCCTGGCAATCGGGATGTCATCCATTTCTCTCTCCTCTTGATCATTATTCTGATGTTCACAGGAAGCCTGGAGTATGAATGTGGCTCATGTGATCGCAGCGTTTGGCTATCGAGCTCTGATAACCCTAACAGCAATCAACTTCGCCTCTTTCTTCAAGCTTACTGATCCGCCAAATCACAGGGATGAGCCATCAATGTTTCGCTGAGATGATATATTGGTATTGTGAAGATCAGCAATTGATGTCAAAAGATCCGCAGGCTGAGGATGGCAGCAGAAATATTCTCTTCTTGGGGCTGGTCAGTCTCTTTAATGACACCAGCAGTGAGATCATACAGCCGATAATGCCTCTCTTCATAACATCGCTTGGAGGAGGCGCGCTTGCTGTGGGGCTGGTGGGAGGTCTCAGTGAGGGCATTCCGAGCATTCTGAAGATCCTATCAGGATATGCGGGTGATATAATGGGGAGAAGAAAGCCGTTTGTCCTGGCGGGCTATGGCCTCTCTGCAGCGGCCAAGACGCTTCTTCCTTTATCGTTAACATGGCAGCATGTTGTCCTGCTTAAGAGCATCGAGCGATGTGGCAAGGGTGTGAGGGCAGCGCCGAAGGATGCGATCATCGCGGATTCGGCCGAGCCCTCACGCATCGGACGCGGGTTTGGGACCGTCAGGGCTCTCGACACCTTCGGAGCGGTGCTGGGATCCGTTATAGCTTATCTCCTGTGGAGCGCAGGCCTGAGCTTCAGGGATATTCTGGCGGTAGCGGCTGCACTCTCATTGATGGCATTTGTCCCTCTTTTTTATGTCAGGGATATAAGGAGATCTCCAGTGGTAGTCCTCAGGCCTGGCATCTCCTCTCTATCGCCACGGCTCAGGTGGTTCATTCTCGTGGCATCCGTATTTTCGCTTGCCAACTTCAGCTACATGTTCTTCATGCTCAGGGCGCAGGAGCTCTTCACAGGGGCTCTCGCAGTTGGAGCTCCTCTTCTGCTTTACATCCTCTTCAACGTGGTCTACTCGGGAATGGCCATACCGAGCGGAGCGGTATCCGATCTCATAGGGAGAAGATGGATCCTCGCGATCGGATACGCGCTCTTCTCCTTGGTTGCCCTCGGATTCGTCTTCGTATCGTCTTCAGAGTGGCTCGTGCTGCTCTTCGTCATGTACGGTCTTGTCTTCGCGGTGGTCGATGGGGGGCAGAGCGCATATGTTTCGGATCTGAGCTGTGATGAGATAAGATGTACAGCACTGGGCGCATATCATGGAATGGTTGGGATCGCCTCGATAGCTTCTGGCCTGATCGCCGGCACGGTCTGGCAGATATATGGACCGGCGGCGACCTTCCTCCTCAGCGCCCTGCTGGCCGCGGTAGCATCATGTGGCATGATCCTCGGAGGGGTGATTACGGGTGGAGAGAGTCGACAGCTATCATGCTCAGGTCGAGAGTAACGGGTGGGGTTGCAAGCGATTCGCCTTGTGAAACCATCGAATTTGGCTTCTTTATTATTTTATATATTATTACTAAAGTATTACTGAACAATTATTCTGCTGGAATCGAGAGCTATGGCGAGGTATCTCATGAATCTGGAGAGGCTGAGCGCTCCAGATAACGATTGACTTCGTGTTGTGTTACGAAAAATGGCATTGGGTGCAGACTGTTTTCATCCACATGGATGATCTCACGTCATGAGCGTTTTTCAGGAGAGGCTCGTGTCATACCCTTGGATAATCAGTATGCTGCAGTTCTGTATGTCTGAATCATGAGGAGCTAAGGCTGCGTGCAGTAGTAATAAATTTGTGTAAAGCCAGCAATTATATTATGGTATGATACGCGATGATCTCGTAATTTTGATCTCGGTGTTGCTCCTGTTTTCAGGCTGCATTCAGCCAGAGGAGCAGCAGGAGGTTGCAGAAAGTGTGGTCTCGGAGGAGTGGCAACCTGACGGCATTGTGGGTGTGAATGAGTACTCACACTCCCTGAAGCTCTACAGCCCTGCCAGGCAGGGCTACACGGGTGGAGTGATGACCATCTCCTGGAAGATCGATGATGAATATCTCTACATGGCCCTCAATGGAAGCACACGCGGATGGCTTGCCATCGGCTTCGAGCCCACTGAGTGGATGAGAGATGCGGATATGGTGCTGGGGGTTGTTGATGGGAATGCGAGAGTGCTTGACGAATATTCAACGGGCAACTACGGCCCCCACATAGAGGATACATTGCTCGGAGGCACAGACGACATACTGGAGTACGGCGGAAAGAGCTATGGTACGCACACAGTCGCGGAGTTCAGGAGGAGGCTCGACACAGGAGATCGCTTCGACAAGGTGTTGAGGTTGGGGAAGGACGTGTCGATAATCTGGGCGATGTCAGATAACACGGATCCAAGTGTAAAGCACAACATCGCATACGGAGAGGGCTTGATCTATCTGGGAATGACACAGAGCTCTGCGGATATTCATGGCTCGCGGGACACATCACGGAATAATATAACACAGAATGTGACACAAAATGATGCCGATTGGATGCTCTTCATATGGAAGGAGGAGAAGGCAGCCCGTGATCTCTACGAATCGCTTTATGAGCGGACAGGCCTGACGCTCTTCCTGGATCTGGTGAGATCCGAGCAGAGCCACATGGATCAGATCCGATCTCTCATGGAGCGATACGGAATGGAGACGCCTGACCTGGAGAGAGGCGTTTTCGATAACCAGACGCTGCAGGGCATCTACAACGATCTCCTCTCGATATCCTCGGATGATGACGCTCTCAGGGCGGCTGCGACCTTTGAGGAGATCAGCATCTCGGATCTGGAGAGAGCGATATCTGAAACCAGTAATAAAGAGGCAATCGATGTCTACAGCGGGCTTCTTGCCGGATCGAGGAAGCATCTGCGATCGTATGTGAGGGATCTGGAGGATAGGGGTATCGAGTATACCCCAGTGTATCTGAGCAGAAGCGAGTTCGATGAGATTGTGAGGGCGGCGTAAAAGCAGGCCTTCGGTCGCATTCTCCGCATTTATCCTCTATCATCCCTTATACGAAGAAGAGCGCGAGAGAAGAAAAGATCCTCGAGCTCATTCTCCGCATTTATCCTCTATCATCCCTTATACGAAGAAGAGCGCGAGAGAAGAAAAGATCCTCGAGCTCATTCTCTGCATTTATCCTCTATCATCCCTTACACGAAGAAGAGCGCGAGAGAAGAAAAGATCCTCGAGCTCATTCTCTGCATTTATCCTCTATCATCCCTTACACGAAGAAGAGCGCGAGAGAAGAAAAGATCCTCGAGCTCATTCTCTGCATTTATCCTCTATCATCCCTTACACGAAGAAGAGCGCGAGAGAAGAAAAGATCCTCGAGCTCATTCTCCGCATTTATCCTCTATCATCCCCTTGAGTTGGTCGTTTAGTGAAATCATCGATATTCGCAACGCCCAGCCCTGCAGATTTGTGGGATTTCTCGTCAGAGCTCGTCTATTGCAACTATATCATTTGGCGGTAGTGTGCTAATTGGTATGAAAATGGTTCTCACGAAGGTCAATTTTCATCCACATGGGTGACCTTGGGTCATGGGTGTTTTTCTGTAAATTGATCTCAAGCTGCTATGCCCTGTTTTGAATTTACAGTAAATATGGCACACAGTCTGTTTGGCTCTTCGAGCCCGCAACCCATCTTAAAGCATGGACCTCAGAGAGGTCCGATGCGTATCTCATTCTGGCCCGACTGCGAGACTGGCGCTCTCGGGCCGGCTCTGAGGGCGAACCTGATCCTCTGGCTGTAGTAGTTGCCGCTTGGATCGTTCGTCTGTATGTAGTTCCTGCCGGACTGGTACATCGGGGCATTGTTTGTGCCTGCGATGATGGTACCGTATAGCCCCTGGTCCACAGTGTTGTAGCTGCCCATTATGTAGGCGGAGTTGCTCATCGTCTGGCTCGGATCGACATGTGCAGGCAGCATGTTTATCGTCTGCACGACCTGCTGGCTCAGGGTGTTGCCATCTCCCACTATCGTGGCAGTATTCCATCCGCTCTGGTAGATCTCATTGCCCGTAGCGCTCTGTGAGACGAGCTGGTTGACTGTGTTCAGATCTCCTACAACAGCGACAGCATTGGCCGCGCTCTGTGATATGGTATTGCCATTTGCGCTCTGGGATGTGCTCTGCCCAACCGTATTGTTGTTGCCTATGACAACAGCCGCATTTGCGGCGCTCTGGGTTACGTAGTTCCCTGAGGCGCTCTGGCTTATCTTCTGGTTGACATTGTTGTTGTCTCCAACCACCACTGCAGCATTCGAGGCGCTCTGGCTCACATAGCCGCCAGATGCGGACATGTCTATTGACTGCGATACGGTGTTGCCCCCATGATATGCGGAGGCAAGCGGGATCATCAACATCAACATCAATGCAATGTATCTCATATCATCACCTGCGGGTTAAGGGGCCCCCAAAAGGGGACCCCGCCCGGCGAGTTTCCCCCACGCCCCAACCCGCAAGAGAAGAGTACCCGTAGCGGATTTAAATTCCTATTTTTCACGTAGGTCCAATATCAGCTTGATGTATACCAAGGGGCGGTTAGTGAGGATGATATAGACGGCGACAGAATATTTGGAATTAAATTAATAAATTTAATCGAATTATTTTAGTACCTCCTGTTGATAGTAGTAATCATGAGAGTAGCAGTCATTCTGATCTTGATCTTGCTGGTCAGCACAGCCGGCGCGATCACCGACGCCGACTACAGCATCACCAGATCCAAGAAAAGCGCTGCAGAGATATCGGGCATGGGATACCACGGAGCTCACTCCGCGCGCCTCAGTGTGTATCCGGGAGGGTCATCTAAAAGTGTGCCGATAACCATCAGCCCAACACGTATGGATGCGCTCGATACACTCAACCTCTGGATCTACCCGGCGTCTAACAGGGGTTCTATCGAGCTGGAGGTCTTGCTGGATGGAGATAGTGATGGAAAGTCGGGTACCAGTGATCCAGATGATGCACGCATTCTGATTGACATGGCAGCATGGAGCGATGGCAGATGGGTTGATACAGGTGGCAACTCCAATGGCTGGCGCGAGTTCGATGCATCAGAATCGAGGCTCGACATAAAGAGCAAGGACTCTCAGAAGAGCAGAAAGGACCTTACATGGTCTGAGGCACAGGAGGTCCTTCGCGGTATGGATGTCATCAAGGTATACATACGCCTCAGAGGCGCCACGAAGTACGAGGGCGTATCCTGCTACGTGGATTATGTGAGAATAGCAGGAGAGGTGATAAGCTTCGAGCCTCTGGAAAGAGACTCCATAAAGAAGGCGAAGCAGAGCAGTGTCAGCCCGGGAAGCACAATCACATACACCATAACATATGGGAACAACTTGGAGGTGCCTGCGGATATTGTTGTGCGGGAGTTCTACGACCAGAGGACGTTCTTTCTCGAGGCGTATCCTCCGCCGGATCCCGGAACCACAAACGTCTGGACCATACGGGGGTTGAGGCCAGGGGAACACGGCCAGATAACCGTGAAGGTGAAGACGCTGAGGGGATCATGTACCGCCGGGATCGATGGGAGTGTGGTTGGCGTGGGTTATGCATCCGTGTACCGGAGGCTCTCTACGGAGCGAGAGACATACTACGTGACGAACAGCGTCCGCATCGATGGCGGAGGGATCAACCGGAGCGCATCAGCCACGACAAAGGTCAGATCGCAGGCGGGATTCGTTTTCGAGTTCACGGAGCATGGGTCTGGGAGCTATGCAGCATCTGATGATATGGATTACTCGACGACGTCGATAGTGTTCCAGAGCGAATCGCAGGCGAACCGATCGCCCATTGACCTCAACCTGAGCATGAGAAGCATCGGCTACAACAGCACATGGGGGTTGAGCTGGAGCTGCGAGAACCAGAAGCTGAACAGCTACATGCAGGAGACATATTATGGGGAATTTATAAACCTCAGCGGCATGGCCATCATGAGAAGCACGCGATCCACATTTGAGAGCCGAGGGAGCATCAATGGCATGGCGGACCTGAGATACATGACAAGGGACTCTGGTGTCGAGAGGAGGCTTTATGGGATCTTCAACCTCAGCACCAAGGGAATTATGTGGAAGAAAAGCCGATAGGGAGATGTGGCGAGGGAGGGGAGGGTGCCTCCCCCGCATCTTACAGGAGGTATGGAGGACGCTTGGATAGTCCCACTCTCTTACCCGCGCCAGTGAAGGCATACACTGGTTCTCCTTATATCTCTATGTTTCAGCTAGATCTCATGTAGATCTCATCTATGTCGGGTGCATCAGGCATGAATGAGAACAGGGAGTGTTCCGAATCCAGTGAGAACGCTCCTGTCCGTTTGCGAATGGTTGATTTATCCCCAGTAACGGGCCGGCGCGGAAGCTGGATCTCCATATCATTCCTTGGACCAGTCCGGATAAGAGCTTAAGTTAGAAATACTGGACTTTATCGCCTTCTGCAGGTCAGAAACACCTGATCCTTATTCGGGCACGTCCTATGCCTTCATGGTGATCCACAATGCTCGGTCTGCCCAAACCTCCTGAACATCTCGCACATGGCTATCGATTCCAGGATATCGTTCAGCTGTTTGAGCACACGACCCCTGGTTGCTGATGCAGAGACAGTCTCAAAATAACCAGCCGGCATAGGTGGCAGCGTTTGGATCCAGGCATCCAGAGGCGCTGAAGGATCGCATAGCGCAGTCGATTGCCGGGTGCAATTTTGAGACGAATTCTGCCAATTAGGAGCTGTCCGAATAAGGATTAAGCGCCTCCGGCACCCAAAGGCAGTAACGCTCAAGTTCCTGGCTTCAGCTCTTATCCGGACAGCCCTGCCAATTCATTCAGCAGGAATACATAGCAGGACAGGCGTCCCTGCTGGTAAGTTGCCAGATGGATGAAAGCAGTTGTTATAAGGATATGAGCGAAGATGTTTTATTGCCCTCAACTAACATCGGAACCATGATTAGAAGGGCACCTCTGAGCTTGCGATATACAATCCTCTTAGCGGCGTTTGTTGGTGCGATATCCGGATTGGGTGCGTTCATCTTCTACTTTCTCCTCGAGCTGTCGACGAGGGTGTTTCTGACAGGCTTGGACAACTACACTCCTCCAAAAGCAGGAGATGTGGAGTTGGTTAATATCGACTTCCATATCGGCATGCTTCCCCTTCCCGCTGTCGTAACACTTGGAGGACTTCTCAGCGGGTTAATAGTTTACAAATTCGCTCCGGAAGCGGAAGGGCATGGGACAGAT
Organism: Methanothrix thermoacetophila PT; assembly: GCF_000014945.1. Lineage (NCBI taxonomy): Archaea > Methanobacteriati > Methanobacteriota > Methanomicrobia > Methanotrichales > Methanotrichaceae > Methanothrix > Methanothrix thermoacetophila. The sequence goes on from NC_008553.1 coordinate 1,570,337, forward strand.
GCTGTCATCAGATCCTTCCACAAAGCGAGGGGGGCTTTGAGGGCAAGAGTGCCGGTTGTAAAAACAATATCATCAGCAATAACAATTGGAAGTGGGGGGAGTGCTGGCAGGGAAGGGCCGATAGCTCAGATTGGGGCCGGTTTCGGGTCTTTCGTTGCCGATCTTCTGAGACTATCGGATAGGGATAGAAGGCTGCTTGTGGTGTGCGGAGTTGCGGGTGGGATAGGGAGTATATTTCGGAGCCCTTTTGGGGGGGCGATGTTTGGTATCGAAGTGCTTTACAAAAAGGACTACGAGGTTGAAGCGATAGTTCCTGCATTTGTCTCTTCAATAGTTGCCTTCGTTACCTTCAATGTTGTAACCAGTTACTTTGCAGGCATACCATTTATCTCTCCGCCAATTTTCAAAATCCCTCAGCTTTCAATCCACTCTCCACTTGAGTTTCCTCTCTACGCAGTGGTTTCAGTTTTGGCGGCTTTTTTTGGAGTTTTTTACATAAAGACCTTCTACACCATCCGTGGTCTCTTTAAATCCTCCAAAATACCGCAAACCCTCAAACCAGCTTTCGGCGGACTCCTCACTGGATCTATCGGCATGCTTCTCCCAGGTGTTCTTGGAATGGGGTACGGGTACGTTCAAATGGCCATAGATGGGAAGCTGGCGCTCTCAGTGATATTCCTTCTGATTTTGGGTAAGATCGCAGCCACGTCCTTTACAGTCGGTTCTGGTGGGAGTGGTGGTGTATTCGCGCCATCAATTGTAATTGGAAGCATGGTTGGTGCCTTCATCGGATACCTTTTCCATCAACTCTTTCCTGAAATTGTTGTGCAGCCAGAAGCGTTTGTCCTTATCGGCATGTCGGCCTTCATTGCAGCTGTGGCAAAAACTCCTATAGCATCGATTTTGATGGTTCTCGAAATGTGTGGAAGTTATATGATGCTGCCAGCTTTGATGATCTCCTCCGCGTTGGCCTACTGTCTTAGTGGTGACCACTCAATTTACTCAGAGCAGGTTGCAACAAGAGCGGAAAGTCCGGCACACAGGATGGAGATGTCAGTAGATGTTCTTAAGGATGTGAGCGTGGATGAGGCGATGGTTCCGGCAGAGAAGCTGGTCAGCGTCTCACCCAACCAGAAGGTGAGCGAGGTTCTTGCTCTCATAGAGAAAACGGGACATATAGGTTTCCCTGTTGTTGAGAATGGCATGCTGGTTGGAATCGTGACATTCAGGGATGTCGAGATGGTTCCGGTTGGAGAGAGGGAGAACAAGCTTGTTAAAGACATAATGATGAGGGACTTAATTGTAACTTACCCGGATGAGAGCTTAGAGGATGCTCTGATAAAACTTGTTCAGAAAGATGTGGGGAGGTTGCCTGTTGTTGACAGAAAAATGAACAGAATGCTTTTAGGTCTGATTACGAGAAGCGACATAATCAAGGCCCATGCAAGAGAGGTGGCGAAACTTAAAGAGTGAGCAATGAGCCAGCAGCGGTGTGGATGCTCTGAGTGGGAATCTGAACGTGACTCAAAATTCCGGTCGGGTACTTGATTCGTTGAAATCCAGAGCGCCAGTCCCTCCAGATTCAGGGGATATCCTTTCCATGGCTCTCGATTCCAGCAGAACCATTCAGTGATACGAGCTCACGATCTGGCGTCTGGGCAGCAGCCTGCTGCAAGTGTGAACTCAATATGATTGAGAAGAGAGCAAAAGTCGATTGGATGTAGGGTAAAGGAGGGAGATTGTAATGATAATCGACTTTTGCCGAGGTTTATATCCGACTTTCGTCGAATATAAACCTTCCGGTTACACCATCACGCCATCATATTTATAGTTTACTCAACAGCATGCGGGCGGGACTGGATGGCAAGTGATGCGCAATTTAGGAGGGGGTGACGGGATCGTGATACAGTTCCCTCCCGCGCATGCCGCGCCAGGACGCCTGGGAACCACAAAACGTGAGCTGAGCGCCTTCTGGGATCACCTGTGCGCAAAGTACGCGACGACCTCCTCCCCAACAGAGTCAATCCTGACGAAACCGTATCGTTCGAACTGAACTATCCTGTCGAGCTCATCTGAGATGCCATGCTCTCCAATGCCGGTATCTGTCTTATCAGGACCGAGAACGCGGACAGGGATGCCCTCAACAGGAGCCCAGTGGATTATCCTGAGCTTTAGACGTTTCGCGGTCTCGGGGCTCAGATCGATGAGCTCTGCTCTGAGCGGGAATATCTCCTTTATCTCTATGTTGCACAGGTCCTTCAGCCTGATCCTGCTTCCAGGCGCCAGCCCCGCCACATCCTCCTTGCATAGAAGGAGCCTGCCCCCTGCCCTTATCCTTCTCGTGCCGCGGTCTATGGTCGGATGGAGAGGAGCTTCCGCGACCTCAGGCACCTCACCTTTTATCTCTATCTCAACCGGATCCCATACGAAGAACCTTCTGTTTGCGATTGGATCGACAATTCGCCTGTTCTCCGCGTATATCGAATCCATGCTTATGCTGATGTCTGTCTCCCCGACGCCGAGATCTATCATGAACTTCCTGAGAGCCTCCGCTGTGATGCCCCTGCGCCTCATGGCCCTCACGGTCGGAAGCCTGGGATCGTCCCACCCGCTGTACTCGCCTGCCTCTATCGCTTTCCTGAGCTTGCTGGTGCTGAATGCACCGAACTGGAATATCTTCACCCGTCCCCAGTGGAGGACCCTGGGGTAAACCCATCCCATATGATCGTAGAGATACCTCTGCCGCCTCTCGCTGTCTATCAGATCCTTGCCCCTGAGTATGTGAGTTACTCCAAGCAGATGGTCCTCAACAGCGGACTCGAAGTCCAGCAGCGGCCAGACGCGGTACCTCTCGCCCACAAGCGGGTGGCTCTTTGTCACTATTCTGAAGCCAGCCCAGTCTCTCATAGCCGGATCTTTGTGTTTTATGTCTGTCTTCACCCTCAGTACAGCCTCGCCCTCCTGGAAGCTGCCATCGAGCATTTTATTCCAGAGAGCCATGTTCTCATCGACGGTTTGATCCCTGTGCGGGCATGGCATGGCAGCATCCTTCAGGGCCTTGAACGCAGTTTGTTCACATAAACATACATATGCCCCACCTCTGCGAATCAGCTCCTCAGCGACCTCATAGTACTTTTCAACCCTCTGGCTCGCCGCTACGATCTCGTGGGGCTCTGCTCCAAGCCATTTGCAGTCCTCTATGTACCAGTCATACGCCTCTATCATCGGTCTTTTGTTAACAGGATCGGTATCATCGAAGCGCAGGATGAACTTCCCGCCGTACATCTTCACGTACTCTGAGTTGATTATTATCCCGCGTGCGCTTCCGAGAGTGGGTGGGCCGTTCGGGTTCGGCGCGAAACGCATGACGACTCCACCCTCCGCCCCCTCTAAAGGCTGCAGGCCCTTTGCAGGCTCTTTTCTGGCGCTTATTTCCTCGATAAGCTCTGGCGCCATCTCCCTGAGCCTGGACTCCCACTGTTCTGGGCTCATCCGCTCTATCTCATTTAACACGCTGGTTATGAGCGGAGCTATCTCCCTGGCCCTGGGCCTGAGATCCGGGCGCTCCCCCATGAGCTTTCCCATGACAGCACCGTGGTTGGGCGCGGATCTGTACTTGACAGCGTTCTGCAGCGCAAACTTCTCGATCAATTCCCTGATCTCTTCCGTCACCAGACTCCTCCTGGCTCTGCGAGTTACTGGCCACCGCTAGAAATGGCCATCTACTTTAGACCATCGCTAGCGCATCACGTATCATCCTGGCATGATCGAACGCCAGCTCAGGCAGCTCATCTGGACGGAATATACGCGCATCAGATGCGTCTGATCCTGATCTGAGCTCGCCACTGCCATCAGCGAGATAGCATATCGAGACGACATGCCCCCTCGGATCGCGGTCCGGATCAGAGTAAACGCCCACCAGCTTCACAAGAGATGCACTGATGCCGGTCTCCTCCATGACCTCTCTCCGCGCCGCGTCCTCCACAGTCTCGCCGATCTCGACAAACCCTCCTGGAAGCGCATAGCATCCCATGAACGGAGGGTTCCTGCGGCGGATGAGAACTAATCCATCATTCATCCTCAATACGACATCAACCGCGAGCATCGGCGTCTGTATGCTTTGTCTATCTCTCATCCAACCATCTCCGGGAGATTCTGCACACGCAATTGCTATTACCGTTATATCGAGATGCCCTCAGGTTCAGGTCGGTGCAGTATGGTCTTCTGTGTGCGTGTGTCACGCGCACGGTCTGCCCACACGGACGTTCTAACTGAGAGCTGATGTCGGAACTATTGGACCTTATCTCCTTTGGATGTCTGAGACGCTTAATACTTATTCGTACAGGTCCCCTCAGCACAACAGAATATGCCATATAGTAGGTAATACAAAGGACGCCACTGGATTCAGAGGCGTTGCGATTGACCATAGAGGGTGAGCTGGGCAGGTTGCGGGTCGGAGACGCTTATTCCGTCAGGCTGATGGGGGTTATCAACCTGAGCGCCGAGTCGTTCTACAAGGGATCCGTCTCCACGCCCGAGAGAGCGGCCTCATTCGCCATCAAGATGGCAGACGAGGGCGCCGAGGTGATAGACGTCGGAGCAGTCTCCACAGCGCCCGGCTCCCCCTTCATCTCAGAGGATGTGGAGCGCGAGAGGCTTTTCCCCGCTCTTGAGAACATACTGGACAGCGTTGATGCTGAGGTGTCTGTGGACACCCAGAGGGCATCGATAGCGGATCTTGCCTTGTCGATGGGTGCAGCCTGCATCAATGATGTATCGTGTCTTAAAGATCCCTCAATGGCAGAGGTCGTTGCAGATCACGGGGCATCGCTTCTACTCATGGCCTCTAGAGATAAGCCTGGGGATATCCTGGAGCTAAAGGATATCATCCCGAGGCTCGCGGCGGCTGTCAGCACTGCTGTGGAGAGTGGGGTCGACCCGAGGAGGATTTTGATCGATCCTGGGATCGGCAGGTGGATTCCTGAAAAGACCTACGAGTACGATCTCGCAATTCTCGATCGGATGAGAAGCCTGCGCTCACTGAGGAAGCCGATCGTCGCGGCAGTCTCCAGAAAGTCTTTCATCGGTGCGGTTCTCGGTCTGAAAGACCCCGCTGATAGGCTGACAGGATCGATAGCTGCGACGGCAATCGCTGTTTACAACGGTGCTCATGTTGTCAGGACTCATGATGTCGCTGCCTGCAGGGATGCTGTCAGGATAGCCCAGGCTGCACGCGGAATGCAGATGCCCTCCGGCAGGGTGGAGCTTCTCCAGCTCACAGGCTCAGCCGAGGAGCTAAGATGCATCCTGGACTGGGTTGAGGTCGATCCGGGAGCTTATGATATCCTCTGGAGGAAGGGCTCGTTTATTGTAGTTGCTGTTGAGGACATAACCCCGATGGAGGCATTGGTTATAAAGCAGGAGATGCTTGCAGCGGGTGGAGACGCTGCGGTGCCCAGAGGCGCTCTGAGGTGCGATCCATCCGCAGACAGAGCTGTGATATTCGGAACGCTGGCCCAGATCGAGAGGCTTGTAAGGAAGCTCAGGCTTCAGCCGTTCGGCCTGCCGGCCATCGCGAGCGAGATCGAGTCAGTTCTCTCCACAGATGCGAGCAGATACAAGGTTACTGAAGATGTAACCGCGTCATCCAGACAGCAGAGCAAGGGAAGGGGATGATATGCTGGAGATCTTCGGGATAAAGACCGGTCTTCTGAAGCCCGGCGAGGATCACGTAGAGGCTCTGAGGAGGGGGCTTGCTGAGGCAGGCATCAGGCTCAGGGATAAAGATGTGATCGTCGTCTCTGAGAGTTTTGTTGCAACCGGGGAGGGGCGTGTAGTATCCCTTAAAGACATCACCCCCAGTGCGCGTGCGATCGCTCTTGCCTCCAGGTACGAAAAAGACCCCGCAGAGATGGAGCTGATACTCAGGGAGTCTGATGAGATACTCGGGGGAATCCCTGGTGTGGTTCTGACACTCAAGGATGGTTTTCTTTACCCAAATGCGGGAGTCGATCATTCGAATGCGCCTCCCGGGTATGTGGTCCTCCTCCCATCAGACCCGAAGAGGGCAGCATCTAGAATAAGAACTGAGCTCTCAAACGGCGTCAGAATAGGCGTGATCATAGGCGACAGCAGAACACATCCTCTCAGGCTTGGATGCGTCGGTGTTGCGCTCGCATGCGATGGCATCATACCTGTGGAGGATGCCCGCGGTAGAAGGGACCTGTACGGAAAACCCCTTCGTATAACCGTCAAGGCTGTGGCAGATAACCTCGTATCTGCAGCACAGCTTGTAATGGGCGAGGGGGATGAGGGAATTCCTGCAGTTGTGATACGTGGAGCGCCGGTCGAGCTCTCTGATTCGGGACCTGCTGCAATACCTAACATACCGCCGCACGAGTGCATGTATATCGGCGTACTGAGATCGATACCGCGTCCCTACACAGGCGAGTACGATGATCTCATCAAATCCGCAATCGATGCCAGGGACCAGGCATACGCCCCGTACTCGAAGTTCAGGGTTGGAGCTGCGGTACTGTGCGGAAGCGGGAAGATATACAAGGGCGCAAATGTCGAGAATGCATCATCTGGAGCAGGAATATGTGCTGAGAGAGTCGCGATGGCCACCGCAGTGGCTGCAGGGGAGCGAGAGTTCGTAGCGCTTGCTGTCGCTGGAGAACTGTCGAAGCCCATAACACCATGTGGCATATGCAGGCAGATGATGATCGAGTTTGGCGATATGGATGTTGTTATGGTGGGATCAAATGGCGATGCGCTGATGGTGAGGGCAAGTGAGTTGCTGCCGGATGCCTTCACGTTATCATGCAGATCGGGATGTCCATAATCGGGGCAGTAGCAGAGAACTACTTGGGATCGGGTTCGCCTCAGCTCCGCTGACAGGATCTGTCCGGATGAGAGATAAATTCAGAGATCTGTGGCTTGCTCTTTTTGGATGGAGAAACGCTCAATCCTTAATCGGACAGGTCCCTCTGACGGATGCATATGTATTTATCAACCGTTGCAGATCTTTCCCATGATGCAGGAACCTCTGGTATTCGCCCTGGGCAGGATAGAGAATCTTGTCCATCAGGTCAGTCTTGATGCCAAGAAAGGCACCGGCAGGGTTATAACAAACAGATCCCTCGTTGCCAGAGATGATCTCCATGAGGCGCTTGAGATATTCAAAGATGCGATAGACAGCGGTCTTGCAGTATCTCCGCTGGTCAGGCTGGAGGATGTGGGAGAGAGGTTCATGATACACACAGTCTGCAGCATGACCATAGACGGATATCTCATAAAGCACGGGATACCTGTTCGCCCCAAGGGCGGGGGGCTGATAGAGGTGATCGACAGGGAGACCGTGCGCTTTACGGATATAATCATGTACTGGGCCACAACTATAGATCCCCTGGACCTTCTCATAGCTCAGGAGCTGACCGGCATATGCGAGATGATGCGGACAGGGACTGGCAGAATACTTGGAAATCTGCACGAGGCTCCGATGATCGCCCACGATACGATTGAGGATTTGCTCGATGAGTTGAGAGATGCAGGGATCATGGGGGTAATAGAGCTCGGCGATCCGAACATGGATGTGTTGGGGATGCCGGTGGAGCGAGATCATCTCGGAGTGGCGCTCATTGGCGGCACGAACCCTGCCGCGGCCGCGGTCGAGTTCGGGCTTGATATCGAGACAGCATCCATCTCCGGGCTTACCGAGATCTCTGAGATGTGCCACATAGATGAGCTGATTGATCGGATGCTCTGATCGATCTCCAGGAGCACCTCTGGATACCTGAAGAAACACCTTCCCAGAGGTGAATGGACTCCTCTCCGTTATTGAAGCTTGCGTCCTGCTACTCTGTCATGGACATACCGGTGCTCTGCACAGAAATACCTTGAGAGACCTCTCCTCTAACTCATGCGATCACGTATCGCTGAGCGGAGAGATCTTGCAGGGCTGGGGGACCTCCCGGTCTTTAGCCCGAGCGACTCATCCATCTGATTTTGCGGAACAGCAGGGAACAGCGGCTTGAATAAAGGGTAAGGTCGATCGCTGCTGGTTGGAGTCTTAAGAGCACGCCTCTCCGATGATTCGACCATATGAGCCGTCTGAGTTTATGTTCTGCTGCTTCATATCCTCATTCTGAGCCAGCTCGCCCTCTTCTGAATATCATCTTCCATGCCTCGAACCAGAGCACGCTTGTGGATGCGAGGGCGAGGCATATCATGATATCTTTTGGGTGGAGGTATCCGAAATGGAACATCTCCCTGAGCGATGGTATGTAGAGAATCATCGATAGCAGTAGCACAGTCCCTCCAAAGATCATCCAGAGCGCGGAGTTTCTGGTTTTAATGCTCTGGAGTATCGTTTGCGACCAGGATCTGTTTGTGAGTATGAGCAAAAGGTTTGCCAGAACAAGTGTGGTGAAGATCAGAGCTCTGACTTCGTTCATGTCCCCCACGATGCTCATAAGGTAAATCGTGGAGAGCACCGCAAGAACGCTTATCCCCTGAAGAGCGCCCAGAGCGATCACACCAGTGCTGACGAGCGGGGCCTTTGGATTCATTGGAGGTCTGGACATCACATCGCTCTCCTCAGCCTCGGCCTCGAATGCTATCGAGCACGCGGGATCTATTACGAGCTCCAGGAAGGCTATGTGCACAGGCATCAGAAGCAGTGGCTGGCCGAGAGCAACAGGCAGTATGGACATGCCCGCGATCGGAACGTGTATCGCCAGTATATACGCAGTCGCCTTTCGGATGTTGTCAAAGATCCTTCGCCCCAGGCGTATCGCCTTGACTATCGAAGAGAAGTCATCGTCCAGCAGCACGATATCCGCAGACTCTCGAGCGACATCTGTGCCCCTCGAGCCCATCGCTATGCCTATGTGAGATGATTTAAGAGCGGGAGCGTCATTGACCCCGTCCCCAGTCATGGCAACTATCTCCCCCTGACTCTTCAGAAGCTCGACGAGCCTGAGCTTCTGCTCGGGGACCATCCTGGCGAAGATGTTCGCGTCTCTCAGTCGTTTTGAGAGCTCTTCATCGCTCATGGACTCGATCTCAGGCCCGGTCAGGACAGATCCGCGGTTGAGGTTGATGGAGGATGCGATTGAGGCTGCGGTGATTGGATGATCGCCTGTGATGAGCATCACCCTCACTCCAGCTCTCTGGCATTCATTAACTGCATCAGGCACGCCCGGCCTGATGGTATCAGAGAATCCCAGCAGCCCCATAAACTGAAAGTCGAACCCGTGCTGCCCATCCGGCAGCTCAGATTCTGAGATCGCGGCCCTGGCGACCCCCAGAACGCGCAGGCCGTCCGCTGCCATCCTCTCTACAACTTCATAGATCTTATTCAGCTCTTCACCATCGAGATGGCAGAGATCGAATATCGATTCCGGCGCGCCCTTCGCGGCTATAACATATTCACCCCCGTGCATCCAGACCATCGACATCGCGAGTATGTCATCAGTGAGCGGATACTCCTGAACGAATGTCCAGTCGTTGTGGATGTGCTCTGTCCCGTTGAGCTCCCTTCTCCCCAGCTCCTGGAGAGCGATCTCCATGGGGTTGAACGGATCTCTCCTCCCGGCAAGTATCCCGAACTCAACGACATCGTGAACATCCTCAGGAAGCGCCCCATCAACATCGTATATCCTGCCTCTGGCGAATATCTTTCTGACACGCATCCTGTTCAGGGTCACTGTGCCGGTCTTGTCTGTGCAGAGGACGGTTACAGATCCGAGTGTCTCTATGGCGGAGAGGTTTCTGGTCAGGACATTTATCCTCGAAAGCCTCCAGGCGCCGAGTGCTAGAAAGATCGTGAGAACAACGGGGAACTCCTCGGGGAGTATCGCCATGGTGAGCGTTATCCCTGCGAGAAGGCCGCGGAGAAGATCGCCGGTCTCAAGCGCATACGCTATCAGAAGAACCGTGCTCAGGGCGAGCCCGAAAAGTGTGAGCCTGCGGACGATCGATCGCGTCTCTCTCTTTAGCCTGCTCTCCTCGAGCTCTATGCTCTTGAGGGATGCTCCTATCCTCCCCATCAGCGTCCTGGAGCCAGTGGCGACCACTCTTGCCAGCCCTCTCCCCTGGACGACAAGTGTGCCGGTGTAGACAAAGGGCACATCATCTCCGCCGGGCGGCATGACCTCCTGGTACTCTTTATCTTCGCATGGGATCTTCCTGACTGGCATCGACTCTCCGGTCAGTATCGACTCATCCACCAGCAGACTGGTGCAGGAGATCACTGCAGCGTCCGCCGGCACCCTGTCACCCTCCTCGAGGACTATGAGATCTCCCCGGACGACCTCTCTCCCTGGGATTCTGACTGGCGTTCCATCTCTGATCACCAGCGCTCTCGGGCTCGAGAGAGCCCTGAGAGCATTCAAGGCGCCCTCTGCCCTCCTCTCCTGGTAGAGCGTTATGGAGATGACTACAAGCACAAAGAATATCAGAATCAGCGCCTCCCTGCGGTCTCCCAGGAGGAAGTAAATGGCTCCGCAGGCAATGAGAAGGGATATCATCGGCTCCTTCAGCACATCCATCGCGATGGAGAGAAGCCCGCGCCTTCTCTCAGATGGAAGCTCGTTGTATCCCTCCTCAATAAGCCTCCTCTGTGCATCAGCGCTCGAGAGACCTACAGCCACCATATCAATCACTTTCCTGAGAGGCTCTTAAGGCAGCTCAGGACACGCTCTCTGTCGGAGGTCCTTGCCAAAGATGCCAGCATTGATACCAGCAGAACCAGCGCGACAAATCCCAGCGCGAATGTGACCGGTATCTCGTACAGATCTGAGAGGAGCATCTTGATGCCCACGAATATCAGTATCAGTATCACACCGTGGTTGAGGTAGTGGAACATGTGCGCGCAGGCGGCCAGAGCGAAATAGAGCGCTCTCAGCCCGAGAACCGCAAAGACGTTGGACGTGTAAACCACGAATGGATCGACTGTGACCGCGAAGACCGCTGGGATCGAATCCACCGCGAATACCAGGTCGGTCACCTCGACCGCGATCAGGACGATAAGTAGCGGCGTGGCCATTGTTCTCCCATAGGCTCTGGTGATGAACCTCCCGCCATCGTAGTGGTCTGTTGCCGGTACAACACTTCTGAACATCCTCACAACCGGATTCCTGTCCGGCTGTACCTTTGACTCCCTCTGGAGGGCCATCTTAATTCCTGTTATTATAAGAAATATCCCGAAGAGGTAGATGATCCAGTCGAAGTGTTCTATGAGTGTCAAACCGGTTGCTATGAAGAGCGCTCTCATGAGGAGTGCAACGACTATCCCCCAGAACAGGACTTTGTACTGATGTGTCTCTGGTACCTGGAAGTAGCTGAATATCATCAGGAAAACAAAAAGGTTGTCGACGCTCAGCGATCTCTCTATGAGATACCCTGCCAGGAACTCTATGGCCCTGTCCTGGCCATGCCAGAAGAATATTATTATATTGAATACAAGCGCGATTGCTGTCCAGATCCCGCTCCAGATCAGCGACTCCTTCACTGTTATAACGCTTGATCTTCTGTGGAAGACTCCGAGATCAACTGCAAGAAGTAGGACGACGAGAACGCCAAAGCCGATCCAAAGCACAACCTGGTTTGATGTCAAGGGGACACATCCGTCGAATTTTTGCGATTTGACGAAACCGGAATACGTATTTGCCGATATTTAAGGCCTTTCCATCGCGGCCAGCGTTTGCAGGCACATGAACAGCGATATGAGGGAGTATTCCTATAAACCCTTATTTTTACAATGGCGGATTCTCGCTGATATCGTATTTGACTCACATTTGCCTCAAAACCAGAGGTTTTTAGGAATACTCGAGGGTCTCTGACAATACGCAGGCCGGCCTTGGTCTCTCAGTTCTGTGTATATCTGATACTTCGATACCATGCTCTTTATCGCATAGGCCGCTCGAAACTGTTACATATCGACTTAAACCAACTCTGCACAGGATGTGACATTCTTGAAGGTTGTGGTGTACTACAACGGAGAGTTCGGCGAGAGGGTCGTTGGCAATCTCCTCAACTACCCGGGATTCTGCATCTCATGTGGCGAGGCGTGCACGCAGTGCAGAAGCGGAAAGTACAGCGGAGCTGAGGATATCGTTGCGGCTGTTGAGATGCCGGATCCCTCGACCCTGGGAGACTTCATAGACGATGTCGAGCCGCTGCTTCCTGCGGTTCCAGAGGCGGATATCGCGATCGTCATAAATGTACATCCGGACATACTCTTCGGAATGCTTCCAAGAATGAAGGATGCGGGGATTAGGGGAATAATCGGATGCTCCGAGAGTCCGAAGGATATGCCCATGGGGCTCAGACTGCAGGTATCCAGGGCTGCGGAGGAGCTGGGGCTGGAGGCCGCCTTCTCCAAGCCGTTCTGTGCCATGAGGCCTGATCCTCTTAAGCCGAACATAGCAGCGTTCCTCAAGAGAGCGATGATCGGCGAGCCTGAGCTGGAGATTGTGCTCCAGAAGGGCAGAGAGGGGAAGGATGTGATTGCCGCAGCCAATGTCATCAGATCTGCCCCATGCGGATCGACGTGGTTCGTGGCCAAGCGGCTGATCGGGGTGGAGAAGGACGATCCCAGGCTGCATGAGAGGATCTCGGAGGCTCACCACGCATATCCATGCACTGCGAGCATGGACCGAGATCCTGAGATCGGAGACACCGTGCTGCATAGGGCGGGGTACATCATAAGGGATAAGGTCGAGGAGGCGATCAGGAGAGCCGTGTCCAGGTAAGGTTTTTGTAATATCCTGTGGTATGTAGAATCATGATGTTTACATCATTCGCCTGGGCTTTGGCAGTGATGCTTGTGAGCGAAGCAGACACTGCAGAGGCCAGGAGATGGCTCGAGAAGGGCAACTCGCACTTCAACTCAGGAAGATACGAAAACGCTTTGGAGGCGTACGATCGCGCCATAGGGCACGATCCAACAATCGTGGACGCATGGAACAACCGCGGCATCGCTCTCTCATACATGGGAAGATATGAGGACGCTCTGAAGAGCTACGATGAGGCGCTCAGGCTCGATCCGAACCATGCGTTCGCCTGGAACAACAAGGGCATGGCCCTGGGATCGATGAGAAGGTACCAGGAGGCTCTCGCCTGCTTCGACAGGGCCCTCGAGATCGATGCGTACTTCATAGGCGCGTGGTACAACAAAAGCCATGCCATGGCAGCTCTCGGCAGAGCAAGGGAGGCGCGGGCTGCGATGATCACAGCAAAGACCCTCGAGAGCGCAGCGAGAAGATGCAGGTGAATCACAGTCTTGCTCTCGGCCATCTGATGAATTGTCCGCAGAAGCACTGCCTTTTCATGCGCTCCTCTCGGGTGAATTAGTGCTCACAATCAGTCGCATTGGCCTCCAAGCTGCTGCAAGAGCGTCTGCAGCCTCTGTGCCCATCGGTGGGGCTTCAGGATTAGCTATATATCCATGATTTGATTCATACTGCGTTGCCCTTTTGCGGGACAGTAGGGTAGCCTGGTCCATCCTCGAGCGTTTGGGACGCTTGGACCGCGGTTCGAATCCGCGCTGTCCCATCACCTGGACTCAGAGGTCCGTCCCATTTATAAGTGGATAGCTTACACGACCACAATCTCATCGCAGGAGCTACACGCTCTTTTGATCTCATCCAGCGGTGCGCCTGGAAAGTGATCGAGGATGCACATATCTGGGGTGTTCACAGCTGAGAATAGCTTTCGTATGTCTCCATGGTACACCTCTATCTCGCATGCGCCCGTTGCCCGCCCGACGAGCCTGGGACTGCCTCCTACCATCTCCACCCCGCGATCGAAGAGCTCTATGCTCTCAATACCCAGAACATCCCTGTTAACCTCAAGATTTATAAGCACGTTCTCGACCGCCGGCAGCCATATGTCGTTCATCACGACCTCCTTCGCGCCGGCCAGGACGCAGACGAACCCCAGCGTTCCGGGCCCGCAGAGGCCGTCGATCACACTTCTTCCAGAGATCCTGAGGTCCTCCAGAATCCGTATCTTCGGGTAGCTCTCCCTCGGAAACTCTATGTGTATTTTAGACTGATTTTTATATATCACCAGATCGCCGTAGATGCTCTGGATGATGTCACAGCGCATGTCACAGCCGGAGAGCAGCTCCCATATGTGTCCATTTTTATCTACAACGCCTGGTATCTCTCTGCTGCGCCTGATCACGCCCTTGATCTCCGGGATCTCAAGGAGTCTTGATGCCGCAGCTCTGTTCACCCTATCCATCACCAGTATGAGCTGAGAATCGCCGAGGCGCGGCGGATACGGCAGGGGATATCCGATCTCTATCATCGGCGAGCCGACGCTCCGGAGCGGCTCGCGATCGTCGCGAAGGCCCTCCTCCACGAGGAGATCCATCGCCTCGATCATGACCAGGTCCAGTGGTGCTTTTCCGCACTCTTCACATCTCTCCAGATCTCCTGTCTGGAGAGATCTTCGTGGGGATTTCTTGTCAATATAAGGCTCATTTTTGCAACTTCTACACGCCATGTAAATATTGTCAATGGAGCTCAGGATATGGGTGGCCGGCCTTACGCATCGTCCTCCACAGGATGGGCAGTCCATGGTGATAGTTGATCTATGAAGATATGTAACACTTTCCTGGCATCAGACCGGAAGCGGACCAGAAGATTTCTAAATACGAAGTGCTTAGGCCCGGAGAAGGTGGTTGTAAGATGGCACAGAGAGGCATTAGGGAGTTTGATGCTAAGAGGCTGCTGGCCAGGTTTCTCCCAGAATACCTCGATGATTTCGATTACAGGGGAGATGTGGCCCTGATCGGGCCTGAGACCGATCTGGACTCGATCGTCTCCAAGAATCCCTGGATCCTCGAGAAGAGGCTTGTGGTGAAGCCAGATCAGCTCTTCGGGAAGAGAGGAGTGCACGGGCTTGTCCTGCTTAACGCCTCCTGGGATGACGTCAGGGAGTATCTGAGCGAGAACATGAACAGAGAGGTGACCATAGGCGGCGTCAGGGGAATCCTGGATCACTTCCTGGTTGAGCCTTATGTGCCTCACGAGAATGAGCTCTATGTGGCCATAAGCTCGGATCGCGACGGAGATACCATCTACTTCTCTACACAGGGAGGCGTCTGCGTGGAGGAGAACTGGGACAGGGTCATTCAGATACACGTCGACATTCTGGATGGCATCGATGTTGCAGATATAAAATCCAAACTCCCGGCCTCTCCTGATGCAGACAGGATGGCGAGATTCATTGAGGCTCTCTTCAGGTTCTACGTCGATCTCGGTTTCGCCTACCTGGAGATCAATCCGTTTACAGTCGTGGACGGGAAGATAATTCCTCTAGACATGGTCGCGAAGCTGGACGATGCTGAGGAGTTCTGGTGCAGGAAGAAGTGGGGTGATCTGCTGTTCCCGGAGCCATTCGGCAGGAGCCTGACACCTGAGGAGCTCTTCATAAAGGAGATAGATGCGAAGACGGGCGCATCGCTGAAGCTCACAATACTTAACCCGAAGGGAAGGGTGTGGACGATGGTCGCAGGCGGCGGAGCCAGCGTGATATACACTGACACGATATGCGATCTCGGCTTCGCCGGAGAGCTGGCGAACTACGGCGAGTACAGCGGAGATCCGAGCACGGAGGATACGTATCATTACACAAAAACGATACTTGATCTCATGACCCGGGAGAAGGATCCGAGGGGGAAGGTTCTGCTCATCGGTGGTGCGATAGCGAACTTCACTGATGTTGCGAGCACCTTCAAAGGCGTTATCACGGCCCTGAGGGAGTACAGGGAGCAGCTCAGGGAGAACAACGTCAGGATATACGTGCGCAGGGGCGGGCCGAACTATGAGGAGGGCCTGAGGATGATGAGGGAGCTCGGCAGCGAGCTCGGCATACCCATAGAGGTCTACGGCCCTGAGACGCACATGACCAGGATAGTGCCGCTGGCACTGAGGGAGGAGTGAGCTATGAGCGCGAGGCCTGATTACATTCTCTTCGACAGGAACACGAAGGCTTTCGTTTACGGTTACCAGGTGAACGCCATCCAGAGGATGCTGGACTTCGATTACGTGTGCCAGAGGGATACCCCCAGCATCGCGGCCATAATAAACCCGAGCAGATCCGGAATACACAAGGCATTCTGGGGGACGAGGGAGATCCTCCTTCCGATGTACAGGACGATCGCCGAGGCTGCTGAGAATCACCTGGATGCGGATGTGATGGTGAACTTCGCCTCCCACAGATCCGCGTTTGATACAACGATGGAGGCTTTGCGGGAGGATACGATAAGAACTGTTGCGATTATCGCAGAGGGTGTGCCTGAGAGGCACGCCAGGATAATCGGAGCGACAGCGAGAAGAGCAGGCAAGGTGATAATCGGGCCTGCGACTGTTGGGGGACTGACAGCAGGCGCCTTCAGGATAGGCAACACCGCAGGGACAATAGAGAACATCATTGCATGCAGGCTCTACAGGCCGGGGTGTGTTGGATTCGTCTCGAAATCAGGAGGAATGCTCAACGAGGCGTTCAACATCATCTCCAGGAACTCGAATGGTGTCTACGAGGGCATAGCCATAGGCGGTGACAGGTACCCTGGCTCCAGCATGCTCGATCACATTCTCAGGTATGAGGCAAATCCGGATATTGCGATGATCGCATGCCTTGGCGAGCTCGGCGGTGAGGACGAGTACAGGATCGTCGATGCTCTGAATGAAGGGAGAATAACAAAGCCGCTTGTTGCGTGGGTCACGGGAACATGTGCGCCTTTCTTGCCTGCGAGCGTACAGTTCGGGCATGCAGGCGCGAAGGCGGATACAGCGAAGGAGACCGCACAGGAGAAGAACCGGGCGCTGAAAGAGGCAGGAGCTTTTGTGCCGGAATCGTTCGATGGATATGGAGATGAGATAAGAAAGGTGTACGAGAAGCTCCTGGCCGAGGGAAAGGTCAAAGAGGTGGTCGAGCCGCAGGTTCCGAGAATACCGGTGGATTACAGCAAGGCCCTCTCAACGGGCATGATAAGAAGGCCTACAACATTCATATGCACGATCTCGGACGATCGCGGCGAAGAGGTTCTCTACGCCGGGATACCCCTGAGCGAGGTGCTTGAGAGGAACATGGGAATTGGGGGAGTGATTGGACTCCTCTGGTTCAAGAAGGTGCTCCCAGATTATGCTGCCAGGTTCATAGAGCTCGTTCTCCAGATAGTCGCGGATCACGGCCCGTCAGTCTCAGCGGCGCATAACGCGATCGTCGCATCCTGTGCTGGCAAGGATCTCATCTCATCCCTGGCAAGCGGCCTGCTCACAGTAGGTCCCAGGTTCGGCGGTGCGATCGATGATGCAGCCAGGGAGTTCAAGAGGGCGTATGACGCAGGCCTCACCCCAGAACAGTTCGTGAATGAGATGAAGAGGAAGGGTGTGAACATCCCTGGAATCGGGCACAGGATCAAGAGCGTCAAGAACCCTGATAAGAGAGTGCAGCTGTTGATCGATTATGCAAAGAGGCACTTCGCAAGGACGGATCTACTCAACTACGCGCTCCAGGTCGAGGCGATCACGACAGCGAAGAAGGGCAACCTGATCCTGAACGTCGATGGGTGCATAGGCATACTCTTCCTGGACCTGATGGCATCGTGCCCGGTCTTCACGCAGCAGGACATAGATGATGTGCTAAAGTACGGATACCTCAACGGCCTCTTCGCGCTTGGCAGGACGATCGGGATCATAGGGCACATCCTGGACCAGAAGCGCCTGGGCGCGAGGCTATACCGCCATCCATCAGAGGATATAGCCTTCATGCTGCCGGAGCACTAGAGCTCCGGCATTTTCTCCCTCTGGTGCAGGCGGAGAAGTTTTGCCGTGAGTCCATCCCCTTCACTATCTTTTTGGCCATCGCTGTTGCCCATCTGATTGTGTATCCTGTATAGTCCTTCATCGGATGATTTGGCCAGGGGGAGGCACTGGTACTGTTGATCATTCTTGGATATTGTGGTTGAATCGTCGGAGATGTAAACTCTGACACTCCAGCTAGTGTCAACCACCACTGCATCCCTTCTACGAGATTGCAGAGCGCAGAATCACCGGGATGGGCCAAGAGAGAATATGCCGAAGGATAAGGTCTACAGTTCGTCTCTCTTCAGACGCTATAGGACTGAACCTATCGGGGAAAAACGCGGCCGAAGGATAAGGTCTGCAGTTTATCTTTCTTCATATACATATCCCCTTGGACGGAGGTATCCGAATAAGGATTAAGCGTCTTCCTGGAGCCGGCTTTGCTCGCCACGGCGGCAATCCTTGGACGGAGGTATCCGAATAAGGATTAAGCGTCTCAGACATCCAAAAGCAGTAAGGTCCAGATTTCTGGCCTCAGCTCTTATCCGGACAGGCCTTGCCACGCATTCGAAACTCATATTTAACAGGTGATCTACCCTGTGATTGATGGTAAGGCTCTCGCCGCTGATGGAGCAGTATTCCCGCATAAAGCAGCAGTGCCCAGATGCCCTCCTCCTTTTCAGGGTGGGGGATTTTTATGAGACCTTCGGCGAGGACGCAATTACCACTTCCAGAACGCTGAACATAACACTCACATCGAGGCAGAAGGACGACGAGGGGAACAGGATCCCGCTGGCGGGCATACCGTATCACTCACTTGACGTTTACCTCTCCAGGCTTGTTAATGCAGGTCATAAGGTAGCGATATGCGAGCAGGTCGAGGATCCAAAGCAGGCAAAGGGGATTGTGAGGAGAGAGATCACAAGAATAGTTACCCCTGGAACCGTGATAGAGCCTGCGCTGCTCCAGGAGAGGAGCAACAACTACCTTGCAGCCGTCCTTCTGGAGAACGGGCTGGCAGGGCTGTCTCTTCTCGATCTATCAACAGGCGATTTCATAGCATCAGAGGTTCCGGTGGAGCGGCTGGGATCGGAACTGGCCAGGTTCTCGCCGGCTGAGTGTCTGGCCCCTCCGGGTGTATCTCTGGAGGGCATGAAATTTCAGAACCTCGATGCCGAACTCTTCTCCTTGAACGAGGCGTCTGAATCTGGTGGAATTCTTGGAGATCTCCACAAGAGAAGCCCGCTTTGCGCCCGCGCTGCCTGCGCGATACTCTCCTACCTGCGGGAGACCAGAATCCAATCCGTGGATCACATCAAGCCGATCCGGATGATATCCTCCTCTGAGTACATGCTTCTCGATGAGATCACGCTGAGAAACCTGGAGATATTCAGGAACCTCAGGGATGGGTCCAGAAGCGGCACGCTCATGGAGATCCTGGACGAGACCGTAACGCCGATGGGATCCAGGACCCTGGCTAGGTGGCTCCAGATGCCGTCGATGTCTCTGGAAGTCATTCGCAGAAGACAGGATGCGATTGAGGAGATGGTGAGAAGAGCTGTGATCAGAGAGGAGATCTCGGAGCTTCTCGATGGACTCAGCGACCTGGAGAGGATCATCGGGCGTGTCTCGCTCGGAAACGCGGGTCCGAAGGATCTCGTGGCGCTGCGTTCATCGCTCCGCAGGATCCCTGAGATCGCACATGCGATGAGCGCTCTTGAGTCTGAGTATCTTGTTGAAATCAGAAAGAGGCTGGATGCAAGCGAGCTTGATGATCTCGTGGTGCTGCTCGAAAGGGCACTCTCAGATGACCCACCAACATCGCCCAGGGATGGTGGCGTGATACGGGATGGCTACAGCCCTGAGCTGGATGAGATCCGTTCAGCTCTCAGAAACGGGAGGAGCTGGATCGCGGAGCTGGAATCATCTGAGAGAAAGAGGACGGGGATAAAGTCGCTGAAGGTCGGATACAACAACGTCTTCGGTTATTACATAGAGGTCACAAAGCCGAACCTCTCGATGGTGCCAGACGATTATATAAGAAAGCAGACCCTCTCAAATGCGGAGCGCTTCGTGACCCGGGAGCTGAAGGAGGTGGAGAGCAGAGTGCTCTCAGCTCAGGAGAGATCGTCAGCGCTCGAATACGAGGTCTTCCTCGATCTGAGGGGACAGGTCGCATCCAGGACTAGATCTGTGCAGGAGGTTGCAGCCGCGATAGGCGAGCTGGACACGATTCTCGGATTGACGAGAGCTGCCCTCATGGGAGCGATGGTGAGGCCTGTTGTAGATGCTGGCAGGGAGGTGATACTCCGCGACTCTAGGCATCCCGTTCTTGACAGAGTCATGAAGGGCGGCTTCGTCCCGAATGACCTCACGATGGATGAGAGCAGCTGGTTCATGATACTGACCGGCCCCAACATGGCCGGGAAGTCGACGTTCATGCGCCAGGTCGCTCTGATAGCGATAATGGCGCAGATCGGCTCGTTTGTTCCCGCCTCTTATGCGAAGATAGGGCTCATCGACAGGATCTTCACAAGGGTCGGCGCCAGGGACGATCTCGTCTCGGGGAGATCCACATTTATGGTGGAGATGAGCGAGCTCGCGAACATACTGGTATCAGCCACAAAAGACAGCCTGATACTGCTCGATGAGATAGGGAGGGGGACGAGCACGTTTGATGGGCTGAGCATAGCATGGGCAGTCTCTGAGTACATACATTCCAGGATTAAGGCGAAGACGATCTTCGCGACGCATTACCACCAGCTTACGCAGCTCAATCTCCCTGGAATTGTGAACTACAGCATGGCTGTGAAGGAGGAGGGGAGATCGATAACATTTCTCAGAACTGTTGTGCCAGGTGCGACAAACAAGAGCTATGGAATACATGTCGCCAGGCTTGCTGGTGTCCCGGAGCATGTGATTCGACGGGCGGAGGAGCTTCTCGACATTATAGAGGAACAGGCAGCCATAGAGATAAGGAAGTGCAGATCAAAGGAGAGACCGAAGAGGTACACTCAGCTCATATTCTTCAACCAGCCCGAGAGCATAGATAACGACATACTCGAGGAGATAAAGAATCTTGAACCTGAGAAGATAACACCGCTGCAGGCTCTGAACCTGCTTGTGGAATACAGAAGAAGGCTCGGCTGTAAAGATGCCAAGGATACACATACTTGATGAAGAGACTGTGAGCAGGATAGCTGCGGGGGAGGTGATAGAGCGGCCGGCATCTGTCGTCAAGGAGCTGATCGAGAACTCGATAGACGCCGGAGCATCAAGAATAATCATCGAGGTCGAGAACGGTGGCATCTCTCTCATAAAGCTCGTGGATGATGGATGCGGTATCGAGCGCGAGGATCTCCCACTTGCATTCCAGAGGCACGCCACAAGCAAGATCTCTACAGCAGATGACCTGTTCAGGCTTAAAACCCTGGGGTTCCGCGGCGAGGCTCTCTCTGCGATCGCCAGTGTATCAAAATGCGTGGAGGTGCACACTAGGACTAGATACTCTCCAGTGGGCACGTATCTTCGACTGGAGAACGGCAGGGTTGCTGAGATAAAAGATGATGGATGCCCTTACGGAACAAGCATAGAGGTGAGGGGGCTTTTTGAGACGATCCCTGCAAGGCTCAAGCATCTCTCCTCTCCATCACAGGAGCTTGCGAGGATCGCGGAGATTGTGACACAGATGGCCATAATCCACCACAGGATATCGTTCGAGCTCTCCTCCGGCAGAAGGACTCTTTTCAGATCTAACGCCTCTGAGACGTGGGACGATGCACTGATCAGGGCATTTGGCCTCAGAACTGCGAAAGGCATGATTTCCATAATAGCGGAAGGGGATGGTTTTGACCTTCATGGCATGATCTCCTCCCATGATTCATCACACCATGGCTCTGAGTTAATACTAGTTTACGTAAACAGCCGGCCTGTCTACTCCAAAGTTGTCGTTCAGGCTCTGAGGGAAGCGTACCGTGGCTTCCTGCAGTCTGGTAGGAGCCCTCTTGCTGTAATCTCGATCGAGATCGAGCCGTCACTGGTGGATGTGAATGTCCATCCAGCGAAGAGAGAGGTCAGGTTTCTTCGGGAGGATGAGGTATACGATGCTGTGAGGGATGCAGCGCTCAGCGCGCTGAGGTCCTCAGCAATACCATCTCCACCACCGCCCGCGAGGATCGCAGAGCCGCAGCTCTGGAGCGCGAAGCCCCAGATCCAGAGGACGCTCCCTCTTGAGGTGCAGGCTGAGCAAAGAATCTCAGAGCCGCTCATCAGAATCGTGGGCCAGGCTCTCGATCTCTATATCATTGTGGAGGACGATGATGGTATAATGCTCGTGGATCAGCATGCTGCAGCAGAGCGGATCCGCTACGAGCATCTCCTCGAGAAATGCAAGAGCGGAAGCATCTCTCAGGAGCTGATCCAGCCGGTCACCGTGGAGCTATCCCCTGGGGAGGTGGCACTGCTCGATTCGTTCTCAGGAGAGCTGGGGGAGATCGGCTTCGAGATCGATCCCTTCGGAGGGAGGGCATACAGCGTGAGGTCTGTGCCTGCAGCTGCTGGCCTCGAGAGCCCCGAGTCGATTCGCGATGTTCTCAGAGAGATCCTGAATCTCGGCAGGGTGTGCAGAGCATCCTTCAGAGATGAGGCTCTGAAGCATCTAGCATGCAGGGGCTCGATAAAATCGGGGGAGAGGCTGAGCGAGAGCGCGATGCTCAGGCTTCTCACAGACCTCTTCGCATGTGATAACCCCAGGACATGCCCGCACGGAAGGCCTGTCGTTGTTCGGATATCCTCTGAGAGCCTGGAGAAGATGTTTGGGAGGAGATGACAGCGTTGGCTGCTGGATCTCTAATCACATGGAGATATCGAAACCCCGCATTCAACAGTAGATGCGTGCCCGAATGATGAAAGTGGCCTCGGATTGCAGAGGCGAGGATATCCAAAACCTTATGGTGAGTACTTTCATGGTAACCTGGAAGTTCAGGTGATGCTTCATATGGGATCAGATAGGGCCTCATCCAGTTTATGATAGTAGCTTGCTGCAGGAGAAATCATGTGTGCGAATGACCTCAGAGAGCTCGCATGTGAGATTGTGAGATGTGAGAGGTGCGGGCTTTCAAAGACGAGAAGAAACGCTGTTCCAGGCGAGGGTCCAGAGGATGCGAGGATCATGATGATTGGCGAGGCCCCGGGTGCGGCTGAGGATCTTGCAGGAAGGCCATTTGTGGGAAGGGCTGGAGCAATCCTGAACAGAGCTCTCAATCTCGCAGGATTGGATCGTGATGAGATATTCATAACAAACATCGTGAAGTGCCGGCCACCTGGAAACAGGCAGCCCAGCGCAGATGAGATCAGAGCATGCATGCCGTATCTGAGAAAACAGATCGAGATGGTCAGACCATCAGCGATCTGCCTGCTCGGGAACGTCCCGGCGAGGGCCATCCTCGGCGTACAGGGCGTGACAGCTCTTAGGGGCAGGGTATTCGATGATCTCTACCTGATCACATTCCACCCAGCGGCTGTTCTGAGAAACATGGGCCGCATGGAGCTTTTCGTATCTGATCTGGTGAGGCTTAGAGAGATGCGATTCGGAAGCAATGTGCGCTGAGAGCGGTCAACATCTCAACAGGAGATTGTGGTGTATCTCACAACTCTGTAAAAATAGCTGAGTCCAGATCCTCAGACCTGGCTCAGACCGATATATATCCTGCATTTTCTGCAAGTAGTCCCCATTGGCATATCTCTTGTGAAGAATGGCGGTGGCTCAGACCGGTATATATCCTGCATTTTCTGCAAGGCTCTGCCCCTGTGAGCTCAGCACGAAGTCTATGAAGGCCTGGGCTCCCGGGCTGGGCTCTCCGAGGGTGTAGAAGTACAGCTTTCTTGCCAGTGGGTACTCTCCGGATTTGATGTTCTCCATTGTTGGATAAACGCCATCCAGCGCAACTCCCTTCACAGTACCGTCTGTGGCGTAGCTGTATCCCAGATAACCTATCGCCTTATCACTGCCTTTTATCGCGGTCTTCACCTCAGAATTGTCCGCTGCCTCGGTCGCCACTCCAGGAGTCTCCGCCTCCTTGGAGCCCATTATGATCTCGTTGAATGTATCCCGTGTGCCGGATCCCGCCCTCCTCGCTATGGCGTATATCTGTCTGTCAGGGCCGCCTACTTCCTTCCAGTTACTGATCTCTCCAGCATATATCTTCCTGACCTGCTCTTTTGTGAGCTCCCTCACACCTGCATCATAAATCTGGGGGCTCACTGCCACGACTATGCCATCATACGCCACTAGAATCTCATTGAACTTCCTGTCAGCAGTCTCATACTTGCTTCTCTCGGTCTCCGTTATCTCCCTGGATGCCATGGCGATATCCGATCTCCCCTCTCCCAGATCAGCTATCCCTACACCAGTGCCGCCGCCTGTGACCGTAACCCTGTACTCGCTCTGCTCAGAGTTGAAGCTCTCAGCGCATACAGATGCGAGAGGCATCACAGTTGTCGATCCTGAGACGCGCACATCTGTGGCGCTCAGCGCTGGGCTGATTGCGCCCAGGACAAGCATTATGGTGATTACTTTCAGCAATCCCATTTCGATCACCGGTGGGAGGGACGTCGAGGTTTTATATATACTATTTCGAAATAAAAAATATATCTCAATATGTGACTATATTCTGATTATAATGTATATACCCAGAGGCGCGGAACGGGATAACCTCACGCGTGGACTGGCATTCAGATGAATCAAATGCGGGAAAAACCTCTGCAATGATTACCGCACAGCCTTTCTCAGCGCATTTTTCTCCACAAATATGCTCGGTGTGGATGTCACATTGATAAAAGTCCTGGTGACTCCTTCGGGGTAAACCACGGTGAACCTGGATATCGGAGAGCTGAGAGGTTTCGCGTCGTAAAGGTAGTAACCATCAAGATACGTGCCGGCGTTCTCAACAACAAGTGTTGCTGTGGACGGTTTGGCTTTCACTGTTTTTACATTCTGATAGCTGGAGAACAGCCTGACCAGCTCGGGCTCGATATGCCTGCACCCCAGAGCAAGCACATACAGCCTCGCGAACGGCTCCAGTGTATAATTTACATTAAACTTCAGATCATCTCCATCGGGGATCATCGTCACGTCCTTCACCTGGATGTAGCTCAGTCCGGCGGAGGCATGCCATACAAAAAAAACAAACGTGATAATCAGCCCGAGATACCTCATATCTACCACCTCAGCCAGCAGTCCCCTGTCCAAAGAGAGCAGGCAGGATGCCGAGCAGGACGAACGTTGCTATCATCAGGAGAAGAAATACCACAAAAACAAGCTGCTGTCGCCTCTGTGCTGATCTGTACTTAGATTCGCAAAGCTCGTCACAGAACATGCTGTTGGCCTCAATGGCATTACCGCATATTATGCAGTGCTTGTGGGGTGAGAGCTTGTTCAACCACACCACCATGGGATGTTCTTAGTCGAAGCACAATGATAGATAAAATTTGCGTGTGATTGCTCCTGCCCGGATGGCTGAGACCCTGTAATTCCCCGCAATTCACTGTAGTAAAACTTTCTGCCAGGAAAACCGCTCCGCGTTACGGCATCAGGTCACTGAATCTCTGGATGGTATAACAGGGAATCTGTCGCCCGATGCTAACTCCGGTGCATCATCCTCCGGCAACCTCTGTCTGACCGGCAACCCTCGCAACGGGCTCATGTACCGCATCTGGGTTGTCTTGAGGTCATCGTCAGATCATTTCAGAGATCTCCCACAAGGACCTATCAATGCGGCATGTCGTCCCTCTATCGCACCAGCACTCAAAGCGACATCATGCCATGCTCATGCCAGCCCTCGTTAAAGGGACTAGTATTTGTTAGATTCTTCATTTATAAATATATCGTTGTCCACGGCGGACGTGTTCGGATAAGAAGGGGAGTCTATTTGATGAGCAATCCCTTCAAGGCTCGCGATTCAAACACACGGCCTTTATTCGGACAGGTCCTCCAGGGTGGACCTGCCGAATAAGACAAAACCAGAACTGAGTATGGAATTACTTCACTGAGATTTAGAAAATTCAGAGAGGTGATGCCGGATGACATCGAATTCGTCTCGAAACTATTTAAGCAACGATGCGGATCTGCATCGACCCTGCGCGGAAATACAATCTGCATAAATCAATACGCCTGGGGATTTTGAGACGACTTCATCGGTATCTTTGATCTCTGCTTTATCCGGCCCGCCTCTCTTCAGCAGGAATATGGCCTTTTATGGTGTCTTTTGAAATTAGGTTGCGTACTCGTATCACTAAATACTTCAGCTGGATTCGAGAGCTATGGGCAAAATGTCCTGCGAATCTGAAGAGGCGGAGTGCTTCCAGATTTCAATGGATCAAGTAAACGACCAGAAATCAAGCTTTTCGTGATAGCGGCCCCTGGGGCTGGACCTATCTGGATAAGAGCCGATGCCAGAGATTTGGGCCTTACTCCTTTTGGATGTCTGAGACGCTTAATCCTTATTCGGACATCTCTCTATCCCCCATCACAAAGTTCAAGGATGTGTGGCGCTCAGAAGCAAAGGGGATTGTCTTGAGTTTCGCGGAGAGGATCATGGTGAAGAGCATGCCAGGCAATGTGTACAGAATACTCGCAAAGGACGTGCGTTCATACGAGTTCATAATACCCTATGATGAAAAGGCAGATGTGGGGGAGATATTCACTGTGGAGGACAGGGATATGCTCTTTCTCGCCCGTGTCGTCAATGTGCAGCACGACTCAAACTACAACGGGAGATGGGATACGAGCATTAGGGGCACGGAGCTGTACGATGAGGAGCAGATCTTCAACAGGGTGATCGCAGAGCCGCTCGGATGCATACCCCGCGATCAGACCAAAAGAAGAGGCGCATTCAGAAAGGCAAAGACAATTCCCACGAAGTTCTCAAAGGTGAAGAGGACAGAGGCGGAGGAGTTCGGTTTTTTAAAGGATACTATGGGAGATATCGAGGTCGGTGTTCTGAGAAACGGCAGCAGGGACACAGATGTGACTGTGGCGCTCCACAGCAGCGCGATGGACCATCATATGGGCATATTCGCAACCACTGGAATGGGAAAGTCTAATTTCATGAAGGTCTTCGCAGCCTCATGCATGAAGCTTGCTTCAGAGAACAGATCTGAGTTCGGGCTGCTCATAGTAGATCCTCATGGGGAGTACCTGAGAGGCGGAAAGGCCGGCAAGGGGCTTCTTCACCTCACCCCGTATGCATCAAGCCTTAAATGTTACTCCACAGATCCCAGGAATCACAGCCTCCCGGAGGTCAGCGAACTCACGATCTCCAGAAGGGATATCCTGCCAGAGGATATCAAGGTGCTGCATGACTGGACCGGTGCGCAGATGGACGCCTTGGACAGTATCGAGCGGATCTTCGATGGGGACTCGTGGATAGATGAGATCCTTGATGAGAATGGTAAAGCGATGCTGACAGAGAGGGCTAAGGTATCAGAAAAGACTGTCGATGTTCTGGTAAGAAAGCTGGAGAACATACTTTCAAGAAATAAATATATAAAATCCTCTGGAAACTCCAGCATCCCCGGGATAATCGAGGGAGTGAAGAGCGGAAAGGTCGTGCTGATCGACATCCCCAACCTGAGCGAGAGCAGCGAGCTCTTCCTGCTCTCCCTGATATCCAGGCGGATAATGGAGGACTACAGAAACGAGGAGGAGGGGAGGAAGAGGTGCATGATAGTCATCGAGGAGGCGCAGAGGGTTCTCGGGAGTGACAGCAGGATCGCGCGCTTCGAGGAGATAGCAAGAGAGGGAAGAAAGTTTGGAGTTGGACTTTGCGCGATAACACAGCAGCCGAAGCTGATAGACAGGGAGCTCCTCTCGCAGTTCAACACGGTGGTCGTGATGGGGCTCGCAGACAGGAACGATCGGGTGCGCGTGGAGGAGTCCGCAAAGCAGGATCTCTCGTCGCTGGATGTTGAGATACAGACCTTGGAGAAGGGAGAGGCGATCATAAGCACGCTGAACGTACCCTTCCCGATACCTGCTAAGATACACATATATGAGGATTACATAGAGCGTCTCCGGCCGAGTGCACCCGAGAGAAGGTCGTTCAGGCCGACACCTGACTGAGGGGATGCCTTGAGGATAGTTCACATCGCAGATACCCATCTTGGGTTTCAGAGCTTCAGCAGGATGGATGAGAAGGGAAGGAACCTGATGGAGGAGTGCATCTATAGGGACTTCGGGCAGGCTATCGAGAGGATCACAGAGCTCAAGCCAGATGCAGTGGTGCACGCTGGAGACGTCTTCCACCACGTCCGCCCCAGAATAAGACCGCTCTACATATTCAAGCAGTCTCTGGAACGCCTCAGCGATGCTGGCATACCCGTGATCGTGATAAGCGGAAATCATGATGCCCCGAAGAGCTACTCAGCGTTGAGCCCGTTCTACCTCTACGATGGGATGAAGGATGTGTATATCGCTCACAGATACAGATACGAGCGTTTCGAGGTCGGAGATCATGTCTTCCACTGCATACCATTCTGCTTCACCCAGGAGGACTACCTGGAGGAGTTCAGAAAAATAAAGATGTGTGGTTCGGATGTACTCGTTATGCACGGGCTCGTGGAGGCGCTGCGCGACCAGAGCATGAAGCCAGTGGGAGAGCATATCGTCAGCGACAGCTTCCTGAAGAGCGATTTCAGCTACATCGCGCTCGGACATTATCACGATCAGAGGAGGATAGCACAAAACACCTGGTACAGCGGCTCGATCGAGTACTTCAATTTCAACGAGGCTCCGCAGAGAAAAGGAGCACTGATGGTGGATTTGAGCACCGGAGGCGTGGAGAGCATCGGGGTGCCGAACGTCGGGATGAGGGTGATAGAGCTGGATTGCTTTGGAAGAAC
Source organism: Methanothrix thermoacetophila PT (assembly GCF_000014945.1). Taxonomy (NCBI): domain Archaea; kingdom Methanobacteriati; phylum Methanobacteriota; class Methanomicrobia; order Methanotrichales; family Methanotrichaceae; genus Methanothrix; species Methanothrix thermoacetophila. Next base: position 1,599,061 of record NC_008553.1, read on the forward strand.
GGCTGAGGAGATCCTGGATCTGATCGAGGAGGAGTGTGGAGGGGAGAGAGACAAGATCGTCCGCGTCGATCTCAGGAGGGTTAACAGAGCAGCCTACAGGAGAATGGATCAGAGAAGGCTGAGCAGGCTCGCTGCCTCGATGTTCTGCCTCAAAATAAAACCGGAATACGATGAGACTGCAAGAGCCGAGGAGATTAAACCACCGGAGCGTCTCGATCTGGAGTTCGTGCGCTTCCTGGAAGGCGAGATGGAGAAGATACCGAATGCGATCCGGCAAGATGTCATGAGCTACGGGACTGAGCTGATCAGAAAGGTGATCGAGAGGAGAGGCACAGAGGGTATGGATGCATCTCAATAGGCTGGTGTTGCGGAACTTCAAGAAGTACAGGCGTGCAGATATAACATTCCAGGACGGGCTCACTGGCATAATAGGCGGGAATGGAGCAGGCAAGAGCACGATCGTCGAGGCGATAGCCTGGGCGCTGTATGGCAGCAGGGCATACACTGTCGAGAAGCTCGAGAAGAGGCTCATAAAGAACGTGAACGCCAGGCCCGAGGAGTCGGTGGAGGTTCATCTGACGCTCTCCATTGGAAAGAATGAGATCGTCATATCGAGAATCATGAAGGGGAAGAGCATGCTGCCCGATGCATCTCTGTGCATCAACGGCCAAGAGGTCGCAAAGGGCATGCGCGAGGTCGATGCTCATCTCTCTAAACTGATGAAGATAAGCTTCCAGGACTTCATGAGGACATTCTATGCGCGACAGAAGGACCTTGATAATCTCATAAGAGAGGGTGGAGCTGGAAAGAGGGATTACCTGCTGAAGCTCCTCGGCCTTGAGGACATCCGTGAGATCGGGCTCGAGATCACGAAGGATGATCTGAGAGAGATCGAGAGAAGGATCAATCTGGCCTCCGGAGCGCTCTCGGAGCTGGGCGATGTGGAGAGGAGGATCGAGGAGATAAGAGCGCAGGAGGCATCTGCCAGGGCAGAGCTGATCAAACGGGAGATTGCTCTCAAAGACGCTGAAAATGAGCGGAAGAGGGCTAGGGAGGATCTGGAGCGGCTGGACGAGAAGAGACAGGAGCATATGCGTCTGAAGCGGGAGATCGAGCACGTTCAGGGCTACATCGCAGATAGGGAGAGGACTGCAAGAGAGGAGCGCGCAAGGCTCGAGGGGATTGAGGAGAAGAAGAGAAAGCTCCATGCTCTCACATCAGATCTGAAGCGCCTGAATGAGATAAGAAAGCACCTCCATGACCTGGAGGCGGCTCGGAGAGATTACGAGCAACTGAACTCAATTCTTAAGAGCCTTCAAATAGAGAGAAGGGAGGCGCTTCGCTCACTGAATGAGCTTGAGACAAGGCTTGATGAGCTCTACAGATGCCGCAGTGAGATGGAGGGGCTCAGGGAGAAGGCGGATCTCTATGTGACTACACAGAGGGAGCTGGAGGAGCTCGAGATAAAGAGAGAGCGGTTCACCTCCCACGTCTCATCTATCGCTAGCCTGGATGCAGAGAGGTCCGCGCTTTTGAGAGATTACAAGATGAAGGCTGACCTTGTGAGAGAGCTTCGGGAGGCCAGGAGATCGCTTCCAGATCTCGAGCGCCGGCTGTCTGTCCTGGAATCGCTGAAGAGGGAGCTGGAGGAGCTTGAAAGGGCAAAAGAGATGCATCGCAGGCTTGATGAGCTGTTATCTGAGAGAGACTCACGCATCGAGAGGAGAGCTCAGCTTCTGAATCGGCTTGATATTATTCACAAAAAGCTCTCTGAGATCGGCGATCTTGCCCGGGAGGAGAGGGGTCTCAGAGAGAGGGAGGTCCAGCTGGAGACGCTCATAGAGACTCTGAATCAAAAGAGGACAGAGATCGAGAGCCGGCGCAATCTCGCAAGATCCAAGATGCACGAGTCTCAGAGCAACCTCAAACGAATCGAGAGCCTCGGGGCCGAGAGCCCCTGCCCGACGTGCGAGCGCCCACTTGGCGACCAGTACTCTCGACTTACGGAGAAGTACAGGGAAGAGATCAGAAGGTACAGAGACGATTACGAGACTGCTACAAATGAGCTCCGCGATTTGAATGAGCGCGTCAAAAATGCGCAGCATCTCAGGGAGCGTCTCAGGGCATCCGCAGAATCGCTGGGCAAGAGGAGGAGCGATCTCGCATCGCTTGAGGCTGAGCAGAGGGAGGTCATGCTCCAGCTCTCAGAGATGAGGGAAAGAATCTCCGAGCTGGATGGGGAGATCGATGCCATAGGCCAGGCTGAGTATGATTCGAAGAGACACGAAGAGGTCAAGCGCTCGCTTTCAGGTTACAATGAGCTCATCGATAAGCGGGCGAGGCTCCTGGCACGCCTCGAAAACCTCCCCGGGCTGGAGAGCGAGCTGGAGAATACCAGAGAAAAAGCATCCGCGCTGGATGAGAGAATATTCGAGCACTCGAGAAGCATCTCCATCTTAGATTACGATGAGCGTGCATACCTGAGGGCGAGATCGACTCTCTCAGAGCTCCAGAGCTCCCACGAGAGGTACGGGCTCCTCCTCCAGCAGACAGGCGAGATTGAAAGGCTTGAGAAGCTGCTGGAAGCCCTGAGAATACGGGTCCAGAGGCTGGACGGAGATATGCTGAAGGTGGAGGGGGAGCTGTCAGAGCTGGCATTCGATCCGAATGAGTATGATATGCTCAGAGCAGAAGAAACAAGGCTTGCTGAGATCGAATCGATCGCGAACCGCCTCAGGGTCGAGATCGCAGCTGAGGATCTCTCGAGATCAAGACTGTTCGAGGCCGAAACGGATCTCAGAAGGCTGCACACGCAGATGGCTGAGCTCAGTACGCGTCTTGAGGAGCTGGGTTATACCGATGCATCTTATGAGAATGCGAAGAGAATACTATCAGATGCGGATGAGAGGCTGAGGTGTGCGAACGAGGAATACGCCAAAATGCGCGATGAGCTCAGGAGGCTGGAGTGGTCCCTATCTGGCCTGAATGATGATCTGAAGAGAAAAAGGGAGCTGGAGAGGAAGATCGATGAGCTAAACAGAAAAGCACAGGTGGTATCCGTAGTCAGGGACCTGCTGGTGCGGTTCATGGACGCGCTCCTGGTGAGGGTGAGAAATGAGATCGCCCAGAACGCGGCAAGGATAATGGAGGAGGTCACCGGCAAGTACAGCATACTCAAGATAGATGAGAACTTCAACATACTGGTCGATGACAGGGGCACGGATTATCCGATATGGAGGTTTTCAGGCGGAGAGATAGATATGATCGCCCTCTCTGTGAGAATAGCGATAAGCGAGTATCTCATGAGGTCTTTCGGGGAAGAGAGCGGCTACTCCTTCATGATACTCGATGAGGTCTTCGGATCGCAGGATATCGAGCACAGGGAGAGGATGATAAACATGCTCAGGAGTCTAGGCGTGAGATTCCCACAGCTGTTTGCGATAAGCCACATCAGCGATGTCCAGGGTCAGTTCGACAACACGATAGTGGTGAGCGAGGATGATATGGGAAACAGCGTTGCATATCAGTGATCCTCTGGGGAACCCATCGCTTTTATCCATCTGATAACCTGCCCGAAGGGGCACTGGTCCTGTTATGCATTTCGATGAATGGCAGCCTCTTGAGGAGAGCATGCCAGCGGACATCTTCAAGGCCGAAGGTGCACGCATGGTCTGAGAGGATCGGCGTGGAGCCACGCGAGATTCATATCCTCCTATGAAGCACAAGTGGGGCAGCTGCTCATCAGCCGGCAGGCTGACGTTCAATGTGGAGCAGCTCCGCCAGCCATCCGAGATAAATTATCATCATGCTTATTCCACGATCTTGTTAAAAACAGCTCTTACTGGTACGTCTGGGGTGATACCGATGGATGATGTCGAGAGGCAGCTCAATCTGATCCTGCTCGAGATCGCCAGCCTGGAGGAGAGAATATGGGACGACACCGAGAGGCTTCGCGAAAAAGACCGCCTCTCTCCGCAGCTCGAGGAGTACGTTCGCGGCATCATGAGCGAGCTGTCATACTGGACCGCGCTGTGCACCACAGCCTCTGAGTCTCCGCATGTGCTCCTGAGGCGCATGGAGGTGCACCTCACGAGAGCCAGGCGTTTGGCCGAAAAGATTGAGCAGCTGAGCGCAGCATGCGACTGATCACATGCGCAGACCTACAGCGCCACCCTGAGCACTGCGATATACGACAGAAGAGCAATAGAGAGTAACAGGAGATCGACCGCCCTGCCCCGCAGGCCATGCCTCATGAATGCAAAGCGAGCGCTTATCGTCACATGTATGAGAAAGAACAGCACAAGGAGGGGATCCAGTGTCGTATGGATCTGCGCCGCCTGCCGGGGGTTCATGATCACGCGCTCGTGCCAGGAGTAGCCGGTTACTATGAATATCACCATCAGAAACAGAAGGATCCATGCGCATATCCTGTTGATTCTCACCAACATGCTCATTTGACAGTACAATATGGGATAACGTATTAAAATCTGTTGATCTGGGATATTGGAGCTGGTTTTAACACGCTGTAATCGATGAATTCATGATTAAAAGAAACCTTCTCCAGGCACCCCCACCAGATCTGATGATATTTCGAATTTATCTAGGAATTCGTCTCGAAACTATTTAAGCAACGATGCGGATCTGCATCGATCATGCGCGGAAATACAATCCACATAAATCAATACGCCTGGGAATTTTGAGACGACTTCGAGGCAAATGAAGCTGAACATCGGAAGGGGCAAGCTATGTACAGCTAGCATCAATCGCTCTCAGCATCTTGCAAGATTGCTGATCCGACGAATCACATGGACGAGCATGCTGTGTTCCAATGCTATAAGTCAATGACCAAATGTCTATTATTTACATTGACGGCAGCAACAATTTGAATGTAAACAATTCCGGCATCCCGCAGATTACTAGCAGCAGTGAGGCATGCTGATAGAAAAGTATATATACTATTACTTCTCACAATTAAACGATTAATTATGTCGCTAGCCTCAACTGTAATGGTGAAAATCTACACCAGAATACGTTCGGGGATATAGCGGCGCCCTTCTTTGAGCTCCACACTTAGCAGTGCATATTCATCAAACTTAATATTAATAATATTAATTAAATATAAAGGAGGTGACTGGCTGTGAATCGCACTACAAAGCTGCTGATGCTATCGGATATCCTCATGCTCACAGGGCTCGGGCTGATACAGCCCATACTGGCGATATTCATAAATGATGGTGTTGCGGGTGGCAGTGTCCTCTCCGCAGGAATAGCAAGCACGCTCTTCCTGGTTACAAAATCACTGGTCCAGCTGCCATTCGGGATGTACATTGACAGGGTGAATAACAAGAGCAGGTGGCTCCTCGTAGGGACATCAATTGTGTCATGTGTGCCTGTCATGTACATGTTCATTGACAGCATATATCAGGTGTATATCGCAGAGATCATCAACGGTGTCGGAAGCGGTCTCGCATATCCCGCCTGGGTGGCTCTGTGGAGCGCAAATGTGGAGAGGGGCAGCGAGGGGTTCGAGTGGTCTCTATACTCCACATCCACAGGCCTCGGGACTGCGTTCACAGCAGCAGTCGGTGCGGCCATAGCCAGCATGCTCGGATTTACTGCCACGTTCATGTTCACAAGCGTGATGTGTCTCATGGGATCCGGGATAATACTGATGCTCGACCGGGAGGAGCGGGTGGCAGTAAAATCCTTCGCGTCGGCCACTCCTGGCTGAAACATGAGTCGTCTCCAGCCCAGCGATCGGTTCATGAGCCGATTCTGGCATCTTTCCGGATGTCCTGCTCCCATGGGATCCCAAAATTGATAAATCTTGAAGAAATCTTCACTTTGGCGATGAAAGTCTGCGAGAGATGCGGTGGGCAGGGCTTCGTGGTCGTCGGTGAACGTACCTGCCCCAACTGCGATGGGACCGGGAAGACGGAGTCCATAACACTGACCGAGGCGAGGGATTCTGATATAACAAGCCTGCTCCAGGAGGGCTCAGCGAGATGCGCGGTCTGCAACGGGACGGGCAGAATACCCATAACAGAGACGTGCGAGGCATGTGGTGGTCTCGGCAGAGAGTACAGATGTCTTGTGTGCGGGACCAGGTTGAGCTTGAAGGCAGATCTGTGCGAGAGATGCTCACGCACTCCTCTCGTGTACATCCTTGATAAGGCGTGCGACACGGCCGATCTTGTGGTCGGGAGCATATACGAGGGGAGTGTGTCCGGGCTGGCGAGCTTCGGCGCCTTTGTGGACCTGAACGAGAACATGCGCGGCCTTGCGCACAACAGGTATCTGAGGTTCAGGCCTGAGGTTGGTGAGAAGCTCTTCGTCAGGGTGAAGAACATCGCTCCGAACGGCAATATAGAGCTCGAGCCGGTCGAGCTGAAGGAGTACCATGTGATAACTGTGGAAAAGGATCTGCCGCTCACAAAGACATCAGATCTGCAAAAACACCTTGGAAAGATCGTGTGCATCAAGGGAGAGGTGATTCAGGTAAAGCAGACTGCTGGCCCCACAATATTCACAATCGCAGATGATAGCGGCACCGTCTCATGCGCTGCTTTCGAGCGAGCAGGTGTTCGGGCCTATCCAGAGATTCAGGGGGATATGGTCGTCAAGGTCATCGGCGAGCCGACGATTAGAAACAACCAGATGCAGATAGAGATCCGCTCGATGAAGCAACTCTTCGGCGGGGAGGCGACGAAGGTCAGGGAGGAGATCGAGCAGGCGATAGACAGGAGAGCTGAGCCCTTTGACCCGCCACTGCTCATAGAGAGCGAGGTCCTGGAGAGGCTCAGGCCAAGGATGAGGGCGGTCGCCAAGGCGATTCGTAGAGCGATATTCAAGTCGAAGCCTATAGTAATAAGACATCACGCAGATGCCGATGGTATCTCAGCTGCGGTCGCGATAGAGACCGCGATACTTCCTCTGATGAAAGAGGTTGGCGGGCCGGATGCAGAGTACTATAGCTACAGGCGTGCTCCCTCAAAGGCACCATTCTACGAGCTCGAGGACGTCACAAAGGATCTCAGCTATGCGCTTGAGGACCAGTCCAGGTACGGCCAGAAGATGCCGCTCGTAGTTCTCATCGACAACGGCTCCACGGAGGAGGACGTGCCTGCGATGAAGCACGCCCAGGTATACGGCCTGGAGATGGTTGTGGTCGATCACCACCATCCAAATGACATTGTCGATCAGTATCTCATCGCCCATGTGAATCCAGCGCACGCGGGCGGCGATTTTGGTATCACAACAGGAATGCTGGGTGTGGAGATCGCCCGGATGATCAACCCTGATGTGGAGAACAAGATCAAGCACCTTGCCGCTGTCTCTGCAGTAGGTGACAGAAGCGAGGCTCCTGAGGCGGAGAAGTACATCAAGCTCGTCGAGGACAGGTTCAGGGAGGAGGATCTCAAGAAGATCGCTCTTGCTCTCGATTATGAGGCGTTCTGGCTAAGGTTCAATGAGGGTCGCGGCCTGATAAACGATATCCTCTGCCTGGGGAGGCTGGATAGGCACCGCAGGATAGTGGATCTGCTCTGCGATCAGGCGAATGCAGCCATCGAGGATCAGCTCAGGGCGAGCATGGGCAACGTGAAGAGCACTAAGCTTCCAAATGGAGCGATAATGAATGTAATAGACGTCGAGAACTATGCGCACAAGTTCACGTTTCCTCCGCCAGGAAAGACATCCGGAGAGATCCACGACAGGATGTGCAAGAAGTACGATGGGAAGCCGGTCGTCACGATAGGATACGGCCCGGACTTCGCGGTTCTGAGGAGCAGAGGGGTGAAGATGAACATACCGCAGATCGTCAAAGAGTTGATGGAGGAGATCCCGAACGGTGGCGTGAGCGGAGGGGGTCACCTGGTTGTAGGCTCCATCAAGTTTGTGGGCGGGATGCGGAAGGAGGTCCTGGCCAAGCTTGCCGAGAAGATCGGAAGCTGCGAGGTCGAGGAGGTCATTCCTTCTGCAGCATAATTTTGTGCGGTCCGGGTTCTCCATCTGCTGTTCCCAAAATAACGTCCCTCCTACCAGCCCTGGAAAAAAAGGCTGAGATCATCCTGGCGTCAGGATGTGAACGTTCCCCACACGCACCCTCTCGAGTCCAGCTCTTTTCGCAGCGTCGAGGCACCGCATGGCCATCGGCCTTGACGTGAACGGCATGTCTCTCATGTAGAACTGCGGGTGGAACGCGAGCAGCGTGTACGGGATTTCTGGGTTGAGCGATGCCAGGAACTCCGCTATACCTCTGACCTCCTCCTCATCGATGTATCCCGGAACCAGAAGCGTGCTCGCGATGACGAGCGGCGGCACCTCTCTCTCATCCATCATCTCCATCGCGGCAGAGATGTTCTCCAGCGTTCTCCTGTTCGAGACCCCTGTCAGCGCCCTGTGGAGGTTCTCATCCATCGCCTTGATGTCGAACTTGATGCATCCACCGCTGTTCAGGGAGAGCTCGATCATCTCATCAAGAAGATGACGATTCATGGAGCCGTTTGTCTCCCAGCAGATCCGGAAAATCTGATCCCTTCTCGCGTCGATGGCCATCCTAGATGCCCTCAGGGCGAACGGCAGCTGCGGTGCTGGATCGCCGCCGAAGTAGCAGATGCACGAGGTTTTTTCATCAACACTCTCCACCAGCTCTTTTACATCAGTCATCCACGGGCGGAGCGTCTCAGCTCTGAACTGCCAGTTCTGGCAGTATAGGCAGTTAAATGTGCATGCATGGAAGAAGACCGCTAGGTTCCTGTAACCTATCTCCGGGCCGTTTGAGTGCGCGTACTTCGGATACCCGGCGCCCGTCCCGCCTGCGCAGACCCAGTCGCCGACGCAGTTCGTCGGAAGTGGATCATGATACCATGAGAGCTTTCCTTGTGTTGGTGTGACACCCACCATCTCTCCATCAGCATTCATCCGCAGACCACAGTATCCCATGCCGCCAGGAGGAATTCTGCACTCATTTACACATATGCTGCACCGCGCACCCTGCGGATCCCTTGGTGGCTCCTCTGGAAGCCCGTACGCAGCTCTGCTCCTCCTGTGTGCCATTATCGCAATCTCGAGAGACTCTTCCGGCTTGGATCTTATGCAGCCAAGGCATACTTTCAGCTCTCCTGAGATCATGTTTGAGGTTGCGCCACACAAAGAACAGCGTGCCATAGCATATCTGTTTACCATATTAATCATCATAGTATATTATAATTGGGGCCAGCGTGCCCGCACTCCTATCAGAATATTCAGAATTCATCCTGAGAGAGACCGGCAGTGTTGTTTGCAGCGAGATCGAGTAGCTTACTAGATAGGTGTGAATTTAGCCTGCGGCCCCAGCACTGCCGCGGTTCATGGCGAATATGCACACAGAGGGTGCAGAAAAAATTTTTATATTTGGAATGAATAACATTTTTTTATGGATGATCTGGTGCTGAGCTATCAGATGCTGATGAAGGCAGTGTACAATGCAACTGGTGCTCGCAGCTCTATATATCCAAATGATTATAGTTATATTGCTATACCCATGAGGTCTGTCAGAGCAGTGCTGAGCGCTTTCAGGCCGGAGCCGCAGGGCTCAGACTTATCTGGAGATATCAGCGCGAGAAGGCTCTGGTACATGTTCAGGGAGTACAATCCGCGATGCGCATGCTCTCTCATACGCCTCTCCTCGCCCAGGTCGATGGATATCGTGGGGGTTGTGACGCTTGAGGATGTGTCATACGCTCTTCCTTCCCACAGGCTTGGGGATGAGATAATGCGGGCAGATCTGATGCTTGATGATATCGCTGAGATCACTGGAAACCTCTGGGGCATCGATACGAGATCTCCGTCAGATGCATCCGGGAAGGCACACGCTGAGACGCTCGAGGAGGATGGCGGCATAGAGATGACGCTGATAGAGCCGCAGACAAAGCAGATCTTCAAGAGGAGCTGGGGTGGCACGTTCGGCATGGAGGACTGGCCTGTATCGAGCATAAAGGCCTTTGCCGTCTGGTTTTAAATGGACATGGGGCATATTCTACTCTGAATTTTCAGGATGTGCCATTATCAGCGGTCTTTGGTGGTCGACTCAATCCTCTAGAAGGCACTCGGGATCTCAGATGTTTGGCGATCTAAGCGTACAACAAGATCATTCCCATCGCCACGATCTCAGCCGGAGAGGTAGTAGACTATAAGCGGCAGCATCAGCACGCCCATAGCATGCATTTTCCGTATTCCGGCAAGATGTGGGATGAGGCCTATCAGCGTGGAGATGAAAAATATGAAGATGCCAAACGTTCCTGTGAAGATGAGGGCAATCAAAGCGAGTGCTCCGAGGACGATGATTGAGAGATTCTTGTAATCGATTTTTGATAGAAGAGATCCTGCGATGCAGGCGAGCCATACTGTTGATATGTACGATATAAACGCCACGGCTGTTGCGATTACTATCATCATATACACCTGGCCTGCATCGAGATCTATGAGCTCATTTATTGCTGCAGCAGCGCCGCTTCTCGGCCTGCCTATCACCAATAGAGCCACCAGTGAGAGCACGGCGCATGATGTGTTGACGCCAGAGACTGATACAAGAAATTCTCTGGCGGCTTGATCCTCATCCTCGATCCCCCTTCCGAGCCTTGTGAGCATGGTCGCGACCGCGGGAGAGACTCCAGGGATCCAGGCGACCACGGAGCCTGCAGCTCCCCCAAGAAGAATCGATCTCATGAGTGGCACTGCTGGAAGATCAAAACCCGTATCCCTCTGCTCCGCCATCTTCGTTGACGAGAATATGCTCAGGATCAGAGAGGATGCTCCGAAGATCCCGCTCAGCAGCGGCAGAAGCACATCTGGTTCGAGTCCCAGAGGAGATGAGAGGAGGTCCTGGTTTTCAAACGCAAACATCCCCAGCAGGCCGCTCGTCACGAAGACCGAGATCGCGAACGACCTCCTCTTCAATGTTTGGTACGGCCCTGGATCGAGGTCTTGCTCTTTCAGTATCATTATGACAGCTATGCCCAGCAGGATAAGCCCGATATGCTCCATGAGGATATCGTAGTAATTGCTGAACACCCACGAGAGATGCGGTATCAGGGAGAGCGCGACCAGGACCGATCCGGCTGAGCCTATAGCAGAGAGACGCACAGCCTCTATGCCCCTGCCTCTCAGCATGAGCCTGTGACCGGGCAGCACCGCGAGCACTGTATCAGAATCAGGCGCGCCCACGAATACCGTCGGTATGGCATCCAGGAACGTCTGGGATATGCTGGCCGCCAGGATTATCACAGCCACATGATACGGACTGAGCCCCAGCTCCATCATCGCAGGTGCCGCTCCGAGAAGTATTGCGGCAAAGGTATTGACATGCAGTCCCGGTATCAGGCCGCTGATCACGCCAAGAAGGAATCCAAATGCTGCACAGGGCACAACACAGAGATCCATGCCGATCACATCATATGCACATCACAACCGACAGAGCGTTTATGCGATCACATGACATCCAGGGCGGTGGGCTTCTGCGAATTGGTGCGCTTAACAGAGAGGCAGCCCAGCGTTGCCAGAGTGACTGCAGCTCCAGTCGTTTCACTCCAGAGTGGAGATCCGGGAATGTAAATGTCTCGGTTCAGCCATCTGATCCAATGAATGAGGGTTCACATCTCTTCCCAAAAGTTACACTCACCACCATCAGCAGGGCATGTTTTATGGATGTTACAACTTTTCAAAAGTGCCAAAACTCATCAAAACTTTCTAATATGAGCTATACACCAAGGCACCTGAGCATGTCAGATCCAAGCGTTGATCGCGAGCTAGCCTTCCAGATACTGAACTCGCTAGGTCAGGGTGTTGTCGTGTCGAAGGTTGTTGATGAGCGGTGGATCATCGAATACGCGAACCCGGCCTTCGCCCACATGCTTGGATTTTCCTTGAGCGAGATAGTGGGGAAATCCACTGAAGATTTTCTGCATCCAGATGACATCCCCCTACTTCTGGAGAGCAGGGCGAAGAGACTTGAGGGGCTCACAACCAGCTATGAGGTGAGGTTTCTGCGAAAGGATGGCTCGATCGTGCCGGTGCTCATTACAGGAGCCCCGAGGATCGTTGATAACAGACCTGCTGGTGGGATACTGGTTATAACAGATCTCACCGATTACTACTCGGTTTTGAGGCAGCTGAAGAACTCCCAGCGGAGGCTCATGGATATCCTGGAGTTCATGCCTGATCCTGCCCTTGGCATGGACATGGATGGGAGGGTGATCATCTGGAACAGGGCACTGGAGGCCCTCACCGGCGTGAGAAAGGAAGAGATGCTCGGAAAGGGTAATTACGAGTGTGCGATTCCGTTCTATGGTTACAGAAGGCCGGTGCTTGCAGACCTTGTGCTCCATGGATACGACGAATCCATGTCCAGGGAGTACAGAAACCTGCAGCGAGATGGCGACGTGCTCACCGCGGAGGTTTTCATACCCACGTTCGGGCCAGAGGGTTCGCATCTGTGGCTCAAGGCCGCGCTAATATACGATTCGGAAGGCAGGATCGAGGGAGCCATAGAGGTGATACGTGACATCACAGAGAATGTGAAGCGTTTGAACGCTCTGAGTCTGAGCGAGGCGCGGTACAGATCGATCGTGGAGGGCATGCCATTTCTCGTATGCAGATTTGATCGTGATGGTGTTCTCACATTTGTCAACGAGAACTACTGCAATTACTTTGGATTCAGAAGAGAGGATATCGTTGGCAGATCGTTCCTTGAGCTGATACCTGAGGACGAGAGAGAGGCGGTTCTCGAGAGGTTCAGAGGCCTGACCCGGGAGAGGCCGTATGTGACGTATACGCACCGCGTTAAGAGAGGAGAAGAGATACGATGGCAGCGATGGACCGACAGAGCGATATTCGGCCAGAATGGCGAGGTTCTCGAGTACCAGTCTCTGGGTGAGGACATCACAGCTGAGAAGAACATGGAGGATGCGCTGAGGGAGAGCGAGCACAGGTTCAGGGTGCTGGCAGAGAGCACCGCTGCAGGCATAGCGATCATGAGAGACGAGCGGTTTGTGTATGTCAACAGAGCCGGAGAGGAGATGAGTGGCTACAGCAGGGACGAGCTGATAGGTGCGCCTGTATGGATGGTGGTCCATCCCGAGGATGCAGCATGGCTAAAGAAGATGTACTCGCGGAAGCTCCGCGGTGAGCCGACGCCACCGAGATACGAGTTCAGGATAATCACGAAAAACGGAGATGTCAGATGGGTGGAGTATGCATCCGGCACACTGGAGCTCGGCGGGGAGATGGCATTGATTGGCACACTCATCGATATCACAGAGAGAAGGCAGGCAGAGGAGGAGCTGCGCAGGTTCAAGGAGTCGCTGGAGCAGATGGTCGAAGAGCGGACTGCAGAGCTGGAGCAGAGGAATGCGGAGATAGAGAGCTTTGTATACACAGTATCCCATGACCTCAGGAGGCCGCTGATAACCATAAGCGGGCTGGCAGGTCTTGCGGAGTTCGATCTCGAGAAAGGGAATTTGGAAAAGGCGAGGGAGAGCTTGAGGACCGTCCAGAGATCGTGTGAAAATATGGATGCGCTCCTGAGGGATATCCTGGAGCTCTCCAGGATAGGCAAAGTCACCAACCCACCTGAGGATGTGCCATTCGAGCTTCTGGTGAGAGAGGCGATCGATCAGCTCGCTGAGGCGGTTAAAAAGAGATCCGCCGAGCTGAGGGTGGCGGAGGGGATGCCCACAGTTCGCGTCGACCGCGAAAGGCTCGTGGAGGCACTGGTCAATCTGATCGACAACAGCATAAAATACACGGGAGAAGATACGAGGCCTGTGATAGAGATATTCTATAGAGATGGCGTCTTCTGCGTCAGGGATAACGGCATCGGAATACCAGAGAGCCAGAGGGAGAAGGTCTTCGATCTCTTCTACAAGGTAGATCCGAAGAGCGATGGCACCGGGGTGGGGTTGAGCATAGTCAAGAGGATCATCGAGGTCCATGGGGGAAGAATATGGATAGAATCGGATGGCTGCAGCTGGACTGCTTTCTGCTTCACGCTGCCTGTGGTCTCATGATGTGAGCAGAGGTGATCCTGTTGAGAAGAATCGAGATCGATATACAAGGCTTTGGCAGAGCCATCGCGGAGCTTGATGGGAGGAATCCGCAAACTTCTGAGGCTGTTTGGAATGCGCTACCGATCGAGGGAAGGGCGATGCTCTGGGGTGAGGAGGTCTACTTCGGAACATCTCTTATATGTGAGGATGAGAATCCATCACCATCAGCAACTGCCGGAGACATCTCGTACTGGGTGCCGGGGCATGCGATATGCATCTTTTTCGGGAGGACACAGCCGTACTCACCGGTGAACCACATCGGCAGGATCTCTGAGGGTCTCGGGATTTTCACATCCGTAAAAGAGGGTGCTGAGATCGTGCTCAGAAGAGCAGAGTGAAGATTTCACCGAAAATAGCACAGTTTCAAGATAGCTTCTTACGTATGTGGAAGTGATTGCAGTTCCTTCAGGGCGGATGAGATCATTCAATTTGCCAGAAGAAACCGAAATCTCTCGCTTTTTTATTTGCTCAGCAACCTGGATGCGGTGCGATCCGAGGCTGGAGCACTCGTTTATTTCCCAGGAAGCGTATAGCCCATGATTCTGCAAACGAGTTATTCATAAATCATGTGGGTAAATCATGTGGGAAGAGCATATGAAAATATCTACCAGTGAGAATTGTTATTGAGAGTTGGCAGCGACCTGCATTTCCCGAGGGCTCGCGCACCTCAGTACAGTGCAGGACGTGGGCGGGCTTATCTTCTGAGTTCGGGAAGGGTTCAGGAGTTTCCCCGCCGCTATGGCCGCCGCTCTCTGATTTGAAGCCAAGGTCCGGATTCGAACCGGAGTGGTAATGCTATCCGCTGGTTTGGTTCTGCAGGCATTTGCGTAGCCTCTCCGCCACCTTGGCGCGTTGTGTATACGCTTTACAGATCCAGAATTCGCCTGAGGTCAGCGGGGCGGCTGCTTGGGCGGTTAGTGGTCGCGGGCTGAGCACCTCGTTGCCTTGGTGCGTACACCCCGACTCTATCGAACTCGTCTTTTACGAGGGCCCTTGGAGCGGTCTCTTTTCGGGTTGGGTTTCGGGCTTAGATGCTTTCAGCCCTTATCCCTGTGGCGCGTAGCTGCTCGGCCGTGCCTTGCCAGACAACCGATCGACCAGTGGCGCCGCTGGCTTGTTCCTCTCGTACTAAAGCCAGCCTGCCCTCAGACCGCGAAGCACCCCTGACAGATAGTAACCGACCTGTCTCACGACGGTCTAAACCCAGCTCACGATCTCCTTTAATAGGCGAACAACCTCACCCTTGGCCGCTGCTGCACGGCCAGGATGGAGAGAACCGACATCGAGGTAGCAAGCCACCGGGTCGATATGTGCTCTTGCCGGTGACGACTCTGTTATCCCCGGGGTAGCTTTTCTGTCATCTAACGCCCCCACCAAGGGGGCTGAGAGGTTCGCTAAACCCGACTTTCGTCTCGTCATCCTTTGCTATGCGGGATGACGTCAGGCCGACTTATGCTTTTACACTCTTTGTTGGGTTTCCGACCCAACTGAGTCGACCTTAGGGCTCCCTAGATATCTTTTCTAGGGAGTGGCGCCCCACCCAAACTGCCCACCTACCGGTGTCCTCCTTTCGGAGTTAGGGTGGTAGTTCCAGAAGGGTAGTATTCCAGTGGTGGCTCCGCCCGAGCTGGCGCCCGGGTTTCGACGCCTCCTACCTATGCTCTACATCCAGAACCACAACCCAGCGGCAGGCTGCAGTAAAGCTCCACGGGGTCTTCACTTCCCATCAGGGGTCCCCAGACTCTGCACTGGGACGTAAGGTTCACCGGGTTCCGGCTAGGGACAGTGGGGCTCTCGTTGATCCATTCATGCGAGCCGCCAATTAAGCGGCAAGGTACTACGCTACCTTAAGAGGGTCATAGTTACCCCCGCCGTTGACGGGCCCTTCTTCCCGTTGTACCGGGTTTTCAGGTACCCGCACTGGGCAGGATTCAGTGGTTGTACTTGCCCTTTCGGGTCTGCAACCACCTATGTTGTTATTAGACAGTCAGAGCCCCCTCGTCACTGCGACCTGCTTCTTGCGAAGCAGGCACCACTTATCCCGAAGTTACGTGGCTAATTTGCCGAATTCCCTTAGCCGGATTACTTCCGACACGCCTGAGCCTTCTTAGCTCGGGGCACCAGTGTTGGTTCTCGGTACGGCCTCCGGCTCCCTTTTCACGGGCTCCCGGAATTTGCCTGCTTGCGTCATCACGCATTCGTCCGTTTCTCGCCATGACGGCTCTCCGCGGACTTCGGCGCTTGAGCACCCTGGCGCGGGTGTCAGGCATATCCGGAAGCGTCGGTTTTAGTGCCGGTAGGTACAGGAATATTAACCTGTTTCCCATTTGATGTGCTCGAGTTACGGCACACCTTAGGACCGACTAACCCTGGGCTGACGATCGTTGCCCAGGAACCCTGGCCCTTACGGCGGTCGGGATTCTCACCCGACTTTGCTGCTACTGCTACCAAGATTTTCGTCCCCGCGTGGTCCACGACTCCTCACGGAGTTGCTTCCACCCACGCGCGGCGCCTCCCTACCAGATCGCCTTGCGGCGCTCCGTGGTATCGGTAGTCGGCTTAGCCCCGTCCATTTTCGGGGCCCTAGGCCTCGACTGGTGAGCTGTTACGCACTCTTTAAAGGGTAGCTGCTTCTAAGCTAACCTCCCAGTTGTCTTAGGTCTAGGACGCCCTTCAGTGTTAACACTTAGCCGACATTTTGGGACCTTAACCACGGTCTGGGTTGTCTCCCTCACGGACTAGTAGCTTACCCACCAGCCCGGACTTCCGGCCATCTAAGGCGACGGCGTGTTGGGAGTTTGACAGGAGAGCGAGCGGTTTCCCGCCCGGGATCCCCAATCAGTGCTCTACTCCGCCGACTGCCTCCGGCCAGGTCATGCTGCGACATGTTTCGGGAGGAACCAGCTATTTCCGGGCTCGATTGGACTTTCACCCCTAGACGCAGGTCACGCGAGCGATTTGCATATCAGCACCGCTAGCGGTCCTCCACGCAGCTTTCGCCACGCTTCAACCTGCCCACGCCTAGATCGCCCGGCTTCGGGTCGCATCCAGCTGACTCCGCGCACTTTCATACGCCGCGCCTCTCTCATCGATGCGCGCATGTCGCTTTCGCTTCGGCTACTCTCTTTCGAGATTAACCTTGCCAGCCAGATGCACTCCTTGGTCCGTTCTTCAAAACGTAAGTCACGACACCGGCATCAGGCCTCGTACTGTCGCCTCGCGACGACCTCCTTCGGCCTGAAGGTCCTCACATGCCGTGACGCACCATCGCCAGCCGATTTCAGGCTCTTTTCACACCCCTATCCAGGGTTCTTTTCAGCTTTAGGTCACCCTACTACTGCGCTATCGGTCTCGAGACGTATTTAGCCTTGGAGGTTGGTGACCCCCAACTTCCCGCGAGATATCCGACTCACGGTACTCAAGACGCCGCTCGGATCCGGCTTGGTTGCTCCTACGTGGCTATCACACTCTTTGGCGGGCCGTTCCAGGCCACTTCGGATTCCCTTGCCAGACCGTTATGAGCGGTGCTTATCACACCACATCTCCCTTTCGGGATTCGGTTTGGGCTCTGCCGCGTTCACTCGCCGTTACTGACGGCATCTCGTTTTGATTTCTTCTCCTGCCCCTACTAAGATGTTTCAATCCGGGGCGTTCCCGATCCTTACGGATCAGCATGAAACTGGGATTTCCCATTAGGGCATCCCCGGTTCAAAGGCTCCCTGCGCCTCGCCGGGGCTTATCGCAGCTTGGCACGCCCTTCATCAGCGCTCGAGCCGAGCCATCCCCCGGCTGGCATATCAGCAGCTTAATCGTCCCACTGATCTCAGTGAGCGTCTGGTCTGCAAAGCGTATACGTGGCCTCATCTTGATTATCAGCCCTTCCCTGTGGAGCAGTTCTCCACAGGTGCACCCAATGGACTTGCTGGGATTCGGACCCAGGGCCTCCGCCTCGCAAAGGCGGCGCTCTACCTGCTGAGCTACAAGCCCATAGATCCCAGCAACAGGTCAAGTGACGAACCTATCAGCTTCCGGCCGATTTATGCACACTAGGAGGTGATCCAGCCGCAGATTCCCCTACGGCTACCTTGTTACGACTTAACCCCCCTTGCAAAGCCCGGATTCGAATGTATCAAGAGGATACACCCTCATCCGGACCCTACTCGGGTGGTTTGACGGGCGGTGTGTGCAAGGAGCAGGGACGTATTCACCGCGTTCTGTTGAAACGCGATTACTACGGATTCCAGCTTCATGAGGGCGAGTTTCAGCCCTCAATCCGAACTACGATCGGTTTTAGGGGATTGCCTACCCCTTTCGGGGTCGATACCCATTGTACCGACCATTGTAGCCCGCGTGTAGCCCGGGGGATTCGGGGCATACTGACCTACCGTTGCCCACTCCTTCCTCCGCTTTAGCAGCGGCGGTCCCCACAGAGTACCCGCCTCCCCGGAGGGATCGCTGGCAACTGTGGGCGTGGGTCTCGCTCGTTGCCTGACTTAACAGGATGCTTCACAGTACGAACTGACGACGGCCATGCACCACCTCTCAGCGAATCCGGTAAGGTCTTCAGCCTGACCTTCATATTGCTGTCGCCCCCGGTAAGCTTTCCGGCGTTGAATCCAATTAAACCGCAGGCTCCACCCGTTGTGGTGCTCCCCCGCCAATTCCTTTAAGTTTCAGCCTTGCGGCCGTACTTCCCAGGTGGCTCGCTTCACGGCTTCCCTACGGCACCGACCACGGTCGCACCGTGGCCGACACCTAGCGAGTATCGTTTACGGCTAGGACTACCCGGGTATCTAATCCGGTTCGTGCCCCTAGCTTTCGTCCCTTGCCGTCGGATCCGTTCTGGTGAGACGCCTTCGCCACTGGTGGTCCCTCGAGGATTACAAGATTTCACCCCTACCCCCGAGGTACCTCTCACCTCTCCCGGTCCCAAGCCGACCAGTATCCCCTGGCAGCCTGACACTTGAGATGCCAGATTTCCCAAGAGACTTAGTCGGCCGGCTACAGACCCTTTAGACCCAATAATAGCGGTTACCACTCGAGCCGCCGGTGTTACCGCGGCGGCTGGCACCGGTCTTGCCCGGCCCTTGCTATAGACTGCTTTTTAGGCAGCCCAACAGCCAGGTTTGTAACCCAGCACTCGAGGTCCCCTTATCGCGGTTGCCCGCATTGTAAAGTTTTCGCGCCTGCTGCACCCCGTAGGGCCTGGATTCATGTCTCAGAATCCATCTCCGGGCTCTTGCTCTCACAACCCGTACCCGTCGTAGGCTAGTAGGTACGTTACACCCACTACTACCCTGATAGGCCGCAGACCCATCCTGAGGCGCCGGAGCCTTTCTGCCAGAACCCATTCCAGGAGTTCTGACATATCTGGAATTACCCCCAGTTTCCCGGGATTATTCCAGTCCTCAGGGCAGGTTGTCCACGTGTTACTGAGCAGTGCGCTATGCCCTTTCGGACATTCAACTCGCATGGCTTAGTCGGACCCCGATAGCAGTAACCTCTGGCAGGATCAACCAGTATTACCATCGGCCGGAATTGGCTGGGTCGCCACTTGACCAACGTCAGACAGGGAGCTCAAACTCCCGTCTCCACCCCAACAAAATGTACCGCAGAGCGGAAACCAGTGCAATCATCCAGGCATATCTGCCCGTCTGCACCGCGCCTCTCTCCGCGATCAACTCGCCACATCTTGGCCCTCGAACCTATTGCATCGTAGTATATAAACATTTCTACGACCAAACCATCAGAGTGCTGTGATACAACGGAGCCCAAGCGTATGGGATCGTGGTCGTTTTGTCTCATCATCCACTGGCCTCAATGCTTATAGTGATAGCTCCAGCTCCATTCCGACTACAGGATGCTCCAGTCCAAACGCAGAGATCACCTCTGGATGGATCTCGCCGAAGCATCCGATTCTGGCCCCATTGAGCATTAGATCCGCGCCCCTACCGGGTATGAATGCGCCATCGCTCGACTCTACCACTTCTGCACTGATCCTCAACTCTCTCATGATTGCGGAAACCAGAGAGCTAATCTCCGCGAATCCGGCTCCGCTGTGTATCGAGACCGCGCTTAGGTGGCACTTTGTTCTCCCATCGATGACCACATCCCCCACCGCGAAGAGTCTCTGTGGAAGAGCATGGTGTTGATTGAGGGAAAGGATCTCCATCAGCCCCGGAAGTACAGCCGTTCTTATTATGGTGTGAAGCTCGCTTATCGGGTGCATGACGCGCGTGCATTCGCCGGCGCTCCTGCGCATCATCTCGAAGTGGACCTTCTCATTTGTAAGGGTGAATGGCATCACCTCTAGATAGCCCAGACCGACCATCAGATCTCGAACCTCATCCTTGAGCTCCTCCATCGGGTGAGGTCTGCCGATCGTCAGCGTTCTCGGCATCTCTGCCTTCAGATTCTCATAGCCGTAGCTCTTGGCCGCATCCTCTATGATGTCCCAGGTGTGCATTATATCCGCGCGATACGCAGGGACCAGCACCTCAACACTGTCGTTGTCAAGATGGCGTGCTCCGAACCTCATGCGTCTGAGACACTCCGCGAGCTCCTCTGCGGAGAGGTTGAAGCCTATCAGGCTATTCGCCTCTGATGTGGTCACAGTCCAGCGTGCAGGGGAGAGATCCGGGCTGATCCATTCTTTATCAGGGGAGATCATCCTCACGCCCTCTATCCTTCCGCCGCGCTCTGCCAGGGCGGTAACCACTATGTTCAGAGCCCTGTAGACAACAGGATCCGTGCCTGTCACATCTATGAACAGATCTGTTGTATCCTCCCTGACCCTGGTCAGCTCCCCGTTTATTACCGGCGGGAATGACAGGACATTATCATCAGCATCCACGATCAGGGGGAACCTTTCGAATCCATCCAGGATATGACGGTATGCAACACCCTTCGGATGCCGCTCAAGTATCTCCCTCATGCTCATACTCTCATCGAAATCGAGCGGCACAAACCTCCTTTTGTCGGGATCCTCTGCGATGTATCTGAATGGAGGTCTTACCCTGGAGATATCATGAACTCCTATCGCGACCTTCCTCCTGTTTCTCCCGAGACCCCAGTGGAGGTCCTCCTGGAGGCTCATGAGCGACTCTATGAAAGGATCCGTGAACCTGAGGCCCCTGACAACTGCGCATCCTATTATCGGGCGCACACTCTTCACAGACTCATCCACGCGCATCTCAACAGATCCGGTGTGGACCTGGTACTCAGGGAGTCCTGGCCTTATTCCCAGAAAACCCTGCAGCGCCCTGGCCACGCCCTCAGCGCTGTAGAGATCCGGCCTGTCGGGGAAGAACTCCACATCGATGTAATCCGCTTCCGGGCTCTTGCCAATATCTGCACCCATCATCGGCAGCCTTTCAATTATGAGCTCCCTTGAGGCGCCGACCATCTCCTCAAGATCTTCGTAATACAAACGCACGACAGGCATCTCAGACACCCCTGAAGACAGATACGGGAGTATCCCGCAGCCATCCGATATCTGGCTGGTAGAGAAGCCTCAGATCCTTCAGGCCCAGCCGGAGCATCGCCAGCCTGCTCACACCCAGACCCCATGCGAGCACTGGATGCTCTATTCCGAATGGCGCGGTCACCTCGCGCCTGAAGACGCCAGCGCCCCCGAGCTCCACCCAGCCCAGCCCATCTATCCAGACCTCGGGCTCGACGCTCGGCTCTGTGTACGGGAAGTATCCGGGCCTGAACCTGACCTCCTCGAATCCCATCTTTGAGTAAAACTCCTTTAATATTCCGAGAAGATTGCTGAACGTTACGCCCCTGTCCATCACAACCCCCTCAAGCTGCTCGAACTCAGGGGTGTGAGTCGCATCGATGGCCTCACGCCTGTAAACGCGATCTATGCAGAATGCCTTGACCGGAGGGTCGGGGTTGTCTGCCAGATACTTTATTGTTATCGCAGTTGTGTGCGTCCTGAGGACCTCCTGCCTGGCGATCTCCGGATCCCAAACGCCGCCCCATCCTGTGGAACCTATCCTGCCGCCGTGCTCGTGCATCTCCTTCACACTTCTGTAATCAGGGATCTCAGCCCTGCTGTCCAGATAGAACGTGTCCTGCATCTCCCTGGCCGGATGGTCCTGTGGCTGGAAGAGCGCATCGAAGTTCCAGAAGCTCGACTGTATTATCTCCCCCTTTATCTCCGTGAACCCCATCTCGAGCATGATTCTTCTCATCCGGTCCATCAACCGCCTGTACGGATGTATCTTGCCGGGATAGATGGTCTCACCAGGAACCCTGACGTTGTAGGGCCTGAATCTCGCTTCCCTCCATGCGCCGCTCTTTATGATATCCGGGGTGAGCTGGGAGATCTCCTTTACCAGAGTAACAGCTGCGCCGTATCCAGCAGTTTTAGAAATGATCTCCTTGCTCTGAGATAGCACCTGCTTCCCCGCATCTGTTATCTCGTACCTCCAGGATTTGCTCCGCTCCGGTGCCACCAGACCTCTTTTGATCAGCAGATCGATGGCGCTGCCGAGCTCCGACCTGCTCTTCTCTCCCTCAAGAAGCATTTTGAGCGCGATCTCATCCTCCCCCTCGGGAGGCCTGCCCAGCGGTCTCAAAACACCCTTATCGATCCGAACCCAGCCCTTCTTTCGAGCCCATCCTATGGCGATCTTCAGCGCTGGGTCCTGAAGCTCGGATACCGGCTTTCCCTCACCTATCATCTCTATGAGCCTTCTCTCAGGGAGACCTTCATGCGCATATCTTCTCCCCTCCTCGGTCAGCGAGAAACGCTCGATAACCCTTTTGTCCACACTGATGAGCCCGCTCTCTGCAAGAGATTCCGCTGCTGATAGAACAGCCTCTATTTTTATATTAAGACGGTCTGCGATCTCCTGCGGGTTTGAGCATCCATCTGATATGGCCTCAAGAATCCTCAAATCTCTCTCCGATGCCATTGTTTCATCCCACCGGTCCTGTGTACCTGAGACATCTCATGAATAAGTGGTTGAATCTTGTTTATCGTATACAACCTCTCCTTATTCTGAGACGTCCCATGAGATATCATTCAACCTCAGGTACGGCGAAAATACCTGCACCTACAAAAGTTCTGCCCTGATCATTCACATCATGAACAGATGTAAATATAGATAGGAGTGTTTCACACAGAGAAACCCTCCAGCTCGTCTAGCGCCTCCAGAACACCCCGCACAGCCATCTCGAAGTACCTGACCCCCTTCTCGGCGCTCGCACTGCTCGGATCCCCCATGATCCCATTGCCCATGAACTCCCGCACCGATCTCAGGATCAGGTATCTTGGGCGCTTCGGATGGTTCGCGGGCGGGAGGCCCCTGACAAGATCCGGCCTGTGGAGCAGCATTCTTGACGTCTCAATATCTCCCGCGTGGCCATCCCCCGGCGTATCACACCTTATGAGATCAAAGTCGGTCAGCAGGCTGATTCTGAGATCTGTATTGTTCACAGCGCTCTGGCACGCCTCTTTAAGAGATGACATGTGCTGCCCTCCGGCATGCCCTGAGAGAACCATCACGTATCTGAAGTTGCTCTCGTGGAACCCGAGAAGAATGTCGTACACGTAATCTCTCAGGGCGTTGAATCCAACGCTCACAGTTCCTGGAAAGCCCCTCGTACTCCTGCATATGCCGTAGTGCACAGGCGGCGCGACGAAGACCTCGCGCCTCCTCGCAACCTCGTAAGCAACCTCCAGTGCCTGGTGTGTGTCTGTGGTCACTGGGAGGTGCGGACCGTGCTCCTCGACAGCCCCCACAGGCAGTATCACGGTCCTTGTCTTCTTCAGCCCCTTCTCTATCTCAGGCCAGCTCATCTCCCCGAGGATCATACCTCAACGATCCCTCCGCCCAGCACGTCATTCTCTGACACGCGCACCTCTCTGCTCGTGCCGTTTACTGTGAGCCTGTATGCGCCTATGGGCGCAGTGTCAAAGTTCGTGCCCCCGACCACCGGTCCCTCAGTCGAGTACGGAACCACCAGGACAAACTCTCCATTCGAGTCTGTGACATTTGACTGTCTGTAGATGAAAAGCCTCTTCTGGTTCGTCATGATCGGGACCTCGATCACGACCCTCGATCCAGGAGATGCCCTGCCCTTTATCACCGCGCCGGGGACATGCTCGAATGTCTTGACATACCTGTTTCCTTCCGATGTGACCTGTGTTGTGGATTCATGAACAAGCCTGTAGTGCTGCAGCGCCTCGACATACACAGGCGATCTCGCGAAGCTCCTGCTCACAACGCTGACATTATACCCCTCGCTCAGGCTCTCGTTTATGAAGCTCTCAAGCTCGCCCTCGCTCTTAGGTATGAGCGGAGATTTTGTTATGACTGTGAGAGGAGTGCCGTCTGGCATCGTGACTCGTGTGTATGCGATAGCCACCGGATCCTGTGGCTCGACCTCGCTTCCATCAAAGAAATGAAGCCTCGCCACCATCGTCCTGAAGTACTCCGGCATCCAGACCTGTATCGGGACGAGGCTGTCGGCCTGAGGCTGGTAGACCGCGCCTGTGTATCTCGTGAGGGGTATGCTGCTCCACGCGGCAATCGCATGGAACTTGGTGACTGCCATCTCCACATCTGTCATTATGTACCGCGCATTCAGGTAGGGAGATCTGCTCTCGTTCAGGCGGGTGAGCACATCCTCAGCTTCGCTCTCGCTCTCAGACAGGAAGAACGGGGATGACCCAGGTATTCCTGCGGTCTTGCTTCCGATCCCCTCCTGGAACGGGTTGGCATTAGGATACCTGTGGCCTATGGTCTCTATGAGATGCCCGTAGTCCCACCAAGACATAACACCGTATGCTGTCTCTGGATACTGGAAGTACTGTCCCTCTGGAGGTCGCTCGTAAACATTGTAGATATCAAGCCCGGGGTATGGTGTGTTGTTGCGCAGCCACTCGATGGAGCTGACCCAGTCCTGATTCGGCCCAACTGAGTACCTCGCTATTGCATGTGAGCTGATAACGCTCGGATATGCCAGGATTATCACTATGAGTATCACAGCAGCCGCTGACGCAAGCCGCTCAGGCCGCACATCTCTGGTAAGGTTCGATGGCGATCTCGCAAGAACATCCTCTATTTCCCAGAATCCCGCGCGCGCATAGACCAGAGACGCGAGGTAACCGCAGAGCAGGGCGACGTTGACCGCGTAGTAGTAGGCGGAGCGGTTCGCAGCGAGCGTTATGATCAGAGTTACAATGCTCCATACTATGATCAGGAGATATGGTGCTTTTGAGTCTCTCACATATCTGTAAACCAGCATGCCTAGGCCTATGATCGCGATGTAGAACGGAGAGAGTATGCGGATCACTCCCGGGAAGTTCTCATCTATCCCGGTAACCCCCCGCCCGAGGTCCATGTATATGGGCGAGAGCTCTGCGACCGTTGCAGCGCCACCCGTGCGTGGGAGAAGATATGTCTTGAGACCGTAGACAACTGCATTGAATAGCTCGGGAACTGCCAGGACTACTATTATCAGATCTACAACGATAACAGCCGCGATCGATCCCGGGTAGAGTGCCCGTGAGAGTCCGCGTCTCGATACCTCGCGTGATGCCACTGCCATCTCAAAACAGAATATCGAGCCCAGGAGCAGCATCGATGGCTGGAAGAGGGAGTACTGAATCAGGCTGAATCTGTTGTATGAGTGCGCAAAGGGAATTACCATGAGAAAGGCGAAGAACAGGCTGATCGCCCCTATGATCCCCAGATACTCCCCGCTCCTCCCGCGGTAGTGCTCGACCACGCTCTGTATGGTTATCGCGATCAGCAGTATACCCTCGAACAGGATTCCCATGGACCAGGCATCGACGTACAGGCCGAGGGCAATTCCCGCGAGCACAGCCAGAATCAGCGGGCGCCTCACAGAGCTGAGATCCCGGAGTGTCCTGAAGCTCAGGAGTCGACCGCTTCTGAATGCCAGAATGAAGAGCAGCATCGATAGAGTGCTAAGCAGGATCTCAGAGGAGTGATGATCGGTGAACCCGAGAACTGTTCTGGAGAAGAGCTGGCCTGGAAGCACCACTGAGAGCGCAGCTGCTGTTATGCCACAGCCCCTTCCGCCTATCTCCTTTCCTATGTAGTACACTGGAAGTATGAGAAGCGAGCCCATTATCACAGGCCAGAACGCCCCGACCACATCAACCGTGTGAAGATCCGAGCCGCCGAGGCCAACGATCTTGGAGAGCAGAGCAACACCCCAGCTCAGGAACGGCCCGAAGTGGAGCGGCGTCCCGTTCGGAAAGTTTGTGAGCGGATCGAACCATGGGCGCTGCCAGTGGAGGAACGTGGTCTTGGCGAGCATCATGTGATACCATGCGTCGCTCTCGCTGCTGAACCTGACCGCGTCTCCGATAAACACATTCCTGAATGGAACCACAGCCCTGAGGTAGATGGAGAGCAGAAACAGCAGACCAAGACCCACATACCAGTATCTTTCGGGCAGGCGCTTTCTGCTCTGCTTTTTATCTTTGCTATCCTTGTCCTTCTTCATATCCATGGGTCTCCTGCGTTTAGCGATGGAGAGCATATTTCAAGAAGATAAACGTTTTGAGGCTGAATACAAGCAGGATAGCAGAATCTTCGGTTTTGCTCTCATCCAGTTGATGAAGGTCGTGTTCTCGAAAAACTCAATGGCTCTGCTGAAACCGACAGCAAGGACGTGGTATTGAATCTGGAACGATGTGTGGGATTCGATGAAACAGGTTACGGCCAAAGAGATGAGCGGGCTGTCAGGAGTCGGCATGCACTGAAATAATGCTGCTCTGCTTGAGCAGATCCGCCAGTTCATCTTCCAAATCTCCTCTCCCTTCTCTGGAAATCCCTTATTGCGCGCAGGAAGTCCAATCGCCTCAGGGATGCCCAGTCGACATCTGTGAAGTACAGCTCAGAGTACGCAGCCTGCCATATCATGAAGTCGCTGAGCCTTCTGCCACCGGCCCTTATGACCAGGTCCGGCTTCTGCTTGAACCTGAGGTACCGCTCTATGGTATTCCTGTCTATCTCCTCCGGCTCTATCAGTCCTGCAGCAACATCCATGAGAACAGACCTTATGGCCTCTGTTACCTCCCTCTTCCCGCCGTATCCCAGGGAGATTGTGACGCTGATCCCGCCCTTTCCCGTCGATTTTGATCTATCAGCGTCGATGATGCTCACGTCCGCGGGAGCGTCTTTGAGCATGGACTCGAGAGGGGACGCGAGATCCCCTGAGTGCTGTCCTACGTGTATCAGCAGGTTCTCTATGCCGAGCGATGCGCTCCACTCGATCAGATCCCTGAACTTCTCCAGGCCGTGGCCGTCAAACGCTGATATCACAAATGCCACACACCCTGGGATGGGATGGCTCATGATCTCCCTTTCGAGGAGCTTTTCGTACAATTTGTGTATCACATGAATCTCTCCGGCAGCATCGATCGGCACAGATCGATTCTTAGATGCAACACTGCCTGTGTTTCTCGATCATCTCTCGAAGGCAAAGTATTTTTGGTTGGATTGCGACTGGTTGGCCATGCAGAAAGAGGACGCCTTGAGGCTCGCCATAGGGGCGCTGGCATTCCTGCTCCCCGTGACAGGCGTCTTCACAGCAGTTATTCTCGCCATCGTATACATCATTCATCGACCCGCCAGAATGTTGTGTGCATCGCTCATACTGCTTCTGGTCCTCAGAGAGGCGCTGACATACACGCATCTGAATCTCCCGATGTATGTTGTGGCGATATCTTTCATCCTGCCTACTGTGGCCTACACTGTATCAAAGAGGTTCCAGCAGCTCGCGGGCAGCTTCATATACATAATGGCCACTGTGGCGATCGGCTATCCGGCTGCGTACCTCTCCGCACCCTATCTTCTGCAGGAGAAAATACTGTTTATGACCATACTCGGAGGGCTGAGCGGTGCATTCCTCCAGCATGTCTCCAGGGAGATGGATTTCACTGTGCCATTTGGCGCGTGCATGGTCATGTGGCTCTTCAGCTTCGAATACCCGCTTCCTGAGCTCAGCAACATCTTGATGATATACATATTTGCTGTGATTCTGGGAGTTGGAGCTTACTGGGCGAGAGCTGCAGATGTTGATGCAGTGCTCAGCGAGGTGATCATATGCATCCTGGTGGTTCTCTTCGCCGGATTGAAGTGGTTTCTGCTTCTCCTCTGCTTCTACCTTATGGGTGGCGCGTTCACGCGCTACGGGTATTCGTATAAGTACAGCCTGGGAATCGCTCAGGAGAAATGCGGCGTTAGAGGATACAAAAACGTGTACAGCAACAGCTTGGTTCCACTTGTGGCCGCGCTCTGCTATGGTATATACGGCAACGAGATATTCTTCTACGCCTTCCTCGGCGCTGTGGCCACTGCAAAT
The DNA here is from genome assembly GCF_000014945.1 of Methanothrix thermoacetophila PT. Lineage (NCBI taxonomy): Archaea > Methanobacteriati > Methanobacteriota > Methanomicrobia > Methanotrichales > Methanotrichaceae > Methanothrix > Methanothrix thermoacetophila. Next base: position 1,627,503 of record NC_008553.1, read on the forward strand.
GGAGACACGCTGGCCAGCGAGATAGGTGAGACCAGCAGGTCCAGGCCGCGGATGATAACCACACTCAAGCCCGTGGACCCGGGGGTCGACGGGGGGGTGACACCTCTTGGGGAGATGGCATCGCTGGCCGGCGCTGCAGCCATCGGACTGGTCGCTGTTGCTATAAGCATGACAGGCGCGAATGGTTTCCTGATTGCTATGACGAGCGGTTTTCTCGGATCAAACTTCGATAGCCTGATGGGCGCGGTGTTTCAGAGAAGAGGTCTGCTCACAAACAACGGCGTTAACCTGGTCGCAACGCTCTTCGGCGGGGTTGTTGGATCCCTGATGGGGGTGCTCCTTTGAAGGTGTATGCTGTTCTCGGAGATCCGATAGAGCACAGCCTCTCGCCTGTGATGCATAACGCCGCCTTCCAGGCCATGGGGCTTCAGGCGAGCTACCATGCGTTCAGGGTTAAAATACCAAGGCTGAGGGACGCTATTCTTGGCGCTGATGCCATGGGCTTTGGGGGACTCAACCTGACGATACCCTTGAAGGAGAGCGCGATATCGGTGGTCGAGCCGGACGAGACTGCGGAGGCTATCGGAGCTGCTAACACAGTATCATTCCAAAGAGGGATCCGGGGGCACAACACCGATGGGATCGGCGCGTCACTTGCCCTGAGGCATTACGGCGTGAATGTCAGAGGCGCTGATGTTCTTCTGATCGGCGCAGGAGGCGCTGCCAGAGCCATCGCATACCAGCTCTCCAAAGATGGCGCAGAGATCGTTGTAACGAACAGGACACCTGAGAGGGGGCTGGCGCTCGCGAGTGATCTCGGCCTGGAGTTCCGCCCGTTCGGGGAGATCGATGATCTCGTCAGAGTCTCTGATGTAGTGATAAACGCAACATCTGTGGGAATGCGTGATGGAGATCCCAGGCTCTTTGATGGGAGTATCCTGAAAGCAGAGCAGGTTGTATTCGATATAATCTACAGCAGGGAGACCGAGCTTCTCAGGGATGCGAGGAGAGCAGGAGCGAAGGCTATCGATGGGGTCATGATGCTTGTCTATCAGGGTGCTGCAGCCTTCAGGATCTGGACCGGTCTGGATGAGCCAGTCGACGTGATGGAGGCCGCGGTCAGGGCAGCGCTCGGGCGGCTGAATCTGTAGCATACCAATTGCATCATGGGTGTGCAGTATGGTCGAATGGTGATGCAGGCGCATGTCGGATGTTACCTAATACAAATGGCAGCTTGAATCTTCAGATTGACATTACGAGAGGGGATGGAGAATGAGGAGGATGCTAATAGTTGGCGGGACGGGCGAGACAGGCTCATGGTTTGCCAGGTACTTCAGAGATCGTGGATTCGATGTATGCATTTGGGGGCCGAGCGGAAAGTTCCACGTCGCAGATGCTCTCGGAGTGAGATACGCGCGCGATCTCATGAGCGAGGTGGCGGAGAGTGATATCGTGGTGCTGAGCGTGCCGATAGACAGAACTCCTGAGGTGGCGGGGAGGATAGGGCCAGCGATGAGGAGTGGATCGCTGCTAATGGATCTGACCTCCCTAAAGGTTGAGCCTGTGAGAGCGATGGTTGAGTCCACTCATCCAGATGTGGAGGTCCTCGGAGCACATCCCATGTTCGGGCCGACGATGCCATCGATAAGGGGTCAGACGGTGATAATCACGCCTGTAGAGGGGCGGTGGGGGAGATGGTCATCTCATATCAGGGAGATCCTGGAGAGGGACGGCGCCAGGGTCGAGGTCCTCACGCCTGAGGAGCACGACAGGATGATGGCTGTGGTCCAGGCTCTGACGCACTTCTCATACATTGCTGTAGGCTCAACCCTTCGCGCCCTTGACTTCGACGTCTCAAGGTCGAGAAGGTTCATGAGCCCTGTTTACGAGGTGATGCTCGATTTCGTGGGGAGGATACTTGACCAGAACCCGGAGCTGTATGCATCGATTCAGATGAATCCCTTTGCGAAAGAGGTGCGGAGAGTGTTCATAGAGGAATGTTTGCGACTATCAGACGCGGTTGATCATGGCGATCTCGAGGGATTCATGAGGACTATGAGGGAGGCTGCGGACCACTTCGGCGACACACACAGCGCGCTCCAGCGCTCTGACAGGATTATCAACCAGCGGGCTCAGGAGCGGGAGTGATCTCATCCCGAGAGGTCACTCAGAGAAACTTAAAAGCAATGATAACAATTAATAAAAATATATGAGGCCGCTGCTGTTCGGAAATGGGAGATTACTGATATGCGAGGATGAACTGGGGATCATCCGGGACATTTACTATCCCTATGTGGGTCTCGAAAATCACTGTAACATGATACGTGCAGGGATTTACGACGCGAATCTTCACGTATTCAGCTGGCTTGATGGATGGGGGATTCAGCAGAGATACAAATCATCTTTCGAGGAGAACTTCTTCGAGACTCTGGAGGATCTCAAAACGGATGACCGCGAAAATATGGAGATTGGCTTTTGTGCATCGAACATCGGTGAAACCATCTTCGAAAACCAGTCGTTGGGATTGAGGGTGAGAGTGCTGGATGCGGTACATCCATCATCAAATTATTTTTATAGATTGTTTGATGTGATGAACATCTCGCCATCTTCCAGGGACATCGGTCTCTTCTCAAACCAGAATTACAACATACTGGAGAATAAGATCGGTGAGACAGCATTCGTAGATGGCGATATGTTGATTCACTACAAACGTGATCGGTACTTTCTTCACAGCAGCTATCCGCAGTTCGATCAATATGCTGTAGGGGTTGCTGAGTGGAAGGGAATGCAAGGTACTTGGAAGGACATGGAAGAGGATGGAATGCTGAGCTGCAATGCAGTAGCGCATGGATCCATCGACTCGACTATCAGCTGGAGAATATCAGGCATCAGGCCCGGGGAGTCAAGACGCATACACATGTGGATCGTTGTTGGTAGGGGGCATCGCCAGGTGGTTGATATTCACAGAAAATTGAAAGAGAATGGACCGGCCAACGTCTACCGCATCAGCTTCAATTTCTGGAAAGCGTTTATCGAGCATGTCGATGCTCTTCCAGAGTGCAGGAACCTCCGCGAGCTGCCGGAGAAGGTACAGGATGCATTTTACAGAAGCCTCATGGCTACGGTTGCTCATATGGATGTGAATGGATCGATTATCGCCTCCTGCGATTCGGAGATAAAGCAATTCGGAGCGGATCTTTACACCTATTGCTGGCCAAGAGATGCCTCGTGGGCATGTATAGCGCTGGATAGGGCCAGATATCACCATCTCAGCAAAGAAATTATAGATTTTTTATCTAAAATAATAACTGTGGACGGTTATTTTCTCCATAAATACACACCTGCTGGTGATTTCGGTAGTACATGGCATCCAGTGCCCATGATTCAGCTCGATGAGACGGGCCTGCCTCTTTATGCTCTGTACCACAACTGGCTCATGTCCAAGGATGTCTGGATAATAGGGCGTTACTTTTCATCGCTGGTGAGGCCAGCCGCAGAATTCCTCGTCGGCTCAATCGACAGAACGACAAATCTGCCCGCTGAGAGCTTTGACCTGTGGGAGGAAAGGAGAGGGTCACATGCATACACTGCGGCTGTTGTCCATGCTGGCCTCCGCGGAGCCTCAGAGATTGCGAGGATTTTGGGTAACGAGAAGTTTCACTCGAGGTGGTCGCAAGCTGCAGAGCTCATCAGGCATGCTGCGCTGGATCTTTATGATGACAGCATCATGCATTTCAGGCGCTCCCCTTCGGACTCCACACTTGATGCATCGGTTTTCAGCATCTGGTACTTTGAATTGCTGCCGGCAAACGATCCAAGAGTGGTCAATACGATGCGGGCTATTGAGAGAGAGCTTACCCGCCCGTCAGGAGGCGTTGCCCGTTATATGCACGATACCTATCATGGCTACATGAACAGCTGGATCATATGTACGCTTTGGCTGGCACAATGGCATATCGCAGTGGGAAGCCTGGATCGTGCCCTGGAACTCATAAAATGGTGTTCGGATCACACATTCTCTACAGGCTTGATGCCTGAGCAGGTCAGTGATGATAACACTTTCAGGTCGGTTCTTCCGCTGATGTGGTCTCACTGCACATTCGTTTTGGCAGTCCTGGAATATCTCAGGGCTGTTTCGGATAATCAGCGTAAAGAATAGCGATGCTGTGCATCTGTGGATCACATCGATTAGCCTCTGATTTATTTGAATCGATGTGTATGTCGATCTGGACTGGTTCTCGAACAATTCGCTTCGATCACGAAAGGTTTTTTAACAACGAGGGCTTTAACCCAGACGAGCAAGCGATTCAGATCGCCTGGAGCTTGCGGTAAAGGAGGCTTGATATGAATATAGTTCTGCTCGGCCCACCGGGATCTGGGAAGGGGACCCAGGCCAAGATGATCGCTGAGAAGTTCAATGTGAAGCACATATCCACCGGAGACATACTCAGGGAGCACGTGAGGAACGGAACTGAGCTTGGGAAAGAGGCGAAGAAGTACATGGACGCAGGCCAGCTTGTGCCGGACTCGATACTGATAGGCATAATCAAGGATCGTCTCTCAAAGCCGGATGTGGCTGGTGGCTACATGCTTGATGGGTATCCGAGAACCATCCCCCAGGCAGAGGCGCTGGACAAGATACTGCCTGAGCTGAAACAGAAGATCGATGTAGTTCTCAACATAGATGTTCCCGATGAGGAGCTGGTGAGGAGGCTCAGCGGAAGGCGGATGTGCAAGTGCGGCAGGAGCTACCACATAATCTTCAACCCCCCGAAGGTTCCCGGAAAGTGCGATGAATGTGGAGGAGAGCTCTACCACAGGGACGATGACAAGGAGGAGGCGATACTCAACAGGCTCAAGGTGTACAAGCAGCAGACCCAGCCGCTGATCGATTACTACACAAAGGCGGGCCTGATCGCAAACATTAACGGCGCAGGCGAGATCAACCAGATATTCGATGAGATATCAAAGGTACTGAGCAAGTTCCAGTGATCTCGCAGATCAACCTGTGCTTTTTCCCTATACTTTTTCGTCTTTTCGCAGTGGCCGGACTCGGCAGAGGGTTCTTCATTGGCTCAAATCATCCCCGGCGAGTGACCTCCTCTCCGGCCTGAAGACCAGAGCGCCCCGCTCTTTCCCATCATTTCACATGCTGGGCGAGCTCGACCTGTATCCGCGACGCAATTCCGCGTCCCAGGGATATCTTTGTTCCATTGACATCGACAACAATCGGTCCACCAAACGGCTGGCATGTGATCTTCTTCAGCCTGATCCCCTTCCTGATCCCTATGGCCTCCAGCCGCTTCTGCCAGCCGCCCATTCCTGTGAAGGATTTGACCTCGAGCAGCGAGTTGCATGGCGCCTTTGTGAGCTCTATCATCGAAACCCCCGCGATGCTCCATCGCATATTCTATAAATTTACCGGTCCGATGCGCACTTCGATCGCAGGATCCCTGGAAGAGATGGGCAGACGAACATCAGCTGTTCCCACCTCATGCCCGGCGTGTGCGATGCAGAAATAAATGGCGACTGAGATATGCTGCTTGGACGGCACAGCATCTACATCATCGCAGATGCAGCGCGAGCTCTCGGAGCGATGCTTCGGGCCTAATCGGTGATCCTCACGTTTATTCCGCGTTCGTGGAGATATCTCTTGCAATCCCTTATACTCCACTGGTTGAAGTGGAATATGCTCGCAGCGAGCGCTGCGGATGCATCCGTTCTTCTGAAGACCTCATACATGTGCTCAGGGCTGGCGCATCCGCCTGATGCGATCACAGGTATCCTCACCATTCTCGATACCGCATCGGTGAGCTCGATATCGAAGCCATCGTACGTGCCATCTCGATCCATGCTTGTGAGCAGTATCTCCCCTGCACCGAGCTCCTCAACGCGCCTTGCCCATGCGAGCGCGTCGACCCCTGTGAATCGCCTCCCTCCGTAATAGGAGCACTCGAACCAACACCGGCCGCTTTCAGTGTTTATTGTTATCCTGCCGTCCAGATCCTGATACCTTCTCTTCGCGTCGATCGCGACCACAACCGCCTGGCTGCCGTAGCTCTCCGAGATCTCTCTGATGAGCTCCGGCCTCCTGAGTGCTGCTGTGTTCACAGTCACCTTGTCAGCACCTGCGTTGAACGCATTCCTCGCGTCCTCCAGGCTCGAGATGCCTCCACCCACTGTCAGCGGCACGAAAACATGCTCTGATGTCTTTTTGATGACGTCGAACATCGTCGCCCTGCGCTCGTGGGAGGCTGTGATATCCAGAAATACGATCTCGTCAGCGCCATCCTCGTAGTACCGGGTCGCCAGCTCCCACGGAACCCCTGCGTATCTTATCTGCTTGAATTCGATCCCCTTGACAACCCTGCCATTCGGTACTCCTAGATCGCAATCCAAACACGGAATGATTCTGCGGGCTAGCATCTGACCATCCTCACGAAGTTCTCGAGTATCCTCAGACCCTTCGGACCTGACTTTTCCGGATGGAACTGCGTTCCGTATATGTTATCCTTCGCCACAACCGCTGCGAGCTCCACGCCATAGTGCGTGCTTGCCGCAACCACTCTCTGATCATATGGAATGCAGTGATACGAGTGTACGAAGTAGAACATATCTCCAGGGGATATGCCATCCAGCAGCTCCATACCTTTCTTTATCTCCAGGCTGTTCCATCCCATCTGCGGCACTGTGACGCTCTCAGGCAGCCGCACGACCCTTCCAGGGATCCAGCCGAAGCCTCTGGCTCCCGGGCTCTCCTCGCTCTCGTCCAGCATCACCTGCATGCCTATGCATATGCCCAGAACAGGCGTACCCTCGGTGATTCTCTCCTCCAGAGGCTCCTGAAATCTGCGAAGGCGCTCCGTGCACCTCCCGAAGGAGCCGACGCCGGGTATGACTATTCCTTCTGCACCCCCAAACTCAGGATCTCTCTTTATCTCAGGATCGCCACCTACCTTCAAAAAAGCGTTGTATATGCTGAACAGATTGCCCATGCCGTAGTCCACTATGGCTATCATCTCATGCCCTTCTTGTCATATAATGATCGGAAAATGATAACCTACATCATGTAAATATAGCTTTTGAAAATGCTTTTATAGAAGAAGGAGGGAAGCAGCCTGTCGGCTCTCATCGAGCCATATGCCGAAATCACAGGGTTTGTAAAGAGGGTGTCATGGAATGAACCTTAGAAGGCCGAATGCCAATGAGGCAACAGGGACGTTCAACCGCTCGCGGGATGTCGTCCCGATGTCTGGCATATGCAGCAGGTGCGTGGACGGATGCAGGGGCGGATGCGAGACCTGGCTCTCCTCGTTCAGAGGAAGAGAGGTGCTCTATCCGGGTCCTTTCGGAGAGATCACTGCGGGAGCTGACAAGGACTATCCTGTTGATTATTCGCATCTGAACATACAGGGTTACGCTGTCGGTGCCTACGGTCTCCCTGAGGGTGTTGAGCCTGATCCGGATACTGCGCTCTTCCCGAATGTCAACACTGAGACGGAGTACGGCTGGACCAGGAAGGTGAGGATGAGGGTGCCGATATTCACGGGCGCTCTTGGGTCCACCGATATAGCCAGGAAGAACTGGGAGCATTTCGCAATCGGTGCAGCCATATCTGGCATAACGCTTGTCTGTGGAGAGAACGTCTGCGGCGTCGATCCAGAGCTCGTGCTTGGAAGCGACAACAAGGTCAAGAAATCCCCTGAGATGGACAGGAGGATAGAGACGTACAAGAGGTTCCATGAAGGATATGGCGAGATTCTTGTGCAGATGAATGTCGAGGATACCCGCCTGGGCGTGGCTGAGTACGTATCATCGAAGCACAACCTGGAGACGATAGAGCTCAAGTGGGGCCAGGGCGCGAAGTGCATTGGTGGTGAGATAAGGGTGCCATCCCTGGAGAGGGCCCTGGTGCTCAAGAGAAGAGGTTATGTAGTGCAGCCAGACCCGGAGGATCCAGCAGTTCAGGCGGCATTTAAGGAGGGTGCAATAAAGGAGTTCGAGCGGCATTCGCGTCTTGGCTTTGTCACAAAGGAGGGCTTCCTGAACGAGGTTGATCGGCTCAGAGATCTCGGCTTCAAGCGTATCACGCTCAAGACAGGCGCTTACTCCATGGTTGAGCTCGCGATGGCCATAAGATTCGGCGCCGAGGCGCATTTGGATCTCATCACGATAGACGGAGCGCCAGGAGGCACCGGAATGAGCCCGTGGCCGATGATGAACGAGTGGGGGATACCCACTTTCTATCTGGAGGCTCTTGCGTACGAGTTCTGCGAGCGGTTATCGAAGCGGGGCATGCGCGTCCCTGACCTGGCAATGGCAGGCGGCTTCTCAACAGAGGATGGTGTCTTCAAGGCTATCGCCATGGGCAGCCCCTACGTGAAGGCTGTCTGCATGGGAAGGGCTCTGATGATCCCTGGCATGGTCGGGAAGAACATCCAAAAGTGGCTCGAGACAGGGGATCTACCAAAGACGGTTGCAAAGTACGGGCAGCGGCCTGAGGAGATATTTGTGAGCTATGAGGAGCTCAGGGCGAAGTATGGAGAGGAGATCAAGAACATACCGCTTGGCGCTGTCGCGATCTACACGTACTGCCAGAAGTTCAGGACAGGGCTGCAGCAGCTCATGGCAGGCTCGAGGAACTTCAGCATCTCCTCCATATCGAGGAAGGATCTCATGGCGCTCACAGAGGATGCCGCGAGGATCTCCGGCATACCCTATGTCATGGACGCATACAGGGACAAAGCGCTGGAGATACTCGACTGGATGGGAGAGTGAGGTTCTCCCGTTTTTTTTTTGCTTTCCTGTTTGGCAACTTGAAGGTCAAGCAGGCTGGTTTGTTTCTGGAAGCGCTCTTTAGAATCGCATAGCAGGGCAGTGCTGCCACAGGGAGGTTCTCAGAGCGACAGAAGCTCTGTTACGCAGCTGCAACTCACCGATCAGCAAAAGCGTTATCAAATTCCTGTTGGATCTAGGTGCAATGAACCGCAAGCTTTTGATGAGGGGCAAGGTGAAGGAGGCCTATGATCTCGGCTCCGAGCTGGAGTTCCAGTTCACCGATAACATCTCTGTGTTCGACAAGATCATACCGACAAGGATACCGTACAAGGGCGAGACGCTATGCAGGGAGGGTGTCTTCTGGTTCGAGCGCGCTGAGCGGATGGGCATAAGGAATCATTTCGTCAGATACCTCCCGCCCGCTGGTATGATTGTGAGAAAGGTCAGCATAGTGTCTCCGGAGCGCATAACCCGTGAGACGAAAGGACATCTGATACCTCTGGAGTTCATATGCAGATGGTACGTTGCTGGCTCTCTCTTCGACAGGATCGAGTCCGGGGAGATTGAGCCGGAGGCTCTCGGGTTCCCGCGGGGACGAAAGGTCTCCTTTGCCGAGCAGCTGCCGGAGCCGTACATAGAGCTCTCTACCAAACTGGAGAAGACCGACAGGCTTCTGAGCAGAGATGAGGCGCTGGAGCTCGCAAAGCTCAGCCCGCAGGAGTTCGAGGAGATCACGGAGATAATCATCAGGATAGATGAGGACATCAGGAGATGTGTGGAGCCCCGGGGTCTCATACACGTGGATGGGAAGAAGGAGTTCGCATTCGATGAGAACAGGGAGATCATGGTGGTCGATGTCTACGGGACAGCAGATGAGGACAGGTTCTGGGACAGGGCCATGTACGAGGAGGGGGAATACGTCGATCTGAGCAAGGAGTACGTCCGGAAGTACTACAGGCAGATCGGCTACAAGGATATGCTCTATCAGGCAAGAAGCTCGAAGATGCCGGAGCCGGAGATTCCACCACTTCCAGATGAGATCGTGCAAAGGACGAGCGAGATTTATATCAAGCTGTACGAGAGGATCACAGGCGAGAGGTTTGTGCCCGCAGGGGCATGACTACTTTTTAGACGTCGGTGGAGGGAAAAGCAAATCTTTTGGGAGATTTGTTCTCAAATATCGGCCAAGTCAGATTTTCGCCAGATATCTCTGCGAGGCCATATTTCAGGGCCCATCTCTTCGATCAATCGCCCTCAGGGATCTTATAGCACAGGCGTAAACGGCGGGCGTTCAACCACCGTATTCGTATTCTCCTCGAAGACCGGAGGGGCTCTTCGTGTCGTGTACCTTATCGTGGCTCCGCTCTCATCGACCCTGATGGTATTGCCTTCCTCTGGATTGTAATGGGCGTATCGCTTTATATCCTCCAGGATCTTCTCTGTATCGATATCACCTGTGAATGGCATCACGAGCGGCCTGTAGTCGGTGGCCATCGAGCTGCCCTTGGGTATTGTATAGGGTGTATCGCCCATGCCATCTCCGTCACCATCGGATCCCCTGTAATCGCTGTAGTAATTGCCGACGGTTGTGTTCCATATGCTCTTCGTCTGATTGTCATAAGCGCTTATCACATTGTCCACAAAGTTGTTCCTGTAAATCAGATTGTTCCAGTTCTTATCGAGCCGGACACCGTGTGTGTTTCTGGATATGTTGTTCGCGCAGAGGGCGTTTCTCTGGCAGTTCTCCGTTATCTCCAGTCCGTTGTAGTTATTTGATGCGGTGTTCTTGAAAACCAGATTGTAGCTGCTGTTCGCCTGGATGCTCATGCCCACTCCAAATCCCCCCACGATCTCACTTCTCCTGTTGTTGACGAGGGTGTTCCCGGAGATGGTATTGTTGTGCGAGCCCGCCAGAAGAATTCCATAGTAGTTCAGATCTGCTTGGTTGCCCGTTGCAGAGCTATGGTTGGTGCCCCAGAAGACCAGCCCCTCAGAGTTCTTGCTCAGGGTGTTGTCTCTGACATCAATATCCTCGCAGTTCCTGAAGAAGAGCCCAGCATGTGTGTTGTTCACCGCTCTGCATCCGGTGACCGTGAATGCCCTGGAGTTCGAGGCGTTCAGTCCAGCCTTCTCGCAATCGATCATCTCTGTGCTGATGATGCTCACGTTCGAGGATCTCAGAACCAGCACGCCGGTCTTGCAGCTCTGGAATGTGGAATTGTTTATAAGAAGACCATTAAGGTCCTCGGCGAAAACACCCACCTCTGCATCCCTCACGCTTATGTTCTCCAGCGTTACATTTCTCCCAAACACGAGAATGGCAGCGTTCGGCAGGTCCAGCCTGAGATGGCCTGCGAACGTCACAGAGGTTGAAATTCCTGATGTGCCACCTGAAGAGCCTCCCTGGTATCGCTCCATGTAGTACTTGAACTTCTCTTCAGATGGTCTCTTCACCCCTGCTATCGATACTCCCTCTATCCTCACACTGTCGGATCTAACTGTTATCGCTGGAGACTGGACATCGGAGCGCATGAAGGCGCCGTATCCTATGAGCGTCAGTGGCCTGTCCACAACGAACGGCCTGTGCTCTCCAGCCTCCAGGATCAGGATATCCCCAGGAGAGGCTGAATATATCGCGCTCTGGACATCCTGGCCCGGGAGAATATGTAACGCCAGGGCTGGTGATGAGAGAAGAACCAGTACGATCGCGATTCGCAGAGCAGGGTGCTCAGTGCCTGAAGTGGCGCATCCCAGTGAACACCATGGCCATACCATGTTCATCAGCCGCCTGGATTACTTCCCTATCTCTTATCGATCCCCCCGGATGGACAACAGCGGTCGCCCCTGCCTCGTGGACCCTGTCGAGGCCATCGCGGAATGGGAAGAACGAGTCGGTCGCTGCCACGGTGCCCCTTGTATCGAGACCGTGCTCCTCAGCCTTCTCGGCGCCGAATCTGGCAGAGTCGACCCTGCTGACCTGGCCTGAGCCAATTCCTATCGTCCGGTCCGCTGTGGTGTACACCAGAGCGTTAGACTTGACGTACTTCGTGACCTTCCAGGCGAATCTGAGTGCCCTGTTCTCCTCCGGAGTAGGAGAGCGCTGCGTGACAACTCTCCACTCGAGAATGTCCTCCCGGTCGTAGTCCTGGAGCATCATCCCGCCGAACACGCTCCTGAACGCATGCCCCCTGTACAGCTCATCCTTTCTCTGGAGCATGTCCCCGATATCAAGTATCCTGCGGTTCGGCTTGTTGCGCGTGAGGAGCTCAAGCGCATCAGGCTCGTATCCGGGAGCGATGAGAACCTCCACGAAGCTGTCGCCTATCGCCTCTGCTGTTGCGAGATCGACCTTCATGTTGAATCCGATCACACCGCCGAACGCCGACTTCGGATCTGTGGCGAACGCCCACCTGTACGCCTCCTCCAGATCACTGCCGTAAGCAACACCACACGGATTCGCGTGCTTCACTATGACAGCGAGAGGCCTGTTTGTCGGCACGCCATCATACTCTGAGAGGTCTATGAGCATCTCCAGAACCGTCTCAGCGTCGACGAAGTTGTTGTAGGACATCTCCTTGCCGTTGAGCTTGACAGCCCTGAATAGCCCGAGTCCTCCAGGCCTTGCGTAGAGTGCTGCCCTCTGGTGCCAGTTCTCCCCGTATCTGAGGTCCTGGACCTTCTCGAAGAGGCTGACGCTGTACTTAGGCCAGTACATGTCTGACTGGAGAGCGTGGAGCTCGGAGGCGTCGAATGCCATGCACCTGTAAAGAGCAGAGGCAGAAGCAAGCCTTTTTACATCATCTGCGAGATTCAGGTCTCTGCTGATTGCCTCGAGCATATCATTATCCCCGCATTCAAGAACAGCGCCACCGCCGTGGATGGCGGATCTTATCAGCAATCGACCATTCGAGCTTGAGATCACGGATTCGTCGTAGATGAGAAGACTCCCCGACCAGTCGTTGGGCAGAGAAAAAGCCGGATTTGAAAGGGTGAAGATATCCAGGCCGAGCTCCTGCAGCTTCCTTGCAATCTCCTTCGCCCGTTCAGAGGCTCCGGCGGGGATCACAGCTTGCCTGAGCTTCATGGAACCTTGACATGCAATGCAGCGACAATATTTTAAGGTTGCCCTCGAAAGCCCACCATCACACGAATTTGAAAATACATGTCTTTAAGTGTTATTAATATGAAATAAATTGCTACTATATGCAGAACGGGTATGCTCTTTCGGCGAGCCGGCTTGAGACCCCTCTTTTGTGAAATCCCTGATAGTCAATTTTTTATCACAATGCTGCGAATATGCAGTTGTGAAGACTCTGGACGATGCGATCGAGCGCCATCCTGATGGAGTGGTTCTGCATATCGATGTTATACCGGGATCGTCGGAGCTTGTGGTTCCAGCGGGCTTCAACGCCTGGAGGGGCAGCATCGAGGTCAGGCTTACTGAGAGGGCTGATAAGGGTAAAGCCAACAGACAGCTTCTCCAGGAGATATCCAGGGCGTTTGGGCTCACTCAGGGTGATGTGGAGATAATGAGCGGCCACAGGAGCCAGAGGAAGGTGGTTCTCATGAGAGGCATCGATGCCGAATCCGTTCTGGCGGCTCTCAGGAGATCGATCAGGTGATCGAATGAGACCGCACAGGAAGAACTACGATCTTGAGGCACTCGAGGAGCAGATAGAGGCGCTTCTGGATGCATCGGAGCGAGGCGCAGCTGTAATCGTCGAAGGGCCGCGCGACAGGGATGCACTTCGCAGGATTGGCGTTCCTGGTCCAATACTGATGTCCTCCCAGAGATCTTGTCTGGAGCTTGCAGAGGAGAGTGCGAGATCGTATAGTGAGATCGTGCTGATGACCGACTGGGATGCGCGTGGGGAGGAGATCGCCCACAAGATGGAGGAGTTCCTCCGTCCCACTGGAGTCAGGGTCGATGTGGAGATCAGAAAGCGGCTCAAGATTCTCGTCAGAAAGGAGATAAAGGATGTCGAGAGCCTCTGGATTTTCCTGGAGAGGGCCCGTGAGAGCCAGGGTCTGAGCGATCTCGGGATACGCGCTGTAAGGCGAGCGACATGAGACTCAGGGGCTCTGCATCCATGAGGGGCGTGTCCGAATAAGGATTAAGTGTTTCTAATATGCATAAGCGGCAAGCTCCAGATTTCTGGACTCAGCTCACATCCAAACAGGCCCTGGAATACAAGTTGTGGGCCTGGATTACAGAATGCCGGGAATCGGCGTCGCTCTTATCCATATGATGACTTGCCAGAAGGGACACTGGTCCTGCTATGCACTTCTGGCTAACGAATAGGTTTCAGCAACCAGCTTGTATGTCCTTCAAGTTGCTAGACACGTAAGAGCGATCGGCGTTTATTGGCAAAATTGCATGAATCCCGAGGGTCACATGTTGATCTGGATTAACGAGGGCACATTGCTCGAAGATCCATGGTTAACATACAGCTCCTCTTCCATCGTGGAATCACTCTGTGAGCCATCCTTTTATATCGATTGCCCCATACAGCAGAACGGTGGTATGATGGTGTCCATAAAAGTCGATGCGGATGCGAAGGCCAGGCTGCAGGGCGACGAGAGCCTCGAGAGGTACCCAATAGTCGCAAAGGTTACGGGAAGCGGGAAGGATGGATCTCTGGGGGTGAGGATATCGAGCGATGGTGAGCCCTTGCCAGCAGCGGTCTCAGTTAATGGAGATGTCGGCATCGATATCAGAGAGCTTTCGAGCGTTGCGGAGTCCCTTGCGAAGCTCGTCTCTTCCGGTCTCAAGATATCTGATGCTCCGGTTACCGTATCGCTTGAAGAGATTCCGGTTGATCTCACCATCTCCGTCTATTCACCCAAAGAGGAGCAGGTCTTCCGGGTCCAGATAAAGGGATCACTGGGTAAATGAGGTTGTGTGAGATCATCATCGATGTCTCCAGCAATCAATTCCAAATGCTTCATGAATCTCGTCCAGGGCAATCGATTCCTGCAGTCTCATTCAGCTATTCAAGCCAGAGATCGAACAAATTTGTTATCCGCTATGGAGTTTCAGCCATCCCTTTTATGCTGGAGGTTTTATGATTGAGATTCCGGAATGGGCGATGGTCATGCTGCTGGCAATGTCGCCCATATCAGAGCTTTGCGGAGCGATACCCCTGGCGATTGCCTGCGGCTACTCTCCCCTCGAGGCATACGCGATCTCGGTCATTGGGAATCTGATCCCTGTGGCACCCTTGCTGCTCTTTCTGGGCCCGGTGTCCTCTTTTCTCATGAGATATCCTCCTGGATACCGGTTCTTCACGTGGCTCTTCTCGAGAACCAGAAGGAAATACATCGAGGGCAGGGAAGAGGTTGGTTTTGCCGCCTTGACGCTCTTTGTCGCCATTCCCCTGCCGGTAACCGGTGCCTGGACTGGATGCGTTCTTGCATTTCTTCTCGGATTCAGGCCACTTCCTGCATTTCTCTCAATAGCACTGGGTGTGCTCATAGCAGGCGTGGTAGTGACAGCAGCCGTCACCGGTGCGTTTGCACTCTGCCATACGATACAGATGAGCATTTGAGAGCAACGTGAACGAGCAGATGTGAGCGCTCTTGTTCATCCGATATCCGTCTGCGGAATCGTTGGCCCTGTATGCGTTTGCGGATAATGTGTGCTTCCAGCAGGCAGGATTGAGCGAACCTCCAGTTACCAAACACATATGAGCGCATGATGTGCGCTTCAACACTCAATCCGGCTGCTTCTCAGCCAGAGCCTGCAGCCGCATCATTCTGACGTGTATCATGCCATCGGGAGATGAATAACGATCGATGTAGCGCCTCGCTATCTCCTGGACAAATGGAGAGCGCAGCTCCACAGGAAGCCTCTGGAGATAAGGATGCCATGTTGATCTCAGGAAACCCTCGAGCGCCTCGCGGCTGCTGTGCACCATATCCTTGGGTATGAGTTTCACACTCACGGTGTGGAGACCTGCCGCCGGGATCCACATCTCGTAATCATCAGGTTCGTAGAAGAAGTACGGGAATTGGAAGTCCTTGAAGTAAGAGGCAAAGCTTTCCTCCAGACACACCTCTGATGTTGTATCCAAAAGCTGAGCCGCGTTTCCCCTGCCGCCACACTGCACGAGCATCCTGCCGCCGGGAACAAGGCTCCTGTATATGCCTTGCAGGACTGAGAGGTGGTCCCTGATCCAGTGGAGGCAGGCGAATGACACCACTATATCGAACTCCTCATCGAAGCGGAGGTCGAGTGCGTCACCCTGCTCGAATCTCAGGTTCCTGAAGATCACAGGAGAATACCTGCGCCTCGCGAATGATATCATATCCGGGGAGATGTCTATTCCGAGGACAGATCCATCAGGCACAAGCTGTGAGATCCGGGCGGTGATCTTTCCATCGCCACAGCCGATATCGAGTATGCGCTCGTCTCCTCTGATACTCAGCTCTGAGAGCGCACTCATAGCCCACTCCTGCTGAGCCGAGGAGCACCTCTCGTACTCCTCCGGATCCCATGTGTACATGATATGGTGGTTCAGACTCGATCCAGATAAATACACTTCCGATTCTGGAGGATTGATGAGAATCTCCGGCATCCAGGCAGTGAAGCACCGTATAATTCTGTGAGGGATCATGAGATCTCCGGACACTCTACGATATCCAGTTACAGACTGCGAATTCACTGCCCACCGGAATTGGGAAAACGTTTATCGTCGCCAGGCTTCTGCGATATCCAGTTACAGACTGCAGATTCCCTGCCCACCTGTGGTATCATTCCCGGAATCCGAGAAATGCTCAAAACGCTCTTGTGTATTCAGCAACTTAGAGGACATGTAGTCCGGTTGCTGGAAGCACTCATTCATTCTCCAAGAACGCATGCCGGGGCCATTGTCTTTCCAGAAAGTCACCGTATGGATAAGAGCTTACTCGAAAATGCAAAAGATTTAGATAGGATGCTGGAATTTCATATTCTGGGGGCTGAAAAGGAACTCTGAGAGGGGTTCATAATATTCATGAATCGGGGTTATAACGGATCTGAGGAGGGTGGGCGACCGAACCGCTATTTGACGTTTCGCCGTGCTCTCCTGCTGGGCACGGCTATCCTGATCGTAAGATCCGCGATCGTTCTCTACCTCGAGGATCAGGAGCAACTGCGCGTAACCATAGATGATATCATTTTCCCGGTGGTCAACGGGCTTGCTGCACTCTCTCTCTTCAGAGCGGCGAGGACCACGAGATCAAAGGATGAGATGATGTACATCGCCTGGGCGTTCTTCGCAGTTGCGCAGGTGCTTTACGCCCTTGGAGATGTCCTCTGGAGCATCCTGGAGATCGGATTGAAGGAGACACCATTTCCGTCGATTGCTGATGGCCCCTACCTCGCATACTATCCTCTTTTCCTCATCGGCGTCCTTCTGCTCCCATCCACCTACCAGAGCACCTTCGAGCGCATAAAGTCCCTCCTGGACACGGGTGTTGTGACGATATTCGCAATCCTGATCTTCTGGAGCCTTCTCATCGCACCCACGGTCGCGACGCTTGAGGAACCAGATCCTCTCGCAAACGCGATCGCGGTCGCGTATCCGGTTGCGGATCTCGTTCTGGCATTCGCCCTCATAGCGCTCATCTTCAGAAGAATAGAGCATATAGCGCAACGACCCATCCTGCTTCTGGCAGCAGGCGCTGTTTTCATGATAATAGCGGATTCGAGATTCATGGTTCAGGCTCTGAGAGATGTCTATGTGCCCGCAACACTCGGCGACAGCTTCTGGCTGATCTCCTACATACTCACCGGACTTGCAGGAGTGCTTCAGGTGGAGACCGTCTGCGTGCCAGTAAAACCATCTGCAGAGCGACCATCACCTGGGTTCACATGGCCTCTGTACATCCCATACATCTGTGCCATCTCTGCATATGCATTCCTGATCTGGAGCATTGAACAAGAGGACGTCAACCTTTATATCCGCCACCACCATCTCGCCGCGGGCGTCGGGATGATAATACTGCTCATAATACTGAGGCAGATAATCGCGATCAAGGAGAATACGATGCTTTACGCGGCCGCCCAGAAAGAGCTGCATCAGAGGATCGCTTCTGAGCGTGAGAAGGAGCACCTCATAAAAGAGCTTGAGTCCAAGACATCGGAGATGGAGAGGTTCATATACACCGTCTCTCACGACCTCAGATCGCCTCTGATCACTGTCAGCGGGTTTCTTGGGTTCCTGAGGGATGATATTGAGAAGGGCGCATGGGATAAGGTTGGGGAGGACATCGATATACTTGAGGGCGCAATCACGAAGATGGACATGCTGCTCCAAGATACGCTGGAGCTCAGCCGCATCGGCCGGATGATGAACCCACCTGAGGACGTGCTATTCTCTGATATCGTCAGAGAGGCTCTGGAGCAGACCTCTGAGAGGATAAGGTCCAGGGGCGTGAGCGTGGTTGTGACGGGTGACATGCCAGTGGTCCACGTGGACAGGATGAGGGCTGTGGAGGCGCTTGTCAATCTCATAGAGAACAGTGCCAAGTACATGGGAGATCAGAGGGATCCGAGGATAGAGATTGGATGCATGAGGGACGGTGAAACTGTATTCTATGTAAAAGATAACGGCATCGGGATAGACCCAAAAAACCACAAGAGGGTATTCGAGCTCTTCTATAAGGTGGATAACAGATCAGAGGGCGCCGGCGCCGGACTGGCCATCGTCAAAAAGATCATCGAGGTTCATGGTGGCCGGATATGGATAGAGTCAGAGCTGGGAAGGGGATGCACGGTCTTCTTCACCCTGCCTCTATCGGATAGCTCCATAACTGAGGACGACTCCAATCGGTAGGCCCCAAACAGCAAGGTCGCTCTCAGGGCGCGGGCTCCGGTCTTCCTGCAGGAGCTCACCTTACCCTCTCAACATCATCCGAATGGCATGAAGGACACCTGGGCCCGACGCCGATTCCCTTGAACTTGTGGCCGCATGAGCGACAGACGTAATCGGTCGGGAAGAACGACTCGGGGTCACCCATGTCCGGAGGACCTCCAACTGCGCACACAGATATCACCTCGAAGATATATCACTAAAAATCATTAATTATACTTTTCGGAGGTGACGCTGGTGCAGTCAAAGCATGTGCTGCGGGATTTCATAATGCAAAAGCCAGATGCGGGTGTGTCTAATATGCTAATATTAGAATATGCTGTATTCCAAAGTTAAGCTAAGATAAATTTTAATATACCATAAAACAAGCAAATAACATGCTTAAGAGATGGGATACAAGATTATACGATATTAAGTTAATATTAGAAGTATTTGATTCGTTATCGTTAGATTTGCGATCAATAAATGCTCCAAAACCAAAAGTTTATGATTTGGAGACCATAATTAAGGCACTTTTGATAAAAGAGTTTGAGGGGCATTCTTTAAGATCAGCAGAAGTTAGGATTAAAGAAGTGCTTGGAATAAGAATTGATCATTCAGTTTTGCATTTCTGGGAAAAGAATTTATCTTCAAATATTGAAGAGATATTAAATAAAGTTCTTGAAAGGTTACAATCAATAGATTATACAGATAGTTTCATTGATTCCACTAAATTCGCAAATAAAAAAAGGATATCATAAAGATACAAGCAATAACCAGGAAAAATGAAACGATATTCCCTGTGGAAACGAGGATAAAATCGGAACTAACAGTGCCTGAGGGATCAGGCTATTTATTTGGTGACGGTGAATATGATTCCAGGAAATTTTTGAATGATGTTGTAGATAAAGGTTACATGCCTGTTATTAAACCGAGAAAAATAAGTGCCGGTGGTTTTGGATCCAGAATCAGAGATCGGATCTTTAATAGAGAAATATACAAACACAGATCAGTTTGTGAAGGATTCTTTGGTGCTTTGACCAATTGGTTTGGAGATAGAATACCATGTTTCCTCGAAGAGACAACTATTACAAGGATGCTTCTGAGAGTACTGGCTTATGCATTGAGAATTCTATCAAGATTTAGTATAAAATAAATTTGAATGATAGACACACCCCCCTCGAAAGCCCACCATCACACGAATTTGAAAATACATGTCTTTAAGTGTTATTAATATGAAATAAATTGCTACTATATGCAGAACGGGTATGCTCTTTCGGCGAGCCGGCTTGAGACCCCTCTTTTGTGAAATCCCTGATAGTCAATTTTTTATCACAATGCTGCGAATATGCAGTTGTGAAGACTCTGGACGATGCGATCGAGCGCCATCCTGATGGAGTGGTTCTGCATATCGATGTTATACCGGGATCGTCGGAGCTTGTGGTTCCAGCGGGCTTCAACGCCTGGAGGGGCAGCATCGAGGTCAGGCTTACTGAGAGGGCTGATAAGGGTAAAGCCAACAGACAGCTTCTCCAGGAGATATCCAGGGCGTTTGGGCTCACTCAGGGTGATGTGGAGATAATGAGCGGCCACAGGAGCCAGAGGAAGGTGGTTCTCATGAGAGGCATCGATGCCGAATCCGTTCTGGCGGCTCTCAGGAGATCGATCAGGTGATCGAATGAGACCGCACAGGAAGAACTACGATCTTGAGGCACTCGAGGAGCAGATAGAGGCGCTTCTGGATGCATCGGAGCGAGGCGCAGCTGTAATCGTCGAAGGGCCGCGCGACAGGGATGCACTTCGCAGGATTGGCGTTCCTGGTCCAATACTGATGTCCTCCCAGAGATCTTGTCTGGAGCTTGCAGAGGAGAGTGCGAGATCGTATAGTGAGATCGTGCTGATGACCGACTGGGATGCGCGTGGGGAGGAGATCGCCCACAAGATGGAGGAGTTCCTCCGTCCCACTGGAGTCAGGGTCGATGTGGAGATCAGAAAGCGGCTCAAGATTCTCGTCAGAAAGGAGATAAAGGATGTCGAGAGCCTCTGGATTTTCCTGGAGAGGGCCCGTGAGAGCCAGGGTCTGAGCGATCTCGGGATACGCGCTGTAAGGCGAGCGACATGAGACTCAGGGGCTCTGCATCCATGAGGGGCGTGTCCGAATAAGGATTAAGTGTTTCTAATATGCATAAGCGGCAAGCTCCAGATTTCTGGACTCAGCTCACATCCAAACAGGCCCTGGAATACAAGTTGTGGGCCTGGATTACAGAATGCCGGGAATCGGCGTCGCTCTTATCCATATGATGACTTGCCAGAAGGGACACTGGTCCTGCTATGCACTTCTGGCTAACGAATAGGTTTCAGCAACCAGCTTGTATGTCCTTCAAGTTGCTAGACACGTAAGAGCGATCGGCGTTTATTGGCAAAATTGCATGAATCCCGAGGGTCACATGTTGATCTGGATTAACGAGGGCACATTGCTCGAAGATCCATGGTTAACATACAGCTCCTCTTCCATCGTGGAATCACTCTGTGAGCCATCCTTTTATATCGATTGCCCCATACAGCAGAACGGTGGTATGATGGTGTCCATAAAAGTCGATGCGGATGCGAAGGCCAGGCTGCAGGGCGACGAGAGCCTCGAGAGGTACCCAATAGTCGCAAAGGTTACGGGAAGCGGGAAGGATGGATCTCTGGGGGTGAGGATATCGAGCGATGGTGAGCCCTTGCCAGCAGCGGTCTCAGTTAATGGAGATGTCGGCATCGATATCAGAGAGCTTTCGAGCGTTGCGGAGTCCCTTGCGAAGCTCGTCTCTTCCGGTCTCAAGATATCTGATGCTCCGGTTACCGTATCGCTTGAAGAGATTCCGGTTGATCTCACCATCTCCGTCTATTCACCCAAAGAGGAGCAGGTCTTCCGGGTCCAGATAAAGGGATCACTGGGTAAATGAGGTTGTGTGAGATCATCATCGATGTCTCCAGCAATCAATTCCAAATGCTTCATGAATCTCGTCCAGGGCAATCGATTCCTGCAGTCTCATTCAGCTATTCAAGCCAGAGATCGAACAAATTTGTTATCCGCTATGGAGTTTCAGCCATCCCTTTTATGCTGGAGGTTTTATGATTGAGATTCCGGAATGGGCGATGGTCATGCTGCTGGCAATGTCGCCCATATCAGAGCTTCGCGGAGCGATACCCCTGGCGATTGCCTGCGGCTACTCTCCCCTCGAGGCATACGCGATCTCGGTCATTGGGAATCTGATCCCTGTGGCACCCTTGCTGCTCTTTCTGGGCCCGGTGTCCTCTTTTCTCATGAGATATCCTCCTGGATACCGGTTCTTCACGTGGCTCTTCTCGAGAACCAGAAGGAAATACATCGAGGGCAGGGAAGAGGTTGGTTTTGCCGCCTTGACGCTCTTTGTCGCCATTCCCCTGCCGGTAACCGGTGCCTGGACTGGATGCGTTCTTGCATTTCTTCTCGGATTCAGGCCACTTCCTGCATTTCTCTCAATAGCACTGGGTGTGCTCATAGCAGGCGTGGTAGTGACAGCAGCCGTCACCGGTGCGTTTGCACTCTGCCATACGATACAGATGAGCATTTGAGAGCAACGTGAACGAGCAGATGTGAGCGCTCTTGTTCATCCGATATCCGTCTGCGGAATCGTTGGCCCTGTATGCGTTTGCGGATAATGTGTGCTTCCAGCAGGCAGGATTGAGCGAACCTCCAGTTACCAAACACATATGAGCGCATGATGTGCGCTTCAACACTCAATCCGGCTGCTTCTCAGCCAGAGCCTGCAGCCGCATCATTCTGACGTGTATCATGCCATCGGGAGATGAATAACGATCGATGTAGCGCCTCGCTATCTCCTGGACAAATGGAGAGCGCAGCTCCACAGGAAGCCTCTGGAGATAAGGATGCCATGTTGATCTCAGGAAACCCTCGAGCGCCTCGCGGCTGCTGTGCACCATATCCTTGGGTATGAGTTTCACACTCACGGTGTGGAGACCTGCCGCCGGGATCCACATCTCGTAATCATCAGGTTCGTAGAAGAAGTACGGGAATTGGAAGTCCTTGAAGTAAGAGGCAAAGCTTTCCTCCAGACACACCTCTGATGTTGTATCCAAAAGCTGAGCCGCGTTTCCCCTGCCGCCACACTGCACGAGCATCCTGCCGCCGGGAACAAGGCTCCTGTATATGCCTTGCAGGACTGAGAGGTGGTCCCTGATCCAGTGGAGGCAGGCGAATGACACCACTATATCGAACTCCTCATCGAAGCGGAGGTCGAGTGCGTCACCCTGCTCGAATCTCAGGTTCCTGAAGATCACAGGAGAATACCTGCGCCTCGCGAATGATATCATATCCGGGGAGATGTCTATTCCGAGGACAGATCCATCAGGCACAAGCTGTGAGATCCGGGCGGTGATCTTTCCATCGCCACAGCCGATATCGAGTATGCGCTCGTCTCCTCTGATACTCAGCTCTGAGAGCGCACTCATAGCCCACTCCTGCTGAGCCGAGGAGCACCTCTCGTACTCCTCCGGATCCCATGTGTACATGATATGGTGGTTCAGACTCGATCCAGATAAATACACTTCCGATTCTGGAGGATTGATGAGAATCTCCGGCATCCAGGCAGTGAAGCACCGTATAATTCTGTGAGGGATCATGAGATCTCCGGACACTCTACGATATCCAGTTACAGACTGCGAATTCACTGCCCACCGGAATTGGGAAAACGTTTATCGTCGCCAGGCTTCTGCGATATCCAGTTACAGACTGCAGATTCCCTGCCCACCTGTGGTATCATTCCCGGAATCCGAGAAATGCTCAAAACGCTCTTGTGTATTCAGCAACTTAGAGGACATGTAGTCCGGTTGCTGGAAGCACTCATTCATTCTCCAAGAACGCATGCCGGGGCCATTGTCTTTCCAGAAAGTCACCGTATGGATAAGAGCTTACTCGAAAATGCAAAAGATTTAGATAGGATGCTGGAATTTCATATTCTGGGGGCTGAAAAGGAACTCTGAGAGGGGTTCATAATATTCATGAATCGGGGTTATAACGGATCTGAGGAGGGTGGGCGACCGAACCGCTATTTGACGTTTCGCCGTGCTCTCCTGCTGGGCACGGCTATCCTGATCGTAAGATCCGCGATCGTTCTCTACCTCGAGGATCAGGAGCAACTGCGCGTAACCATAGATGATATCATTTTCCCGGTGGTCAACGGGCTTGCTGCACTCTCTCTCTTCAGAGCGGCGAGGACCACGAGATCAAAGGATGAGATGATGTACATCGCCTGGGCGTTCTTCGCAGTTGCGCAGGTGCTTTACGCCCTTGGAGATGTCCTCTGGAGCATCCTGGAGATCGGATTGAAGGAGACACCATTTCCGTCGATTGCTGATGGCCCCTACCTCGCATACTATCCTCTTTTCCTCATCGGCGTCCTTCTGCTCCCATCCACCTACCAGAGCACCTTCGAGCGCATAAAGTCCCTCCTGGACACGGGTGTTGTGACGATATTCGCAATCCTGATCTTCTGGAGCCTTCTCATCGCACCCACGGTCGCGACGCTTGAGGAACCAGATCCTCTCGCAAACGCGATCGCGGTCGCGTATCCGGTTGCGGATCTCGTTCTGGCATTCGCCCTCATAGCGCTCATCTTCAGAAGAATAGAGCATATAGCGCAACGACCCATCCTGCTTCTGGCAGCAGGCGCTGTTTTCATGATAATAGCGGATTCGAGATTCATGGTTCAGGCTCTGAGAGATGTCTATGTGCCCGCAACACTCGGCGACAGCTTCTGGCTGATCTCCTACATACTCACCGGACTTGCAGGAGTGCTTCAGGTGGAGACCGTCTGCGTGCCAGTAAAACCATCTGCAGAGCGACCATCACCTGGGTTCACATGGCCTCTGTACATCCCATACATCTGTGCCATCTCTGCATATGCATTCCTGATCTGGAGCATTGAACAAGAGGACGTCAACCTTTATATCCGCCACCACCATCTCGCCGCGGGCGTCGGGATGATAATACTGCTCATAATACTGAGGCAGATAATCGCGATCAAGGAGAATACGATGCTTTACGCGGCCGCCCAGAAAGAGCTGCATCAGAGGATCGCTTCTGAGCGTGAGAAGGAGCACCTCATAAAAGAGCTTGAGTCCAAGACATCGGAGATGGAGAGGTTCATATACACCGTCTCTCACGACCTCAGATCGCCTCTGATCACTGTCAGCGGGTTTCTTGGGTTCCTGAGGGATGATATTGAGAAGGGCGCATGGGATAAGGTTGGGGAGGACATCGATATACTTGAGGGCGCAATCACGAAGATGGACATGCTGCTCCAAGATACGCTGGAGCTCAGCCGCATCGGCCGGATGATGAACCCACCTGAGGACGTGCTATTCTCTGATATCGTCAGAGAGGCTCTGGAGCAGACCTCTGAGAGGATAAGGTCCAGGGGCGTGAGCGTGGTTGTGACGGGTGACATGCCAGTGGTCCACGTGGACAGGATGAGGGCTGTGGAGGCGCTTGTCAATCTCATAGAGAACAGTGCCAAGTACATGGGAGATCAGAGGGATCCGAGGATAGAGATTGGATGCATGAGGGACGGTGAAACTGTATTCTATGTAAAAGATAACGGCATCGGGATAGACCCAAAAAACCACAAGAGGGTATTCGAGCTCTTCTATAAGGTGGATAACAGATCAGAGGGCGCCGGCGCCGGACTGGCCATCGTCAAAAAGATCATCGAGGTTCATGGTGGCCGGATATGGATAGAGTCAGAGCTGGGAAGGGGATGCACGGTCTTCTTCACCCTGCCTCTATCGGATAGCTCCATAACTGAGGACGACTCCAATCGGTAGGCCCCAAACAGCAAGGTCGCTCTCAGGGCGCGGGCTCCGGTCTTCCTGCAGGAGCTCACCTTACCCTCTCAACATCATCCGAATGGCATGAAGGACACCTGGGCCCGACGCCGATTCCCTTGAACTTGTGGCCGCATGAGCGACAGACGTAATCGGTCGGGAAGAACGACTCGGGGTCACCCATGTCCGGAGGACCTCCAACTGCGCACACAGATATCACCTCGAAGATATATCACTAAAAATCATTAATTATACTTTTCGGAGGTGACGCTGGTGCAGTCAAAGCATGTGCTGCGGGATTTCATAATGCAAAAGCCAGATGCGGGTGTGTCTAATATGCTAATATTAGAATATGCTGTATTCCAAAGTTAAGCTAAGATAAATTTTAATATACCATAAAACAAGCAAATAACATGCTTAAGAGATGGGATACAAGATTATACGATATTAAGTTAATATTAGAAGTATTTGATTCGTTATCGTTAGATTTGCGATCAATAAATGCTCCAAAACCAAAAGTTTATGATTTGGAGACCATAATTAAGGCACTTTTGATAAAAGAGTTTGAGGGGCATTCTTTAAGATCAGCAGAAGTTAGGATTAAAGAAGTGCTTGGAATAAGAATTGATCATTCAGTTTTGCATTTCTGGGAAAAGAATTTATCTTCAAATATTGAAGAGATATTAAATAAAGTTCTTGAAAGGTTACAATCAATAGATTATACAGATAGTTTCATTGATTCCACTAAATTCGCAAATAAAAAAAGGATATCATAAAGATACAAGCAATAACCAGGAAAAATGAAACGATATTCCCTGTGGAAACGAGGATAAAATCGGAACTAACAGTGCCTGAGGGATCAGGCTATTTATTTGGTGACGGTGAATATGATTCCAGGAAATTTTTGAATGATGTTGTAGATAAAGGTTACATGCCTGTTATTAAACCGAGAAAAATAAGTGCCGGTGGTTTTGGATCCAGAATCAGAGATCGGATCTTTAATAGAGAAATATACAAACACAGATCAGTTTGTGAAGGATTCTTTGGTGCTTTGACCAATTGGTTTGGAGATAGAATACCATGTTTCCTCGAAGAGACAACTATTACAAGGATGCTTCTGAGAGTACTGGCTTATGCATTGAGAATTCTATCAAGATTTAGTATAAAATAAATTTGAATGATAGACACACCCCCCTCGAAAGCCCACCATCACACGAATTTGAAAATACATGTCTTTAAGTGTTATTAATATGAAATAAATTGCTACTATATGCAGAACGGGTATGCTCTTTCGGCGAGCCGGCTTGAGACCCCTCTTTTGTGAAATCCCTGATAGTCAATTTTTTATCACAATGCTGCGAATATGCAGTTGTGAAGACTCTGGACGATGCGATCGAGCGCCATCCTGATGGAGTGGTTCTGCATATCGATGTTATACCGGGATCGTCGGAGCTTGTGGTTCCAGCGGGCTTCAACGCCTGGAGGGGCAGCATCGAGGTCAGGCTTACTGAGAGGGCTGATAAGGGTAAAGCCAACAGACAGCTTCTCCAGGAGATATCCAGGGCGTTTGGGCTCACTCAGGGTGATGTGGAGATAATGAGCGGCCACAGGAGCCAGAGGAAGGTGGTTCTCATGAGAGGCATCGATGCCGAATCCGTTCTGGCGGCTCTCAGGAGATCGATCAGGTGATCGAATGAGACCGCACAGGAAGAACTACGATCTTGAGGCACTCGAGGAGCAGATAGAGGCGCTTCTGGATGCATCGGAGCGAGGCGCAGCTGTAATCGTCGAAGGGCCGCGCGACAGGGATGCACTTCGCAGGATTGGCGTTCCTGGTCCAATACTGATGTCCTCCCAGAGATCTTGTCTGGAGCTTGCAGAGGAGAGTGCGAGATCGTATAGTGAGATCGTGCTGATGACCGACTGGGATGCGCGTGGGGAGGAGATCGCCCACAAGATGGAGGAGTTCCTCCGTCCCACTGGAGTCAGGGTCGATGTGGAGATCAGAAAGCGGCTCAAGATTCTCGTCAGAAAGGAGATAAAGGATGTCGAGAGCCTCTGGATTTTCCTGGAGAGGGCCCGTGAGAGCCAGGGTCTGAGCGATCTCGGGATACGCGCTGTAAGGCGAGCGACATGAGACTCAGGGGCTCTGCATCCATGAGGGGCGTGTCCGAATAAGGATTAAGTGTTTCTAATATGCATAAGCGGCAAGCTCCAGATTTCTGGACTCAGCTCACATCCAAACAGGCCCTGGAATACAAGTTGTGGGCCTGGATTACAGAATGCCGGGAATCGGCGTCGCTCTTATCCATATGATGACTTGCCAGAAGGGACACTGGTCCTGCTATGCACTTCTGGCTAACGAATAGGTTTCAGCAACCAGCTTGTATGTCCTTCAAGTTGCTAGACACGTAAGAGCGATCGGCGTTTATTGGCAAAATTGCATGAATCCCGAGGGTCACATGTTGATCTGGATTAACGAGGGCACATTGCTCGAAGATCCATGGTTAACATACAGCTCCTCTTCCATCGTGGAATCACTCTGTGAGCCATCCTTTTATATCGATTGCCCCATACAGCAGAACGGTGGTATGATGGTGTCCATAAAAGTCGATGCGGATGCGAAGGCCAGGCTGCAGGGCGACGAGAGCCTCGAGAGGTACCCAATAGTCGCAAAGGTTACGGGAAGCGGGAAGGATGGATCTCTGGGGGTGAGGATATCGAGCGATGGTGAGCCCTTGCCAGCAGCGGTCTCAGTTAATGGAGATGTCGGCATCGATATCAGAGAGCTTTCGAGCGTTGCGGAGTCCCTTGCGAAGCTCGTCTCTTCCGGTCTCAAGATATCTGATGCTCCGGTTACCGTATCGCTTGAAGAGATTCCGGTTGATCTCACCATCTCCGTCTATTCACCCAAAGAGGAGCAGGTCTTCCGGGTCCAGATAAAGGGATCACTGGGTAAATGAGGTTGTGTGAGATCATCATCGATGTCTCCAGCAATCAATTCCAAATGCTTCATGAATCTCGTCCAGGGCAATCGATTCCTGCAGTCTCATTCAGCTATTCAAGCCAGAGATCGAACAAATTTGTTATCCGCTATGGAGTTTCAGCCATCCCTTTTATGCTGGAGGTTTTATGATTGAGATTCCGGAATGGGCGATGGTCATGCTGCTGGCAATGTCGCCCATATCAGAGCTTTGCGGAGCGATACCCCTGGCGATTGCCTGCGGCTACTCTCCCCTCGAGGCATACGCGATCTCGGTCATTGGGAATCTGATCCCTGTGGCACCCTTGCTGCTCTTTCTGGGCCCGGTGTCCTCTTTTCTCATGAGATATCCTCCTGGATACCGGTTCTTCACGTGGCTCTTCTCGAGAACCAGAAGGAAATACATCGAGGGCAGGGAAGAGGTTGGTTTTGCCGCCTTGACGCTCTTTGTCGCCATTCCCCTGCCGGTAACCGGTGCCTGGACTGGATGCGTTCTTGCATTTCTTCTCGGATTCAGGCCACTTCCTGCATTTCTCTCAATAGCACTGGGTGTGCTCATAGCAGGCGTGGTAGTGACAGCAGCCGTCACCGGTGCGTTTGCACTCTGCCATACGATACAGATGAGCATTTGAGAGCAACGTGAACGAGCAGATGTGAGCGCTCTTGTTCATCCGATATCCGTCTGCGGAATCGTTGGCCCTGTATGCGTTTGCGGATAATGTGTGCTTCCAGCAGGCAGGATTGAGCGAACCTCCAGTTACCAAACACATATGAGCGCATGATGTGCGCTTCAACACTCAATCCGGCTGCTTCTCAGCCAGAGCCTGCAGCCGCATCATTCTGACGTGTATCATGCCATCGGGAGATGAATAACGATCGATGTAGCGCCTCGCTATCTCCTGGACAAATGGAGAGCGCAGCTCCACAGGAAGCCTCTGGAGATAAGGATGCCATGTTGATCTCAGGAAACCCTCGAGCGCCTCGCGGCTGCTGTGCACCATATCCTTGGGTATGAGTTTCACACTCACGGTGTGGAGACCTGCCGCCGGGATCCACATCTCGTAATCATCAGGTTCGTAGAAGAAGTACGGGAATTGGAAGTCCTTGAAGTAAGAGGCAAAGCTTTCCTCCAGACACACCTCTGATGTTGTATCCAAAAGCTGAGCCGCGTTTCCCCTGCCGCCACACTGCACGAGCATCCTGCCGCCGGGAACAAGGCTCCTGTATATGCCTTGCAGGACTGAGAGGTGGTCCCTGATCCAGTGGAGGCAGGCGAATGACACCACTATATCGAACTCCTCATCGAAGCGGAGGTCGAGTGCGTCACCCTGCTCGAATCTCAGGTTCCTGAAGATCACAGGAGAATACCTGCGCCTCGCGAATGATATCATATCCGGGGAGATGTCTATTCCGAGGACAGATCCATCAGGCACAAGCTGTGAGATCCGGGCGGTGATCTTTCCATCGCCACAGCCGATATCGAGTATGCGCTCGTCTCCTCTGATACTCAGCTCTGAGAGCGCACTCATAGCCCACTCCTGCTGAGCCGAGGAGCACCTCTCGTACTCCTCCGGATCCCATGTGTACATGATATGGTGGTTCAGACTCGATCCAGATAAATACACTTCCGATTCTGGAGGATTGATGAGAATCTCCGGCATCCAGGCAGTGAAGCACCGTATAATTCTGTGAGGGATCATGAGATCTCCGGACACTCTACGATATCCAGTTACAGACTGCGAATTCACTGCCCACCGGAATTGGGAAAACGTTTATCGTCGCCAGGCTTCTGCGATATCCAGTTACAGACTGCAGATTCCCTGCCCACCTGTGGTATCATTCCCGGAATCCGAGAAATGCTCAAAACGCTCTTGTGTATTCAGCAACTTAGAGGACATGTAGTCCGGTTGCTGGAAGCACTCATTCATTCTCCAAGAACGCATGCCGGGGCCATTGTCTTTCCAGAAAGTCACCGTATGGATAAGAGCTTACTCGAAAATGCAAAAGATTTAGATAGGATGCTGGAATTTCATATTCTGGGGGCTGAAAAGGAACTCTGAGAGGGGTTCATAATATTCATGAATCGGGGTTATAACGGATCTGAGGAGGGTGGGCGACCGAACCGCTATTTGACGTTTCGCCGTGCTCTCCTGCTGGGCACGGCTATCCTGATCGTAAGATCCGCGATCGTTCTCTACCTCGAGGATCAGGAGCAACTGCGCGTAACCATAGATGATATCATTTTCCCGGTGGTCAACGGGCTTGCTGCACTCTCTCTCTTCAGAGCGGCGAGGACCACGAGATCAAAGGATGAGATGATGTACATCGCCTGGGCGTTCTTCGCAGTTGCGCAGGTGCTTTACGCCCTTGGAGATGTCCTCTGGAGCATCCTGGAGATCGGATTGAAGGAGACACCATTTCCGTCGATTGCTGATGGCCCCTACCTCGCATACTATCCTCTTTTCCTCATCGGCGTCCTTCTGCTCCCATCCACCTACCAGAGCACCTTCGAGCGCATAAAGTCCCTCCTGGACACGGGTGTTGTGACGATATTCGCAATCCTGATCTTCTGGAGCCTTCTCATCGCACCCACGGTCGCGACGCTTGAGGAACCAGATCCTCTCGCAAACGCGATCGCGGTCGCGTATCCGGTTGCGGATCTCGTTCTGGCATTCGCCCTCATAGCGCTCATCTTCAGAAGAATAGAGCATATAGCGCAACGACCCATCCTGCTTCTGGCAGCAGGCGCTGTTTTCATGATAATAGCGGATTCGAGATTCATGGTTCAGGCTCTGAGAGATGTCTATGTGCCCGCAACACTCGGCGACAGCTTCTGGCTGATCTCCTACATACTCACCGGACTTGCAGGAGTGCTTCAGGTGGAGACCGTCTGCGTGCCAGTAAAACCATCTGCAGAGCGACCATCACCTGGGTTCACATGGCCTCTGTACATCCCATACATCTGTGCCATCTCTGCATATGCATTCCTGATCTGGAGCATTGAACAAGAGGACGTCAACCTTTATATCCGCCACCACCATCTCGCCGCGGGCGT
This sequence comes from Methanothrix thermoacetophila PT, assembly GCF_000014945.1. Classification (NCBI taxonomy): domain Archaea; kingdom Methanobacteriati; phylum Methanobacteriota; class Methanomicrobia; order Methanotrichales; family Methanotrichaceae; genus Methanothrix; species Methanothrix thermoacetophila. The sequence continues at coordinate 1,659,022 of NC_008553.1, forward strand.
CGGGATGATAATACTGCTCATAATACTGAGGCAGATAATCGCGATCAAGGAGAATACGATGCTTTACGCGGCCGCCCAGAAAGAGCTGCATCAGAGGATCGCTTCTGAGCGTGAGAAGGAGCACCTCATAAAAGAGCTTGAGTCCAAGACATCGGAGATGGAGAGGTTCATATACACCGTCTCTCACGACCTCAGATCGCCTCTGATCACTGTCAGCGGGTTTCTTGGGTTCCTGAGGGATGATATTGAGAAGGGCGCATGGGATAAGGTTGGGGAGGACATCGATATACTTGAGGGCGCAATCACGAAGATGGACATGCTGCTCCAAGATACGCTGGAGCTCAGCCGCATCGGCCGGATGATGAACCCACCTGAGGACGTGCTATTCTCTGATATCGTCAGAGAGGCTCTGGAGCAGACCTCTGAGAGGATAAGGTCCAGGGGCGTGAGCGTGGTTGTGACGGGTGACATGCCAGTGGTCCACGTGGACAGGATGAGGGCTGTGGAGGCGCTTGTCAATCTCATAGAGAACAGTGCCAAGTACATGGGAGATCAGAGGGATCCGAGGATAGAGATTGGATGCATGAGGGACGGTGAAACTGTATTCTATGTAAAAGATAACGGCATCGGGATAGACCCAAAAAACCACAAGAGGGTATTCGAGCTCTTCTATAAGGTGGATAACAGATCAGAGGGCGCCGGCGCCGGACTGGCCATCGTCAAAAAGATCATCGAGGTTCATGGTGGCCGGATATGGATAGAGTCAGAGCTGGGAAGGGGATGCACGGTCTTCTTCACCCTGCCTCTATCGGATAGCTCCATAACTGAGGACGACTCCAATCGGTAGGCCCCAAACAGCAAGGTCGCTCTCAGGGCGCGGGCTCCGGTCTTCCTGCAGGAGCTCACCTTACCCTCTCAACATCATCCGAATGGCATGAAGGACACCTGGGCCCGACGCCGATTCCCTTGAACTTGTGGCCGCATGAGCGACAGACGTAATCGGTCGGGAAGAACGACTCGGGGTCACCCATGTCCGGAGGACCTCCAACTGCGCACACAGATATCACCTCGAAGATATATCACTAAAAATCATTAATTATACTTTTCGGAGGTGACGCTGGTGCAGTCAAAGCATGTGCTGCGGGATTTCATAATGCAAAAGCCAGATGCAAAGCTTGATTTTGGCGATCCAGGAACAATCTTTCCTGCGAAATCGATTTAAGAAATGAGGCCAAGAACGGAAAGGGATGAGCGACTTCTCCGTCAATCAGTTTCTTGAGATGGCCGGCACCCCTCCTCTGGATATAGAGATATGCGATGTAACGCTTAGGGACGGCGAGCAGATGCCGGGGGTTGTGTTCAAGCCCGAGGAGAAGCTTGAGATCGCTAGGAGGCTCGACGAGATCGGCGTCGAGATCATAGAGGCCGGATTTCCAGTTGTATCAAAGAGCGAAAAGAACGCGGTGAGAGATATCTGCAATCTCGGCCTGAATGCGAAGATATCCGCTCTCTCCAGGTCCAGGCAGTCTGATGTCGATGTGGCGATCGATTGCGGTGTTGATATGGTGAGCGTATTCATAGCGACCTCAGATCTCCATCTGAAATACAAGCTGCATATGACATGCGCAGAGGCGATAAGGTGTGCGCTGGAGACTGTTGAGTATGCAAAGGAGCATGGTCTCATAGTCAGGTTCTCGGCTGAGGATGCGACGCGAACGGATTTCAACACGCTCAAGAAGCTCTACAAAAAAGCAGAGGAGTACCACGCAGATTACGTGAGCGTGGCCGACACAGTCGGCATAATGAACCCGAGGACGATGTACTACATGATCAGCGAGATCAAGAAGATTGTGAACATTCCGATATGTGTTCACTGTCACGATGATCTCGGTCTCGCGCTGGCGAACACCCTTGCCGGAGCAGAGGCGGGCGCGAAGCAGCTCCACACCACCGTCAACGGCATCGGCGAGAGGAGCGGAAACACGCCGCTTGAGGAGCTGCTGGTCAACCTTCGCCTACACTACGGCATAGATCGCTACGATCTGAGCAAACTCAAGTCGATCTCCTCTCTGGTGGAGAGATATTCGGGCGTACCTGTTGCAAAGAACAAGGCTGTTGTTGGAGATAATGCCTTTGCGCACGAATCCGGGATCCATGTCGCCGCGGTCCTCGAGGAGCCCAGGACCTATGAGCTCTACTCCCCTGAGATGGTGGGGGCTGAGAGGAGGATCATCATCGGGAAGCACACAGGAGCCAAGGCGCTCAAGTACATCACGAAGAAGATGGGCTATGACCTGGAGAAAAAGGATCTCTGCCTCCTTGCTGAGAAGGTGAAGACCGCGAGCGAGTTCAAGAGACCGATAACATGCGATGAGTTGAGAAGACTGATCCTCGATCTCAAAATAGAGTTTGTGTACAACGGTCCGTAGTGAAGAGAAACACATGCAAAATCTGCAGAGTAACAGATTTTCTGTAAATTCGAAACTGGTCGGATTGCTTCGCACCAGCTTGAGATCAATTTGCAGAAACTCGGCAGACTGCCTCAAATACAGATCAACACCATCCCCTCCAGGTGCCCTTCTGAGCGCGTGGTTCTTCCCCAGCAGCGGGGAGACGCGTCAAATACTCCTTTCTGGGGGGAGTTTCCGCTACCCCTGAAACACAGGAGGTTCCATGAAGAAAGCAATGAGCAATGTGGATGTGGCTGCGATCGTGGCTGAGCTTCAAACCCGGATAGCCGGGGGATTTTTCGGCAAGGCCTACCAGAGCTCGGGAGATGCCATATGGCTCACAATCCAGGCACGCGAGGGGAGGCTGGATATCATCCTGGAGGCGGGAAGAAGGGCGCACGTCACCAGGAAAGAGAGAGTGGTGGGCAGGACTCCTCCGCAGTTCCCTGCGATGCTCCGCTCACGGCTCTCTGGCGGGAGGATCGTGAGCGTTGAGCAACACGACTTCGACAGGGTCATGGAGATCTGCGTTGAGAGATCTGATGGAAGGTATCGGCTGGTGGTTGAGCTCTTCCCGAAGGGGAACATGCTGCTTCTCGATGATGAAATGAGGATCATACTCCCGCTCAGGCCGATGAGCTTCAGGGACAGGAAGCTCATCGCTGGCGAGCAGTACGTATACCATGCTGGAGCAGAGGATCCGAGAAGCGTATCGATTGAGCGGCTGGAGGCGATCCTCCACAGCTCAGACGCAGATCTCGTGAGAACACTTGTTCGCAACCTCAATATGGGCGGGACGTATGGGGAGGAGGTCTGCCTCAGGGCCGGGGTGGATAAGAACACCCCTGCAACCGCTCTATCAGAGGAGGAGATCGCGAGGGTGCATTCTGCTCTGAGAGATGTCTTCGATATCAGAGAGATCAGGCCTCAGATAGTTTACAGGGACGGGGAGCCGTTTGATGTGATCCCCTTCCCGCTGGAGGTCTACAAGGGGCTCGAGGCGAGATCCTTCGAGAGGTTCAGCGATGCACTTGATGAGTTCTTCGTGGCAGAGCCGGAGATGCCCAAACTCAGCGCTCTTGAGAGAAGGCTGGAGCTCCAGAGGGCTGCGATCGATGAGCTCAGGGCCAAGGAGACTCAGCTGGCCTCGATGGGCGATTTCATTTACCAGAGGTATTCTGAGATCGACTCGATACTGAAGGCGATAGCAGGTGCGAGGGAGAGAGGGTTATCATACACAGACATCTGGGAGAGGATACAGAGCTCGGGAAAGTCTGCTGTAAAATCCCTGGATTACAGCGGCGAGATGATAGTAGAGATTGATGGGGTCACTCTGGAGCTGAATGCAGGTCTCACAGTGCCTCAGAACGCAGGGAGGTACTATGAGCGTGCTAAAGAGGCGGCGAAGAAGGCCGCAGGAGCAGAGGAGGCTCTGAGGAGGACAGAAGATCTCCTTCAGCGTGGAGAGGAGCGAAGAAGGTCTCCAGTTTTGAAACGAAGACATAAACCGAGGTGGTTCGAGAGGTTCAGGTGGTTCTACTCCTCAGATGATTTCCTTGTCATAGGCGGGAGGGATGCGGATGGGAACGAGGAGATATACCTCAAGTACCTGGAGAAGAGGGATCTCGCGCTCCACACAGACTACCCCGGAGCGCCGCTGACGGTGATAAAGACGGAGGGGCGGGAGGTGCCGGAGAGGACTGTGGAGGAGGCAGCGCAGTTCGCCGTCAGCTACAGCAACCTCTGGAGGGAGGGCGTGGCCTCGGGCGACTGTTATGTGGTCAGAGGTGATCAGGTCACCAAGACCCCAGAGCACGGCGAGTTTCTGAGAAAGGGAGCGTTCGTCGTCCGAGGGGAGCGCAGGTATCTCAGAGATGTCCCTCTGGGGGTTGCACTTGCGATCGCCGATGGATCCTTGATAGGTGGGCCGGTCTCAGCAGTGAGATCTAAAAGTTCGGAGGCGATCGAGCTCGAGCCGGGCGAGTACATGCCAGACGATCTCGCGAAGATGATATACAGGCAGCTCCTCGAGATCTGCGAGGACAGGAGGTACCTGAAGGCGATCGCGTCTCCTGATAAGATCGTGGCATTCCTGCCTCCCGGCGGATCCAGGATCAGGCGGTTTGATGTGAGGAAGATCGGCGTCTAGGGAGCGCGCATCTCGTCAATCGCCTTAACCGAAAAACTTATATTCGACGAAAGCCGTAAGAATAATTGGGCAAAAGTCGGAGATTGTTTTTCCTCCCTCCTACATCCCACAACGGCTTTTGCTCGCACTTCTCTTCTTATATACGATTCCAGTGATGTGCATCTGTGCGCGTTCTCTTTCGAATCGCTGAGTGGGACGAGCCAAATCGTCGTGATGTTTGTGGGCACATTGATTCGATGTGTGATCTGCACACCAATCCAGGTTGTGGCGGATCAGGCATCGATCTGAGCGATCAAGGCAGAGGAAGCCGCACTCGTACTGGAGCTCTCCCTCCCTGCATCTTAAAATACCAGATCCGTCCACCTCTATGTGGATGAGAGAGCTGATGTCTTTGATGCTCGCGGCTGCGATCCTTGCAGCAGTTGCATGCCTGGTTGTTATTAGTGACAGAGCAGAATCGATCTCAGTTGACGAGTACATAAGCGCCTCGCGGGGTGAGGTCACGCCTGTATTCGACCCGAGGTTCCCTGCTGACCCCAGGAGCTCAAGAAAGCTGTGGGAGGCGAGGAAGGAGTCTGGCACCGATGCGGAGCAAGAGACGGAAGCGCTGGCTGAGAATGTATCCGAGGTATCTGCTGCGCCTGTGTTGGAGGAGAATGCTCCAGAGATCTCCGGCAGGCTGAGATTCGTGCTGAAGGACCTGACATCGAAGGGCCTGGAACTGCACCTATATCGCCTTGATGGTACTGTCTTCGGCCATGGCACCATATCTGAGAACGGCTCGACCCAGCAGGTATCCGCGATAGGAGATATCCGAGGAAATACGGTTGATCTCGATGTCATCTCCGAATATACCATCTACAGGCTCAAGATCGATTCGAGCAAAAGCCCCATGACAGGCAGCTTCACAGCCTACAGAGCCGATGCCTCCTCGTGGCCGGGTGTGGTGTACCAGGAGGGCGCTGCCTGAGAATCACAGCCGATCGATACATATGGGACATGTGTGATATCCAAGCAGGCCCCTGCGCGCCGCCCGAGCTCATGTAATGCCGGTTCACCGGACCGATTTCTCAGGAGGAGCAACTCCCAAGAGCTACACGCAAAACCGGGCTTGTCCTTATCCATATGATGACTTTCCTGGAAAGACAATGGCCCCGGCATGCGTTCTTGGAGAATGAATGAGTGCTTCCAGCAACCGGACTACATGTCCTCTAAGTTGCTGAACGCACAAGAGCGACCGGGCTCCTTCGTGGCTCACAGTAGGGGTGGGTGAGGGATCGGATGCCACAGGCAGACCGATCCTCAGATGCGACCCGTCTCGATCATAACCCTGTGAGCTGCGCTGTTCAGCAGCTCTTTATCCTCATCGGTCTCGGAGGCCAGGCATGGGGAGTTGAAGTACGTGGTCGTACTGAGCGCTCTCCTGACCTCCTCAAGCACCGCCTCGAGCTGTGGTTCCGTTGCACATCTCTCGCCAAGCCTCTGGAGGTAAGCCTCTGTGTCGTAGTTGAAGAACTTCAGGAGCTTCTCGCATGTATCTCCTGGTATGCGCCTGGATATCCTCCAGCTCCTTCCCTCCACAAGCACATGAACCTCTGTAACGCAGCCGAGGAGGTTGTGGAAGTCCCCGAGCGTGTCCTGGTAGGCCCCCAGCAGGAATATGCCCATGTAGTAGTCCTCGCTCCTACTGAGCTTGTGGAGCTCTATGGCCTCCTTCCCTCCTGCAAAGCTCTTTATCTCGCCATCTGAATCACATGTTATGTCCGCTATTGTCCCACATTCTGATGGCACCTCCCTGAGCCTGTGAAGGGGCATTATTGGGAATATCTGGCCCACACCCCACATGTCCGGCACCGACTGGAAGAGCGAGAAGTTCCCTATGTATTTCTGCCCCACGAGCTTCTTCAGCTCCCTGAACTCCTCGGAGTTGTCGCCGGCATGTCTTGCCAGGCTCACGGCCTTCTGGCAGACCATCCAGAAGAGCATCTCCCCCTTCGCGCGCTCCTCAAGCCCGATATTGCCTAGGTTGAACGAGTCGAGCAGCTCATCCCTGTAATGGAGGGCATCGTGGTAGTACTCCTTGTAGTTCTTGAGGTTGATGTTCTTGAAGGCAAAGTAGAGATCCTCTATCTGTATGGGATCCCCCTCAAGCGGAAACGCCACGAACCCATCCTTGGAGTTCTTCTTGCCGATTATCTTGAAGACCAGGAATGAGTGGTATGCAGCTATCGCCCTGCCGCTCTCTGAGACAATCGTAGGACACGGCACGCCCTCCTCCTCGCATATCTTCTGGAGCGTGTAAACGATGTCGTTGCTGTACTCCCGCAGAGTGTAGTTCGCGCTCGAGGGCCCGGAACTCTTCGAGCCATCATAGTCAACGCTCAGGCCGCCTCCAACGTTGAAGTACTCTATCTCAGCGACCTTTCTCACCTTCGCGTAGATCCTAGCGGCCTCGTTCATCGCGTGCTTTATTCTGTGTATGTCTGTGATCTGAGATCCGATGTGGAAGTGTATCATCCTGAGGCGATCGAGCAGGCCGTTCTCCTCCAGGATCTTCAGCAGCTCCAGGCACTCGATGGTCGAGAGTCCGAACTTGGCCGACTCGCCGCCGGACTCGGCCCATCTGCCACTACCCTTTGAGAAGAGCTTGACCCTCATACCTAGAAGTGGCCTCACCTCCATGCTCCTGGCCAGTCTCAGTATATCGAAGATCTCCTCGAAGAGGTCCACGACTATTATTATCTTATGCTTGTCTGAGAACATCAGGGCCAGACGGAGGAAATCGTCATCCTTGTATCCATTGCAGATCAGCAGCGAGTCCTCAGGAAGATCCAGTGTAAGCGCGGCGAGCAGCTCCGCCTTTGTGCCTATCTCCAAGCCGATGTTGATCTCCCTGCCGTAATTCAGGATGTACTCTATGACCTCTTTCCTCTGATTCACCTTCATGGGAAATACCGGCTGGTACTTTCCCTGGTAGCCGAACTCTGATATGGATCCTGTAAATGCTCTGTATATCTCCCAGATTCTGTGCTCTATTATCTGAGGAAATCTCAGAAGCACAGGCAGGTTCTCTCCGGATGTCTCCAGTCTCCTGATGACATCCATAACATCGACACAGCTGTCGCTGCTCTTGTTCGGCATCACGACGACGTTGCCCTTCTCGTTGATTGAGAAGTAGCCGTCACCCCAGCCGTGAATTCCATAGAGGGCGATGGAGTCGTCAACCTTCCACATCCGCGGAGCCCCCATCGCATCTGAGCATCTTGAACCAGCTGCCTGTTCTGCACCTTCCCCTCAGCCAGCCCTCAGGTGGACTGCCCCGAATGATATTGGTAATCATCTCAGATCACTCCCACAACCGATACATGGAAATGTGAATGTCCATTTGAGCGTCGATGTTGAGGGTGTTCTGGTATATAAAGATGTGACCTGGAAATGGGGAGAAGCTGCATGCTTCTGGTCCGAGTACCCTGGATGCAACCAGAACTGTCCAAATGCATTCATCCGATGTGCACGTACAGATAGTGTACTCGCATCGTTGAGCTCAAACGGAAAAGACCTAGAACTGGGTCAATTCAGCATTGTGCCAATGCATTGACCGCCTGTTCAGCTATCCGAGTCTACAAAATAAGCATTCATCTATTAAACATGATCCTCCAAAGAAATAAATATCGAGAACATCCATATCCTTATGTGGACGATGTGTACAGTCAGATCCCGGTGGAGCAAATACTCAGCAATCTCTGGATAATTCTCTTCCTGCTGCTTTTTCTCGTGCCGATGGTCCAGAGGAACATCCTGCAGATGGCCAGGAAGCGTCTCCTCGTGAAGCTCGGGAAGAGGAGAGGCTCGCTTGTGATAACCCTGATACACAGGCAGGAGGTCATAAGCTTGCTCGGGCTGCCTCTCGCAAGGTACATAGATATCGATGACAGCGAGGAGGTTCTCAGGGCGATACGCAGCGCGCCGAATGATGTGCCCATTGACATAATACTCCACACTCCGGGGGGGCTCGCGCTTGCTGCGACGCAGATCGCCCTGGCGTTGAAGAACCACCCTGCGAGGACGAGCGTGATAATACCGCACTACGCGATGTCCGGCGGCACCCTGATCGCCCTCGCGGTAGACGAGATAATCATGGATCCAAATGCCGCTCTTGGCCCTGTGGACCCGCAGCTTGGCGACCAGACCGGCGCATACCCGGCGACATCGATACTGAAGGTTGTTGAGAAGAAGAAGATCGACGAGATCGATGACAAGACGCTGATACTAGCTGAGGAGGCGAGGAAGGCAGTGGAGCAGATGAAGGCGCTGCTTCGCAGGATTGTATGCTCAGACTGTGATGAGGAGACTGTCAACAGAATCATCGAGGAGATGGTATCTGGGAAGTATACACACGACCACCCATTCCTGGCAGATGATCTCAGGGCTCTGCTCGGAGATCGCGTGAAGACTGATGTCCCCCAGGAAGTCTACGAGCTCATGGCACTCTACAGGATGGACATAAGCAGGAGGCGCCCCGGGGTTGAGTACGTGCCGATGTCTAAGGGTTAGATGGCACCAGACACATCGGTCCATCCCCGATCAGATCTGTTCTGTCTGCTGAAATCAACCCCTCCCTGACAAGCTTGCGGTTCTGTGGAAGCCAGTATTGGAGGAGCGCTCTCTGGATCATCTTCTCCCTGCCCCTGGGAACATGGACAGGCTTCATCGTGAACGGATCGAGTCCGGTATGATACATCGTCGTGGAGACCGTCATCGGCGTGGGCGTGAAGTCCTGGACCTGCTCAACTCTTATGCGATGATCGCGCATGTACTCGGCCAGCTCTATCATATCCCTCACAGTACAGCCTGGATGGCCCGACATGAGATACGGTAGCACATACTCCTCCCTTCCAGATTTTCCTGCTGCACGACGGAAGCAATTCATGAACGCGTCCAGCACCTCCACAGGTGGCTTGTGCATGCATCTCGTCACGCTTTCAGAGATATGCTCAGGTGCGATCTTGAGATGGCCTGATACATGCTCGCGGCATAGCTCCTCCAGAAAGAGCTCCCCGTATTTTTCGTCTCTCACTACAAGATCGTGGCGTATTCCAGAGCTGACGAAGACATGCCTGACGCCAGGTATCTCCTTTAGCCTTCGCAGCAGTTCAAGGTATCTTCTGTGGGATATCTCGATATTATCGCACTCTGGCGTGCATATTCTTCCGCACCCTCCCCGCTCCCACAGGGCACAAACCATGCCGTACATGTCGGCTGTCGGTCCCCCCACATCCTGTATCACCCCCCTGAATCCGGGCATCTCAACCAGCCTCCGCGCCTCCTTGAGGATCGATTCTATGCTCCTGGACTGCACAATGCGCCCCTGATGGTGTGTCAGCGCGCAAAAGCTGCAGGAGCCAAAGCAGCCACGGTGGCTTGTTATGGAGAACCTGACACTCTCCAGCGCTGGCACAGGTTTTCTGTACGACGGATGCTCTCTCCTGATGTACGGGAGCTCGTATATCCTGTCGAGCTCCTCTGTTTTTAGCGGTCTTGCAGGAGGATTCTGGACTATGACCGTCTTGGGGTGGGGCTGCACAACAGCTCTGCCCCTGAACGGGTCCTGCTCCATGTAGTGGAGCCTGAACGCCTCTGCGTACTTCCTCTTGTCCGAGGAGACCTCATCGAATGAAGGTATAACAGTGTACTCCTCGTGGCTGGAGCTCTTCCACTCCTTAACGCTCATCTTGAAGACCGTGCCCCTTACGTCCCTGATCTCGCCGATTGACTCTCCTCTCTCCAGCCTGGATGCTATTTCAACCACGGCCAGCTCTCCCATACCGAAGACGAGGAGATCTGCGGGGGCATCTGCAATTATGGATCTCCTCACAGAGTCAGACCAGTAATCGTAATGCGCAAACCTACGAAGGCTGGCCTCGATGCCGCCAAGCACTACGGGCCTTCCTGGAAATATCGAGTGGATCCTGTCAGCATAGACCAGAGTGGCTCGATCCGGCCTCCTGATCTCTCCTCCCGGGGAGTACACGTCGCCGCTCCTCCTCTTGAGATTTGGAGTGAAGGCGTTGACCATAGAGTCGACGTTTCCGGCTGTTACTCCGAAAAAGAGCCGAGGCTCGCCGAGGCGCTTGAAGTCCTCTGATCTCCTCCAGTCGGGCTGCGGGATGATTCCCACGGTGAATCCGGCATCCCACAGAACCCTTCCGATGAGCGCGGCTCCGAAAGATGGATGGTCCACATATGCATCGCCTGTGACCAAAATCACGTCGAGCTGATCTACACCAAGCTCCTTCATCTCTCTTCTGGAGATCGGCAGGTACTCTGGCTGCTCCGGCATCACATACCAGAGTATCGGCCGGATTTAAAAAGCTGGCTCAGAGGGTGTACTCATGCATTGAGCTCAACCCATTGACATTGATCAGACAATCGACATTCTGTGTGCGGGCTCGGAGGGTGTACTCATACATTGAGCTCAACCCACCTGAAATGATAGAGATTTCCTCCTTCCACGTTGGTAGGCGGGTCATGTACTCGAATCATTGAGGTTGACAGCAGGTGACCTCGCAGGATTTGCGATCTCTTGTGAGAGTGAATCGGAACCCTGAAGTCCCATTCAGCGATTCGAGCCTATCATCCGATCCCACGACCACACTTTCTTTCGACGATCTCTGCCAGAACACAACATCACCTGAGACATCTCCACATATTTTGATCATCGGACCTGTCCGGATACTAAGGCCAGAGATTTGGGCTTACTGCTTTTCGATGTCTGAGAATGCTTGATCTTGTTCGGACACGTCCGATCATTCCTACACAAATCTTATATACGATGTACTAATTTAGTCATCAAAGTACATTAATCTACAAAGGTGATCATGTTGAACTATCTGGCGAGGCTGATTGAGGGGCAGAATCTCACCATAGAGGAGGCAGAATCTCTCCTGGGCGCGTTCTTCGATGGCGCTACCGATGCGCAGATCGCCTCAGCTCTTACCGCTCTGAGGATGAAGGGTGAGACTGCTGAGGAGCTCGCAGGTATGGCAAAGAGGATGCGTGAGTCCGCGATCCGAATACGCCCCAGGGTCTCCGGAACGCTGGTCGATACATGCGGGACTGGTGGGGACAGCACAAACACGATAAATGTGAGCACAGCAGCCGCGATAGTTGCAGCAGCGTGCGGCGTGCCAGTCGCGAAGCACGGGAACTACGCTGTGAGCTCACGATGCGGAAGCGCCAACGTCCTCGAGGCTCTGGGTGTCAACATCTCCTGCCCTCCTGAGAGGGTGGAGAGCATCATAGAGTCTGTCGGGATCGGGTTCATGCTCGCCCCGCTCTTTCATCCGGCGATGAAGCGCGTAGCGCATATCAGAAAGGAGATGGGGATCAGGACCGTGTTCAACGTTCTTGGGCCGCTCACAAATCCGGCAGGTGCTGAGGCTCAGGTCGTGGGGGTGTACTCACCAGCACTCTGTGAGAAGATCGCAAATGTTCTGAACCTTCTCGGAACTAAACGGGCGATGGTTGTGCACGGCAGCGGTCTTGACGAGATATCAAACACAGGCAGCACCTTCGTCTCCGAGCTGTGCGATGGGGTGGTGAGAAACTACGTTGTGGATCCCCGGGATCTTGGGTATCCGCTCGCAGATCTGAATGAGATCGCTGGAGGGACTCCTGATGAGAACGCGGAGCGTCTCGTGAGGATATTGAAGGGCGAGAAGAGCAGGGCGAGGGAGCTGGTGGCGATGAACGCAGGCGCAGCAGTGTACGTCTCGGGAATCGCATCCAGCCTGAGAGAGGGGTGCGCGATCGCAGAGGGCGCCATAAGCTCCGGTAGCGCTCTGGAGACCCTGAAGACCCTGGTCGAGGAGAACGGGGATCCTGGAAGGCTCAGGAGATTCCTGTGATCCATGCAAAACAACTTCCCGGTGATATCCAATGACCAGGGTCAAGATCTGCGGTCTGATGGATGAATACGAGCTCGAGTGCGCGCTGAAAGCAGGCGCGGACGCTCTTGGATTCGTAGTGGAGATAGAGCGCTCTAGGCATCGCCTCTCTCTGGATGAGGCAAGAAACCTGATCGGAATGGTCCCGCCGTTCACCACAAGCGTCGCCGTTGTGGAGCCGGCTGGTGTGGATGATGCGGTCCGGCTCGCAGACTATCTTCAGAGCGACGCGCTTCAGATCCACGGGGATCTCTCTCCTGAGGAGATAGAAGAGATCAAAAGACGCGTTCCACAGAGGATCATTGTCGCAGTGCCTCCCGGATCTGATAGGGCTGTTGAGGTGAGCAGGATCGCCGATGCTGTTCTCGTCGACACACCAGTCTCTGGAGGCCTTGGAGGATCCGGAAGGACGCACGACTGGTCTGTGACAGCCAGGATGAGATCGACGCTCCACGCTCCGCTGATACTCGCAGGTGGTCTGCGTCCAGAGAATGTCATGGATGCGATCAATGTGGTGAAACCGTATGCTGTCGATGTCTCCAGCGGCGTAGAGACGAATGGAAGGAAGGATCCGGTGAAGGCCGAGGAGTTCGTGAGGAGGGTGAGATCCTGCCAGTGACATATCCAGTCCTAATAGACGTCACAGACAAGATCAGCGTGGATGCGCCGCTATCGCTCTACCTCTCCCTGAGAGGTAGACGCTATCCATACCTCCTGGAGTCTGTGGAGAAATCGGGCCAGAGGGCCAGGTTCTCGTTCGTCGGCGCAGACCCCTCAGCGGTTGTGAGATTGAAGAACCGGGAGATAGAGGTAGAGGTATTCAACGGCGGGGAGGAGTTCCTGAGCCGGAGGCTCTCGCGGTGCGCGGAGATCGAGGAGTTCAGCCACGGAATAAAAGGAAGGCTGCTTCCGGAGTTCGATATGTTTGACGCCCTCAGAGCCGCGATACCATGCCCGAGATCCGATGAGAGGAACTTCTTCGGCAGACAGATCTTCCTTGGAGGCGGCATCGGGTACATCGCATATGATATGGTCAAGGAACGGCTCGGAAAGGTCTCGACCTCAGAAACTCCTGATGCACAGTTCGCAATAGTCGAGAGCACATTCATCTTCGATCACCTCATGAGACGGGTCTACTTCGCTGTAGTCCCGATGCTCCCCGGGGCGAAGACAGATCTGATCGAGAGGGTCGAGGGCGTGGACGATTACCCTGAAAACTCCGAGCTCCGCGGGAGGGTCGTGCGATGCGGAGATCCTGAGGAGTACATGGAGGCTGTCGTTGCTGCAAAGAGGCACATAATCGATGGAGACATATTCCAGGTGGTGCTCGCCAGATCCACAGACGTAGAATGCAGTGATACCATAGCGCTCTACAGAAACCTCCGGAGGATCAATCCTAGCCCGTATACATACCTCTTCGAGTTCGGGGGTCTCTCAATAGTGGGCGCATCTCCTGAGACGCTCTTCAACACCTACGCCGGAATACTCAAAGTCAATCCGATTGCTGGGACTTGTCCGCGGGGGAGAACCCCTGAGGAGGATGAGGCCCTGGCCAGGGCGATGCTGAACGACGAGAAGGAGAGGGCCGAGCATGTGATGCTCGTGGATCTCGGAAGGAACGACGTGAGGAGCGTCTGCAGGGCGGGAAGTGTGAAGGTCGAGGACTTCATGTCGGTTCTGAGATACTCTCACGTCCAGCACATAGAGACCACGGTCTCGGGCGTGCTGAGGGAGGAGTGCGATCAGTTCGATGCCGCACGCGCGATCTTTCCCGCAGGAACTCTGTCAGGCGCGCCGAAGATGAGAGCGATGGAGATCATCGATGAGCTCGAGAAAGAGCCCAGGGGGATATACGGAGGAGGCATAGGATACTTCTCAGCTGATGGTAGTGCGGACTTCGCGATAGCGATCAGGAGTATCATTCTGAAGGATAATATCGCAAGGGTGCAGGCTGGAGCTGGAATAGTTGCGGACTCTGACCCTGAGAGGGAGCTGGCCGAGACCGAGAGGAAGATGGGCGCGATGAAGCGTGCTCTGGGGGTGATCGATTGAACCGAACAATACTATTCATAGATAATCAGGACTCCTTCGTATGGAATCTGGTGGATTATGTATCGCAGCTCCACCCTGATACGCTGGTCGTCCCAAACCGAATATCTCTGAGGGAGGTTCGAGATATAAACCCGGCAGGCATCGTGATATCTCCTGGCCCGGGGCATCCGGCGAACCCCAGGGATATAGGGAGCTGCATCGAGATAATAAGATCGTTCGGCAGAGCGGGCGTGCCGATACTTGGCATCTGTTTAGGCCATCAGGCGATCAACATCGCGTTTGGAGGGAGCATCACCCACACGAATCCTTTACATGGGAAGGTATCTAAAATAATGCATGATGGTCTGGGCGTGTTCAGGGGCATCGAGTCCCCGCTGATCGGAGGGAGGTATCATTCTCTCGCGGTGAAGACACTGGCGCCTGATCTCCTGATATCTGCGATGAGCGATGATGGCGTGGTGATGGGAATAAGACACAGGGACCTGAGCATAGAGGGTCTCCAGTTCCATCCGGAGTCTGTTCTCACGCCATGCGGTATGAAGATCGTATCGAACTGGGTGGAGATGGTTGAGGATGCATCCTCTCATAGAGGGAATACTGAGCGCTACAGAGCTGCGGATGGCCGGAGCGAAACAGTCGTTTGATCACCTGAAATCCAGAGATCTCGTGGGCTCCGCGATCTCGGCGAGGCGCAGAGGCCTGATACCGGTGATAGCCGAGATAAAGCCGCGGGCGATATCCAGGCCATTGAGGGCAGGCGAGGCCGGGGAGATAGCGAGATTTTATGAGAGCAGGGGCGCCTGCGGCATCTCCGTTCTCACAGAGCCCACATACTTCCTCGGCTCGATCTCATCTCTGGAGGAGGCGAGGAGATCGACATCCCTGCCGGTTCTCAGAAAGGACTTCATCATTAACAGAAAACAGATTCGCGAAGCCCGGGCGGATCTAGTGCTCCTGATCGTATCAATAGCAGATATCGAGGATCTCATAGAGGATGTCAGGGCGGCTGGAATGGAGCCTCTTGTCGAGGTTCACGATGAGCATGAGCTTGATAGAGCCGCAAATGCTGGCGCCACGATAGTTGGAATAAACAACAGGGATCTCATAACTCTGGAGGTGGATCTGGGAAGGTTCGAGGCTCTCGGTCCGATCGCAAGAGATATCGGTCTGTTCACAGTCGCCGAGAGTGGAGTTAGCTCGCGAGAGGAGGCGCTGAGAATGATGAATGCAGGCGCTGATGCGTTACTCATCGGGAACTCGATAATGAAAAACCCCGCGCTGCTGGGAGAGATAACTGGGGTGGATATCAAGGCCACGTAGGGTTAAGATGTCATGTCTGGCGCATCCCCGTGGTCTGGTGAGCCTGGAAGAAGCTATTGCCGCCGTGTGGAGCGCCTCAAGTTCCAGATGTGACCTTACGACCAAGTGTTTTTTCCCGGCGGAGCGTTTCTGCGAAATCCACGCACCAGCCAAAGGGTTTTTAAGCGCAGCTGGAGCGTAGTGAGAGGCCATGCGGAGCTCCCCCAGACTTGTGATAGTTGGTGGTGGGATAGCTGGAGCGGAGCTCATCAGGCTGCTCTCAAATACAGAGATCGAGATATCGCTCATAGAGCCAAAACATCAGATCGAGTGCCAGGCTCTCTACCCCGACTACCTCGCAGGCCTGGTCGGCATCGATGATATGATCGCCCCGCTGGACGATTTCTGCGAGCGCTCCGGCGCCCTACACATCAGCGAGCGCGCGCTTGAGCTCGATGATGGTGTGGTGGTATGTCAGAGGTCGCGGGTTGAATACGATATTCTCGTGATAGCTGTGGGGGCGGAACAGAACTTTTACGGTGTGAAGGGCTCGGAGAATGCGTTTTCCGTGAACACATTCGAGGGGACGCTCCACGCCCGGGAGTTCATAGAGCGCGAGAGCCCGGACAGGATAATGGTCGTCGGTTCCGGCCTCACAGGCGTCGAGGTCGCATCGGTGCTCGCCGACTCGCTGGAGTCGAACATATACATAGTGGAGATGCAGGGCCGAATACTCCCGCAGTTCCCTGAGAGGATCTCCAGGCTGGTGGAAAGGATTCTCTTTGAAAGAGGGGTGAGCATACTCACATCCACTCAGGTCTCTGAGATACAGCGGGACAGCATAACCTTCGCGGATGGTACAACACTTGACTGCGATATGACCATATGGACGACAGGCATAAAGCCCACGCAGTTCGCTGAGAACCTCAGGTTTCCTAAGAAGCGTGGATGGCTTCTGACAGACCCGTATCTGCGCGTTCAGGACGATATCTTCGCGATCGGTGACTGCGCCTGGATCGAGATCGATCAGAAGCTTGCGACAAAGACAGGAATAGAGGCTGAGAGGCAGGCGAAGCACATGGCGGAGAACCTGAAAAGGATGATCAGGAGAAGATCGCTGACGCAGTACTCGATACTAGCCTGCACCGAGAACCCGATCGCACTGATCTCCACAGGCTGCGGCAGGGCCGTGGGGGTATACGGGAGGACATGCATACCCCTCCCTGCAAGGCTCCTGAGGGCTGTGAAGATATGGATAGATAAATCAATAGTCAGCAGATATAAATGAAGCAAATGAAGCTGCCTCTAGCCTGCGCAATCATCGACTGTATGATCGATATCCTCAATCTTTTCTGGGACATGCGACCTCCTGGGGTGAATGTATTGAGTTCTGCAGCAAATCTGGTGCGCTGTCCATTCTTGTGCACATCCAGCAAATCATGGACATATCCAGAAATGCTTTTAAATCCTCCCGCCATTCTCACTAAATCTGGGGAACCATGGGGGTGAATCCTGAATGAGAATTGGTTTTGGTTTTGCGATCGCGCTGCTGGCGTTTGTAGCGTCAGCTGGCGCTGCAGATGAGAACAGATCCTGGCTTGCGGATGATATGCTCGAGACGTACCATGAGGGTACTCTGAACTTCCTCGGGGATCCAACGGGCGCAGGCCTATCTGTCTACGATAACTACGTCTTCTACGTCAAGGGCTCCACTTACTTCAGATCGAAGTGGAAGACCCCACCGAACCTGCCGCCGGATAGGAGCTGGGCGTGGGGCTCGGGAAATGTCGGTGGGTGGGCTTACACTCCTGAGGGGACGTTCATAAGATTCGAGATGGTATCGCCTCCCTCCTACGTCTATATCGGCGGCACGCCGGTGCCATACACAACATATACATCAGCGCCTTTCTACACTGAGAGTAACCATCTCTACATACACGGTACGGATAGCCTGACAAGATACCTGAAGGCGCCTGCCGGCTCCAGCGTGTGGCTGCTCGCCTACACAAAGACTGCAGGCATGGCTGATGTGTACAAGGTATCTCCTGATTTGAAGGTCTCCAAGAACAGCGTCGTCATGCCTGCCGGATACAGCCACATGTCTCTGAACATAACCGATGCTGGAAGGTACCTGATCAGCTTTGTGAAGGACAGCATCCCCAGCGAGACGGTCGTCATAGACGCGATCCCTGCTGGGGTGACCCTGAGCTGATTGAGAGGGCGCAAACTCCCAAGCGGAGGCCACTGCTACTTTTCCCTTTTTCTGTCCATTCTGTACATGATATCCTTGGCGTCCTCATCCCTGCTCACCCACGCCTTCAGAGCCGCTGCATCTCCCTTCTTGCTCTCCTTCGCGTATCCCAAAAACTTCATCACAGAGTTGATGCCCTCTGTGCCGGCGCTTATTATGAATGCCGTGATAAGCGCGTCGAGCAGGTCGAAGTAGTGCCCCTCCTGGAACTCGCTGTAGATGCAGAGCGGTGCCAGCACACGCAGGCCTGTGCCGAAGGCTATCATGAGACCGGAGATCAGTGATACTATCCCCAGAATCAGCTTCTTGTCCCTCTCTCCGATCAGCCTCACAACTATCGGGTCAATTATCTCAAGAAACTGCTGTATCGCGAAACCAGCCGCAAATATCGGCACAACTGTGGCCACAAGCTGATCCATTCCGAACCTCCAGCGTAGAGTTGTTTATAACTGAATAAGTATTTTACGGTTAATTATGTTTGGACGTGGGTTGTAGCAGCAAGATATTATACATGCTCCGCATACAGGATCCTGATAACAGGAGGGCGATTATGATCAGAGCTAAGCCGGGTGACAGGGTCCGTGTGCATTACACTGCGAGGCTTGAGAGGGGGGTCATGGTGGACACCTCGGAGGGCGGGGAGCCATTCGAGTTTGTTCTGGGTGAGGGCAGGGTGCTGCCCGGGTTCGAGGAAGCAGTCATTGGGATGAGCCCGGGGGAAGTGAAGACCGTGAGGATACCCCCGGAGAAGGGGTACGGCCCTTACAGGCAGGATCTCGAGGTCGAGGTCGAGAGGTCCAGGCTGCCGATGGATGTGGATCTGAAAATTGGAGATACGCTGGAGGTCGTGGAGGACGATGGAAGGGTGGTCAAGGTGGAGATCATGGATATCATAGGCGATAAGGTGGTGCTGAACGCAAACCATCCGCTTGCGGGCGTGGATCTGATATACGAGATCAGGCTGTTGGAGATACTGTGATCTGTTGAACTTGGTTCAGCGACAGGTGGCTCTCTAATGAGGTCGCAGCGCAGGCTCTGGGCTGTGGTGGTCCTGATCATCTCAGCATTTCTGTTGAGAATATATGCTGGAAGGTTCGCTCTATCAGATGGATCTCTGCTCTTCTACGGCCCTGACTCATATTATCATATGCGAAGAATTTTTTATACAGTGAACCACTTTCCTTCTACCCTCTGGTTCGATTCATACGTGGATTATCCAAATGGCCTCGAGATTACCTGGCCCCCGCTCTTCGATGTCCTCGGGGCTGCTTTTGCATCGCTCGGCAGTAGCACACACAGCGCTGAGATAATGGCATCGCTGCTCCCGCCCATTCTCGGCGCTCTGACGGTGGGAGTCGTCTATTTCGCTGCGAGGGAGATGTTCGATGAGCGGACCGGCCTGGCATCTGCGTTCTTTCTCACGATATCCTCGTATGCGGTGGCTGTGAACTCTTTTGGATACGTTGATCATCATGCTCTCGAGATGCTGCTTCTCTCGCTCATCGTTCTAGCGCTTCTGTTATCCGCCAGCGATATGAGATGGTCTGTTGCAGCTGGATTCTTCATGGCGCTCCTTGCATACACGTGGATGGGATCAGCTGCTTACATACTCATTGTTCTGGTCTACACCATCGTCAGGATGTCAATAGATCTCAAAGGCAACAGGGAACCACCGAAGGACCTCGTGATCGCGCCTGCGATCGCCTCGCTTCTCGTGCTTCCGTTCTGGAGCAGCCACTGGATGCTCCCATCGGCCATCGCGATATTCACCCTTCTTGGATCCTCTCTTCTGGGATATGCAATTTACATTCTCTCGCAGAAACGCCTGCCGTGGTACTCGCTTCCCAGCATAATGATAGCCGCCGGTTTGATCGTTCTGGTGGTCATCTACGCCCTCAGAGGCGGCATCACATCTGTGTTCTACACAACCCTGGTAAACAGGCTTCCCTATGTCCTGGGGGGAGAGATGTCAGGGCTCATAGAGGAGGCTGGCCCGCTTCTGACAATGAACCTCCAATCGATTCTCGGGCTCAACATCCTCCTAACACTCACAGTTCTTGCTCTGGTTGTGAGGCGCCACATATACGATCGTAAGGGGGTTCTTCTGATCGTATGGACTCTCATCGCCCTGCTTCTCACGTTCGGGCAGAAGAGGTTTCTCTACATCCTGGCGATGAACATGTCCATCCTCTTCGCCGTGCTCTTCTCAGAGATATCCACCCTGATTGAGAGGAGATCGCCGGAGAGAAGGCAGATGATGGCGCTAACGCTTATAGTTCTTATTGTAATGGCCACACCATCCCTCTGGAGACTCAGCAGGATCTCTGATGATGCTCCTGATATTGAGAGCGACTGGGTGGATGCGCTGAAGTGGCTGAAGGAAAACACGCCAGCTACCAGCTTCTTCGATGATCCCTCCAGAAGACCGGAGTACGGAATCATGAGCAGCTGGAGCTATGGCAACTGGATAATTTACCTGGGGGAGCGGCCTGTGATCGCGAACAACTTTCAGGCAGGGTTGGCAGATTCCGTGAGGTACTTTCTGTCTGAAAGCGAGAGCGATGGGGAGGGGATACTGGAGCAAAGGAACGCGAGGTATGTGATAACGTCATGGGAGATGCTGTATCTCACACTCCCATCGACAGCGCGCTGGATGGGGGAGGACCCGTCGAGCTATCTCAGATACACAGCCTCGGGGAAGTATCTGAGCATAGAGCTCACAGACCGGCTGAGAAGAACCATGCTCGCCCGTCTGCAGCTATACGATGGGCTGAACATGAGCCATCTGAGGCTTGTTTATGAATCCAGCACATTCAGAGGGGATAACCCGAGCAGTGCGAGCGTGAAGATATTCGAGCATGTGCCAGGGGTGGTCGTTACTGGAAGGAGCAGCGAGCCTGTTGTTGCAATTCTCAATTTAACAACAAACCAGGGCAGGAGGTTCACATATGCGATAGAGGCAGCACCTGTGAATAACGTTTACACCCTGCGCCTGCCGTACTCGACCGCATCCAACGGAGCCGTTATCGCTAACGGCGCCTACATCATCATGAGCCCGGAGATCGCAAAAGAGCTGAGCATAGACGAAGAGGATGTGCTCCGTGGCAGCACGATCCAGCTCGATCTCTGATGGATATATCAGTAAAGTGCAGAATGCGAAACGCACCGGCCTGAAGATCTCGCGTCACGGATCTCAGCCCGGTCTAAGCACATCCTCATAGACCCTCACGGTCGTCTCTGCGATCTTATCCCAGCTGAAGTCGTGCTCGAGCCTCGCCCGAGCCATGGCAGATAGCTTCATCATCTCCGCAGGGTTGCTGAGGAGACGCTTGATGCACCATGCCAGGGATTCCGGCTGTATGTATGCCAGCAGCCCGTCCTCGAAGTTTTTAATTATGGTAACCGCTTCTGTGGCAACCACAGGCTTTCCGGCATCCCATGCCTCCAGCACGACAACACCGAACGGTTCGTTCCTGCTAGGAAGGCATATGATGTCGCATGCGTTCATCAGATCCTCTTTGGTTGAGCTCGGAACGTATCCCAGAAACCTGCATGCATGCTCGACGCCGAGTTCTCTGGCCAGACGCTCGCACTCCCATTTCATATCACCCTCGCCGATGAAGACGAACTTTGCGTCCCATCTCTCCCTGAGCACTTCGGGTATCGCTCTGACAAGAAGATCCGGGCCTTTCTGGTAGCACATCCTCCCGCAGAAGAGGATCACAGGCGCAAGCGGATGTATGCCGTACCTCTCCTTGACCCTGCCGGCATCGAGAGACCTTCTGAGCTTCCCGATCACTATCCCATTTGGGATTATCTCGATCTTCTCCTCCGGTATGGAGTAGAGCATCATAAGCTCGTTCTTCATCTGCTGTGTTGTCACTATCACCCGCGCGGACTCGTAGCCTCCGAGCCATTCGCGATGGGATATCTCTCTTGATACTGGACTATGGGCATAACTGTTACCGTTTCTTCCCCACTCGGTGCTGTGGACGGTGAATATCAGCGGAATGGAATGGCTCTTTTTTATTCGGACGATCGCATTCACAGGATGCCAGTCGTGGCCGTGAATCACATCGAACCTTCCGAAGATCCTCTGGACAGCCTCGAACCGATCGACCATCGCATCGCACATCGTGTCCATCTGGTGGACTATATCCCCTGTGGGGTCGTGATCCACCCGCTGGTAGTGGACCCCATTGATCTCATCATAGTAATCGAAATCGCCACGCCTTGTGAAGACGTGCACCTCGTGGCCCATCCTGGCGAGAGCCTCAGACAGCTCAGAGACATGCGGGGCCACGCCGCCGACCTTCACCGAGTAAAGGCTCTCCCAGGAGAACATACCTATACGCATCAGCTCACCTTTAACAATACATCCTAATAGGTTGATGTGATTTAACTCTTTCACATCTCTCGAAATTCTGTTCTGATTGTACCGCTCAGCTCACCCTTACAGAATCCGAACCGCTGCAGAAGATTGCAATCCGCCGATACGAAATTCCATCGCATTCGAACTCAGATGACCATCAAGGCCTGAATCTCCTCGGGATGCAAAGCGGTCGGAGACCGTGACTTCCTCTCCTGAAAGTTTGCGCACTGCCATCCCCTATCACAAGACAGATCTTAGCTCTGAGGCTGCCTGCTCAGGCGAGACTGGGTTTATGTAAATTCCTGTGTTCTTCTCAAATCCTGCGATTTTGCTTATTGCAGGCTGGATTCTGATGTTCAAATGGTAGTTTGAGCTCATCTGAAAGATCATGTAGTTGTACGGGGGATCATTAAGAAGCACAGAAAGCCGTTGGAGCGCTTTCTTCATGGATCTGCCAAGCTCCAGGCGCATGGAATCGCTCATCTCCAGAATGCTGCTGATGTGTTTGCAGGGAAGGATCCACATCTCATATGGTGTCTGGGAGTAAAAAGGCGCTATGCATATCCACACCCCTTCTCTGAATATGAGTCTCTCAGAGCTCGCCTCCCTCTCGGCGATGTTGCAGTATGGACACGAAGGCATCGATGATATCGCGGATACCTCACGCATTAGAAGCGGTGGGATCATAGGAAGAGCTATCAGCTGCGTGTGCGTATGGCTCAGAGACGCACCAGCCTCACGACCCCAGTTCTTGAATATGGATACGTATGAGGATCCGCGATCAGTGTGATATCTGTATCTGTCTGCATAGACTCTGATCATTCTGATGATCTTCTCATCATCAAAGATGGCAGGGCTGCTCTCGTGATCCGGCGATTCGATTATGACCTCGTGCCCACCCCTGGCAGGCATCGCCATCCACTCTGGAGTTGGCGCGTCTGGGTCTGGAACCATCGCAGGGTACATGTTTGGGATGCATCTCGCCCACCACCCCCTGATCCGGGTCTCGCCATCCACAAACACGCCGTCGTCTCTGTAGACAGCTACTGCTTTTGGAGTCATCTCCTCGTTCCCGGGACAGAACGGACACTCCTTCGATGCTCGCATCTCTTTCGCCCGGATGAAATCTGTGGGTCTCCTGGCCCGTTCCTTTGCTATGACGCAGTACTCCTCCAGGAAATAGTGACGCCTCAGCTCCGGTATGCTATAACCTCCTCATAGATCTTCAGAGTATTCTCAGCGGCTTTCCTCCAGGTGAACATCTCCAGGACCCGCTCCCTTGCATTCCTTCCCCACTCTCTGAGCCTATCCCGATCCTCGAGAGCGAGATTGACGCCCCATGCGATATCGTTCGGATCTCGAGCATTCACATGTACGCCTGTCGGCCTGTCAGTCTCCGGGTTCATGACGATCTCCCTCAGACCGCTGACGCCGCTGGCCCCGACGACAGAGACGCGTTCCATCGATGCTGCCTCGAGCGCCACAATCCCGAACGGCTCATAGGTGCTGGGGAATATGCAGAGGTCTGCGAGCGCGTAATGATACACCTTCTCCTGTGGGGAGAGGAAGCGATCGACGAGAATAACACCGCCGAGCCTCTCAGCCTCTGATCTCACATGATCGATTAGGGATCCGCTGCCCACCACGAGAAGCTTGACGTCAGGATTATTCCTGCGTATTGCGGGCAGAGCAGCAAGAAGCTGGGAGACGCCCTTGACAGGCTCGAGCCTTCCGAGGAACAGAAGGACTGTATCAGATTCCTTCAGGCCATAACTCTTCCTGAGCATCTCGAGCCGCTCAGGCTTCACAGCAGATGGGTCGAAGAGCTTAGTATCCACGCCGTGATAACACACTCTTATCTTCTTCGGTGGCACCCCGAGCCCCTCGAGCTCCCTCTTCATCGCCTCCGAGACTGTCAGCACGAGATCCGCGAGCCTGGCGCCTTTAATCTCCAGCGATACAAGCTGCTGGTTGGGGTGCTCGGAGCGCCCGACCTCGGTGCAGTGTACGTGATATATCACCGGCATGCTCTGACGCAGCGCCATGCCCGCGGGCAGAGCGAGCCAGTCGTGTGCAACACACAGATCAAAAGGACCTGAGTCCCTCACACGGGCTGCAGCCAGCTGGTTGTAGCTCAGCAGGTTGTTCAGGAAATCCAGGCCCGTGCCCCACGAGAGGGTCTCTTTTGAATAGAAGATCTCAAGCGCGTCGCTCATCGGAATAGGAATCTCCCTGAACGCCGTCACGCCCTTCTTCGTCTCTCTCCTCTTCCTCTTCAGATCCGGCCTGCCCATCGTGAACACAGAGACCTTATGCCCCATCGAGGCCAGCTCTCTCGACATCAAATCAACATAAACTCCAAGGCCGCCGTAGACCAGCGGCGGGTACTCTGTGCTCAGGTATGCTATGTTCATCAAACCACCAGATTCTTGTAATACTCCATCACAGGCTCCATCCAGTCCATATACTTCGCAAGCGCAAACGACTCCTCACACAGGAGCCTGTACTCGATCTGATCTGCCACCTGGCTCCAGGTGAAGTAATCGAGTGCGAGGGCGTAGTCGAGCACCATCTCGTTGTACGTCTGCTCTATATTGTCGACCACAACAACTCCACCCATGCCTGTAGTCAGCCTCTTGATCTTCTTCAGAGCATCGCTGAAGCCGCAGGCTCTGCTGACTATGCTCGGCGTCCCCTCTCTTCCAGCCTCGAGGCCTGTGAGAAGGAAGGGCTCGTACTGTGAGGGGAAGACGCCTGCAACACATCCTGCCATGATCTCGTCCACCCTCATGTTCAACCCGCCGTCCTCCGGACCGACCCATTGTGGATACAGTATCGCAGATACTATGCGGTTTCCAGAGACGAGCCTCCACGGCTCCAGAGCCTTCTCCTGTATCATCTTGTAGAGCCTGTTCTCCTCCCACACGAGAATCTCAGGCGTCAGGTTGATCGGGAAACCGTGCGGGAGCTTGTCCTTCTGCTTCGGGCCGTGAGAGGTTATGAGGAAGCATGCTACCCTGATCTTCTCAGCAAACCTCTCCTTCATAGCTCTGTGTCTGAGCAGATGATCCTGGAGGACCAGCGCGTCGAGAAGCTGCGGATACCCCTTATTCTCTATCTCTATCCTCGATATCGTGAATATAGGGATTATATTCTCAGGATCTATCTTCTCCCCGCCATAGAGGTTGTAAAGCGTATCTGAGACGAACTTCTGTATCCTGGCCCTGCAGCGGTTCTTTTTCTCCCAGTCTATGTAGTCCTGCTCCACCTCTATCCCGTTTCTTATGACGATGCCTTTGAGATCGTGGAAGAGCATAGCTTCCTTCATTGTGGAATCGCCGACGAAGGTCACGACATCCGCATACCTCGCCAGCCCTTCCAGTGTCGCCATTGAGACGGGTGTGTTCGGGGGCCAGCGTTTCTCGTTCCTGGCGATCATCTCCAGGGACCTGTGCCCAGCTGCCCTCCCGGGGACAGTAGCGTGAAGTGTCGCCATCGTGCGGACAGGCTGTCCGAGGGCCTTCAGGCGCGCAAGCGCATAGAAGACCCCGAACTCATGGCAGTGGAGCGATATTCTTATCTTCGGAAGCACAGAGCGCGCAAACTCCGACACTGCCTTATCAGCATATTTCTCCGCAGGCTCCTCGGCCATCGACTTCAGAACACGCACGAGCTCTGAGATCGCATAGGAAAGGCAGAGGTAATGATTGTACTCGGGAGCGTTGCTCAGCCGCTCGTACTTGAGCGAGTCCAGGCCCACAAGCCTCCAGGCCTCCTCCTTTATCGCGTTCGTGAGCGTCATCTCCCTGGTGTCTCTTCGAACTATACAGCTGTCGTAGTAATGCGTGTCGAAGAGGATGTAGCCGACCGGAACATCATGGTACACCGCCTGGCCTGTTACTGATTTTATCCCAAGAGATTCGAGCCGCTCAAGGGCTGTTTTGATCTCGTTGCCCATGCTCAGAGGCTCGAGGCCGGATATGTCGGTAACACGCATCTTCCCCCTGTTCCAGTCTGCGCCAGCTGTGGGAAAGTACGGGCCTGCCACTAGGATCCTGATGTCATTCTCGATCTCGCCGCTGCTGATCAGCTTTGCGAGAGTTCTGGCCTCTGCATCTATCACATTCCATATGCCGCCCATCTTGTTCGAGACCGGTCCGGCCTCCTCTCCTGCGAGTACGATCCATCTCTGTATCATGATCTGCCTCACGGATAGGGCGATAGGGCTGAGACAGCCATGCCATCATCCGAGATGTCGAGAACTCTTATGCTGTTCGATATCTTCGATCCCCGCATCTTCATGACATAAATGGAGCGCACAAGTGAGTTGCCAATTCTGTCCCTGCGGAGCATCGTGCATGAATCTGCGCCGTACTCAAGTATCTGGTTCATGCCGAAAGCGGTGCCTATCGTTATGACGGTCGTGGCCTTTGTGGCTCTCAGGCTTGAGAAGAGATCATCCGCCAGAGATCTTATTTTGAAGGGCGCCTGAACCGCGTAGAAGAATGCCATCAGATCATCTATAAACACCCTCTGCGGGTTCTCCTCCTTCACCTTCCGCTCGACGAGCTTCCTGAAGTTGACCAAAAAATCCACTGGATCGAGATCTATGCTCTTCTGGAGCCTGAGCACCGGATCTGTGACATCGACTATGACGAGCTTTTTCTCCTCTTCCAGCTTCCACAGATCCCAGTTGAATGAGGAGTACATCTCCCTCTTGAGCGACTCTGCGCTCTCGGAGGGCGTTATTATCATCCCCTTATCGCCCATTTTGATGCCTTCGTATATGAACTGGGTGGCGAAGACAGTCTTTCCCGTGCCGGAGCCGCCTGTAACGGTATTAACAGTCCCTTTGTTGAAGCCGCCATTGACAAGCTCATCGAAGCCTGGTATGCCGGACCCGACTTTTGTATACTTCTTGGCGCCAACCGCCTCAACATCCTGCGTATCCACAGTCATCCCTCTTTTACATTCTCGGAGTCTGGAGTACTTAGTTTTTCCGGTATGTGGCCCATCCGAACAAGACCGGTTACCCTTTGCCACATTGTAATAGAATGTAAACATTTTATACAAATTATGTGTCATGTGCTTCTATTGTTGAGATCAATAGCGTGCGATCTCACATAAGACACAGGGAGTTATGTCAGTGGTGTGATCCCCGACACTCACTTCGGCGATTTGAGCACATTACTAAAAAACACCCATGACCCAACGTCACTCATGTGGATGAAAATGGACCTTTGCGAGAACTTTTATACCCGGCTAATCAATCCCTACTGAGGAATATTGGATAATAGATGTAAGATAAAGGTGGGTCGGATATGTTGGAAGTCAAACAGTCTGTAGTCATTTGAGATCATCTTTCTGAATTTAAGTGGAAAATTTTATCCACATTTATAGCTTTGTATCATTCCTGTTAGTCGGCAGTCGATAAGATGGTCGATAACCTTGCAGGAAAAATGAAAAGTCGACTGCATCTGGTTTATGTTTCCGGAACTTGCTTCTCCGGAGATTCGGACACATGTGCCATAGCCTTTGTCGTTTTCGGACGGATTCTTGCACTTTAAAGAGAATGTTACGTCCAATTACCAAAAAAAAGAAATTATTGCAATAATCGACAGGTTTATATGGTATGTAATGTTCGATTTACTGTGGTTGCTCTCAGTTTGCGATGCATCTGAGGCCTGCCACGGATACGAATGTCGCTGATGGTATCGGATCGATCAAATCGCTGTAAGTGAGGAGATGCTGATATGGTATCGGATGCTCTTCAGGATTTGCTCAGAGACCCTGAGAAGCGGTCGTTGTTGAAAAGACGAGGGGAGGTCTCTGAGGATATCAATTCCAGGGTTCTGGAGAACTACTTCAGGATTGTGGACATAAATCTTGTCAGAACTGGTATGTGCTTCAGGCCTGCAAAAAGTGTCGAGTTCGGAAAGACGGATCAGAGCATGCTCAACCACATCCGGAATGGGGTTTTCTTCCTGCTTCGCTTCAATGATGCCCTCAAGAGGCTCGGTGTGAGAGCACTCGATGAGGCCGGGCTCAGGGAGTGTATAGCCCTTTTTGTGGTACATGACCTTCACAAACTGGACTATGGAGAGATGGATGGGGACAGTCAAAAGAACAGCATGGAGAATGAGTTCGATATACCGGAAGATGTAGTCAAAAAGTATGTCGAGGAGATGCACCTCAGCGAGTTCGCTCGTGAGTTGAGGGACGACGATTACTACTCTGTGGTTGTGGCACTTCACAAAAGCAGGTTCTCAAGACCAGGAGCGAGAACCTCACGGTTCATGGACCTCGAGCCGTTTCTGTACCTCATGGACACAATGGCCAGCTGCTCCTCCCCCGAGGAGGCGGCATCTCCCAGAGCCCTCAGGGCCCTGCGTGACGGCTTTCCTCAGGATGCGGCTGAGAAACAGCTGAACCTTCAGTATCACAGGCTTGACGACGTCAAGGGGATTCTC
This sequence comes from Methanothrix thermoacetophila PT, assembly GCF_000014945.1. Lineage (NCBI taxonomy): Archaea > Methanobacteriati > Methanobacteriota > Methanomicrobia > Methanotrichales > Methanotrichaceae > Methanothrix > Methanothrix thermoacetophila. Next base: position 1,688,011 of record NC_008553.1, read on the forward strand.
ACAGGTCTTCTGAACAAATCTATCGCTGAGGTGCTTGAGGAAAGCGGGCTCGTGATGCTGATGACGTATCAGGATGGGTGCGTCTATCTCGGAAAGGGGAATCGGAGAGCGTCCATCTCTGATGAGCTTGTTGAACGCATATACCACCGGCTTGAGAAGAACATACAGGATTCGACTCCGGCGCTCTCTGAGGTTGGATCTATCGTCAAGAATGTGGATGTGCAGGGGAACTTGAACTGCTACCGATTGGATGATAAATATTATTTCTTCAGCGGACCGGATAGGGTTTTACGTGCGTATATTGAGAAGGCAACCGTATCTGCGCGCAGTGTAAAAACCAAGCTATCCAAGCAGATGCTCGAAAACATTGGGAGGGCGCTGAGGGCAGCAGACATCGACGTGGAGCTCTCAGATCAGGATGGCAGGATCGTTGTGGAGTATGCTAGAGCGATCCACGCAGTCCATAAAATCGTCTCGGAGATCATCAAGGATAACACAGAGGCGCTCGCATGGAGCTGCGACGCCTGGGGCGTTACTGAGGATGTGAAGAGAAGGCTTCTCAGCATCCCATCCGGCGAACTGACGAGCGGAGGTAAGTGGGAGTATGCTTACGCCATAGCCAGGTGCGTTATGGATGCTGAAAGCGACGGCGTGAAGATCAAAAACATGGAGCCAGCGCGCGCCGCCGATATTCTCTTCGAGAGGATATGGGGTGCCTTAAAATCCACTGAGGGGTGGGACGCCTTCATCTCAGAAAAGACAAGCACATACAGAGAGGAGATCGCGGCATACATCCATGAGACGCTGTCTGTAAACGGAACGATATCAGTATCGAGCGGATCCGACCTGAGTGATCCATACAGGGAGTACCAAAGAGGCGGAAGCGGAAGGATATGCAACCTCTGCAACAGCGGAACCCTGCTGAGACAGGATGAGATGAAATTGCCGATTACAGTCTCCATGCTGAAATTCAACTTCAGCAACAGGATTTTTGCAGGAAAGACCAAGCCCGATAACATATATGCATGCGTCCCATGCGGTGTTGAGCTGGTGCTCAGGCAGAACGGTTGCGAGATCTCCAGGAGAGCTAATGAGGATATGCTCTACTTACACATGATTCCGGATTACTTCTTCACTCCTGAATCGTGGGAGATCGCTCACAGCATTCTGAGCATGTTCTCCGGGGAGAATGGAGTGCGGATGGCGGCTCTTGCAGATAAGATCTTCAAATCGAAGTACGTTGGGGGATCATCGGATCTGAAAACCGATTTTTATGAGTCGTGGATCGAGGAGCTTGCTTCCCGGGAGAAGAGCAGGAATATGATGCAGTACATGGCGCAGAGTTTTGACATGATCGGAAATCCTTGCATGGTCTTCTACAAACCCTCTGGGAACACAACAGAGTTTCATTTCTTCGGCACATATCTCGCCCTGATCCTGGCAGCCTACACCGGCATGCGGGTTGTTGTAAGCCACTCGCCCATAACAACTGTGCGCGGAAGGGATTTTAGGGAGTTCGTGGCCCTTGACTCCGTTGACTCCCATGTGACGGGTTTTTACAAAAAGATGATACCACTGTCGCAGATGGAGTTTCGCATCAAGGCCGCAAGCGCTCTCATACGCCTCGGCTATGGCTCGAAGCTGGAGGACTCGCTTTTTCCGAAATATCTTAGGGTATTCAGGGATGAGCCGCTTCCTGGCTCGTATCTTCTCAAGATGGTGTATCGGGATGCGGATGAGGGCGAGGCGAAGGTCAGAAATCTGATCGATGAGGCGATCTTTCTTGATAAAGTAAAAGGGATGTGATTAATATGGATGTGTCCGACAGGATCTGTCATCTTGCAGAGCTCGGATTCGATATCGCACAGCCGAAGGGTTACAAGCCGTACGCGGTCGAACGTCTGTTTCGGGAGGCTGTGAAGGCTGTAACAGAACTCCAAGGGATGCCACTCTCCAAGCATGACTACATGGCAGCTGTTTCCGGAAAGATACAGAAGGCAATCGAGCGCATGGGGGACGATCAGGCGTTCGTGCCTGAGAGGAAGGGCCTCGACGAAAAGGCGGACAGGTTTGCCCAGCACTTCGTGGAGGAGATACTTAATGGCATCTGCGATGGAAGGCCTGGAAGGCTGAAGAAACTGGCGAACAACTTAGCTGACGGATACTATTCTGCAACATTGAATATACGAAGGAGATACTGGAAAAATAAGAATGCTGAGGATTTAAAGAATATGGAGGAATCTGTATGAACTACGAGGAGCTGAAAGACAAATTCGGAAAGAGCATGGCTGAGGGGCTTGTGGATGAGCTGACAAATGAGCCGAGCGCTCATTATGTTCACATCCTGCTGCTCAGGGAGCTCCAGTCCAGCGCGATCTTCACAACCAACGGACAGGATGCAGATATAGCAAATGTTGGAATACATGCGGAAGATGGGTTCGTGGAGTACTCGCCGGTGATGATGTTCAAGAGAAAGCAGACAGGAAGCGATCGCAGGAAGGGCAAGGAGCTGCAGAGGAACCTGCTTGGGATAGATGATACCATGAGCGTCAACGAGATGAAGCAGGACTCCCCGGAGTCGATCCTCTACGGGAGCGCGGCCGGCGAAGAGGCGATCTCGGTGACGTCCAGGGTTATGTATGATACAGCATATTCGATCAGGGATTCCAGCGTCCTTGTTGAGGAGAAATTCCAGAACGCCCCTGGGGATGCATTTGCAAAGGGCGCGACGACTGCAATAAGAGAGCCGGACTTTATCATGCCAGGAACGCTGTTCCCATGTGTCGTGACACTGAGAGACGCGACATTCGAGGAGCTTGTCTTCGTGCTGGGTGTGACGAAGATGAACAAGAGATACGGCGCAGCGACCTCCAGGATTGGAAGAGTCGAGAACCACATACTCGGGATATACTACGGGATAGAGGAGGGGCCGGCGAACCTGTACATCTCACAGGAGATAGCGAGAAGGCTGGCAGCCGTTGATGGGGGTATCACCACTGATCGCCTGAGAAAGGTCCTGTACAGCCCCACTCTTGATGTCGAGGTTATCAAGGATCTCACAAAAAAAGTGTTCGATGAGAATATCAAAGAGATGGACATCGAGCATCTTGATAACGCGGACAAGCTTGTGAGCGCCATATCTGCGGATATTGTAAAGGAGGCTCTGGAGATACAGAAGGAGAAGGCCTCAAAGTTTTTCAGCAGCGTTAACTCCAAGGGAAGTAAGGGCGGGTGAGTGCGATGAGCGAGAGCTTCCCGGCGGTGGAGTGCACCATAGAGACTATGGACCGCACGCTCTATGCCTCCAGGGAGGTGGGCGATCTCGTTGACGCTGGTGACTACATACTGAACACCGCGCTGTACTACGCACTTGGATTTACCTCCGGGAGGTATGTGAACAAGGGGAATCGCCCCTCTTACATCGAGGATACATCCAGGATCTACAGTAAACTGTATATCACACCGGCCAGGCCTGAGCCAGCTGAGGAGTACACGAGACGCGTCTGGGGTTTTTCCAGAGCTGACGTGCACGTCGGCGGCCATTCTATGGGTTCGTGGAATGCAAGGCCGCACAGGTACGCGGTGAAGAACTGGAGCGCACAGGAAGATCCCAGCAAGGGCAAGAACATACCAAAGTTTGGGAGGGAAAGGGTTCTGGATCAGCAGAACCTCTTCACCGCCTACATACTTCTCTACGAGGGCGATGTTGGATCCCTGGAGATCCCGAGATACATCCGTCTGGGAAAGAAACGCTCCAAGGCCAGAGTCACAACGAGGATCGTCAAGTGCGAGATTGGAGAGGGCGAGTTTCTATCCAACCATCCATTCGGCATATATGACTATGAGGGTGTGCCGATCGGAGATCTCATCTCGGTCAGAATGCGACCAGTGCCGCTCGTAATCCAGGCAAGGTACAAGGGAAGATATGTCAGGATCCCTGATGCAGGCAGAGGAGATGTGGTGCTCCCATATAGGCTTGAGTTCCTGAAGAACAGGAGATGAGGGTAACCAGATGTCCGGTGAGGAGAGATCCAGTTATATCATAGATCTAGATGGTTTGCGCCTGGCTCGGACGGGTTCCAGCTATCTGAGCGGCATGAAGCCTTTTATGCATCAGGTGGAGAGCGAGAGGCTGATAAAAGAGGAGGACATGCTGTTTCTCTTCAATCACAGCCCCACAGGTTCAGGAAAGACGGTATCGTGGTTGAAACCTGTCCTGGATTCGAGGATGAAGGCAATCGCTGTTTATCCCACGAATGCGCTGGTGATGGATCAGAGCATGCAGATCAGGCGGATGATCGAGAGATACTATGATCCTGAAGATTACCACGTGCAGGCAGTCACCAGCGATCTTCTGGCTGATGAGAGAAAGCTGTATCCGGATGAGAGCGGTCTTCGAAAGGGGCAGCTTCTCAATCGTATAATCAGAAAGGGGCGTGGGCGGGGGCTCGTACTACTGACAAATCCGGACATACTCACACTCGCGCTCAAGGACGCATACTATGATAATGATTTACGTGAGTCGATCCGAAGCGTCGATATTCTGGTGGTGGACGAGTTCCATCTTGCCTCAGTGAAGCAGAGCGATATGCTTCTCTTCATGGCTCACGAGATCTGCGACGATAGAAGGAGCAGTCTAAGGAAATTCGTGTTTCTCAGCGCCACTCCGAATCAGAAGATAATTCAGAGGGCAAAGCAGGCTGGATTGAAGGTCGATATTCTGAAGGACATGAGCACACCCCTCTCATGTTCTTCAGGCCATCCCGTTCTTCCAAAGATCAGGCTCGAGCTCCGATGCGGTGGGATATTCAGGACATACGAGCTCATCAAAGAGGATATCGACTACTTTGTTGATTTCTGTCAGAGGCCGATGGATGATGGGAGAAGGGCGAGGACGGTCTTCATACTTGATGGTATCTACGAGGTGGATGAGATTTTCAGCGTTCTGAGGGACCGGCTGCAGGATTTTGTTGTGGAGAGAATCGATGGGCTTCACCCTCCAACCCCTGAGAAGCTGGAGAGGTTTGATGTGCTGGTCTCGAACTCCTCAGTAGAGGTGGGCATAGATTTCGATGTGGACAGACTCGTCTTCTCCGGATACACAAAGAGCCAGATGATTCAGAGAATAGGTCGCCTCAGGAACAAACCCGAGAGCGCGGTCTGCGAGGCAATCTGCTTCGTTCCGCATGCGTTTTACGATCACCTGAAAGGCAGAAGGTCTCTTACAAGGGAGGAGCTCGTAAAAGAGGCCGGGAAGGTGATCGATTCCAGCCTGGATCTCTCATCTTACTCAAAGATATACTCGCCGCTGGAGGCGTTTCTCTATCTCAGTGCCAGGATCGACGGCAATACGTGGAGGGACTATCTCGGCGAGGAGCATCATGCCAAGGGTATGCCAGATGCGATTCGGGGCGATGAGTGGATACGGACTCTGCGCATAATGGAGATGCATTTTCTTGATGGCGAGATCGATTGTGAGACGTTCGAGATGCTCAGGAGCGAGTCGGAGGGCCTCAAGGAGGGGCTGCTGAGCTATCGCGGATCGCGCTTCCAGGCGCTGCTGTTCGATGTCTCCGATAAGCAGCTGAAGCTCTACGACCTCATGTATCTCCTAAGGCGAGGTGATGTGGAGTTCCTGACACCACATCGCTTTGTTGCGAAACTCAGGTCGCTGTACGGAGATGAATACGAGTTTGGCGTCAGAGAGAAATACGAATCGATGAAGCGGTTTGCTGCAGGTTTTTGTTGGTACAGGGGAACGATAGACGGCACCAGAAAAGTCATCTTTAAAGGATCCGGTAACGCTCATTATAAAGACATCATGTTCAGCACTCCAGAGCATCTCAGAAAACCACGGCTGGTATCTGGATTCAAGGCTGAGGTCGAGCCGGGCATCCCGTCTATCGCATATCTCAATAACACACTGGGAGAGTACAGAATCTTCGCCCGACTGATCAATCAGAGCACTTCGTATCTCAAGGCAAAGTTCAATCTCGGGGATTTCTTCTACCTCTATCCATACTCGGGAGGGAGAAGCGTGGCATTCGGCCACGACGCCCTGTACATAGACTGTCTTCTGAGAGAAGAGCATGCAGGAAGATGAGCTCGTAAACGTCGGTGATATCAATCAGTATCTTTACTGTCCGAGAAGATACTACTATATCAATTATTTCGATACCATCGAGATGAACTATTACCTGAAGGATGGACAGATAAAGCACGAGATGCAGTCGAGAAGAGGAGGTTGGATAAAGGAGCTGTATCTGAGATCCGAGCGGCTGGGAATGCATGGCAAGATCGACGTCATAGAAGTGAAGAATGTCCTCAGCAGAGGTGAGGTTCTGACCCCCATAGAGCGAAAGAGAGGCACGTCGTATCATGAGAATGATGTGATCCAGCTCGCTGCATACTGCATGCTGCTGGAGGAGTTCCTTGATAGACCGGTTCGTCTCGGCTACATCTATCTCTTCGGAAATAACGAACGATATGCTATCAAGATAACAGACGATCACAGGTCGAGGGTGATTCAGGTGGTCAATGCGATAAGGAGCATGAGCATCGACCGCATCCCGGGGTTTGTCGAGAACAGAAACAAATGCGAAAAGTGCAGCACATCTCAGTACTGCATGCCCGAAGAGACCGAGATTCTGGAGGGAGTATGATGCCCAAGGCAGGAGAGGGGCTCTTAGAGAACAGCGTTGTTTACATCACCAAACAGGGCGCCCAGGTTGGCGTGGATGGTGGAAGGATAGTTGTATACTCTAAAGATGAGGGCGAGATTGCGTCCTTTCCGATGGGTCAGGTTGACACGATAAACATATTCGGGAACATCAACTTCACAACTCCATTCGTCGCCAGAGCAAACGAGCACGGAATCGTGCTCAACTATTTCACACAGAATGGTCATTATCGGGGGAGCTTTGTCCCAGAGAGAAACACGATAGCAGAAGTGCGGCGGAGGCAGTATGCTCTCTCGGAGGCCGACCGCCTGAGAATAGCGAGCGTGATCATCCGGGCCAAGATAAGAAACTCTAGGACAATGCTCTACAGGAGAGGGGCATCGGATGACAGGCTGGGGGAACTGGAGGACAGGGTTGCGGATGCTAACGATCTTGATGAGCTCAGAGGGCTGGAGGGCGAGGCTGCGGAGATATATTTTGGTATACTCAAACGTTGTGTTCCACAGGACTGGAGCTTCGAGCGGAGGAGCCGGAGGCCGCCGGCTGACCATATGAATGCACTTCTCTCTCTGACGTACAGCATGATTAAGAACGAGGTGCTGAGCGCCTTGCGGCAGTACAATCTGGACCCCTTTCTGGGTATCCTGCATGCTGACCGACACGGAAGGCCGGCGCTAGCGCTCGATCTCCTGGAGGAGTTCAGGCCGATCTTCTGCGATGCCTTCACGCTGCGTCTCATCAACAGGGGTGTCCTGAAGCATGAGGATTTCCAGGTGAACAATCATCTCAAGGAATACGCTTTCAAAACATATCTGGGGAAGTTTGACGAATACATGCAGGAAGAGTTCAGGCACCCGAGATTCGATTACACTGTTACAAGAAGAAAGGCTGTGCGCATGCAGGCGATCTTGCTCCGTAAAGCGATAACCGGAGAGATGAAGGAGTATCATCCGCTGGAGTTCAAAAAATGAGGCTGGCTGTTACTTACGATATCAGCGATAATCGTATACGTACCAGGGTGTTCAGGATACTTGAAAGTTATGGTGCCTGGAAGCAGTACAGTGTCTTCGAGCTCGAGATCAGCGATGTTCAGCGCCTTGAGATGGAAGCCAAGATCAAATCAGTGATCAAACCAGGGGACAAGGTACGCATATATGAGCTGTGCGAACGCTGTGTTGGTGCCATAGTCGAGATCGGCGAGAAATCCCCTACAAGAAAATCGAACGTGATTTGAGCTTTCCTGAATCTTTTTAAAGGCTGTGTACGCAAGAGGTTCAAGATTTTAAGGTCGAAATCAATGCTCTCAGAAAGCTTTAAGTCGAAAAAGAACCATTTCAGCTATGCCGTCGCAACGAGTGAGAAAACCCGATAGGGATTGAAACTGAACGGAGATGTAAGATTTGTGGGGTTCTGCTGGGTCGCAACGAGTGAGAAAACCCGATAGGGATTGAAACTGCGCTGGATGTCGCGGGAGAGCTCATGGTGGATCTGGGTCGCAACGAGTGAGAAAACCCGATAGGGATTGAAACTGATCGAGAATTTGACCTCCACGGACCGCTCGGACATCGTCGCAACGAGTGAGAAAACCCGATAGGGATTGAAACTTCGATGACACGACAATGTGGAGGTGGCACGAAGGAAGTCGCAACGAGTGAGAAAACCCGATAGGGATTGAAACTAAGATTCTTCAGACGATCTGTGTCATTCGTGATTTGTCGCAACGAGTGAGAAAACCCGATAGGGATTGAAACCTACCACCGGAGCATGGAGACCGCTTAGAATCAATGTCGCAACGAGTGAGAAAACCCGATAGGGATTGAAACTGGAGGATGACCTGGGATATGTTATACGATTCACTGAGTCGCAACGAGTGAGAAAACCCGATAGGGATTGAAACTAAATGCCACAATTGCGGAGAGGTTTCGAAGTTCGAGTCGCAACGAGTGAGAAAACCCGATAGGGATTGAAACCGAATCCCGACTGGAGCACTATAAAATTCTGTTCAATGTCGCAACGAGTGAGAAAACCCGATAGGGATTGAAACTAACCCTCTTCACCCATGCGCCCATTGCTACCTCGCTCGTCGCAACGAGTGAGAAAACCCGATAGGGATTGAAACTCAGTTCCCTTTTCATCGGGATTCGCCTTGCAACAAGGTCGCAACGAGTGAGAAAACCCGATAGGGATTGAAACCTGTCTGTCTTCGCAGTTATCAGCGCAGCATGTGAACGTCGCAACGAGTGAGAAAACCCGATAGGGATTGAAACTGTTTTGGAATTCCGACAATGACGGGCACGGTTCAGGATGTCGCAACGAGTGAGAAAACCCGATAGGGATTGAAACAGCTCCATCGCGCACAATCCGACTGACCAATGCCTTATCGTCGCAACGAGTGAGAAAACCCGATAGGGATTGAAACTATTCGTCGGAAACTCAGGACAATTCGAGCATATCTCGAGTCGCAACGAGTGAGAAAACCCGATAGGGATTGAAACCATTAAAGCAGTCTTGAGATCACCCTTCACAGTCTTGTCGCAACGAGTGAGAAAACCCGATAGGGATTGAAACCGGAAGGCCAACGGGGAGCCATTCGTCGGCGACGACGAAGTCGCAACGAGTGAGAAAACCCGATAGGGATTGAAACAACCCCTTGGGAATGGCAAATCTCCAGACCCCAAAAGTCGCAACGAGTGAGAAAACCCGATAGGGATTGAAACTCTGTAGTAGTCGCTGGAGAATATCACAGGGATCTCGTTGTGTCGCAACGAGTGAGAAAACCCGATAGGGATTGAAACAACATTCAAAATGGATAAAGCCGGTCCGGAATACATTGTCGCAACGAGTGAGAAAACCCGATAGGGATTGAAACCAAGAGTTTCCTTGATCTCATCAATAATTTTATACAGTTGTCGCAACGAGTGAGAAAACCCGATAGGGATTGAAACCTACTGGTGGATCGAAGAATGTTACTCCAACATGCACGTCGCAACGAGTGAGAAAACCCGATAGGGATTGAAACAAATACTCCGCATCGTGATAATGAATATCCCCAGATGTGTCGCAACGAGTGAGAAAACCCGATAGGGATTGAAACCTGGTATGACAAAGGTAACGATTAAATGGGATAAATCGTCGCAACGAGTGAGAAAACCCGATAGGGATTGAAACTGCGGCGGTTGGTGCAACGGTTACCGGTGGAGTTGTGTCGCAACGAGTGAGAAAACCCGATAGGGATTGAAACTATTCCATCTAGATCAACCTCATCAAAGTTTTTATTCGTCGCAACGAGTGAGAAAACCCGATAGGGATTGAAACCAATAAATCCATCGGATGTTATTACGTTCATCTAAAGTCGCAACGAGTGAGAAAACCCGATAGGGATTGAAACAAATATTTCTCTTCTCATTCAATGATCTCCAAACCCCGTCGCAACGAGTGAGAAAACCCGATAGGGATTGAAACGGGTATTTCTGGAACGGAAGCCGCTACTCAATTGAGGTGTCGCAACGAGTGAGAAAACCCGATAGGGATTGAAACTGGATGTTTTGAAGTCAGGAGGTGCGTCAGATCTCGGGGTCGCAACGAGTGAGAAAACCCGATAGGGATTGAAACTTAACGACTTCCTCAACGGCATCCTGAGCTTTCGCGATGTCGCAACGAGTGAGAAAACCCGATAGGGATTGAAACTATTATCTCAAAATCGTAGCGCTGTCCGGCCTGAAGAGGTCGCAACGAGTGAGAAAACCCGATAGGGATTGAAACCATATGATGTACTCGTGCCTATAGCTGATTACCAGGGTGTCGCAACGAGTGAGAAAACCCGATAGGGATTGAAACCAGGCGAATTATCTTCATATCTTGCCTCCAAGTTATATAGTCGCAACGAGTGAGAAAACCCGATAGGGATTGAAACGCAAAAGATATTACGTGCCCGCGGCCGGACATCATAACGTCGCAACGAGTGAGAAAACCCGATAGGGATTGAAACTATACATGTCACCGCGCTTTGATTACCGCATACACAGTCGCAACGAGTGAGAAAACCCGATAGGGATTGAAACTATGATATGATTATGCATATTATTGAGATATACATATAGTCGCAACGAGTGAGAAAACCCGATAGGGATTGAAACTTGGGCGAGTCTCGAGGCGGAACCCCGCCTCGGAAAAGTCGCAACGAGTGAGAAAACCCGATAGGGATTGAAACGCATCTCATTTTGCATCAGCTCCTTACAGAGGGAGCTGATGTCGCAACGAGTGAGAAAACCCGATAGGGATTGAAACCAATCAGCTCACATACAATTAGAAATCATACAAACAGTCGCAACGAGTGAGAAAACCCGATAGGGATTGAAACTGATGTGGTATTCCTGAGTACCAGCGGGAGTTGGTGTCGCAACGAGTGAGAAAACCCGATAGGGATTGAAACTATAACTTTCTAACTCATCTTTGAGATCACTCACCAGTCGCAACGAGTGAGAAAACCCGATAGGGATTGAAACAATTTAATTTCGTCGAGGATCATATCAACTTTTTCCAAAGTCGCAACGAGTGAGAAAACCCGATAGGGATTGAAACAAATATCTCGGAGGAGAAAATAAAATCGAAGTGAAGTCGCAACGAGTGAGAAAACCCGATAGGGATTGAAACTCGACGTAATCCGGACTGCATACCCATGCCATTCGATTGTCGCAACGAGTGAGAAAACCCGATAGGGATTGAAACAAGACAAGCTCGTTTGATGGATAATCCGCGCCCAGCTCGTCGCAACGAGTGAGAAAACCCGATAGGGATTGAAACGAGTGAGATGGCTCAGAAGGATTACTATGAGATACTCGGTCGCAACGAGTGAGAAAACCCGATAGGGATTGAAACTCGAACAACGACTCGCCAGGAGCCGACTTCGCATGGGTCGCAACGAGTGAGAAAACCCGATAGGGATTGAAACGCATTGCATGAATCGAATTATCCGTATCTGCATCTTTCGTCGCAACGAGTGAGAAAACCCGATAGGGATTGAAACCTGTCCCCGTTCAAGTATGGTTATCATGGACTCCAGGGGTCGCAACGAGTGAGAAAACCCGATAGGGATTGAAACGTCCAATATTCATCCCCGCGCGGCTGTACGACAATCCCGTCGCAACGAGTGAGAAAACCCGATAGGGATTGAAACTCCCGGATTCCGTGGAAGTGCTCCTGCAGGCATAGGTGTCGCAACGAGTGAGAAAACCCGATAGGGATTGAAACAAAATTTTCAATAAATCCATCTCTGGTCCTTACTCGCATGTCGCAACGAGTGAGAAAACCCGATAGGGATTGAAACCGACTCCGGAGGCCGGCATGCTCCAGCCAGCGGAGCAAAGTCGCAACGAGTGAGAAAACCCGATAGGGATTGAAACCCTGACGCATACTGGTAGTATGCGTCATCTCTATACAGTCGCAACGAGTGAGAAAACCCGATAGGGATTGAAACATATTGATGGATTCATGGAAGTACGATGCTGAGAAGGGGTCGCAACGAGTGAGAAAACCCGATAGGGATTGAAACCTGCTCACGCGGGCATACTTTCTGGCTGGCTCTGAGGTGTCGCAACGAGTGAGAAAACCCGATAGGGATTGAAACTCGTGATTCCGCCATCCGTAATACTCTTCCTCACAGTCGCAACGAGTGAGAAAACCCGATAGGGATTGAAACCCGCCCATTGCAGACTTGAATGCGGAGATGAGGTCGCAACGAGTGAGAAAACCCGATAGGGATTGAAAGATAGGGATTGAAACGTAGAAATTCTCACAGAAAGAGCTTTCCGGTGATTGTTATCCTTACCTCCTTCGTCTTGCCCCTTTGTGTTACATCCACCGCCTTGAGTTCTGCCAGAGTTGCGACCTGTCTGGATACGGAGCTTTCAGATATGTTGAGGCGCTTTGCTATATCCATTATGTTTGTCGGCTGATGCTCCTCTACATCTTTCAGAATCCTTAGATACCTTTCATCAAGAGAGGCCTTGATGTTCGGTAGCTCGATCTCCTTGAGGGATCGATCTATATCGCTGAAGTTCGTCGCCTTGTAGATCCTGTCGCTGACGCAGAGGCAGGCGATCGTGAAGGCCAGAAATATCTCCCTCGGACCGCCTGAGAGGTTCACTATGAGTTTGCCCTCTGAGCTCCTGAGCAGGTCTCTGAGGGAGAGCACCATGCCCTCAAAATCCCGGTGATCAACCCTGTGAATCTGAAGATCAATCGAACTGTCGATCTGGATGGATAGATCCCTGATCGCCTGGACTGCAAGCTCGCCGCGCTTGTCCCTCTCATCCGCAGGACGCACCAGGACGATCCTGTCACCCCCTTCTATACCGTACTTCACTATCAGAGAGATCAGCTGGGAAGAATCGAAGCCTAATGGGGAGACGTATGTCTTCATCGCATTTAGCTAGAAGTTTATGCATAAATGCTTTTTTGTTGCAATTTATGGGATTTGAAGCCATACGATTTCAAATTAAAGATATCAATGCAATTATCGACAGGTTTAAATCCTTGTACAACTGATTTTTCATCAATGCCTCATAAGATAACACTGATAGCAAGACCCGTGGACACATTCGAGGTGCCATCGAGTGAAGGATATCAGCTGTATTCTGCGCTCCTCAACATAATAAGACAAGAAGATAAGGATGTTGCAACGCACGCACATGATTCCCCTCTGAGCAATCTATCGCTGAGCCCATTGCGCGGCGCCTTCATGCCTGGAGATCGTCCGAGGCACAAGAAGCTCGATCCAGCATGCAGCTACTCAATGAAGATCGGCATAGTTGATTCCAGGGAGAGCGAGCTTTTCTCATCCATAGTGAGACAGCTGGTCCTCCAGGAGAGGCGTCTCGTGCTGGAGAAGGGCGAGCTCCAGGTCGAGAGGGTCAGCACATCGGCCTCAAGCTTCGCGGAGCTGCTTTCGCCTTCATGCGATCACGAGGACCCTGGCGTGGATATCAGGTTCATCTCGCCCACATGCATACAGTACAGGAACAGCGGTGTCTGCGAGATGTTCCCTCACCGTGAGGCTGTCTTCTCATCCCTGCTGGCCAAATGGAACTCATCGTGCCCGGATGGATTCAAGATGGATATCGAGAGGGACGAGATGGCCAGGTTCATCATCGAACGGCCGGTATCATATGAAACTCACAGCGCGATGGTGAACACAGTATTCGATAGGAAAAAGGGCCATCACAGACCGATCCTGAGGCCTGGATTCACAGGCAGATGCATCTACACATTCACGGACGATGCGCCTGATGACGTGAGAAATGGGATACTGGCTCTATCGAGATTCGCTGAGTTCAGCGGCATCGGAAGCGCTGTGGCGAGGGGATGCGGAGCCGTCGAGGTGCGCATCTGCAAGTCAGATAAAATCTCCACAGGCCCCGCACGATAAACCTCTTTTGGAAAACCCGAAAGGGATCGCAACAATCAACTCCAACCGTCACCAAGGCTCCACAATCGATATCGCTCTCTTCCCGTCGGGATGTGGGTGGATGCCAGGGCGGTTTTTGCAGCATCGGTTCTGCGCCTTTTTAGAATGCCCTGGCCTTGAGAGACCAGGGCCTAAATAAGGTGGTGGATCTATGAGCAGAAATGCTGAGCTTGCTTTGGGTATTGTGGGAGGACTGTTCGGAATACTGACCGGAATAATCGTCATGTTCATAGGAGGCATTGGCGGCGCGGTTGGCGCGGAGGGCGCTGAGACGGTGACCGTTCTGGGATTTGGTGCCATACTGTTCGGTATCATCGGCATCGTGGGTGGTGCGCTCGTGACGCACAACCACAGAGCCGGAGGCGCACTGATGCTTCTCAGCGGAATACTCGGCTTCGTGACGACATCTGCTTTCTGGATCATCGCAGGACTCATACTGATCGCCGGTGGGATAATGGCACTGAGATCACAACCCACACCAGACCAGCGGAGCAGCGGGGCGGCTATATGATGTTGCCGCCGCGCATCCCCTATTACAAATCATGCGCTTCAGAGGTTGCCGGTTGTTACCGATTTTCCCGTCTCAAAGAAGGACATACAGCTTGGATATTGCACAGAGGGTCTCTGGTTGCGCTTGGAAGCAGAACGACCGGAGCAGAAAAAAGACGTGTGAAAGATGCGATCCTTTACAGAAGTCCGGCGCTCACTCGCCAAGCAGCCGGTCCACGAGCCATACAGGATCGAACTTGACGAGGTCCGGGTAGTCCTGGCCCACGCCCAGGAATATGATGGGCTTTCCTGTGACATGTGCGATAGATATCGCGGATCCGCCCTTCGCATCCGCATCCGTCTTCGTCAGTATGGTGCCCGTGATGGGAACAGACTCGTTGAAGAGCCTGGCCCTCTCGACCGCGTCATTTCCGGCGATCGCCTCGTCCACGAATATGAGCATGTCAGGCTTCGTCACCCTCACGATCTTCTTCATCTGGTCCATGAGGTTTATGTTCGTGTGAAGCCTGCCGGCAGTGTCTGCAAGCACGACATCCTTCTTATGGGCCTTCGCATACTCGATGGCATCGAATATGACGGCAGCCGGATCCCCGCCTGTCTTGTGCTTTATGACCTTGAGATCCAGGCGCTGTCCATGGGTCTCGAGCTGCTCTATCGCCCCTGCCCTGAATGTATCGCCGGCCGCAAGAACCACAGAGTATCCTCTCTCTTTGAGATACCTGGCTACCTTCGCTATGCTTGTGGTCTTGCCCGTGCCGTTGACCCCCACGAACAGGATCTTAACGGGCTTTGGGGTATTCTTTATGAACTCATCGAAGTCGAATACGTTCTTTGATAATACCTTGAGAAGTGCCGCCCGGAGCGCGCTCTCGACCAGATCGCCTGTATCAGAGCCGATCTTCTTTTTGCTCCCCACCAGCGAGCTCTTCACGGAGCTCACGATCTCCTCTGCGACAGGCAGCGCGACATCGCTCTCGAGAAGCGCCATCTCCAGACCCCACAGGGGCTCCTCGAGATCTCTCTCGTCGATAATGACCTCTCTCTCGAGGATCAGGGACTTGGCCTTATCGACGAGCGATATCTTGGGAGGCCGAACGGCCTCATGAACTGTCCCAGCCTGTGGCACCTGCGCGGCTGCTGATCTGTTCTCTGATGGGGCCTTTACGGAAAGCTCCGGCGACGCTGGTTTCGCAACCTGCTGCGCTGGCTGATGTGCTGCAGCAGTCTCCGATTTGTTGTCTATTATCGGTATGCTTCCCGCAGCCTTCTCCAGGATCCTGTTCGTTAAGGATTCCTTGAAGCCCGTGAGCTTCTCCTTGAGCTTATTGAACAAACCCTTCGCTCCCACCCTGTTTCTGCAGCTCTCTTTCAAGCCTCTCAAGCGCAGCCTGGATCCTGGCCATCTCCTGCTCGATCTTAGCCAGCGCCTCGTTTATCTTCTTCGAGCTCTCGGATATGGCGCTTCTCCTGGCCCTGAGCATCTCCATCGCCTCTTCAGCCGGCTTCTCTATGGAGACGCCACCGCCAACGTTAACCACGACCCTGTCGGCTGAGGAGAGCTTTGCATAGGCGAACGATCCAGAGCCGATCGGGACCAGCATCTCCTGCCCCTCAGCCGCCTTGGAGAGGGCCCCTATGGCGCTTATGGCTTTATCAAGCCCCTCTGCTGTCATCTGTATGAGGCCCAGCTCTCTCACGAGAGATTCTGCCTCCGCCTGGTACTGCTGGTATGCGACTATGAGCTGGCGCGCCTGGTTTTCAGGCGACTGTGGCTTACCACTCACCAGCCCTCACCTCATCGATTTTTATCAGGTTGCGCTTCAGGCCATGCTTGCTCCCCATCAGAGAGTATGCCCACTCGATGGCGACCCTCTCATTCGGGCAATCCAGAACCTTGGTGAACTTCTGCCATACATTGCCGATGAAGCTGGCCTTATAACGACCGGTTACGATATATTTACCCATATCAATCACTCCAGAAATCCGAGAGCATCCTCAATCCTGCCAAGCTCTGGGCCTGTTGTCTCGAGACCTGCCATGTAGCCCCGACTATTCGCCAGCAGCCCGGAGCCGACGAGCGGAGAGCCGAAGTTTACCGTGCCGACATCGACTGGAAGCCCGAAGAGATCCTCAAGCACCTTTATCTCATCTGCAGATATCCTCGGATGCGCCAGTATGCCCTTGTTAGTTACTACAGCCGTCATTCCGACGGTCTTCAGCCCACCTATGGTGCCCCTGCGCACAACAACACCAAGTGTCTCTGAGATGATCTCACATGCGATGTCGCTGAGACCGGGATGGACGAGCGCAGCATTATCATTTGCCAGTATAACATTTCCAGCAGCGGTTATCTTCCCCGGCAGCCTTGCAACCCTGCCATGCTCCTCGAGCACCCTGATCTCGTCGTCTGTGGCATATCTCGTTACCACGAACCCCTCGGAATTCGCGCATATCAGAGAGCCGAGCACAGAGCTGCTGCCGATGACGGTGACCACTGGTTCAACATCCAGGCCTGCGCTGAGCATCTCCACGCTCCGCTCGCTCGCCTCCGGCGGCACCAGCACGAGCGACTCGGTGCACCTGGCAAATACCCCCAGGAGGGAGCTTCCAGCGACCTGTGTGCGTCTATCTGCCACCTGCGAACTCCGCCTCAACTCTGCCATCGTCGGATTTTACCGCCTTAACCCTGATCCTGCAGGGGGGCTTCTCATTGCTCCTGGCCCAGATCATCTCATTCAGGGTGTTATCTATACTGATCTTATCCAGCGGGGCCTTCATGTGCCTGGAGAGATAGCTCTTCAGCTCTGAGACCGCCCTTTTCGCCCTTCTCCACCTCGGCACACGCTTGACATGCCTCAGTGGAACTGTGTATATCTGCTCAACCACCATAAACGCTCACTCCAACGAGCTCCTTCTCCAGTGGCGCCTCTTCGGGTGTGACACAACCCTCCGCTTCGTCTTCATTATGACCCAGAGAGGCACCCTCTGGTTCTGCCTAAGAGCCTTGGCAAGCCGTATCTTCTTCGGCTTCATCTTCTTGCTCAAAACAACTTCCTCCGAACAACTCTGGAATGCGTGTGATTTGCAGGGAATATCCTGTCGACCTCGCTCTGGCCGTACCGCTCTGCGAGCGCATATCTCAGGCCGACCTCAAAATCAGAGGCCGGATACCTGTCGCTTGGCAGCACCTCGAACTCGAGGTACCTGCTGGCCATCTCGTTTATAGCCCTCCAGCCCCAACCTGCGAGCGGTCTTAGATAGTGCATCCTGTGCCTGTCCTCCAGGCTCCTTATGGAGCTTGCGGTCATGACCGGAGCTCTATCGTCCCTGCGTGTGCCGTCTGCGACATACTCGCAGCTCTCCGCGAGGAGCTCGACAGCGCACATGTGGACGTAGTTAAGGGCATTGTTTGGGTACCCATCCCTCCGGAGCATCTCAAGGCCTGTCTCCAGAACCTCCTCGTCCAGGATCTCGACCCGATGGGGATGGCCTATAGCCCTAGCTGCCCTTGCAGCCACCTCCCATGCCCTGTCCTGCCCGAAGCTGAACGTCACAAGCTCGATCTCATCGAAGAACGGCTCAAGCAGTATCGCGGTAAGCCCGCTATCCTTCCCACCGCTGAACAGAGTGGTTACCTTCATACTCAAATCCGCCGGATCTTGATATCCCTCTTCTTCGGCTGGGCCTGTTTGAGTATGGCCTTCAGCTGCTCATCTGTTATCGCTGACCTTATGCGCCCGCTCTGGGCGAGCATGATAAGCTGGGCCTCTATCTGAGCTACAAACTCAGGCCTCGTCATGCGGATGCTGCTCAGCCGCTCTCTGGCCTCGGGCGTGAGTATGGCCCTGAGTATCGCCTGTTTCTTGGCCTCGAGCTCCTGCTGCATCTGCTCCTGCTGCGCTGCATACAGCTGGGATTCAAGCTGCCGTCTCTGCAGCTCCTCAAGCTTCTTGCGTCTCAGATCTGCCAGCTCATCGTCCATGTCTCAATACCTCGCCAGTTCGGGGATCTTCTCCACCAGTCTCATCTTGACCTTGTGGGCGATATTGTCCAGAAAGGCCTGTCCCTCAGGGGTAATATGTCTGCCGTCCTTCTGCTTCTTGACGTATCCTGCCTTTTCAAGTTGCTGCAGCGCTTCTCTGATAATAGAGCCGCTTCCCTTGACCGTCCTGCCTGTGACCACCCGGTTCTTGGTCTTTCCACCGTAGTGCGTCCTGAGCCTGGACACGCCCACTGGCCCGTCGACATAGACATGGCGGAGTACCGATGCACATCTCACGTACCACCAGTCAGCATTGCTGGGTGGCATCTCCGTATGCACTCCAGTCTTCACATACGCGGCCCATGCAGGCGGCGTGATCTTGCCGCTCGCCTTCAGCTCCTCAGCAACCGCGTTTATCAGATCAGCTGGAGGCACATCATAAACAGTTGTCAAATCCTTCAATCCTCCACGATGATAAGGAACGGACCAGGAAACTTAAAAACAAAACAAGTATAAATGCTTTTTCCGTAGCCACTGGGCCTCTCCGGATGGGCATTTTGCGATACGGGATCGATAAGCAATTCGGCCCGTGTCCATGTAAACTGATTGGGTGCATGGAAAGCGGGAACCTCCTCAGAAGAAGTGGCTGACGCACCTCGTCTGCGTGAAGAGATAAATCGATGGGGCAGAGATCCCGCCGCTCTTATGGGGGTGGCATTCAATCCGCTGTCACGCTCTGATACACCCTTTCAAGGAGTGGCAGAGGGGAGATGCTGTTCATCTCCAGGGCTAGCTCGTCAGGACCCAGCCCGAGTGCGATGCCGGCAAGCTGTGTGACGTAGAGCACGGGAATCCTGAGATCAACACCATATCGCCGTTCGATCGCGCCCTGCTTCGCATCCAGCATGAGATGACAGAGCGGGCACACTGCCATGATCGCATCAGCGCCAGCCCGCTTCGCGCTCATGAGTACGTGATATGCGCTCTCCAGTGCCGCCCCCTCTCTGGGCATGAATATGGGGCCGCCACAGCAGAGCATCTTGAGCGGCGACTCAACAGGCTCAGCGCCCAGCATCCTGACCAGTTTCTCAAGCACCTCTGGATGCTCCGGGCTGTCGATACCGTTTCCGGGTCTGGTGAGAAGGCAGCCGTAGTATGGCGAGACCTTGAGACCGCTTAGCTTTACTGGGAGCTTTACGTTCGGGAGATGTTCAGAGAGCATCTCAACAACATGCATGACCTTCGCGCCTTTGTATTCTCTCTCCAGAACAGAGTTCACGCGCGTGCGCAGGCCGTTATCCTCGAGCCGGCGAATCGCTGTGCGGAGGTTGCTGTAGCATATGGAGCATGTTGACATGACCGGCAGCTCGCTCTGTGTGAGATTCCTGGCAGCCAGAGCGACGGAGATCGTCTCGTTTGACACGTGTGTTGCTCCGCAGCAGCTCCAGTCCTCCAGCTCGATCAGCTCGATTCCAAGCGCCCTTGCAACTGATCTGGTGGAGATATCGTATTCGCGCCCTGTCGCCTTCGATACGCAGCCAGGGTAGTATGCGATCTCACTCATTCTCAAACTCCCTGAAGATGCGCTGGATCTCATCCATGCCCTTTACCATTCCTGGATCCAGCGATACCTTGCCTCTGCTGAGGAGCTCTATACCCATCTCCATTATCGGAACCGCTGCATCCGGATTCCTGAGCGCGTATGCAGCCGAGAGCAGAACTTCGGATACCCTGCCCCTGCTCCTGATCTGATCCATGAAGACTCTTTCAAAGGATGCATCTCTGCTGCTGATCCCCTCACGCTCGCAGATATTCCTCAATGCGGAGACAACCGCCTTCGGCCTTATCCCCCTGGGGCATCTGACCGTGCATAAGAGACATGATGTGCATAGCCATATGGATTCGCTGGCAAGCGCCTCTCTCTTTCTTCCCTCAAGAACCAGCCTGATCAGCTTTCGTATGCTATTGTCCATCAGATGGGCTGTGGAGCAGCTCGATGAGCATGTGCCGCACTGGATGCAGGTCCTGATCTCCTCGCCCGCGAGCTTGATTACCTCCTCTGTGAACCCCTCTCCATCCATCAGGCCCCCTCCTGAGCAATCCTGGATGCGATCTTTCTCCGCGCCTCCTCGACAGGCGCCCTCTCCCAGAGGTACCTGACCTTCGGCTTCCTCATCGCCTCGTCTATTCTCGCAAGAGCCTCATCGATCCGCCTGAGAAGCTCCGGATCGCGCGGTGGCGCTTCTATCTTCGGCGGTGGCGGTCTCTCGACAGCCGGAGGCATCAACGTTCCTGATACATCATATCTTCTCTTCTCGCCTGTGAGTATCGCGTTTATCGCATCCCGCCACTCTGAGGCCCAAGGCGTCTCCTTTATCGGGGTGTGAGAGACCTTCGTCCTTGTCACGTCTATACCGAAGAGGTGGCATGCCCTGGAGCAGGCTCCGCAGAGGATGCACTGATCCTCTACGACTCCGATTCTGCCCTGGTCATCGACGTACCAGCAATCTGCGGGACAGACATTGAAGCAGCCGTGACATCCAACCGGATCGCATTTCGCCAGGCGATCTCTTACAAGCCTGATCTCACCCTCAAAAGGCCTGATGACATCCATCGCCTCGTACGGGCAGACTATAGCGCACCTGCCGCATCCGATGCATCTCTCCTGATCCACATCAATGCTCCCTTTGAGATCAAGGGTTGCATCAAGGGGATCCCCCTTTACAGATATCGCCTCCTCAGGGCATATGCCCACGCACAGCCCGCAGTAGTCGCAGAGATCCTCATCTATGAGAAGCTGCTCATATGGTCTGAGATCCCTCGGATCCTTCTCCCTTTCGAGAAGCACAAACGCCTTGCAGAACCTGGCGCATATCCCGCAGAGGTTGCATTTTTCTCTGTCGACAGAGATCTCTCCCTCAATGCCCTCTCTGAGAGGCCCGAAGTCCTCTCTGGTTTTGTTAAACACAACGGTTATCGCCTCAGTCGGGCACACAGGCTCGCATAATGTGCATGGCAGGCACCTCTCGTTCGGCTCTGCCTTCCTGAGAAGCCGCGGGTACCGGTCATCGGTCTTTATATCAACATCGTTTACAGTGAACCTGTACGCGTTCACAGGACAGAAGTTCGCGCACATCCCGCAGAAGACGCATGCATCCAGATCTATCAGCACTGGCGGGGCATCCAGGCCTGTTGCTATCTCCAGGATAGGGCCTGACTGCAGGGCCTTGGTCGGGCAGAGTGATACGCAGATGGCGCACCCGTTGCAGATCTTGTAATCGTAGTCCAGGATCTTTGTGATATCCCCGCTCCTCTGCCTGCATATTATGTGAGAGCCCTCTACTTCCATATCCTTCTCTATTTCCAGCATGCTTAGACCTTCCCCGATGGCAGCGCGGCCGCAAGCTCTGTCCCGACCGGGCCGAGATCCTTCAGCTCCTCGACGAACTCCTCGATCCTTCTCGCAAGTATATCTCCCTCACTTGCCGCACACCATGCTACCTTGAGCCGCCTCGGATCGATTCCGATCTCCTTCAGGAGACCCCTGAGGACCTCCACGCGCTGGAGCGCATGCAGATTTCCGCTCACGTAATGGCATTCCCCTATGCGACATCCTGCTATGAGAACGCCATCAGCGCCGCGCCTGAGCGCCTCAAGCACAAAACTCGGATCGACCCTGCCTGCGCACATCACTCTTATTATGCGGATATTCGTCGGATACTGTATTCTGGACGTGCCTGCGAGATCTGCTCCGGCGTAACTGCACCAGTTGCACAGGAACCCAAGTATGAACGGATACTCGCCCTTCACAGTGGTGGCAGCCCTGATCTGGGCGAGTATCTGCTCGTCCGAGAAGAGACGCATCTCTATCGCATCTACAGGGCATGCTGCGGCACATGTGCCGCATCCCTTGCATCTTGCCTCATCAACGAAGGCTGTGTCCTTCACGCTTATCGCCCTGCTCGGGCAGGTATCGACACAGAGCCTGCAGCCTATGCATTTGTCCCGGTCGACGAACGCGACAGTTGGATCCAGCTCAATTTCACCTTTGAAGAGCAGCTGCATCGCCTTCGATGCTGCAGCGCTCCCCTGGGCAATCGAGACCTGTATCTCCTTCGGCCCTGATGCGCATCCTGCTATGAAAACGCCATCTATGTGAGCTTCCACAGGACGCATCTTCGGATGAGCGATCTCGAAGAACCTGTCAGGCCTTCTCGATAATCCCAGCAAATTACCCACGACATCAGCATCGCTGTTCGCCTCAAGGCCGGTTGAGAGCACAACGAGATCGTATCTTTTCATGAGGGTCTTCCCGAGAAGTGTGTCCTCGTAGTGGACATAGAGACCATCCTCGCCCTCCTCCACAGAGGAGACGCGCCCGCGAATGAAGTTTATGCCGAGCCTCTGCGCACGCAGATAGAACTCCTCGTACCCCTCGCCTCCAGCCCTTATGTCTATGTAGTGTATCGAGACATCCGCATCCGGGTACCTCTCCTTGATGAGCTGCGCGTTCTTCAGGGATGCCATGCAGCATATCCTTGAGCAGTAGGGGTTCCCCACGGTCTGATCCCTCGATCCCACGCACTGTATGAATGCAACGGATCTCACGATCTCTCCTGTGGATGGCCTTACGATATCACCTCTTGTGGGGCCAGCCGCGTTCAGCATTCTCTCTATCTGGAGCGTGGTCACGACATCCCTGTACCTTCCGAAGCCGTACTCCTCCTTCCTGGATGCATCGAACGGCTGCCATCCTGTGGCAACTACTATCGCGCCGACGTCCAGCTTGAACTCTTCAGCTTGCTGATCATACTTCACAGCGTCCGCAGGGCATGCCTCGGCGCAGAGACCGCAGCCGATGCATGCGTTTGTGTCTATGCATGCCACAAGCGGCACAGACTGTGGGATCGCCATGTAGATGGCCTTCCTCTTTCCAAGACCGAAATCGTACTCGTTCGGAACCTCGACGGGGCATGCGCTTGAACACTCATTTATGCAGCCCTTGCACAGCGTCGGATCCACGTACCTTGGTTTCGTGACCCCTGTCACCCTGAAGTGCCCGACGGTACCCTCGATCGCGAGTATCTCTGAATACGTCATGAGCTTTATCATGGGATTCGCATAGACCTCGGCCATCTTCGGCGCGAGGACACAGATTGAGCAATCATTCGTGGGGAATACATCTGTGAGGAGAGCCATGTAGCCGCCGATGGTCGGCCTGCGCTCGACCAGGT
The DNA here is from genome assembly GCF_000014945.1 of Methanothrix thermoacetophila PT. NCBI lineage: Archaea > Methanobacteriati > Methanobacteriota > Methanomicrobia > Methanotrichales > Methanotrichaceae > Methanothrix > Methanothrix thermoacetophila. The sequence goes on from NC_008553.1 coordinate 1,711,882, forward strand.
ACACCCGCAGACCAGCATTCGCGAGATCGAGCGCAGCAGAGATCCCCGCGACGCCTCCGCCGATCACAAGCACGTCCCTGCTCACGGGCACGCTCTCAGTCTCGAGCGGGCGGAGAAGAGATGCCTTGGCTACGGCCATCGCTATGAGGTCTTTCGCCTTCTGGGTCGCAAGAGCCGGCGAGTCCATGTGGACCCAGGAGCACTGCTCCCTGATGTTCGCCATCTCAAGCATGTACTGGTTGAGCCCTGCCTCGGTTATGGTCCTTCGAAATGTGGGCTCATGGAGCCGGGGAGAGCATGCCGCGACGACGACCGCATCGAGCTTGAGCTCTGCTATATCGCTCTTGATGGTGTTCTGGCCTGCATCTGAGCATGTGAACTGTATGTCACGGGCCACGACCACATTCGGAAGTGTCTCTGCAAACCTCCTCAGCTCCTCGACATCGAGGGTCGCGGCTATGTTGAGCCCGCAGTGACAGATGTAAACTCCAATGCGCATAGGCGATCGATCCATCGATTCCAGGGTACACTTGATCTAACATATAGCTAGCGGTAAATGTTGAATTCGTCGCATGTGCAATGCCAATTCATATCCTGTGAGCAGATCGTGCATACTCGCTGAGCTTCGAGTGCATGAACTCTCCCGTTATCACAGTCCCCCTGCATGTGCCGAGATTTATTGCGATCAGCATCCCAACAACCGCGCCATCTTGGAACACAGGAGTGCCGCTGTCTCCAGGGCCCGGAAGGTTTCCAGGCTGGAGCACGAGGTATGCTATGCTCCAAGATGCATCTGTTACCCTGCAGCCCATGCGCCTGACGCTGTTGATCAGCTCCGCATCCCCAAGCCTGGGTCTGGCGAACCTTGTGGGCTCACACTGCCCCAGAACGAGAAAGAAGGCCATATCCGCGTCGCTGCAGTAATGAACGACCCTGGAGCGGTAAGGGCCTATCCTGAGCACATCCGTCCCCGAGTATCGAAATATGTGGGCTGGAGCCACCCCCAGGTAGCCCCCGCGGTAGGGGTAGAATGCCGAGACAACCCCTCCGGATCTGCCGGATATGAACTGATCGCCGGCCCTGAGCATGATATGCCCTCTTGAAGCTATTCATCTGCATGATCAGGTGGCATGCTTATTGCTCCATACACCGGTTGTGACCACAGGATTAGTGATTTTTACCGAAGGCCGATCAACCAGTGCCTCCGTAGGAACGCCATCAATCCCGCCGGGTTTATCTGTATCTCATCCTTGAGATGTGCCCGCATCGCATGCATCTTATCACTAGAACCCCGTCTCTCAGCCTGACCATCCGCTGCGCAGGCGACAGAAAACCCCTGCAGCTCTTGCAGAACATGCGCTTCATCTCTCTCGTCGGCCTGACCCTCAGACGCATCCCGATCTTCAGAGCAAGCTCGACATACCTGTCGCTCCTCTCCGGATGCGTCTCTGCATTCGCCCTGGCCAACTCGAAGAGCCTCTCCATGCGCTGCCGTGCGATGTCCTTCAGTAGATGAGCCTGCCGCCTCTTCACATCTGACCAGGGGATGATTTGATATAAAAGCTATTTCCAGTGGCATCTGGATGAAGAAAGTCAATGTGTGGATAGAGCCTGAGATGCGGGAATACATAAAATCCAAAAAAACGGATCTGCGGATAGCAACGACCTGCGAGGGACCTCTGATATTCTCAATAAAAACGAGCCCGCCGAAGGAGACCGATTTCTGCATGGAGGTCGAGGGGAAGAGGATCTACATCTCAGCGGTCCAGGCGCCGCTGATAAAATCAATAGACAGGAGGATGCTCCCGCGCTGCGCTCTCGAGAGGAGGAGATAGCCAGGAGCTCTTGATGATCTATGTGGATCTCTGTCTCTAATCACTGGCTCTCAAGCCACCTCTTCAGCGCTTTCATCGACCTTCCCCTGTGCGAGATCATGTTCTTTTCCTCGAGGTCCATCTCCGCGAGTGTCCTTCCATCGACCTCGAATATCGGATCGTAGCCGAACCCGCCGGTGCCACGCGCCTCGAAACCTATAACCCCGCGAAGCTCTCCTTTAAACAGGACCGGCTCCATTCCCGGAGCCGAGTATCCCACAACAGATCTGAAGGATGCAGCGCGATTCTCGATCCCATCCATGAGCCTGAGGATGCCACTGTTCCCTATTGTCTTCTGGACGTAAGCAGAATATACTCCAGGGAACCCGTTCAGAGCCTCTACGAATAGCCCAGCATCCTCTATGATGAACGGCGAATCGAGCCTGGTGGAGAGCTCCTTCAAACCAAAAAGCACAACCTCCTCCAGTGTATCAGCCTGGATCTCAGTGTAACCAAGATCTGCCTGAACAATGCCTCCCAGAATCCTCTGCGCCTCAATGAACTTTCCTCTGTTGCTCGTTACGAAGCGAATCATGATACCACACCTGTCCATCAGGTATTTCATCTCACAGGTGCAGGGCAATGATGATGCGGCTCGATATCTACCTTGTGGAGATCGCCGGATCCAGATCGAAGGCCGTGCACCTGATAAAGAGCGGGAAGGTCATGGTGAACGGAGCCGTCTGCAGAAAGCAATCATACAGGGTGAAGCCCGGTGACAGGGTTGAGATCGTGGAGGGCTTCAGGTATGTCAGCAGGGGCGGCTACAAGATAGAGGCCCTGTTCCAGGGTAGATCTGATGAGATCAGGGGATTGAGCGTGCTGGATGTAGGATGCTCTGCAGGCGGCTTCTCCGACTTCTTCCTTCAGCATGGAGCTGCAAGGGTTTGGGGGATAGATATCGCAGAGGGTTGCGTGGATCCAGCGATGCTCAGCGATCCGAGATTCAGGTTCACCGGCGGGGTCGATGCGAGATCCTTCGAGGAGCTTGTAAAGCATCTGGGTGACGAGCGGTTCGACCTGACATCGGTGGACGTGAGCAACGTCTCTCTAAGAGAGGTGCTGCCGAACCTGAAGAGATTTCTGAAGAGCGATGGAAGAATCGTGGCTCTCTTCAAGCCGCCGTATGAGATCGATGGCGGTCACAGAGATGCAGACGTGGAGAGGGCGAGGAGCAGCTTCGAGCAGTGGCTCGGGCCGGAGTTCGAGGTGATTCATTCATGCCCCTCTCCGATACGTGGAGGACCCAAGAACAGGGGCACGGTCGAGTACCTGTATCTGCTGCGGCCGAGAGCGTGATACCAGGTTGTTTTAGTGATGTGCATGCCATGTCGCGAATTCGTGTGACCTACTCTCCCGAAGATTGGAGTTTGCGCCCTGCTACCAACTATCATCGATTTCGGCAGAATGTGGGCACATTGTTACCGTTCAGGTCCGTGGCCAACTGACACATGCTGATGTTTACCTATTCAGCAGCGTCCTGGGAGGTAACCGACTCTTCTCCGAGAGGTGAGCCGCATATCCTGCAGTATCTCGCATCCTCCTCATGCCACTCCTGACCGCATCCACTGCATATGTGCCTCTTTCTTGGGGCAGAGATCCACTCTCTTAAGATCCTGCTCACCTGTATCGGTATCAGAATTATGCCGGATATGATCATCATCAGCGTGACGAGCCGGCCGGCTCCCGACACTGGGACGATATCACCGAAGCCGACGGTTGAGACCGCTACGACTGTGAAGTAGAACGCATCGCCGAAGTTATTGACCTCAGGGTTTACCGGACTCTCGGCGAAGTAGAAGAGGCCAGAGGATATGAAAAATATCGTCATTACAATAAAAACAAGTCTTGCGACGTTCAGCATCCTCAGGCTGATTATGCCGAAGAGGAGGTGGTCCTCAGCTATGAACCTGAGGAACCTGAATATCCTGAAGACAGCCATGATTCTTATAATGTGAATGAAGCGCAGATCAGCATATACTCCGAAGATCGGAAGCACCAGCAGTATCAGAGTCGGCATTATTGCGACGAGGTCTATCAGGCTGTATGTCTCCTTAACGTAACTCCAGCGATCGGGGGCGCCGTAGAACCTGAGGATGTACTCGATCATGAAGATGAATATGATCGCAATCTCAAGCCTCCAGAGCAACAACGAGATGCGGGAGGGCAGAGGATACGTCTCGATGACGAATAGCACCACGACCATGATGTTCAGAGCGATGATGGCGATATCTATAGCCCGGCCCAAAGGCGTCCGGAAGTCTATCATGTAAAACTGTATCGTCTCCCTGAGGCTCCTGGTGCCTGCGCACCTATCAGCTTTTCCTGACATGCAGATCGACGCTATTTATCTTATTAGGATATGGAGAACACATCTGTGGACTGGTTCCTGTAAAGAATCCATCTGTTCATGTACATGAATGGTATATCGACCAGGGCCACGAGCCATTTTGTTATCGTGATGCCTATTATGAGAGGAACCACTGGCATGACCCCGTAGAATGCGATTGTTATGAATAGCGTTGAGTCGATCAGCATCGCCGGTATTGAGCTCAACGCGTTCCTCGCCCAGAGATGGCGCCCTTTCGTCTTCGACTTGAACCAGGCGAAAACCACCGCGTCGAGGTTCTCGCTCACAAAGAAGGCGACCCATGATGCCAGGACTATCCTGGGCACCTGTTCCAGAAGAACCTCGATCGCATTCTGGTGGGGAAAGAAAGGAGCTGGCGGAAGCTCCACCACGAGCCATGAGAAGAGCGAGATCATGATCTGAGAGAGAAACGCTATGCTGATCATCCTTCTTGTCTCCTGGAGCCCGAACCTTTCGTTCACCACATCCGTGAGGAGAAAGGTCACGCTGAATACTATCACCACAGCAGGGGCGTAGAACGTTCCTATAACGAGATCAAATTCAGCCGTCTTGGCTGCAGCTATGTTTGAGAATATGCCGAATGCGACGTAGATGCCCAGGAGCATGTCAGATCTGCCAAAACTGCGGGCATACCAGGATCCAAGGATCGTGAAGGAACTCACAAGTCCGATCCAGATCAGAAGCAGTGCGAACATATGAGGCCATCCAGAGCCGGCGTGTGCAACGCGGCAATTTGAGCAGCATACATTGAGATGCGAAGTGCCTTCAGGGGCGGTTTTCGCCTTCTGCAGGAAGCTGCGCCAGAGTCGCCCAGCGCAGATTGTTTCAGCTCTGCAGATCGTGCCAAAAGTTGATATGCCTGTCGGTTACATTCGTTTACGATACAGAACTCTGCCTGTATCTCCAGGTGGTGAGAATGAAGATACTCGGCATGAACTCCAGCCCCAGAGGGGAGAGGAGCCAGACCCTGAGGCTCGTCAGGGCGGCGCTTGATGGCGCCAGATCAGAGGGAGCTGAGGTCGAGCTTGTGGATGTCTGCAAGCTCAGGATAGAGTACTGCAACGCATGCGGAGTCTGCTATGCAAAGGGCGAGTGCACGCATAAGGATGATTTCAATCAGGTGTACAAAAAGATCCTTGAGTGTGATGGTTTCATCATCGGCTCTCCGAACTACTTCAGGAGCGTGACAGCCCAGCTCAAGACGCTCATAGATAGGATGGCGGATGCGGTCCACTGCCAGCTTCTCCTTGGCAAGTACGGATGCGCTGTGGCAACCGCCGGCGGCCAGGCTTACGATGAGGTTCTGGATTACCTGAGCAGGATAATAGTGGGATTCGGCGCGTCCTACGTCGGTGGCGCAGGTGGGGCGCCGGCCATCCCGGGATCGATGGAGGAGGCTGAGAAAAAGGCGCGCGATCTCGGAGCGGATCTGGTGCGCGCGATCTCAGAGGGGAGACGCTACCCTGAGCAGGATAAGGTTCACGAGGAGATGAAATCCAGATTTAAAGCTCTCGTGAGCATGAACAGGGACGTATGGACGCACGAGTACGAGTACTGGAAGAGCAAGGGCTGGCTCTGACGGTGCTCTCAGGCTCGTAGCGAGGCTATCATGCGCAGAGGCAGATCTGAGATCAGCGAGATGGGCGCGTTTGCGGCCGTGGAGATGAACCTCGATGGCAGCGGAGCCGCGACCGCCTCCACAGGCTCTGGGTTCATGGATCACATGCTCAATTCGATGGCGAAGCTGGGATCTATCGACATCAGAGCATCCGCTGGCGGGAACTCTCTCTACAGGTATTCTCTCCTGGGATCGGCGATCGGGGCTTCGCTCGATCAGACGCTGGGCGATAGGAGCGGGATAAGAAGATATGGATTCGCGGCAATCCCGATGGATGATGCGCTTGCAGAGGTGGCTCTGGATCTCGGCGGTAGAGCATACCTCGTGATGAGAGGATCATTTAATGGGGAGAGGATCGGGGACCTGAACACCTTCGAGATAAAGGCGGTGCTCATGGGTATCACCGACCGGGGAAGGCTGACGCTCCACGTCAGGTTCTACGGTGAGAACGATCACCACATCGCTGAGAGCATATTCAAGGCGCTCGGGCTCGCGATCCGCAACGCTGTGGAGCCTGGCGCGGCTGGGGTCCTGAGCACGAAGGGAGTGATTTGACCCGGGAGACAAATGCATCTCCTCCAATCCACTCGCTGTGGCTGAGATATGCCGTCGTAGCTGGCCTGCACAAGTGGATCTCCTGACGGGCCCGTCCCTTCATCCTGTCTCTCCTCTGAACGCCTCGATCGCCTTCGCGCAGTTCCTGAGAAGCCCTGCTGCGAGATGCTGCGACGGCCAGGATCCGAGACCGCAGTCGGGGCCTGCATATCTGACGAGATCCCCGAAGATCCGCACAGCCCGCTCGAGTCTCCTCTTTATGACCTCCGGCGACTCCATCCTGAGGATCTCGACCTCGAGCCTCTCCGGCTGCTCCCAGAGGTTTGTGTTGAGCAGCTCGTTGAGCCTAGCAACCATCGAGAGGATGTCTGTCCTGGCTATTCCGGTTCTTATGAACGTGTCATTCTCCGCAAGCACCTTGCGATCGATGATATCGAGATAATCAGGATGTGACGCTGACTCAACGCCTATGACATTTATGCCTGGAACGCGTGCGCAGAGCTCCGCGTACACCGGAGAGTGGAGATGCACCTGGACATCAACCCTTCCCGCGCATACCCTGCTCGCTACCTCGAGCGCTTCGATGATCTCATCCTCTGAGAAGACTATGCTGGAGCTGATCCCCAGGCTCGGCTCATCGATCGATATGACAGCCACATCGATGTCAAGCAGTCGTGCCTTCTCGATGGCTCTCTCTATGAAGCGCGAGACGCTCTCTGCTATGTTTAAGAGAATATCAGCGTAGTCTGTCGATCCGAATTCTGATATGTACAGCTCGAGAGGGCCAGTGACGCAGACGCGAACGCTTCTTCCGATCGATCTGAGTGCATTGAGCTCTATTATCTCAGCTGCATCCCTGCGGATCAGATACGGTTTCTCTGTGGTCTCAGGTGATCTCATGGGGTTCATGAACATGTCTATCATATCCCTGAGCTGCGGGTATGTAGGCACCTGAACGCCAGCTGAGATCTTCATCTCCATTATGCTTCTCACAAGAGAAAGGTACTCCTCCCTGCCCAGACCATCGATCCTGGCATGCGGAAAGCTTCCTATGTCATCGAATCTCATCGCAGACCTCTGAGATATGATTTCAGGGACTCGTAGGATCCGCTTATCTCCTTGATATGCTCTTCCAGGCTGTCGAGCTCTGCCATCGCCCTCGGGAGCGGGGGCGTCACTCCAAGAACGCGGATGATCTCCTCCGGGAACTTCGCGGGATCCGCGGTCTCCAGCGAGACTGTCGGCTCCCAGCGCTCGACCTCCTCGAAGTACCTCATGAGCCCTGCCCATCCGACGGCTCCGTGTGGCTCCAGGAGCACCCTGTAACGCTCGTACACCTCTTTTATCGTCTTTCTCGTCTCATCATCGCTCACCGAGACCGCGAACATGTCCCTACGCATTGCATCGAGATCCGGCTCTCTCCTCACCTCACCCTTCTCATCCAGCCACCCGCCGTAAAGCGCGAACACCCTGGCGAGGTTGCTCGGATGGCCCACATTCATCGCATTTGAGATGCAGTTCCTGCTGGGTCTTATAGGCTTGTAGATGCCTGTGCGCATGAAGACCGGAAACTCATCGTTCTCGTTCGTGGCGACGACGAAGCGCCTCACGGGCAGCCCCATCCGCATTGCTATGAGACCACCCATCAGGTTGCCGAAGTTGCCGCTCGGCACAGATATGACGATCTCCTCTCCTTCAGAGATCCTGGAGTATGCGTAGAAGTAGTAGACTGCCTGAGGCAGAAGCCTCCCGACGTTTATCGAGTTCGCTGATGACAGATTGAGGTCTCTCAGCTCCGGATCTGCGAATGCTCTCTTGACAAGAGCCTGGCAGTCATCGAATTTGCCATCCACCGCCAGAGCGTGTACATTTCCGCCAAGCGTCGTCATCTGCTTCCTCTGCCGCTCAGTGACCTCATCTCGTGGGTATAGAACGACAACCTGAACGTTGCTCAGGCCGTAGAACGCATGGGCCACGGCACTGCCGGTGTCTCCTGAAGTCGCGGTCAGTATGATCACACTCCTCCCCTCTCGCTCCAGGAAGTACTGAACGAGCCTGCCCATCAGCCTGGCAGCAAAATCCTTGAAGGAGCATGTAGGCCCGCGGTCCAGGCGCATGATGTGCGCCCTGTCGAAAACCCTCTCGATCGGAACATCGAAGTTGTATGCGTCCTCCAGTATCGATACGAGATCCTCCTTGGGGATGAGATCGCCGATATAGGGACCCACAACGCGGTACGCAATCTCAGGATACCTCATTTTCGAGAAACGCACGATCTCCTCTGTGCCGATCCTGGGGATTTCCTCGGGCATGTAAAGGCCCATATCTGGAGCCTGGCCCGATAGCAGGGCCTCCCTGAAGTCGACACGCTCAGGCGAGCCATTTGTGCTGTAAAACATAAGATTGGACATGCTGCATGAGAGTTGCATGGAAACTATTAAAAGCTGTACGGTTTCGTGACGGACATGTCTGAAGATTAAGTGTTTTGACATGCAGAAGCGGTAAGGTCCGAATTTCTGGCCTCGCCTCTTATCCGGACAGAGTCACGGGCTCGCAACACTGAATCTCCAACTAGAAGGGCAACATGGACGTTGATCCTGAATCTATGCCACAGACACGATAACTCATAAATCCGGAAAGATTGAGCAAAGGTTGAGCGCTGCGGATTTCAGCGATTCGAGTGCGCGATCAACACCGTAATGGTTATTAATTATCATTGTGCTACATTTACATGTAAAAACACATTCGGAGGTGAATGGAATGGATGCATTCACAAGCCAGGTGGTTGCGGTGATCATCTTCGGCCTGCTGGTGACTCTCCTGCCGGGGCTGCTCAACAGGTTCGCTGACTCGAGAAGCGGAGGTATCAGGACGACATGAAAGCGATACGGTCACTCTATCACTATAATATTTTCTAATATTTTCGGTTTTTAATTACACATCTAGCGGAATGATTTTGCTCTCTCTCTCCATGAGTGTACTGTATCATTGAGGGTTGCAGGCAGCGCTCAAGCATGCTGTGCTTGTGGCCCCATCATGCAGATCATCCAGGGCAGCAGGTTCGCTGCAGATTTCGCCGCATCATTTCAACAATTCGAGGGGTGCACACAAGTTAAATTCTTGTACGGCCAAGGTCCTCCATGTCGAGGTGATAGTATGCTCATAGGTATCATGTCCGACTCTCACGATAACTTTCGGGGCATCAAGGAAGCTCTGGGCGTATTCTCTAAGAGAGATGTTAAGCTGGTGCTGCACGCTGGAGACGTGATCGGATCCGGGAACGCGTATCTCTTCGATGGCTACGGCATTCCTGTGAGACTAGTCTACGGGAACAACGACGGAGACCGCGTCGGACTTTCGAGATACTTCGAGAGGTTCGGGGGTGAGTATCTCGGAGACTTCGGGGAGTTAGAGGTGGATGGATTGAGGATCGCCATGCTCCATGGCACAGAGGAGCCTCTTGTGAGGGCTGTGGTGACCTCCGGTCTATACGATGTCGTCGTTCGTGGGCACACGCATGTAGCAGAGGTCCGCCGCGAGGGAAGAACCCTTGTGGTGAACCCCGGAGAGATATGGGGTCATCTTACAGGTGTCAGGAGCGTTGCGATAATGGATACCTCAACGACAGAGGTCGAGATCGTCGAGCTCGGGAGGTGCGAGACTTTCAGGGAGATTCTGCAAAAATAGAAAAGTGCAATAGAGGGTGCGCATATCTGGATGACCTCGATCTTCACGTCATCGTCGAGGTGTCAGAAGGAACCGTAAAACGCATACGTCTCTCCAGGGCCTCCCCTGACCTGGAGTTTTCGGAGATGGCGGCGAGGATTGCAGAGCACATAAGGGGAGGTCCTCGCCCGGATCTCGATCTTGATTTGAGCTGGTGTACGGATTTTCAGATGGCCGTTTACCGTGCAGTCCTCAACATCCCCCGCGGATCCACCGCGACCTACAGTGATGTCGCGAAGATCGCAGGAAGGCCCGGGGCCGCGAGAGCTGTGGGTGCTGCCCTGCGCGTGAACCCATTTCCGATCATGATACCCTGCCACCGGGTTGTGGCATCGAATGGCCCCGGCGGATACAGCCAGGGTATCGATATCAAGCTGCAGCTGCTCGCGATCGAGCAGCACGAGATGAGCCGGGAGCAGAGGTCGTTTGCTCGTATCGGCTGAGCCGCATGCAGTCCCATAAGGGGTGACGAATGTGTTGTGTCGATGAATGCCGATTCCGTAGGGTCTCATTCCAGTCACGCTCTTAGGTAGTCTACCTTCATCGTCCTGCTATCTTTCCATTCTCTTCAAGCGCCATCTCTATCGCATTACCATTCAAATCTGATGCACAAGCTCCCTCTAAGCAACCTCTCAACAGGCCGCCCTTCTAGAACTCCATAAACAATACAACCTCTGATTCACAAGACCGTTGAGACTATAGCTTTAACAACCATCGAATGATCCAGCTTGTGCTGCCTTAACTTCGGCATGCGCGAATCTATAACATCCGCAATTCCAAGCTGGTCAAAAACCGGTGTAACTATCCCCAAATGATCCAGTGATCGTGTGCCTGTCTCCATCTATGTTGCTCCTCTCACCAAAACATCCAACCAAGTCAAAAATGTTTGCTGCAAGGCCCGGGACATGTACGAATAAGGATTGGGTATCTACTCCATCTAAAAGCAGCAAGCCACAGATTTCTGATTTCGGCTATTATTTGGACACGTTCAAGGCCCGCGGCAAAAAAGAAAATGTCCGTTAATGCGAAATGCAGGTTCTGTAATTCAGCTTCACTTTGTTGGATAACCCAACACGCCTATATCCTCCTCTGAATATCTCAGGTCCATAAAATCTTCGAGATACTCCATGTAGATTTTCATAGGATCGATATCTATTGATGGGTGAAGCCATTTGGCAAAGTAGGCGACTCCAACTATCGAATCTGGCCCCCAAGCAATTTCCGTGCTGAGCAGATGAACTCTGTTGTTCTTAACCGCTTCAAGATTTGTCCATCCAGGCCTGCTCTCTATATAGTTTTTGAGGATTGAAGCTGTCTCCTCTGTATTATTCCACCCTGGCTTCTCTCCACCTGGTGCTAACATTCTTATTATTATATCTGGATTCGTAGCCAAAACCCATTCGCTATCCACCTTGGGATACTCGGGGAGGTCTGCTGCTATATTTATACCACCAGTGAATCTGCAAACAGCATCTCCGCTACTTCCTCGACCGTAACTTGAGATCTCAGAAGCAGTATTTTTTGTGCCCCATTCCATGAAGACGTGTGGCTTATCGTTGTCCTCAAGCTTTGCTACATAATCGGTGATTGTTTGTTCGTATCCTCTGCGCCATTTTATATACCTCTCTGCTTCATCATCTTTGTTTAGGATAAATCCGAGCGTTCTAATCTCTGACTTTATAATATCGTCTCTATAGAAATCGAGGCCGATCACGGGAATATTTGCATATTTAAGAGCGTTCTCTAAATTAGTTGCTCGTTGGAGGTTCGCAGAAGTGATAACAATATCTGGTGAAAGCGCCACTATTGTCTCACTATCTGGAGAAGACCAAGTTCCAACAAGTGGTTTTTCGATCAACTCAGGATAGTAGTAATTCTTATCTGGAATATCCGATGAGATGCCTACAACTTTGTTCTCAGCATTCAGAATCTTCACAGCTTCGATTCTGTAGCTTCCCAGAGCAATTAGCTTATTTATAGGCAGCTTTATAGTTACATTTCTGCCAACTGAGTCAACAACTATCAAAAACTTTGCCTCGTCTTTTATGAGTGCGTTTATTTGATCAATATCTTCAAAATCGATTTTACCATCACAATTGGCATCAGATAGCATTGTAGGCTCCATTTTCCCGTCAATTATTCCCTGCACATAGGCAACATCCATTTCATCAATCTTGTCATCCATATTAGCATTCCCAAAGATGCTCAGCAGAGCTGCAGTACTGCCATCCCCAGATGCTACACCAATAAATAGTCCGATGTTCATCAGAATATAACAATAACATAGCCAACAGACGAATTTATTGTGAATATTATTTATTTTAGTCATAATTGATGTTATTATTACTCTAATTTATAAGACTTTTGGCCGATGCGAGGTGGCGGTATACCTGAGAGGTGCTGGTGGGCGCAAAACAATAACTGTAGACGATCATGCGAATCAGCTCCTTTAAAGTAGACCGCGAATTCCTCTCGAAACTATTTAAGCAACGATGCTGATCTGCATCGATCCTGCGCGGAAATACAATCCATATAAATCAATATGCCTGGGAATTTGGGATGACTTTCCGCCTTTTTACTAGGTCTTATCACCCGCGACACCGAGCCCGGCGCCTGCCACCACGCCCATCAGAATCCTGTGGAGCCTCAATCCCCACAATCGTATCCGCAAACCAGGTCGTCTCGAAATATCCTGGGAACGCCCTGGCGAGTATCGCGCTTTAGACCTCAAAAACAGAGAGGTTGGCGGATCCGAGCGTCGCAAAGACACCAGCGACTAACCACTATACATAAGGAGATCGCTGCCATGAACAGCAGCCTCCTCCCCACGAATCTGGCTACTCCTCCTTCAGGGCGATCCTCGATTCCATGCAGTCCATCTGCGCTCAGCTTCTCCCATTACACTTCAGGGTACACGAATATCCTGTCCTCAGGATAGTCCACGCCCAGGAACTGGAGGTACTCCCTGTAAACGCTCTCCGGATCCAGATTCACATCAGGATGCAGGATCTTCGCAAGATATGTCAGGCCGACAACATCATCCAAGCCAAACAGGATCTCCCAGTTGACAATGTAGACCCTGTCATTCTTCACAGCATTTATACTCGCAGCACCAGCTCTACCAAGTATCTCATTCAGAGTGTTCTCTAGTCTTGTAGAGTCGGAAGATGGTGGTTTATCCCATCCCTGTTCTGGAGCACTTGACAATATCTTTATAATGACGTCTGGATTTTGAGAGACAACCCACTCCCATCCCACTTTTGGATATGCTCCCTTTAAATCTTTAGCAATATTATCGCCTTTGGCTATTGATAACAGCTGTGAGGTACCGGACCCAGCTCCGTAGGTCGAGAGTTCTCCTCCCTTTGAGCCAGACTCAACATATACCCTCGGGGCGCTCTTTTCGGCAACAGGACGATTCACGGACTCTTTCCTTGTTTCGTACCATTCTACGTATCTCGTAGCTGCTTCTTCTTTTTCCAAGATCTTTCCGAGAAGCTCAACTTCTCGAGTCATGTTTTCTGGCTTATAAAAATCGAGACCTACGACAGTTATATTCTTAAAAGCCTCTAGCTTTTCAGCAACCTGCAATGCACCATAAGGTCTATCGGGATACGTATAGCTTATCACAATTATGTTGGGAACAATCTCATCACCGCTCCTTGCTATCTCCCCGATCATCTCGCAGTCTGGCTCGTTCCACTTCCCAATACTCTGCTTGTTTTTCAGAGCAGGGAAGTAGTATGCCTTATTCTTCACGCTATCTGATATCCCCACGATCTTATCTGCCGCTCCCAGGACTGTCACAGCCTCTGCAGCATCCGAGTTCAGAACTATGATCCTCTCCACAGGCATCTGTATGGTGACCTCACGTCCTGCTGAGTCGGTGATCGTCATCGGGTATTCAGCACACACGTAAGACACTGTGATAAGTGTTACTAAAAGTATATATACTGTCAATTTAATCGTACTACTGTCCTCCTGTATATATGGTTTATGTTGGTTCTGGATATACAAAGACACCCTGCTGATCTAAGTCATAATCCAGGTGCTGGAATCTTGTAAGGTACTCCTGATGGATATCCTTAGGGTCTATATCTCTAAAGAGGTCGGGATGAAACCATTTAGCCATATATATTATGCTCAAGAAATATCTTCCACCAAAAAATACATCAGATGATAAGATGTAAACATTTTTATTTTTAACTGCTGAAACGTTTGATAATTCAGGCCGGCTTAGGATCTCGTTCTGTTTCTCTTGCTGTGTTGGATAAGTAGCTTTATATTCATATATTCTCTCTTATTCTTTCAAGAATCTTCGTCATAATGTTATACGCTTAAAATTATAGTATAAAATGTGAACATCCTGCGTACTTCGCGAATCATGCCTTCCTTCGAAGTGGCCCTCACAGTCTCGCCAAATATCCTCTTAATTGCTGAGAATACACTTTCAGCCGCCCACCTTCTTCCATATCCATGCACAATTTTCCAACTGTGGTATCCATACTTCATAAACTCAAGAACTGGTTCGGCTCTGGACGAGCCTGCTTTGACGATAGCATTCTTCCTGATCTTGATTCCAGGCATATCTACGCCCTTCTCTTTCATGAAATCGAATACCCCCTCCTTATCATAAGCTCCATCCATCAGTGAATCTTCAAGCTTAACATCTTCCAGCAGCGGTTTTACCATCTCATGATCAGTGACGGTCTCATCGGTTATCTCGAAGGTTACGGGCTTCCTTGTTTCAACATCTACGGCGATATGCACTTTTATCCAGCCTCTGCGTTCAACACCATGACTTTCTCTCATCCAGTCGCCTCTATTCGTAACCTTCATTCCTGTTGAGTCAACTGCGACCACTAAATCGTTATCAGGTATTGGAATATTCAACTCCAAATTCGTAATCCTCTGCCATAATGTCGAATAATCGGCAGCCAACAGCCCAGGAACAAATCCGCTTAGCGCCTGAATAAATCCTTCGAGCTGCCTGTATGGTAAATGAAGAAAGGCGTATGCTAAACCACAAAATTGAATAAATGTCTCAGGATAGCGATAGGGTCTGCCATTCTTGTTCTTATTCATCTTCAGTAGCTCTTCATCCCAATTATTCACAAAGTCAGTGCTAAGGTAAAACCATCCTCGCCTAACCAATTTCTCATTGTATTCGCGCCAATTGCGGTTATCCTCATAGGCCATGAAATATATTATATATTTTCCTAGTTTAAATAGTTATCCAACACAGCAGTTTCTCTTGAAATTTTACGGTCTCGTTCTTATCTAGTGTGTAGCCTCCAATATTGCTAATCTTCCAAATGATAAACTCTGGGTTCCTTTCCACTACAGACTCTGGGTCTATAGTAATAGCCTCTCCAGAAAGATCGTCAAAAATATTCTTCCCACCCGCCATGACAATTACATTATGCGATTGAGACCCTAACCCACCGGTCTGATAGAAATCACTTCGTCCACCTTCATAAACTCTTGGTTTTGCGTCATCTGGAATTTGTTTAACTACGTTATTTATTGTATTTATTTTATCTTCATACCAGCTGGCGAATTCATAAGCCTCTGTAACGCGCCCAACGATATAACCCAGCTTGATAACATCTTCTATATAGGTATCTGGCTTGTAACAATCGAGACCAATTATTGATATTGTTGGATCCGTTTTGTTGAGAGTGTCTCTGATAATCTCGTAATCTGTAGTCCATTGGGTTCCATAATAAATTACTAAATCGGGATCGAGGTTCAAAATTTTCTCGATATCTGGTGTCTTTGCCGATCCAATGCTCTGGTCTTCCCGAAATTCAGGGAAATATGATTTGTCATTTAATGCAGAATCGCTAATTCCTATAATTCTATCTGAGGCTTTGAGTGTTCTTAATGTTTCAGCACCATTTCTATTTATCGCAACAATTCTCTTAATAGGCATTTTAATTGTTGCAACTCTGCCAGCAGAATCAAGTAACGTGAGCTCTTTCTCTTCATTGTGTATGATAGCCTCAATTTGATCGATGTCATTGGAGTCGATCTTTCCATCATAATTGGCATCAGCGAACTCTGTCACTTTATCCTCGTTGTTGAGTATTCCTTGGATATATGCCACATCCTCCTCATTAATTGCATCGTCCATGTTAGCATTACCAAATATCTCCAGCGTGAAGTCATATGCCGATATAGGCGGAACTGATAGAATCATTCCGATAGCTAAGAACGCCAACAAAAAGTATGCTCCTTTCATTTATCTACTTCCTCCATGCAGTGGATAAACAAAAACTCCATGATTCTTCAGGTCGTAATCGAATCCCTGAAGCTCTAGATATTCCTTATGTACAGTTTGTGGATCTAAATCTTCGAATAACTCTGGATAGAACCATTTTGCCATATAGGCAATTGCCACAGGAACTCCAGGGCTCGCTCCAAACTCATAGAGCAGCAGGTAGACGCGCCCTTCTTTTACAGCGGTAATATTGCCCCAGCCAGTTCTGGACAGTATCTCCCTCCTTTTAGCCTCAAATCCAGAAGGATCGTTCGTCGCATAGCCGCATGCGATCTCAGAGGGTTGTGTAAATCTTACAATAACATCCGGATTTTGTACTATCACCCACTCAGACTCCACGTCTGGGTAAAGACCTGTTAGATTAGAAGCGATATTCACACCACCGGCCATGGTACAGACCAAATCAGCCCCTCTCCCCTTGGTATATGTCTTAAGATCAGAGGCACCTTCTAGGTAGACACGTGTTCTTTTATTCTCTGGTATCTCTGAGATCTTCTCATCGACCGTATCTGTAACCCGATTAAACCATTCTAGATAGTTATCTGCCTCAGCCGTTCTATTAACTATATATCCGAGCATTTTCATCTCTGCTGGCAGATCATTGGCTCTGTAGAGATCAAGCGCCACAATGGAAATGCCTGTACCATTGAGCATTGGTTCAAGATACTTCGACGTAGCCGACTTGTAGCTTATAACCAGATCTGGTTCTAGTAAAAGGATCTTCTCGATATCTGGTTCGTTCCACTTTCCGACATTAGGCATCTGACTGAACTCAGGAAGGTAGGCTGTGTTCTCCAGCGTCTCAATCGATACACCCACTACCTTATCTATAGAATGTAAAATCCTAAGAGCCTCTGCAGAGTCATCAGTCAGAGCCACGATCCTGTTAATAGGCATCTCCAGAGTCACAGTTCTGTTAGCAGTATCGATAAGAGTTAAGATCGATTCATCACCTTGTATGATATGTTGTATCTGCTCTATATCCCTGGAATCCACCTTGCCATCGTAATTGGCATCGGCAAATTCGGTGTTTTTCTCTTTTCCGTCAATAATTCCCCGAGTATATGCAATATCGGACTCATCAATTGTGTCATCCATGTTGGCATTGCCAAAGACCTTCAGCGTGTAGCTGGATGCAGCTCCTGGCGTTGCAACAAGGATCATAAATAGTAACAGAACAGTTAGCCTCATTCATCTCCCCTCTACCGGAGGATAGACAAACACACCATGGTGCTCCAGATCAAAGCTTACATTCAGATAATCCTCTAGCAGCTCCTCGGCAGAGACTATCATGTCCCTGTCCAAGTCCCCAGGGGCGGCGCCCCACGCGGAGGTCATTATTGTCATCAAGATCATAAAAGCAGTCGCTGCTCTGATATCCGCCATCACTATCTCTCCTTAATACTACTAATTATAAGAATGTTGTTACAAAGTTCTACTAAATATAGTTATCTATTGAAACATCAAAAAAATATATATAGTATGTAAAAGATGTGGAAGTTAGGTCCCAATCAGCTTTGCCATCTTCTCCTTCCAGGCTGCCACCTCCTCTGCTGTCACCACGTCTATAGCCCCTCCCTGGAACGATCCTCCGACGTCACCCATCTTATCCTCAATCCAGCCCTCGATCTCCAGGTAGAGAGACTTCAGCGCATTAAGAACCTCAGGATCAGCCTTCCATAACCCTCTCTGTTCAGCCTCAAGCAGCCGCCTGCCCATTTCCTCCAATGCCCATGGGTTGTGCTCCTCGAAGAACCTGCGGTTCTCCTCGTCCATGATGAACGTCCGGGCGATTTCATCGAATATCCAGTCGTCGACCTCCTGTGTTGTGGCCTCCCAGCCGTATACACGTCCAACACGTTTGGATATGTCGCCAGCCCCCTTGTAGCCGTGCTGCTTCATGCCCTCTATCCATTTCGGGTTCAGAAGCTTCGTCCTAACCACACGGCGTATCTCGTCTGCCAGATCTCTCACTTCAACATGCTCCGGCTCTCTCGTATCTCCATAGTATGCCTTCACATCCTTACCGGATAAATGCCTAGCAGCAGCGGTCATCCCGCCATGAGTTCCAAAGTAGCAGCAACATCCGAATAGATCGTACTCATCGCTGACCACCTTGTTGTAGGTGATATCAACTGATTTGAGCGCGTTCACAAAGCTCTGATGCGCTTCTCTTCCAGATACGCCCTTGCCATAAGCGTAACCGTTCCAGTAAACGAAAATATCGGAGAGGTCCTTCTCGTCCTTCCATGCACTAGCGTACACCGCGAGGTTGGTACCTGATTGATATGTTCCAGGTTTGCTGGCGAATATGCGAAGCGTCGCCTCACGCCAGTCTCTGGCCGTGCCATTATCCAAACTGGCCAGTGCATGCTTACGAACGAAGTTCATTTCCAACGGCTCATCGAGCGCAGCCACTGCCTGGACGGCCTCGTCAATTATTTCTATGCAGTTGGGGAAATTGTCGCGGGTGATCCCGGACACGCGCACTGTCACATCTATTCTGGGGCGGCCGAGCGTATCCAGGGGTATTAACCTGAACCCCTTCAGTCTCCCATTGGGGAGCCAGACCGGCTCTGTGCCCAGAAGATACAGTATCTGGGACATGTCCTCTCCATCTGCCCACATGATATCGCTGCACATCCAGAAGAAGGCGACGTTCTCAGGATACCGGCCCTCCTCTTCTAGATGTTTGGCGATGACCGCATCCCCCAGTTTCTTGCCAACCCTCCATGCGGTCTTTGTGGGCACCCGATACGGGTCGAGGGAGTAGAAATTACGGCCGGTCGGAAGGACATCGTCTCTGCCGCGTGTGATGAGGCCACTTGGACCTGCCTCGACATATCCGCCATTCATGCCGTTCAGAAGCGCCTCGATCTCCCTAGATGCCTCCATCCTGGCCTGGAGATCCAAAACCCTCTCCCTGATTGTCTCAAGCTCACGCTCGTAACCTGCAACTGAGATGCCAAGCACATCGTCAACCTTTCCATCATGCAGATACATATCGATGAGTTTCCTGCACCGCTCATCGATCATTTCCAGAAGTTGGCCATGTGATTTGCCATAATGCTCGTTGATAGCCCCCTGATCGCTCAGAAGCGTATCTAGATCAAGACCCATCATCGAGGCGATGATCCTCCGTGGTGAAATCCCATTGCCCTCGAATCTCAACACAGCGTTTATGAACTCCACCCGTTTATATCCCTCGGGAATCTGTCCGAATATATGCATGCCAGAGTCGATCTGTGTGTTTCTGACCCGGCTCAGCTCGTTATGCGTGCGTCTCACGATCTCCTCTAGCGGCGTATCCTCGGTCAGTTTTATTCCTTTATCGAGGTTTGCCGCCTTGATCGCCTCTATCAGCAGATCTCTCAGCTCATGAGATCTGGCATGGTCATGCTTTGCGCTCTCGTACTCACCCAGAAGCCTATCGACCTCAAGCAGCTCGTCATAAAGCCCGGACTGTGTCATCACCGTCTGCATGTGGTCGATGAGGACCGCGTAGCTGCGGCGTTTCGCTATGGTCCCCTCAGGCGGGTTGTCAGCATTGTAGATATAAAGATGCGGGATGGTGCCGATGCAGATGTCCGGATAGCAGTCTCTTGAGAGCCCCACCCCCTTGCCGGGCAGAAACTCGAGGTTTCCGTGCGTGCCAACATGAATGATCACATCTGCACCGAAGCTCTCCTCTATATAACGGTATGTCGCCATGTACTGGTGCGTCGGTGGAACATCCGGGTCGTGGAGGATCTTACACACCTGGCCATCGCACCTCGCTCCAGCACATCCCCTCTTCGGTTGGACGCAGATGACAACGTTGCCGTACCGAACGCCGGTGATAACTATCTTCCCCTGATAGAGCATTGCAGCAGGTATGCCGTTCTTCTCCTCCCCAGGTGGGTTACCCCACGCCTCGCACACACGATCACGAACTGTGGGAGAGAGCGTGTTGAACCATCTCTCGTACTCCTCTTTTGTCTGGTACGCTAAAACACCTCCCTTGGCCACGATCTCCTCAATTGTGGTCCAGCGGAACTCGGAGATGGCCTTGCGGTTCATGATATTCTCTATCAACTCTCCACCTGTAGCAGGAACGTTCTCCAGAGAGTATCCTGCCTCAACCATCCTGTTCATGATGCGAGCAACGCTCTCGAGGGTGTCAAGATGTGCACCTCCACCAACTGCAGCCTCCACAGAGGCGCATGGATTGTTGTGCAGTATAAATGCAACACGCCGCTGTGAGACCGGCTTTCTCGCAAGCTCTATCCATCTTCTGACTCGCATCGCCAGCCTCTCACACCGCTCTCTGATGGGTGCGCGCTCAATATATTCGTCATGTCTGCCGCCTGCCCCGATGATTATGGGTTCTATCACTCCCTCGAACTCGGGCATGGCAACACTCCAGCCGATGTCATTGGACAGACCAATGGAACTCTCCCACTCCTCCAGTGTCATGTGGTATGATATGATCGGCTCGAACACAGGCACGTTAAGTCTTTTAAGAAGATCTATGCCTGTTCGGTTGCTCTTTGAATCTCCAACGCTCCTCGCATCCTGACCCAGGAAGAAGGGGATTGTCTTGACCAGAGCATCGATGCGTGGTCTGCCACCATCGAGGAAATAGTCTGATACAACATCAGCCATGCTCCTTGTGCCAAGCTCTTTATCTCTAACAGAATATGTGAATACAGGAATCACATTCAACCCCTGATTCTCCAGAGCTCTGATGAGCTCATCCTCAACAGCAAGAGAACCGTTGGCCCAATAAAACCTGGAGATGAGTACGCCAACAGTCGGGCCATCATCAGGCTCATACCATTCGAGGTAGGCATCAATATCGTCGAAACAATCAGCAGCATCTGGATGGTACAGACCCTCCCAGGGCAGCGGCTTTGGCGGATCGAAGTGCGTATCAACATCGAGCAGTTCTTTCTCCAAGTAAAGAAACATGTTGCAGATGTTCTCCTCTCCCCCGTAGGTCAAATAGGTATTTGCGGTTATCACAACATCTGGGGGTGCGGTCGATAACATCCAGTAAGATGAATCATATCCCAGGCAGACGATGGGAGTACGCTTTCCAATCTCGTTCATCTTCGGCTCGAGCTCATCCCAGAGCGCATCCCCTCCCCTGTGAATGAAGACGAGATCTGACTCAAAAGCCGAATGAATTGCCTCCTCCAGCATCTCTGGACTCTCAGATAGACGCTGGTTTGAGTACAGTCGCAGATTCAATCCCAACCGGCGGTTCGCCTTTGCGATTATGGGTATGTATGAGTTGCCCACAAGACACGTGACCCTCATGATAACCCCCTTAATATACTATATTACCACAAAACCATATAATTGCGGGTAGTTTGTTCTAGTAGATAATACTTTCTATGCTAAAGATCTTATTTTTCGTTTATACTTTCTTAAATAAAGTTTATATATTCATATCTTATCTCAACAACATATGCATCGAGAGCAATCGACCATACAAGATCTATCTCGTGCTCTTGCTCAACAGTTCGATCTAAAGGTGCGCCCTCTCTGCGTTTACGGGTCGCATTTCGCGCCAAAAGAGGGCATTCACGCATCTACTGTCACCAATTGCATTGCATCTGCTATGTTCAGGCTGGCAAAGGGTGCGATTCACGGCCAGCTGTACGTCGCGGATGTTAAGGGTCGACCTGTTTGCAGGTGTGTGGGCGGACGGACCTGGTTCGGTTTCAGCAGCCATTTTGATTCTTCTTTGTGCGAGCAGATGGTAAGTAAAGCGTTAAAGGCAGATATAGCAACAGCGGCAGAGACCTTCAGGAGTGTGGGCAAGATCAGTCCGATCGGAAGGTATGTTGTGATCAGCTGCTGCGAAGATCTCCATGAGGATCCGGGAGTGAGGTGCATTGCGTGCTTTGCAGAAGCGGCGAAGATCAGGGATATGTGTAACTCCGTTCACTTTCATGCCAGGGAGATACTTGGTCATATATCAGTCCCTTGGGGCCCATCATGTGCGACGCTCGTGACATATCCGGCAGGTATGGCTGAGAATGTTCCGCAGGACTGTATCTTTTTAGGACCTGTAGACCCATCTGCGAAGGAGTGGCTGCCAGACGGATATCTGGCGCTGGGTATACCGATAGATATCGCAAGAATGTTAATACTATGAGAATTCTAAAAACACACCGGCTCATCCGGAGGAGATATCTGACTTATAAGATGTGCATGAAGTTTCCCTCCTAAAATTAGGAGGTGACACCATTTACTTTGATCTCTGGCGTTCGATAACATTGATTTTGAATCCCACATTTCGCAGTAAGGCTATGCAAAATTGAAAATTTTTTTGGTTACAAAATACTCAAATTCTAGGATAACAAAATCACATAATGTGCATCAAATTTCGCATATTCTTTTAATAAGAAACATATGTAATAAAATAAAATTATTAATTGTGCAATTTTCTAAATTATAAAATTATAAATAAAAAATTTTGCATTGTCTGTAAGATTTTTAACAAAGCTTGCCGATTTGCATTTATCCTGCATTTCGCATTAACGTTGATTTTCCAAACAATTTCCTGGGATGGGGCGTGTGGCAAACGTTTTAAGCTGCACCAAGGGTTTTGTTCTGAGGAGCAGCTTAGATGGAGACAGACACGCGATCGCTGGATCATTTGGGGATAGTTGCGGCGGTTTTCGACCGGCTTGGCATAGCGGATGTTATAGATTCGCGTATGCCGAAGTTGAGGCAGCACAAGCTGGAACATTCGGTGATTGTTAAGGCGATGGTTCTGAACGGTCTTGGTTTTGTGGGTCAGAGGTTGTACCTGTTTCCGGAGTTCTACGAGAGGCTGCCTGTTGAGAGGCTTCTTGGGGATGGAGTTAACGCATCTGATTTGAACGATGATGCGATAGGCAGGACGCTGGATGCGATTTATGAGCAAGGTGCTACGGATCTTTTCAACGAGATAGCGTTGAAGGTGATGGGAGAGCTCGAGCTTGGAGTCCAGAGGTTGCACGCAGACACCACAAGCTTCAGCGTTCATGGCAGCTATGAGGGTTTCAATGGCGGTAGATCGATTGAGATAACGTTGGGCCATTCGAAGGACAGCCGGATGGATCTGAAACAGTTTGTTCTCAGTCTTGTGACGAACCAGGACGGTATACCGCTTTTTGCAAAAGCGCATTCAGGTAACGCATCCGACAGGAACACGATCATAGAGTCGTTTTTAAAGATCAAATCCGGACTCAACCTTGAAGACTGCGCGTATTACATAGCAGACAGTGCAGTCTACACCGAGCCCAACATCAGGATGCTCGGCAGGGAGATGAAATGGATAACACGTGTCCCGGCCACGATAAAGGAGTGTGAGATGCTTCTTGACAGCGATGTTGAGATGGTTGAGTGTCGCGACGCCAGGTACAGATGCTTCTCGACGACCTCTGATTACGGCGGAGTACAGCAGAAGTGGGTCCTTTACCAGTCAGAACCGATGCGAGATCTCAAGGCAGAGAGGTTCGAGAATCATCTTGAAAAGGACGGGACAAAAGCAAGACGGTCTCTGGCAAAACTGAAACGGCGTGAGTTCGCATGCGAAGCAGACGCACTGAAAGAAACTGAACTGTGGGCCAGAGACCATCCGCTCTACAGGTTCAGCCATATCTCTCTCAAAAAGGTCTGCAAACGAGCAGATAAAAAACGAGGACGACCTAAAAACGGCGAAAAACTCATCGAAATATATTTTATAGACGCGGATATCGAACTCGACCAGGAAAAAGTCGAAAAAACGAAATCCAGGCTCGGAAGGTTTATAATCGCAACTAACGACCTCAATATCGACCCTGATACACTACTCAGCTACTATAAAGGACAGCAAGAGGTAGAACGCGGATTCAGGTTCCTCAAAGACAAAAGCTTCCGAGTCGCAGAGGTCTACCTCAAAAAAGAAGAACGCATCGAAGCTCTCGCCATGATCATGGTCCTCTCACTCATGATCTATTCCGTGGCAGAGTGGCTGATCAGAAAAAGGTTGCAAGAATCAAATCAATCCATACCAAATCAGCTGAAGAAACCCACACAAAAACCAACTCTCAAGTGGATCGCGTTCATGTTCCTCGGTGTCACCGAAGTCAACATATGGCTGTGCGGCGAGAAACACCAGAAAATCGCTAACCTCAACGAGAATACTTTGAAAATAATAAAACTGTTTGGACCAGAATGCGAAAAATACTACGGAATGGAGCGTTAATGCGGAATGTGGGATTTATGTTCTCCTATTACTATTATCAACTGCGACTGAAAGTTATTCCGTTAATGCGGAATGTGGGTTGAATCCTATTGTGGTATCTTTTAAGCTTTGTTCTGGCGCTGCTGTGTTAAATAATATTTGGAAATCCAATAGCAGAGAGCTAATTCATATAACATGAGACTTTAGTAAGAATCGATAGCTATTGGCCACAAGGCATCGAATTATTCAACACAGCATCTGGCGCTATTTATGTCGATTCTCATATCGAGCAGTTGCGCAGGTTACGTTTCCCATTGTCAGATACCGGTTCTACTTGATTTCTACTCTCGTTGATGCCGAGCATTATTTGTGTCGTGCAAGCATTATGCTGAACGCTCTTCTCATTCGGTCGTCAGATCACACAGCCAAACCAATAGAGGGGGCTCCAAGAACCGCACTGTAAAATGAAAGACATAGAGCGGGTAGGGGAGTGGGGGTTATTAAAACAACAAGTATACCCGCTCATCGCTGCTCTCGCGCATTGATTGTATAAATAACTTTTCTCAATGCTGCCTGGATCCGGAATGTTTTCTCCTGGCGATCCTGTTTGCTATCCTGGCTGCAAATGCGCCCGCGACGAAGCCAGCATCTATGTTGACCACCACAAGCACAGAGCAGGACTGGAGCATCGAGAGGAGCGCTGCGATCCCGTTTCCGCCAGCACCGTAGCCCGTGGAGACGGGAAGGCCTATTACAGGAGCGTCTGTCAGTCCAGCAACAACAGCCGGAAGCGTCCCCTCACGGCCGGCAGCGACGACCATTGCATCCACTCCCGCCATCCTTTTCATCGCCGGAAAGAGGCGGTGGATGCCTGCGACGCCGACATCATATTCGGTCAGGACCTCGCAGCCCATCGCCTCTGCCGTGACCCTGGCCTCCTCCGCGACCGGTATGTCCGCGGTCCCGGCGCTGAGTATTCCTACTTTCCCACCCGTCCTCTCGATCTGGCCTGCTTTGAGAAGAACCGCTTTTGCATTCTCATACCACATCAGCTCAGCGTTCTCTGGGAGATCGATCGATCGCAGAGCGCTGAGATGCGCATCGGAGACCCTCGTCACTATGACCTTGCCTGTGGATTCGAGATGCTCCAGCGCAATCCTTGCAAGATCATCTGGCCTTTTTCCCTCTGCAAGAATCGCCTCGGGCACATCTATCCTGTCCTCACGCATGTGATCTATCTTTGCGATCGATCCGACCTCTCTGTAGCTTAGAAGCCTTATCCTGCTCAGCGCCTCCTCTAAATCAATCTCTCTCCTCGAGAACCTCTCGAGAATATCGCGCAGCCCGGTCACGTGTGAATGGTATGGATGAAGGAATAAAGAGGTTTCCGCATCGGAATGGTCTAAACGTTTTCGATCATGCGGCAGAAGATCTGCGGACTCAAAAGCTATTTGAGATCGAATCAAAGTTCAGCCTGCTGCCAGAACTTCAAAATAAAATAGAGGCCGGAAAGATCGGCCTTTTCATCTCACAGTGACCCTGATGGTCTTGTCGAGCTGGCTTCCATCGATCATCGCCGTTATTCTGAAGCTCTTTTCCCCTGGAGCGCCGAATGTCGAGCGCATCCTGTACATGCCTGTGGAGATTCTGGTGAGCGTGCTCCCCTGCTTAGCAGCATCCTGCGGGCTCCAGCTCATCTCCATTGACGTCGGGTCGATGAGCTCGCCATAGTTATTGAAGAACCGCAGAGTCATTGTGTATGCCCTGTTTGCCCTTCTAGAGCTGAAGCTCGCCCTGACATCGCATGGCGGCAGCGCGGCTGTTATCTTCAGAGGTGTAGCGTAGATGCTGTTGTCCTCTAGGTATGATAACCAGTAATGTCCTTTGCCATAAGCGATTGATGGCCAGCTTAGATCACCGCTCAGCACGAGGCTCTTATCGATGCTGCTCCAATCGCGCCTGTACCTCTCTAGCGCAATCCCTTCATCGCTCCTGTACACCAGCATGAACTCACCATTGCTCCACAGCAGGTACGGCTGATCCTCGTCTGTGGATCCTCCCGTCAGCCTTCTCGTATCCAGCATGTTGAGGTTCATGTCGAGCTTCTTGACAATCACATCGAGATTCCCGCGATCCTCTGACACATAAGAGACGTAGATGTAGCCGCTGGCCAGGACGATCGATGGGATGTCCTGGTAGTAGCTGTCGGCTGCGAGCCTTACACTCCTGATTGGATTCCAGGTGGAATCGAAGCGTGTCAGGTAGACATCACCGTTGCTGCTCCTCCCACCTTCCCATGACTGGTACGCCAGGAAGAAATCCTCACCCACCTTAAGCAGAGCAGGAGAGTCCTGATCGCTTGCAGATGTTGTGAGCTGTTTTGTCTCCAGCACGTTCAGGCTCTGGTCGAGCTTCTTCATGAAGATGTCCATGTTTCCCTTCTCGTTGGAGACGTAGACGACATAGTAGTTCTTCCCGTCGTAGATGACCGATGGCCTGTCCTGGTATGCGTCGTCGCTTGTCAGCAGCTTGCTGCTCAGCGGTTTCATCGATGCATCATAGGTCTGTATCTTGATGTCGCCGTTGCTGTTCCTGCCACGCTCCCATGACTGGCAGACAAGCGCAAATCCCCTGTCCGTGGAGATCAGCCTGGGTGAGTCCTTGATCTGATCCCTGACCTGGGCGCCGGTCACGATCTCCAGCCTCGGCTGGAGCAGCCTGTAGACCTGGCCCTTGGCGCTGTCGTAGGAGTTTGGTGTCGCATGCTTCCCGTCCCTAACGTAGACGAAGACTGTGTAATCACCAGCATCTCCAAGATCCGAGCTCCAGGTCCATGTGTTGGAGGTCGACCAGTCTCTAACTATCTGCCATGTGTTCCCGGTCGATGGGCCCTTCAGCCAGAACCTGTAGTAGATCGGATCTCTATCAGGATCTGTGGCCACTGCGGTCCATTTGATTTGGGTTCCACTGGCCTGCGGGCTTGGTTTGTCGGGCGTGAGCGATGTTATCACAGGCGGCAGGTTCGGCTTCACAACGATGCTGAACGCCGCGCTGGCCTGGTCGTCCCAGCCTGTCGGAGGCGCATGGAGGCCGTCTCTGACCTGGACTATCACCTGAGACCTGCCGATATCAATATCCGACGTCCTCCATGTCCACGTGTTCGAGAGCGACCAGTCCTGCACAACCTTCCATGTGTAGCCTGTGGACGGGCCGTTCAGCATGAACCTGTAGTAGACCTGGTAGCCCTCAGGATCGATCGCTGTAGCGCTCCACGTCACAGAGCTCCCTGCGTACTGCGGGCTCGGGAGGCTCGAGCCGAAGCTGGTTATCACAGGCGGCAGGTTCGGGCGCGGTATGTATCCCAGGATCATGTAGCCGCAGATCCTCTTATCATCATAATCCGGGGAGTGCTTTCCATCCTTCACGTATACCATTATCTCGTTGAAACCGATATCGAAGAACGATGTCTTCCATGTCCAGATGTTTCTGGACGTCCAGGAGGTCATCTCCCTCCAGGTGTAACCTGTGGAAGGTCCTCTCAGCAGGAACTTGTACTGCAGCGGATCTCTCTCAGGATCTGATGCGACTGCCCTGAAGCTGACCCAGGCGCCAGCGTACTGCGGGCTCGGCCTGTCGACCATTATCAGCCGCAGATCTGGAGGCCTGTTCGTCTCCTTGAGCGTGAAGCTCTTAGTGACCTGCACATCACCGGTCTCGCTGTGGTAGCTGTCTCTGATCCATACACGGATATCATAAGTGCCAGGCTCCAGTCCTCCTGTGTTCCAGGACCATGTGTTATCTGAGGACCAGCTTCTCTTCTCCTGCCAGAGTCCCGATGTCGACGGCCCCTTGAGCCAGAAGCTGTACTCCAGAGGCACCGTCGATGTTGCGCTTGCAGTCCACACTATCGTCGTGCCGACGTTCTGCGGGCTTGTTTTATCCGATGTCAGCGTCGCGCCCGTTGGCAGGGACTTGTAATTGCCGAAGTCGACGCCTGTCTTTGTCTCGCCTGCGTTGAGCGTTATCGTGTAAGATCCACCGCTCGGCTTCGTGACGCTCCAGCCTGGCTTCAGCGTCTCAGTGACTGTGTATGTTCCTGCATCAAGTCCTGTGAAGTTGTACCATCCGTCGCTGTCTGTGATCGCTGTCCTGGTGTAGGTGCTGTTGCTTATCCTTATCTCCCATCCAGCAAGGCCCTGCTCGCCTGCGTCCCTCACACCGTTGTTGTTCTTATCGTTGAACTTGGTTCCCCAGATAGACGACTTCGTCGAGACGTACCTGTTGCCGAAGTTCTTTCCCGATACGCTTGAGCTGGAGATCTCGACGGTATGTGAACCATCTCCTCCCGGATGTGTCTGGGTCCAGCCAGGTCTGGAGAGCTCGCTGATCTTGTACGTGCCCGGTGCTATATTACCGAAGGTGTACGATCCATCAGAGCCCGTGTACTGCGTCTCCGTTATGTGCACGCCCAGAGTCGTGGTGCCATCCAGGACTATGCCCCATCCCGAGATCCCAGGATCGCCAGCGTCGCTTCCATCCCCGTTAAGATCGTTGAACTTTCTTCCGGAGATGGTGTAAACGCCTGCTATACCGAAGCTCGCATCAAGGACTGTGTTTGTGGTAACTGTCACTGTGATGGTTGATGACGTCACGACCACATAGCCCTCAGGAAGCGGATCGCTGATGGTGTACGTTCCAGGCGCGACGTTATCGAATGTGTATGTGCCGTCCTCAGATGTCTTTGTGCTCCTCACGACCTTCCCGTTCTCTATCAGGTTAACATCGCTCCCCGGAATTCCGGGCTCGCCCTCGTCCCTGACCTTGTTCGCGTTCAGATCGTAGTACTTCATGCCTTTTATAGACAGACTTCCGGCAACACCGATATCGAAGCTCACGTCAGCCGTGCCTATCTGTATTTCCCTGCTCTCCGTCGTCGCCTTCCAGCCATCCTGCGGGATCAGCTCCACCCTGTAGGTGCCCGGGGACAGGCTCTCGAATCTGTATGTGCCATCCGCTCCCGTCTCGGTCATAGAGGTGGCGTTCTCGCCCTGGACAAGGGTTACGCTCCAGCCCCTGACCCCTGTCTCGCCCGCCTCTCTTACACCGTTGGCGTTGATGTCATTGAATACTACTCCTGATATCGATCTCAAACCTGCATATCCGAAATCGATACTGGGCACGCTTGTATCCTTTATCTCCACACTGTGTGATCCGGTCTTCGGCGCGGTCTGGCTCCAGCCGTCCTGCTTCACAGCCTCGATCTTGTAGGTGCCGGGGCTGAGACGATCGAACGAATAGAATCCATCATCAGCGGTGACAGCAGTCCTCTCGCCTCCATCTGGCATTGTCAGCTTCACAGTCCATCCTGAGAGCCCTGGCTCGCCATCGTTGACACCGTTAGCGTCAAGATCGCTGAATACCCTTCCGGATATCGTGAACCCGATCATCCGGGCTCCGAAGTCCACACTGCTCTGATCCGTGTCTGTGATGCTCACATCTTTAGAGGATATGCTCACGTTCCAGCCGGGCTGCAGAACCACTCTGAGCGTGTATACTCCAGGCGTAAGATCCTCGAATCTGTAAGAGCCATCGTCTCCTGTCGTTGCAACACTTTCAGTGGCATCCGGCTTCGTCAGACGTATCTCCCACCCCTTCACGCCCGGCTCGCCGTCATTGGCGCCATTGTTATTCACATCCTCGAACAGCGTGCCGCTTATCGAGTATGTTCTGGCTCTGTTGCCGAAGTTGATTCCTGTCACATCCGAATCGGTCAGGTTCACCTGTTGGCTCTCAGATGTTGTAGAATCCCAGCCAGCTTTCTGCAGCTCCCTAACAGTGTACAGTCCTGGAGCGAGGCCCTCAAACCTGTAGTACCCGTCGAATCCGGTCGTGGTCTGGACCTCTGTCTGGTCTGGCATCGTCAGAACGATAGTCCATCCATCCAGGCCAGCCTCGCCAGAGTCCATGGCGCCATTTCCATTCAGATCATTGAACTTGTATCCAGATATGCTCATCACCGGCAGAACAACATTCTCCTCTGAGATCGGCGGTGTTACATTGATCGGAACTGTCACGTTCACAGGAGCTGTCACGTTCTCTGTGACATTGGTAGGTGCGGTAACATTCTCTGGAGCCGCAGATCTCAGAATCTCATACTCCTCAGTGACTGTGTTGTCAGCTGTTCCATTTGTAGCATGCCTGTTGTCCCTGACGCCAGCCGTTACACTGTGCGATCCGACATCAGCATCTGTTGTCGACCATCTCCATGTATTATCGCCGGACCAGTCTTTCACGACATTCCCATCGAGCAGGAACTGGTACTCGAGCGCATCCCCGTCAGGGTCTGTTGCACTCGCGCTCCAGACGACAGGAGTACCCGCAACCTGAGGCGATTCAGGAGATGCAACCAGGCTCTCGATCACCGGCGGATCGTTCGGTACAACCCTCGCCTCTATGACATACTGAGATGATGCTGAAACAGGCTCGTTCTTTCCATCTCTAACAACAACCGTTACACTGTGCGATCCGACATCAGCATCTGTTGTCGACCATCTCCATGTATTATCGCCGGACCAGTCTTTCACGACATTCCCATCGAGCAGGAACTGGTACTCGAGCGCATCCCCGTCAGGGTCTGTTGCACTCGCGCTCCAGACGACAGGAGTACCCGCAACCTGAGGCGACTCAGGAGATGCAACCAGGCTCTCGATCACCGGCGGATCGTTCGGTACAACCCTCGCCTCTATGACATACTGAGATGATGCTGAAACAGGCTCGTTCTTTCCATCTCTAACAACAACCGTTACACTGTGCGATCCGACATCAGCATCTGTTGTCGACCATCTCCATGTATTATCGCCGGACCAGTCTTTCACGACATTCCCATCGAGCAGGAACTGGTACTCGAGCGCATCCCCGTCAGGGTCTGTTGCACTCGCGCTCCAGACGACAGGAGTACCCGCAACCTGAGGCGACTCAGGAGATGCAACCAGTCCTGTCACCTGAGGTGGACGGTTTGGCATGATGATTGTGTACTGAGATGATGCTGAAACAGGCTCGTTCTTTCCATCTCTAACAACAACCGTTACACTGTGCGATTCGACATCAGCATCTGTTGTCGACCATCTCCATGTATTATCACCGGACCAGTCTTTCACGACATTCCCATCGAGCAGGAACTGGTACTCGAGCGCATCCCCGTCAGGGTCTGTTGCACTCGCGCTCCAGACGACAGGAGTACCCGCAACCTGAGGCGATTCAGGAGATGCAACCAGGCTCTCGATCACCGGCGGATCGTTCGGTACAACCCTCGCCTCTATGACATACTGAGATGATGCTGAAACAGGCTCGTTCTTTCCATCTCTAACAACAACCGTTACACTGTGCGATCCGACATCAGCATCTGTTGTCGACCATCTCCATGTATTATCGCCGGACCAGTCTTTCACGACATTCCCATCGAGCAGGAACTGGTACTCGAGCGCATCCCCGTCAGGGTCTGTTGCACTCGCGCTCCAGACGACAGGAGTACCCGCAACCTGAGGCGACTCAGGAGATGCAACCAGTCCTGTCACCTGAGGTGGACGGTTTGGCATGATGATTGTGTACTGAGATGATGCTGAAACAGGCTCGTTCTTTCCATCTCTAACAACAACCGTTACACTGTGCGATCCGACATCAGCATCTGTTGTCGACCATCTCCATGTATTATCGCCGGACCAGTCTTTCACGACATTCCCATCGAGCAGGAACTGGTACTCGAGCGCATCCCCGTCAGGGTCTGTTGCACTCGCGCTCCAGACGACAGGAGTACCCGCAACCTGAGGCGACTCAGGAGATGCAACCAGGCTCTCGATCACCGGCGGATCGTTCGGTACAACCCTCGCCTCTATGACATACTGAGATGATGCTGAAACAGGCTCGTTCTTTCCATCTCTAACAACAACCGTTACACTGTGCGATCCGACATCAGCATCTGTTGTCGACCATCTCCATGTATTATCGCCGGACCAGTCTTTCACGACATTCCCATCGAGCAGGAACTGGTACTCGAGCGCATCCCCGTCAGGGTCTGTTGCACTCGCGCTCCAGACGACAGGAGTACCCGCAACCTGAGGCGACTCAGGAGATGCAACCAGTCCTGTCACCTGAGGTGGACGGTTTGGCATGATGATTGTGTACTGAGATGATGCTGAAACAGGCTCGTTCTTTCCATCTCTAACAACAACCGTTACACTGTGCGATCCGACATCAGCATCTGTTGTCGACCATCTCCATGTATTATCGCCGGACCAGTCTTTCACGACATTCCCATCGAGCAGGAACTGGTACTCGAGCGCATCCCCGTCAGGGTCTGTTGCACTCGCGCTCCAGACGACAGGAGTACCCGCAACCTGAGGCGACTCAGGAGATGCAACCAGTCCTGTCACCTGAGGTGGACGGTTTGGCATGATGATTGTGTACTGAGATGATGCTGAAACAGGCTCGTTCTTTCCATCTCTAACAACAACCGTTACACTGTGCGATCCGACATCAGCATCTGTTGTCGACCATCTCCATGTATTATCGCCGGACCAGTCTTTCACGACATTCCCATCGAGCAGGAACTGGTACTCGAGCGCATCCCCGTCAGGGTCTGTTGCACTCGCGCTCCAGACGACAGGAGTACCCGCAACCTGAGGCGACTCAGGAGATGCAACCAGTCCTGTCACCTGAGGTGGACGGTTTGGCATGATGATTGTGTACTGAGATGATGCTGAAACAGGCTCGTTCTTTCCATCTCTAACAACAACCGTTACACTGTGCGATCCGACATCAGCATCTGTTGTCGACCATCTCCATGTATTATCACCGGACCAGTCTTTCACGACATTCCCATCGAGCAGGAACTGGTACTCGAGCGCATCCCCGTCAGGGTCTGTTGCACTCGCGCTCCAGACGACAGGAGTACCCGCAACCTGAGGCGACTCAGGAGATGCAACCAGTCCTGTCACCTGAGGTGGACGGTTGGGTGGAACCGGACGATTGATGATGTAGCGTGCAGTCTCCTTCGCATCGTAACCATCATCCAGATCATCGTATCCATCTCTCACACGAACCTCGATCTCGTTGGTGCCGATATCATTATCAGATGTCCTCCACACCCATCTTGTCTCGTTTATCCAGCCGGTCATATCCTTCCAGCTATCTCCTGTCGCCGGACCTTTCAGCAGAAACATGTACTCCAGTACATCCCCATCGGGATCAAATGCGTTAACGGTCCATCTCACAACCACACCCGCATCCTGTGGCCCCTCTGGATCACTTACAAATGACGTTACAACTGGGGGCTGATTCTCACCAAGACCCGGCCCCATGGGGTCCAGTCCGGGTTCCTGCCCGGATGCAGATATGATCAGGAATATGCCAAAAATGACCGAGATTGTGACCATAAGAACTCGATCCGCATTCCTGTAACTGCAAATATTATCATACAACGAAATCATCTCTTTCATAATTCTCCTCCTGGACATCCAATCGATCACTCTCCTGCCCGCTTAGAGGTTTACACCTCAAGCAAGCATGGAGACCGACCAGCTTAAGTAGCTACTTTTCATGTAGGGCTTCCATTACCTGGTTTGGTGATATCTATGAGTGATATGAGTCATTTGTAGATCATATCTAGATCATGGAAGCCAGCATTACCCGCTATGCGGCTCATTTCATACCATCAGAGAAGCTAGGTTGTGTACTCATATCATTGATGTCCGCAGCGCTCAACCCTACCCAGATATATGTAATATCTCCTACGGGACTATCGATTCTAGCATAATCATCCACTGATACGAGCACACGCAATGCTGTCATCACAGAATCATATCATGCAAATGGGTGCTTTGCAGTATCTTTTTTGGACAGGATCTCATCAACCCCTGGCTCAGATCCAACCGCTCTCTTTATCGCCATCTTCGTTGCGAGGTAGTTGTTATCGTAGATCTTCTTCTTGTCTTTTGCATCCCACTCGATGAAGACAGAGACCACTATGAGGATATCCTCAACCCTCTCCCTAGGTATAATCCCTTCCGCGACGCAGTCCATCACCGCTTTTGCGACGGCTGCCTGGGCCGGCCCGAACATCAGAGCCGCCTGTCTTGCGTTCTTGATCGTCACTTTATTCACAATCAGAGTTGAGGGCTTCGCAGGCAGATTCGGTTCCAGAACCGCAAGAAGGGGGTATGACCTTTTCGCGGCGATGCCAGAGATGTTACAAATGCAGCATCAACTGCCCCTCCCTTTGGGCCTATGACTAGATCGATATGCGCTACCTCGGGGCCATCCCCAACCAGCGCTTCTCCGACAAGAGTTCTGCTGAAATCCTTATCCAACCAGACCACTCCCTTGGATCCCTTTACATTGATCTGGTACACTGATAGAATATTAACTTATGCTGCAAGTTCTCTGAAGACCTGATGTTATAACCACCGGGCGCCGATCCGGATGCAGATTCTGAACTGCGTTCCCAGACGTCTCAGTCCAAGATCCCCTTCGGGACCTCTATGCTGGCGATGGCGTGCTTGAAGAGCAGATACGTCCTGGGTCCAGTGTCGAGCACTATTTCGTACGCGTTGAATGAGACAAGCTTGCCGCTCAGCGGCCTGCCATCGTTCATCCTTATCATAACCTGCTGGCCTCGAAGCTTTGGCAGGAACTGCGGCATCTTGGCCTTCGATTCCTCTTGCTCCTGTGCTCCAGCCTGCGTGTTTGTCGTATGAACTCCCTCCTTTATCAGAGTTCTTTCGATGCACAGGCATATATATAGTTGTTCTCGAATAGTGAGTTGAAGCCGATGAAAGATGACATGCTTCTCTGGGATGAGACGCTTTTCAAGGACCCTGAGGTTTTCGAGCTGGATTACGTGCCGGAGCATTTCGATCACAGAGATGCCCAGATGAAGAGCCTGAGGTTCTGCGTGCGTCCAGCCCTTCGCGGAGCCAGGCCTGTGAACGCGCTCTGCCTGGGTCCACCAGGTACCGGCAAAACGACCGCGATAATTAAGCTGTTCGAGGAGATCGAGAAGCACACGAGAAGCGTGATACCTGTGCACATCAACTGCCAGATAGACGGGACACGCTACAGCATATTCTCCAGGATATACAAAAAGATCTTTGGTGTCACACCACCCTCAAGCGGCATCTCATTCAAGCGTCTCTTCGATAAAATAGCAAGCACGCTCGCATCAAGGGAGGCGGTCCTGATCGTTGCTTTGGATGATGTCAGCTACCTCTTCCCGGAGAAGGAGATCGATCACATCCTTTACACGTTTCTCAGATCCCATGAGTCGCTGCCCGGATTCAGAGCAGGCGTGATAGTCGCACACAGTGAGACCTCCCTGAGGTACATCCTGGATCACAGGGTGGAGTCGGTCTTCAGGCCGGAGGAGATCCAGTTCCCTCCGTACAAAAGAGATGAGATATTCGCGATACTATCTCGAAGGGCTCAGCTCGGATTCTATCCAGGCGTTCTGTCCCGGGACGTGCTCGATGTCGTGGTGGATCTCACCGCAGAATCCGGCGATCTCAGGGTGGGGATAGATCTCCTCAAGCGCTCCTGCCTCGAGGCGGAGAGACGGGCATCCAGAAGCATATCAGAGGATGATGTGAAAAAGGCGTTCGAGAGATCCAGGTTCCTACATCTCGAGCACGTGCTCAGATCGCTGAGCAGGGATGAGAGGACGCTGCTGAGGATCGTTGCAGAGCAGCCTGAAGGCAAGGCGCAGTCAGGAGAGCTCTACAGCATCTACCATGAGGTCGCACACTCGGGCTACACCAAGTTCTACGAGATCCTGAAGAGGCTGGAGGCCCTGAGGCTTATAGAGACGAGCTTCACCGGATCCGGCATGCGGGGAAGGAGCAGGATCATACGCCTGAGATATGATCCCACAGAGGTGCTCACCAGAACCGAAGGGTGATCTGCCCATTCGCCTGAAAGCCCCCCTTCGCTCATGCTCTCGCCAGTGTACGGCTCCTGGATACATGGTGTGTGTCTCTCTTACACCAGAGGTCTGGGCTGCTTCTGATCAGGCAGAACAGGGAGGGGCATTGTGTTTATGAGTATGGGCTGCTCCACATCCTTCGCACGCTCGACGAGAAGCTCCTTGCCCCACTGGGTCAGGCCGAAGAGGGGCACCGCGGTCCCGACCTGTACAAGCGGCTTCACGAGCACCCTTATGTGCTTGGATGCACACCCCGTCACTATATCAGCAGCAGAGAGAAGCCGTTCAGCATCATCTCTAGATATGCCGGTCAAATGCACTCCCACAATCAGTATCCTGCAGCCGGTCTCCTTCTCCAGCTCCCTCAGCTTAAAGGCAGTTTCTGCGTCTGTGACTGTGACAGCGAATCTCCTGTACTTCTGGGCTGCGATTCTCGCGCCCTCCAGCTGATCTATCCTCGCATCCCCTGGAGAGAGCACTATACCACCCTTCTTCTTGATGTACTCTATGACCTCTGGTATAGGCTCGGTCTCCAGGAGGCCTGAGATCCAGCCGCCCATCCCCTGGACGAGCGATGGGGAATCGGATATCACAGTCCCAGCACCATCACAGACTGTCACCGCTGCATCGATCAGACCGCGGGATATTCCTGTCATCATCGTCTCAGAGGCCCCGAAGCTCACGAACGTCTTCATCTCGAGCTTCCGCCTGGGGGTGAACATCCCGTGCTCTCTCATGCGAAACTCGGCATTCTTTGCTGCAGCTTCGGGCGTGATTCTTTTTATACCCCTCACTTTGTCAAAGAGAGGGCACCACTCTATGAGCGGCTCTGTGGTCTCAACGACCTTCTCGTCCTGTATCTTCACCCTGCATCTCCCTAGAAGCTCCATTATGTGCATCATCTCACCAGCTCGAAGTAGACCCTTCTGTTGCTCTTCCCCTTGTTCTCCGCCTTAACGAGTCTTATCTCTCCGATCTCTGAGGTGTTCCTGACATGCGTGCCTCCGCATGCCTGTAGATCAACACCCTCGATCTCAATCACCCTCACGCTCTCCCGCTCTGGAACGTTTTTTGCAAGCCTGACGAGATCCGGGATCTCCATCGCCTCGTCTCTGGTCATGAGCCTCACCCTGACAGGATGACCCTCTTTTATGAGATCGTTTGCCATTCTCACGTATGTCTCAATCATGGATCTGTCAAACGACTCGAGGCTGAAGTCGACTCTAGATCGATCAGTGTCGATCTGGTTCCCGGTTATCAGCGCTCCGGTCTCTCTGAATATCACCGCGCTCAGAACGTGGCATGCTGTGTGGCTCCGCATGATCCTGTATCGCCTCTCCCAGTCTATCTCGCCCTTGACCTTGTCTCCTGGAGAGAGTCCGTGGGCGCGGTGGCATATGCCATGCTCAGAAGGTTCCACGCCCTCAACTCTGAAGACCTGATCGCCTCTGATCAGGACCCCCAAATCCGATGGCTGACCTCCTGATCTGGGATAAAACGCAGTCCTGTCAAGATACACTCCTGTGTCATCAACATTGGTGACGACAGCATCAAAGCTGCGCATGTAGCTGTCATTCAGATAAAGAGCCTCAGTCATGAGAGTGAGATATCAGGAGGTTGAAGATATCAATTTCCCCTGGTGTGGTTATTGGTATGGTTATTATGCTGCGATCACAGTTCACTCAACCAAAAGATATCGGCAGTATCGAGATGCAGATGACGACCACGAGATCAGGAGTAAAACGCTCAGATCAGAACTGCATGATACGAGCAGAACCCGCTGAGATAACAACAGCTAAAGCTCACCGCTCCTGATCGCATCCCAGAGCGCGTGAAGATGCTCTCCGTATAGAATATAAATTAATATGAATACCCCGAGAATGACGTAGAGGTTGGAGATGTACACCAGCCACTGCAGCAACCTCATCTTCTTCTCGGGGGTCCCAAACCACTCCTTTGCCTTGCGCTCGGCCCATCCTGTCATGCTCACGTGGCAGAGGCTGCAGCCTCGGCAGCAGCCTTGGCCGCCTTTTCAGCCTCTTCAGCCTTGGCGCGCTTCTGAGCCTTCGCCTTGAGCTTCTTCAGTCTGACTATGTTGTCCCTGTCCATCTCCTCCAGCGCGAAGCCTATGAACCTGATTGTGTCCTTGATATCGGGTATGACCTTGAACTCGAGAGCGTTGACACGCCTCTTGGTCTTCTCGATATCATCTACGAGCTTCATCAGCGATGTCTCTACCTCAGCAGCTGTGATTATCTTGTCCACTAGGCTCTCGTAGGCGTCTGCAGCCTCGTCTATGGCAGCGCTTGTTCCTATAATACCATATCCTCGCTCGTACATCTTCTTGTGCACGGCCTCTGCGGATATCTTGGGAACAACAACGCCCATTATGTTCCTGGACTGCAGATCCACGGCTGGCTCCTGCTGCAGGGCAAAGGCCACGCTCTTTATGGCTATGGTGCCATCTGCAGCCTTCGCCATGTTGAGCCTTTGCTCCGCCCGGAGGTAATCCTGGACGAGCTCTTCCCGTATCGTCTTCGCCCTGTTCAGCACCTCAAAAAATTCGATCATGAGGCCGTCGCGCTTCATCTTGAGGAGCTCGTGACCGGTCTGTGCCACCTTAATCCTTCTTCGAAGGGCGATGAGCACGGCCCTGGTCGGCTTTGTCCCTCTTATTACGGCCATGATCTCACTCTTTCTTTGCGGTGCCTGCGTACTTCGGATGGTACTTCTTGATGAACTTGTCGTCGATCCTGGTGAGCATCGTCTCGGGCAGCATCGAGAGGAGCTCCCATCCGATGGTGAGGGTCTCTATGATGGACCTATCCTCATCCCTGCCCTGATTGACGAACCTGCGCTCGAACTGGTCGGCGAACTCCAGGATGAGCTTGTCGCGCTCGGAGAGCGCCTCCTTGCCGACGATCGCAGCAAGGCCCCTCAGATCGCAGCCCTCTGCGTAGTACGCGTAGAGCTGATCCGATACGGCCCTGTGGTCCTCTCTGGTGTGTCCGGCGCCGATTCCCGAATTCATCAGCCTGCTCAGGGACGGGCGGATGTCGATGGGTGGATAGATGCCCTTCCTGTGGAGCTCACGCGATACGATAAGCTGGCCCTCTGTGATGTATCCTGAGAGGTCTGGAATCGGATGTGTTATGTCGTCGCCTGGCATCGTGAGGATCGGGAACTGTGTAATCGATCCCTTCTTGCCCTTTATGATTCCGGCACGCTCGTAGTTCGTGGCAAGGTCTGTGTACATGTAACCCGGATAGCCGCGACGTCCTGGGACCTCCTCTCGGGCAGCTCCCATCTGTCTCAGAGACTCGCAGTAGTTGGTCATGTCTGTGTAGATGACCAGCACGTGCATGTCCAGATCGAACGCCAGGTACTCAGCTGTGGTCAGCCCCAGCTTTGGAGTCAGGAGCCTCTCGACAGCCGGGTCGTCTGCCAGGTTGAGGAAGATCACGGCCCTCTCGAGAGCACCTGTCCTCTCGAAGTCTGCCATGAAGTGCTGGGCCTCCTCGTTTGTGATGCCCATGGCGCAGAAGACCACCGCGAACTCCTCTGCCTCACCCAGGACCTTTGCCTGACGGGCGATCTGAAGGGCAACATCATTATGCGGGAGACCCGCACCCGAGAAGATGGGCAGCTTCTGCCCCCTCACAAGGGTGTTTGTCCCGTCTATGGTCGATATGCCCGTCTGGATGAAGGCTCTGGGCTTCTCCCTCGAGGCTGGGTTTATGGCAGCCCCGATGATCTCGCGCTCCACCTCTGGAACAA
The DNA here is from genome assembly GCF_000014945.1 of Methanothrix thermoacetophila PT. Lineage (NCBI taxonomy): Archaea > Methanobacteriati > Methanobacteriota > Methanomicrobia > Methanotrichales > Methanotrichaceae > Methanothrix > Methanothrix thermoacetophila. The sequence goes on from NC_008553.1 coordinate 1,752,260, forward strand.
TGGGTGGCCCACCATCCCTCGGCCTGCCGGAGCCGGAGAGAACCCTCCCTATGATGCTCGGAGAGAGCGGCATCTTGATGACGTCTCCGGTGAATCTCACGGAGCTATCCTTTGAGAGGCCACCGGTACCCTCGAAGACCTGGACGACGACGATCTCATCCGAGGTGTCCAGGACCTGGCCTCTCTTCACCTCACCGCTGGCCGTCCTGATCTCGACGAGCTCACCGTAGCCTACTGGCTCGGTCTTCTCGACGAACACCAGGGGTCCAGAGATCTCGGTTATAGTCTTGTATTCCTTGGTCATTGGCAACCCCCTTACTTCAGAGCCTCGAACTCGGCCTTCATCTGGTCCATGACCTTCTTGAGGTCGGGCTCGTAGTCCTCAACCATCCTGAGCTTGGCTAGTGCGTCTTTGGAGGGTACGCTCTTGATCTGATCGACCGCTACACCCCTGCGGAGGGCATCGAATGCGTAGTCCCTGTATGTCAGTATCGCCTTCAGGAGATCGTACTGCTTCTTGTACGGGCAGAATGTATCGACCGGATGGAACGCGCTCTGCGCCAGCCAGAAGTTGATGATCATCCTGGCAACCTCGAGTGTGAGCTGCTGATCCTCAGGCAGCGCATCCGAGCCGACCAGCATGACGATCTCCTCAAGCTCGGCGTTCTCCTGCAGTATCGCCATGGCTCTTCTCTTCAGCTGGTTCCAGTCAGGGGCGACATTCTCCGCATACCAGCTCTCCAGATCCTTCTCGTACAGCGAGTAGGAATCGAGCCAGTTGATCGAGGGGAAGTGCCTGCGCTGTGTCAGCCTGGAATCGAGCGCCCAGAAGACCTTGACGATACGGAGCGTGTTCTGAGTCACAGGCTCTGTGAAGTCTCCACCAGGCGGAGATACCGCGCCCACGACAGCCACAGATCCCTCACCGCCGGCTAGAACCTCAGCCCTTCCAGCGCGCTCGTAGAAGTCGGCAAGCCTCGCAGCCAGATACGCAGGATAGCCCTCCTCACCAGGCATCTCCTCAAGCCTCGAGGCGAGCTCTCTCATGGCCTCCGCCCATCTTGATGTCGAGTCCGCGGTCATCAGCACATCGTAGCCCATGTCTCTGTAGTACTCTGCTGTTGTCATCCCCGTGTAGATCGATGCCTCTCGAGCAGCGACCGGCATGTTGGATGTGTTGGCGTAGACGATCGACCTCTCGAGCAGCGGCCTGTTCGTCCTCGGATCCACCAGCTCGGGGAACTCGTGGAGCAGATCTGCCATCTCATTGCCACGCTCACCACATCCGACGTAGATGACTATATCGACGTCAGACCACTTTGAGAGCGTCTGCTGCATGACAGTCTTGCCCGTTCCGAATCCTCCCGGGATGGCTGCTGTCCCGCCCTTTGCCAGCGGGAAGAAACCATCGATGACCCTCTGGCCTGTTCTCAGCGGGATTGTCGGTGGCAGCTTCCTCACGACAGGCCGCGCCTGACGGACGGGCCACTTCTGGAGCATCGTGAGCTCAGAGCCATCCTCGAGCACACAGACTGTCTCCTCAACTGTAAAGTTCCCGCTGTATATCTCCTTGACGACCCCACCCTTGTGCTTCGGTGGGACCATGATCTTGTGTTTGATCAGGAGCTGCTCCTGGACCTCGCCTATGGGCTGCCCGGGCTTTACCGTATCGCCCTTCTTCACCAGGGGCTTGAACTCCCACTTCTTCTTGTGATCTACGCCATCGACGAAGAGGCCTCTGCTGATGAAGTCTCCAGACTTCTCGGCCAGCAAGGGAAGCGGTCTCTGAACGCCATCGTAGATCTGAGTGAGGATGCCGGGACCAAGCTGGGCCACCAGAGGCCCTCCGGTCTCCTTGACCGGCTCACCAGGCTTGATACCCGAGGTATCCTCGTATACCTGGATGATGTGCTTATCTCCGGAAATGCCGATGACCTCACTCATCAGGCCTTCCTCGCCGACCAGAACCAGGTCGTACATCGAAGCCTTCAGACCAACGGCCTGCACGACCGGCCCGGCGACTCTCTTTACTCTTCCTACTTCCATAAATCGACACCTATTGCCCTTTTAATCTTCTCTCTCATCTCTGTGCTTTGCTCGGTTCCGATAGCGATAACAGTAGGCCTAACGGAGTTAGATAAGGTCGACTGCAGCCTCTTGGGAAGCCTGTTGTAGTCATTCTGATGCAGAACCAGAATTCCTACATTCGGATCAGCCATTACCTCATTTATCTTGTTTATCAGCTCCTCTTCCGAGGTGGCCTCGTAGGCTTTCTTGATCCCTGCGAGGCTGAATCCGATAACCGCATCACTATTGCCTATAACTGCAATCTCCATTATGCCACCACCATCTGCTCCTCGATAAGCTCGTTAGGCAGTCCAGCCTCCTTCCCTCTGACGATCTTCCTGATGTTGGCAACCTCTGTCTCCTTTGTGACGATGTAGCCAAGCACAGGCAGGATCGACAGCGGATGGTAGTTGGACAGAGACCAGGCGTATCTTATGAGATATGCCTTCAGCCTTGCTTCTATTCTGCTCACGCTATCGAGGTCCGCGGTCGCCACATCCGAGATTGCGCTCCAGAACGGATAGCCTTCAAGCCCCCTGACGAAATCCGCATAGGGCTGTCCTGCCATCCTGCTCAGCTCCTCGCTGAGCTTGCCGCCAGGTATCAGATTCTCTTGAACGATGCTAGCCTCGATTCCAGCCTTGTTCATCCGGAAGAGGGTTATGAGGTTCCTGATATCGATCTCTCTCTTCACGTATTTGAGAAGGAGACCGCCGCCAACTGATAGCGTCCCGCCCACAGCGCGCTCCATTCTGAAGTAATAGAGCTTGTCAAGGGCGTTCTCCACAGAGGCGAGGGACTTCCCATCGTACTTGGAGAGAGCCTCAGCGAAGTCTGTGCCCTCGAATGCTGTTATGACATCGTTGATCGAGTCCTTCTTGGCAAGCCCTTCCAGAAACTCCTGGTCCAGCTCGCCCGCAGGCACTATGTACTTCATTATCTCCGAGTCGCTGGCGCCATAGAACTTTCCACGGAGGATCGTCTTTATGTTCCAGATGTCCCAGCGCCTCAGGTACTCCAGTATCAGGAACTGGGGCTCGTCTATCGAGACCTCAAGGAGCTTCCTGTAGGTCTTTGCCAGGTTTGCAAAGGTTGCATGCTCGATCAGCTCTGCACCGGAGTAGTCCTTGGCGAGAGCATCGATCTCCTCTTTGTACTGGGTCTCTTCGAGGTATCTTGCGATCTCTGGTATATCCATGTTCAGCATTCTGGCATACATCTCGTTGGGTATGAGCTTCGTTTTCATCGCCCTTACCCTGCCCGTGATGTATGCGTACTTCACCGGTTTTCCGAACTTCGGCAAACGTAGTACTGGCATCGCGCTCACCCGAACAAGAGCTTGGAGACCTCTTTGACCTTGGCGTTAAAGATATCCCGCGCTAGAGTCTCATATGAGTGATCAAACCTCACTGACCCGTCCTTGCTCTCGACCACCACGCCACCGATTATATCCAGCGTGCCTCCGTAGTTTGGGACAAGAGAGGATACGAAGGCCTGATCTCTCTTGCTGGAGTAGACCTTCATATCCTTGAGATCATAGGGCTCCAGGAGCTTCTTTATAAGAGCCTCGTTCTTGTCCTTTGGCAGGTTTGTGACCGCGTCGAGGAACTTAATCCTCACCTGCTCGAGGACCTCTTTATGAACGTTCAGCTCAGCCCTCTTGAGCTCCAGGTTTGCGCTGGACATCTCCCTGCGCACAAGAGCCTCTATGTCGTGCTTTGCCTCTGCCTCTTTCCTGGACTTTATCTCGGCGGCACGTTCTCTGGCCTCGCTAAGTATTCTGGCAACTTCCTGCTCAGTCTCCGCATTTATCTCGGCGACCTTGCTCTTGCTTGTTGCCAGAATATCCTCAACCACTGCATCTAGTGCCATTGCCTCTCACCCTTTTGGATGGGGGGTGCTCAGAGTAACGCGGCGAAGGGTGACCAGGCGAACATCAGGATCAGCGAGACGGCAAGCCCGAAGATGATCAGCGTCTCGGGCAGCAGCATCAGGAACAGGCCCTTGCCCAGGAATCCAGGCTCCTCTGCAACGACGCCGACGACGGCGGCTCCGATGCCCTGCTCACCGACACCCGCACCGATACCGGCAAGCCCAGTCGCAAGACCTGCACCAACTGCCAACAGACCGTACATTACTCCTGCATCCGTTATAGCCATATTCCTCAAACCTCCTTACTATTATTATAACCATCCTGTATTTTTGTTCGTCCCATTATACCTTCAGATACCTCCGGACATGTCCGAAGGGGCTGTACTCAACTCCACCACCATGCTGGCTGTAGAACTTGGTGAACATCTCGACGTAATGCAACCTCAGGGGGTGCATGAACGGAGATAATATACCAAGCAGCAGGTTGATGAAGTGTACCACAAGCAGCACGATGACTCCCACGATGTAAGCGACCATCGTGAGGTGCTCACCGCCGCTGAGCATCGGCATGATGACGCCAAAGGCCAGCTTGTTGGCTGCAAACGCAACACCAACTGACGCGAGGCCAATGGCCAGGAGCCTCAGGTAGGAGATCAGGTTGCTCACGTAGAACGGAAGATGCGTGGCACCCATTACACCCTCCGGGCCCATGACCATCATGACGATAGACACCACAACAAGGAGCCCCATGAGATACACCAGGGGCATGAAGCCCAGAACCAGGCCGAGAAGCAGCAGCGCAAAAGCCACCTGGAATATCAGCACCGGAAGCCGCTCGAAGTATGCGTGCTTCTTCTCACCATAATTGAGCTCTGTCTTGACGCCGAGAATAGAACCGATTCCACAATGGAGAACACCTATGAAGATACTGACACCGATCAACATCAGCACCGCATTAGTGGCCAGCCTGTACAGCGGGAACATCCCCATCGGACCAACCCTGCCAAGCGGACCGAAGACACCCTCGCCGAAGAACCTTCCGGATTCCTCCAGCGCAAGGATCTCCTCATGTGGCAGCTGCCCGAAGACCTTCCCCCACAGGCCCATTGGCCCGAAGATCTCGCCGAAGATCAGGCCGAATATTATGGACCAGACGCTTGCAATCATCACAATGTTGATCAGCTGTGTCCACCCTTCAGTTCTGAACTTCTTCTTCAGCATCACGAGTACGAGTAGTATCATGATGCCATATGCAACGTCTCCGAGGATCATCCCGAACATTATCGGGAAGAACACGAATATCAGAAGCGTTGGATCAAACTCTTTGTACTCAGGTATCGCGAAAAGCCTGGTTATGAGCTCGTAAGGCTTCACAATCCCGGGGTTCTCGATCTTTGTGGGTATGTCCTCGCCCTTCTTCTCGACCAGCTCCTCCATCTCATTCTCAGGGAGTTTCTCAACGTGTATTCTGCCGCCGGTTGTGCTCTCAAGCGCACTCTTGAGCTTATCATAGTCCGCTGATGGAACGTAGCCATCTATGACAAACGCGTTCTCGCTTGTTGCAAACCTGAGAGGCGCATCGGTCTTCTGGGTCTGGATGCTCAGATACTCATCTGCAGCAAGTATTATGTCCTCATACTGCTTCTTGAGATCCTTGAGCTTCTTCTGCAGTGGCTCCTTCTCCGACTCCAGCCGCTTGATCTCCGCCTCCAGCGTGGATATGGCCACATCTGGAGCTCCGGTAAGCTTTGGAACCGAGATCTCCGCAAACCCATGCTCGGCAAGAACCGCCTGAACCTCAGAGGCCTTCTCAACGGGCACGAACACCGCGACTACCGTGGTGTTCTTGAAGCTCCCTGTGAAGACCTCGCTCTTGGGAGCGACCTTTGCGACATCGGCATCAACTGCAGACTCAACCGTCCCTACGAAAACCGCCAGGGTCTCATAGCCCGAGTACAGCTCTATGGGCAGGTCAATCGCCGCCAGTGGCCGAAGCGCATTGATCTGATCCTGCTTTGATTTGACCTCGGCCTCGATTGCAGTTATGCGCTCGTAGGTGGAGGTCACCTCCTCCGCAAGCCTTCCCAGCAGATCGTCCATCTGGGATACTATCTGGGACTCCGCAAACCTGACATCGGGAGCCTTCGGCTTTATATCCAGATATCTCTCAATCGATCTGAGCTTTATGAGGTTCTCGGAGAACTCCTTGCCTTTGCCCATCGTCTTACCCTGCTCAAAATCGCCTTCCCCACCTGTGTAGTTGACGATGTGCATGAGGTTGAGCTCATGGAGCTTCTCCACCACAGACTCCATCACATTCTTCGACCCGGCGACGACTACACGACTCATCTCAACGGGTCTAAGCATGCAACAACCCCATAAACTCCTTTAGCAAGTATTCAACCGCTTTGTCCAGTTTTGCGTTTGCACTAGACCTCAAGGCATCTACCTTTCGCATGCCCTCGCTAATAACCGATTGCTTCTTGGCCTTAACTTCGCCCTCCGCCTTGGCGAGTTCCTTCTCGTAGAAGGCCTGTGCTTCGGATTCGGCTGTACGCACTATGTTCGCTGCTTCAGTAGTGGCATCGGCGATGCGTTTTTCCTTCTCCTGCAAGGCCTGCTGGACACTGGCCTTGGCATCCGCCTCTGCCTGCTTGATTCTCATCAAGATGTCATGTCTCGCCATCTGATCCCTCACTACATCCATGCTGTTTTTCAAACAGCGCGCGTCGCTTGACTCGTGACAGACTGTCAAACCATCCCCATCTACGAATATAAAACCTTCGGTTTCAGTCTCCCGAGATGAGCTCAAACACCCCATCGCTCAAGCGCACGTTTTAGCTCTTTATGCCTCTCTGCATACTCCATCACCGGTATGCCGCTCAGCCACGCCTCGACTGCCTGCACCATCGCCCTTGCCCCTGCAGTCGTCCCATCTGGATGCCCATGTACGCCACCGCCTGCCTGCACTATGCAGTCTATACCGTATCCATCCAGGTTGCCTGCGACCTTCCCGGGGTGTATGCCGCCTGAAGCCACCGGGAAAACTCTTTTCAGGCCATACCAATCCTCGCGCAAAGCATCTCTGCACTGGTCATTCTCCTCGATATCGCTGGCCATCTTGCCGACATAGCTGCCTGTGTGCAGGTTCGTGCCACCCGCCATTCTGACGAGCTTCGCTATGACGAGCATCGATATTCCATGCGCTCTGTCTCTCGTCATGGCTCCGTGCATTGTTCTATGCACATGTATCGGCAGATCCACCCCTCTTGCAAGCGCTTCGAGCGCGGAGAAACCAGCTGTCAGGACATCGACCATGAGCATGTTCGCGCCCCGGTCGATCGCCCTCTCCGCCCTTTCCAGGATCGTGTCGGCGCCAGTTGTGACGTTGACTGCGTAGAACGCCTTCTTCCCGGTCTCGCTCTCGACCCTGTCAAACTCCGCCATGACCTCCTCGACCCTTCTCTCCATCGGGCAGAACTTCTGATCTGTGAGCGTCTCATCGTCCTTGACGAGATCGAGGCCGCCTCTCACAGCAGCCCCTGCGACCTCAGCGGTCTGACTCGGGTTCAGCCCGACCTTGGGCTTGACTATCGTGCCAACAAGAGGACGATTGTATGCATCGATGATCCTCCTTGCCTCCTCTATCCCGAACTTCGGGCCGCTATGAGCTCTGACCAGTGACTCCGGAAAATCGACATCCACCAGTCGAACCTTCTTCAGAGCCTCCAGACCGAAGAGGTTCCCTGCGATAACAGACAGATACTGCGGTATGTTCCCAGGCTCGAAGAGCTCCACAGGGAACTCTATCTCCACGGTATTGCCATCTATCGAGAGGACACTCGCCGCGAGATCGCTCTCAGCTCCTCTCACCTCAGTCCATGTCCCGGTCGACTGCTCAGCAGCTATCGCCTCAGCAGCCTTTCTCATGGGAAGATCAGTCTCGACGCGGTAGCGCGCCACAACATCCCTCTGCATCATCTTCCACCCTTTTTGATGGTAATGAGATGCGTCGCAGGGAGATCCTCCTTCGAGCGTCCTCGACGTTCTCCCTAAGCTCCATAAAATCCTCAAAGCACCCCATACCCAGCTGTATTGTGATACGGATGCTCTTATAGTTGCCGATGAGGTCGACCAGTGATCAGATGAAAAATAAATAAGAACATTCACCAGTCCAAAGGAGCCAGGTAGTCGAAGACGCAGCATGACACGGCCACGGCTCTCATTTCGTCGCCGCTGCCGGTGGCATGATGGTAAAGTTCATGGAGAAGCGTGAGGGCGTCGGCACTTCCTGTATGACCATTGCAAGATACTCTGCCTATGCACACAGCAATCCAGTTGCAGTCGGGATGACCAGGCGAGTGGTAGGTCCTCCCATAAACACAATCACAGAGGGCGTGCCTCTCTGGCGGAAGCGTGCCCGCCCGGTACCCTCTCGGAAGTGTGTACGGCTTGATATATATCAAGACATTCTCCATGGCGCTTAGAATATCATCCGCCAGACTGCCAGTCCCAACACGGCCGCTCAGATAATCCATATCATCAAACTCGGGGAGCATGTAGTCTCTGGCACTCTCAGAAAGCTCCCCTCGCCCAATCCTCTCCTCTATCGTTCTGTTCCAATCATCGACAAACTCCGGCAGATCCTCAAGGGCATTCGATCTCAGGCGGGCATCGATATCCTCCAGAAAACCCCTGATGGTGTCCAGTTCGTCCGTATGTATTGTGCCACCAGCCGGACATCTGGCATTGTGGTAGCCCACTCTGGTTGTGTAATAGATGGTCTCATGCTCGTACACCTCACCATCTGCATTGCGCGCATGTAATGTCTGGATAATGGTAGGTCCTGCAGTGTAGATGTACGAGTTGCTGGAGGGCGTGACATGGCAGGAGCACTCCCACCCCCCTGCATCTGTAAATGTTCCAGGCTCCAGAACCTCTGCGCCTGGATAGAAGATGTAATCATGCATCTCATCAGCACCTCTGATCTCCCAGCTCAGCTCGACCTCCCCTGTGTTTTTCGGCACCGATGTCCTTGGCTTCACAGCGCTCATTGTGATCACAGGCGGACTGTTGCCCTTTCTGGCCCGCTGTTCCTGCTCTGTGGTTTCCATGCAGTGCAGCTCAGGAACAAAGATCGGGGACCGTGTCTCCACAACCATATTGGCAATCAATACCTTCTTTTTGCTCTTCGGGTCCCTGCTCCAAAGCCGGATCGCAGCTGTATGCCTACCACTGAGAGCTATGGGCCATCCGATATCCATTTTTCCGAATCTGTATGGGATTCTTGCATAGCCATTTGCTTTGATTCTGAGAGTTCTGTACTTCTCAGGTACGGATAATGCTTTACTGCCCGCCAGCTCGAGGACCACAGTGACATCTTTTTTGCCGGTGTTTTTTAAAAGCAATGCGTTCAAGCTCTTCGTGATTGCGAGAGCCTTCTCATGGGACGCTACTTCCACCATAAATTAACATTTACTTAAAAGCATAAGTACTTTTGGAATGTTGTCCGGGACCTGTCTGAATAAGGGCCGTGTGTTTGAATCGTGAGCCTTGAAGATATGCTCATCAAATAGACTCCCTTTTTATCCGGACACGTCCGTTGTCCGGGATGTATCTGAATAAGAGCTGAATTCAGAAACATATGGCTGACTGCTTTTGGATGGAGGAGATGCTCAAGCCTTATTTGGACAGGTCCGCTCACCCAACAGATAATCTTATGTAGCAGGAGCGTATCTTCGCATTGGATTTGCGTAAATCGCCCCACCGCACAGCCGGTGAGTGGGCGGCGCCGGATTCTGATCCGGGGCTGCTCCAGATCGGGCTCCTGGAGCCCAGGCGTTCTGGAGGAGTAATTGGAGATGGAGACGAAGGAGACTGAGAGCTCTGTTGAGCTGAGACATATAGTGCGCATTTACAACACCGATCTTGACGGGAAGAAGCAGGTTCAGATGGCTCTTACTGGCATCAAAGGCGTTGGCAGAAGGCTGGCCAGGGTGTTCGCAGTGAAGGCAGGCGTGGATCCCTGCGCGACTCTGGGGAAGCTGCCTGAGGAGCAGATAGAGGCTCTGAAGAATGTTATAGAGAGTGTCAGAGATAACATTCCAGCCTGGATGATGAACCGGAGGAAGGACATAATAACAGGCGTGGACAAACACGTCATGGGCGCCGAAGTCCTCACGACCCTCCGCGAGGATCTTGACATCATGAAGAAGACCAGAAGCTACAAGGGCATAAGGCATGAGCTCGGGTTGAGAGTGAGAGGGCAGAGGACCAGATCCACAGGCAGGAGCGGCGCGACCGTTGGTGTCACCAGGAAGAAGACGCAGGCGAAGAAATGATGTGCAGGTGATTATATGGGATATCCTGGCAAGAGCCACAAGACATATGATCGGCCTCGAAAGCCATGGGAAGCAGACAGGATGGCCAATGAGGTCGAGCTCATAAAGACCTACGGGCTGAGGAACAAGCGCGAGCTCTGGAAGGCTGAGAGCATTCTAAGAAAGTACAGGCGCGTTGGGAGGATGCTTCTCGCATCCAAGGCTCGTGGCGAGGCCAGAGCCGATATAGAGGCTGCTGCGGTTATCAATAGACTGTCACGCTTCGGCATCCTGAAGGATGGTGCAGATCTCGATGCCATACTCTCACTGAAGATCACAGATATCCTGGAGAGGCGGCTGCAGACACAGGTCTACAGACAGGGTCTCGCAAACACGATACGACAGGCGAGACAGTTCATAACCCACGGGCACATCCAGGTGGCAGGTCAGAGGGTGACCGTCCCGAGCTACCTGGTGAAGAGAGGGGACGAGATGACCATCGATTACTATGCAGGATCCCCGCTCGCCAGAGAGGGGCATCCGGAGAGGTCATCTAAGATCGTCGCCAGGACTGGAGGGTCGGCATGACAGAGGGCAAATGGGCCATAGCACACATATACTCATCATTCAACAACACACTGATAACGATAACAGATCTCACGGGCGCTGAGACGATAGCCAAGATCTCAGGTGGTATGGTTGTGAAGGCCGCCAGGGACGAGAGCTCCCCGTACACCGCGATGCAGATGGCGATGCAGGTCGCCGAGCAGGCCAAGGCCAAGGGGATAGTCGGGGTGCATGTAAAGGTGAGAGCACCAGGAGGGAACAAGCAGAGGTCCCCTGGGCCTGGAGCACAGGCTGCGATAAGGGCGCTGGCGCGCGCGGGTCTGAGGATTGGAAGGATTGAGGACGTCACCCCGATCCCACATGATGGCACAAAGCCGAAGGGCGGGAAGAGGGGCAGAAGGGTCTGACGGTGCATAAGCCTTGAATGTGGAGCTTATCGAACTGAGGGACGACCGGGTGAGGTTCCTCCTCACCGGTGTGACTCCTGCGTTCGCAAACGCTATCAGGCGGTCGTGCATAGCTGAAGTTCCGAAGCTTGCGATCGATGAGATCTCGATATACGAGAACACATCCGTGCTCTTCGATGAGCAGATCGCTCTCAGGCTCGGCCTTGTTCCGATAAGAGCTGATGATCTGAGCGTCTATTCGACCCCAGATGAGTGCCAGTGCGGTGGTATTGGCTGTCCGGGCTGCAGGATTGATTTTATGTTGACTGCAGAGGGTCCGGCGACCGTGCACTCACGGGATATAAAATTCAGCGACCCTAGCGTGAGAGCTGCATTCGATAACATACCTCTTGTGGTGCTCGGAGAGGGTGAGAAGCTCGTGATCGAGGGCTTCGCCACGCTCCGCACAGGCAAGGAGCACGCCAAATGGCAGGCTGGCACGCTCTGCGGCTACAAGAATCTTCCATCCATAGAGATCAGCGGATGCAACAACTGCGGAAGATGCGTAAAGGTATGTCCACGCGGCGTGCTGGTGCTCGATGAGAACGATAGCATCAAGGTGAGGGATATCACAGAGTGCTCGCTATGCAGGCTCTGCGTTGAGGAGTGCGACCAGCGAGCCATCTCAGTCGTGCCACTTGAGGACGCCTTCATTATGAGCATAGAGAGCGATGGGTCTATAAATGCGAAGGATCTGGTAAGGATGGCCGCGGAGGAGCTTAAGAAGAAGGCTCTGGCGCTCCAGGATACGCTCGCCTCAATCTCCTGAGGCGAGAGGTTTATATCCAATGTGGTATTCTCTGCCAGAAGCATGCGGGGGTTGCCAAGCATGGTCAAAGGCGCAGGATTGAGGGTCCTGTCACGTAGGTGTTCGCGGGTTCGAATCCCGTCCCCCGCACTCTTTTAGCCGTGGGCTGGAATGGCTGAGCATTCCTGTAAGAACAAATTCCGCATGCGAGGTGTCCCATAAGCCCTGTGGATTGTGCGCTGCGGGTTTGCCATGAAAGCACAACACAGAGGGAATTATCCTCCTGCATCGACACGTTTTGAAAGAGACAAACTATCATCACAGATGTTTTCATCCATCTGACACGCCTTTTTATTGCATGCAGCGTTTCAGTGAATCAAGTACACTACGGTTGTGTGCTTGGATCACTAAACGATTCCGCTCGAACCGACAGCCACAGACGACATAAATCTGTAGAATCTGTAGAGGGTTGAACGCTGAAGCGTTTAATGATCTCATGGCTTGTGCCAGCTCACCTGCGAGCTGGAATCGGACGACCGGAATCTATATTTGATCTCCGCTGCATGGATCGCAGCATGAGAAAACTGACAGTGTTACTCATGCTTCTCATGCTCTCTGATTTATCCATGGCTCAGAGCACGCCCCAGGATCTGGTTGAAGATGCAAAGGCTCTTTTTGATGCGAATGATTATAACCAGGCCCTGAATCTGACGGAGACAGCGCTCAGAATGGACAGCAGCCTCGAACAGGCCTGGCTTCTCAGGGGGAAGATACTCTACGCGATGGGTATGCTGAGAGATGCATACCAGAGCTTCGATAGGGCCACGCAACTCGATCCATCTGATGCAGAGGCATGGAACTACAAGGGAATCGTGCTGGCGGCGATGCAAAGATACAATAATTCGTTGCAGTGCTTCGAATCTGCGATCCAGGCAGACCCCATGAACTACGAGGCCTGGAGCAACAAGGGCAACACTCTCGTGAGCCTTGGGAGACTCGATGACGCCATCTCAGCATTCGATAGATCTATTATCCTCAATCAGACATACGTAGGCGCCTGGATCGGCAAGGGTCTGGCCTTCTACTACCAGAAGAGGTACCATGAGGCCCTGGCGATGTATGAGAGGGCTCTCCAGCTGGATCCTAACAACTCAATCGCCCTCTACAACAAGGGTCTAGCGCTGCAAAAGCTCGGCATGAACAAAGAGGCTGAGGAGGCGTTCAGAGCTGCAGAGCAGAACCAGAAGAGATGATATGGGGTGCTCCAGATGATCATTTACAACAGGCACATCCCTGTCATTCGGCGGATCGATAACCTTTCACAAAGAGGCAAAGTCGATTGTCGCTTGGTTACTGTCAGAGCGCGCCTCTCCGATGGTTCAACAACATGAGCCTTAAAATAATACAAATCATGTCCAACGATCTCAGACCAAGCGAGCAGGTCTACAGAGGTTTAAAAAGAGCTGGCATAGACCTCGTAGCATCCGTTCCCTGTGTGAACCTTCAGGAGCTTCTGTGCCTTCTCTCCTCAGATCCTGATATCATACACATACCTGTCACAAGAGAGGAGGAGGGCATCGGGGTGTGCGCTGGTGCATACATGGGCGGCATGAGCCCGGCGATCGCGATGCAGAACTCCGGACTCGGTAACAGCATAAACGCTCTGGCATCCCTGGATATGCTCTATGGAATACCGCTTCTGATGGTGATTAGCCATCGCGGGACTCAGGGGGAGCGGCTCGTGGGCCAGATTCCCATGGGGAGGCTGACAGAGCCTCTGCTGAAGACGATGGGAATCCCGTTCTTCCGGCCGCGACCGCATGAAGCCGAGAAGGCTGTAGAGGGTGCGTGGAGCCTTGCGCTGAATGAAATGCGGCCTGTCGCGGTTCTGCTGGATATAAAGTTCTGGGGGAGGTAAGCTACCAGTCCCCTAGAAAGGGAGGGGCCGCTTTTGGTGATTCGATATGAGAAGAATAGACGCAATAGCGATCATAGCAGAGGCTGCTGAGGCATTGAATGCTCTCATCGTCTGCAACCTGGGCTACCCCAGCAGGGAGCTTTTCTTCATCAGAGACAGGCCGGAGAACTTCTACATGCTCGGATCGATGGGCATGGCATCCTCCATAGCGTTGGGCCTATCGCTGGCGCTTCCGGAGAGAAGGGTGATCGCGATCGATGGTGATGGTTCTGTGCTGATGAACCTCGGCACGCTTGCGACAATTGCGAGCTTTGCGTCGTCCAATTACCTTCTCGTCATCCTCGATAACCGCGTGTACGGTTCCACAGGATGCCAGCCGACATGCACCTCGCGATGCACGGATCTCGCTGCCGTCGCCAGGGGGGCCGGTGTCAGGGACGTGAGGGTTGTTTCCGGTGAAGAGGAGCTCAGGAGGAGGCTCTCGGGGAGCGGCGTGGTTGTGGCCATTGTGGAGCCAGGAAATGCGGACGTCCCTGTGATCCCCCTCACACCTGAGAAGATCCTGAGCAGGTTCATGGAGAGAGCCTCTTCACGCATGCGGAGATCCTGAAGCTCCCATCGAGTATTCTCTCTTTGAGAATCTCCGCGAGCCTGATGGCGCGGAGACGGTCTGACTGTCTCAACGTTACTGGAACATGAATACCATCTGGAGATCTTACCGAGCCCAGGCGCGCGCGGAAGACCTCAGGGCAGAGCACTGAGCAGAGCCCGCAGTTGAAGCAAAGCCCTCTATCTATGCGCACGGGTCTTTTAATCGCGCCCATCGGACAGCTGATCTCTGCGATGCAATTTGTGCAGTCCTTGCATGAATCCGGTCGCACACGAACCGCGAGATCCACATCTCGCCAGACCTGTGCGTAATCCGCAGCCCATAAAGAGGATCTCGTGCCGACATCCATTACGGGCAGCGGGATCGCCCGCTCAGGGCGTGAAACCGCATTGAAAACCGACTGGCTCAGAACGGGAACCGGCACAGCCCATGAGGTAATGCACTCAGGGCCTGCAGACGTCACGAATCCGCCCATGAACTCAGGCATCATTTGGTGCATGTCAGCGAATCCGGACAGATTCGGCCTCTCCGGAGTGCTTCTTGTTCCCGTCCCGATCACGAAGCCCTCGGCACCGTTTATGAGAACGCGCGTTCCGACGCCTATCGTCTCCAGGAGCGGATCGTTCTCGAGAGGGTTCAGAATGCCGCATCCTGAGAACGACGCCCCGCTCATGCTTACAGGGAATGGAATCGCATGGAATATTGTGCTCATAGCCACTCCCCCTGTGTTCACGAACGCGGAGTAGTTCATGAATGCATTTCTTGTGCCGAAGATCCTGGCATGAGGTATCTCATCCAGGGTGAGCTCTCTCGATATGCAGCGCCCGTCTGATGTCTCCACATCCACACAAACGCTTCTCCTCGCAACCAGGTCTCTGAAGAGATGACCGCCGCCGTACCTTTCGTCCCTGTGCGCCGTCCCGAAGACGATGAGATCTATGTGCCCCAGCCGCTCATTGGGGCATGGCCCCACATGCGCCAGCACGCCGTTGATCCGCGCGCTAACAGAGCGGGCGAACGACCCCTTCTCCGCGAGTCCGAACGAGAGCACGGCATACGTCCCGCTCATCACAGCCCTCGTGGCTGTTGTGACAACATCGACATCCTGGAGCTCGCTGACCGCGCCCTGCTCCACGAGATCCCTCACCTCCTCAGCGGTGAGCACCGTCGCCTCACCCCTGCGTATCCGCTCGTTTATCTCTTCAATCGATTTCCTCATAGCACCCCTCATCAAGGTCGAGCCACATCTTTATGTGCTCTCTCGTGAAACAGGTTGCATTTAATATGTGCAGAAAAGCGCTCATGTCGCAAGGCCACCCCGTGTGGACGAAAATGGTCTGCAATCAACGCCATCTTTGTACCACATCCTGGAGCAGTCGATCTGAAAAATGATGGTTCTCCGCCCTTGACAGAGCGGAGCATTGCAGTATCCCAAGGGTCAGAGCTATCGGATCTCGAAGGTCGTGACCTCCTGGGTATCCCCCACCGTATTCAGAACTCCTGTGTACGTCTTCACGTCCCCTCCGGCCACCGTGCGCACAGTCCACCTTACCGCTCCGACGCCGCCGCAATCGCTGTAGTAGTTCACACTGACTTTATACACGCCGGGCGGCGCGCTGCCTGTCGGCCAGAAGATGTTCTCAGGCTTGCCCATCTCGAAGTTGGAACACATGTTGTCGCGATCCAGCTGCCCGCCCGACGGAACCTGGGGATTGCCATAGTAGACCAAATCCCCATTTGGATCCTCCACATAGAGGTCGATGTCCGCGTTCGCATACCACGTCAGGGTGACCTGTACATCGCCTGTGTGGACCGATGTTTTCGTTCCGGTCCTCGCAGTAGTAGCGAGAACCGACCTGCATGGATACCCACCCAGGAAGCACGGGGACCCCTGGAGTGAAGATTCATCAAGATGATCGAACCGCATAACATCTCCGGGGTTTATCTGGTAAACCTTCGTCTGCTTGGACTTTGCATGACGGCATGGGGAATACATGGGGTCTCCAGGATTCACCTCCGATACGAAGAGAAACTCGGTCAGAGTGTATGTGCCTGCAGGCACCCAGAAGCGCTCTCTGGTCTCGCTTCTTGTGCTTTCAGCCGGCACGTCAAATGCCAGTATCATCCAGTTGTTCGGGGGAGTCCAGAGGCCCGCCACGGATGCATCTCTGAAAACCGCATTCTGTATGCATATACCGTGCTCTGTGTGTGTCGGAAGAATACTGCAGCGATCCTCACCATTGCATGGGAGATAGGAAATGGTGTTGTAGCGGTGTTTGTTGACCACCTCGATCCAGCCGCCGTTTCTCCTCATCCATTCATCGGCTCCCCTGACCAGGGCGTATGGTGAGAAGTGATCCGTGAATATCGTGACAGTCCTCTCATCTGGATCGACTGTGCCTGGTATCAGCTCCCATCTCCCAGATGTGGCGTTGAAGGTCGTCACTCCCACGATTGTGTTCGGATCCACCCCCTCAGGTATCCTCAGTGTGATCTGCACCGGTCTCTCAAATACTGTGCCCTCAGGACCGAGCTGGTAGACCTCGCCAACAAGAGACAGACCCTCAGCCAGCTCTGGCCTCATATTCGTCTTCTCTATGCTGATGACCATTGTTCCTGGAGTTCCATCCTCGTTGGGCGGAATGGATCCTGAGGGTATATCAACAGCAGCACCACCAAGCGATACAGAGCCGGACTGGGTACCTGAAACGGTGGCGGATCTGCTTCCCTCCAAGGGCTCCTCTGGTGGGCGCTCCTCTATCACGCTGGGGCCGGGTGAAGGCGATGCAAGCGGGTATCTGTCAATGCAATCACCGCCTGGAATGCCATACGGAGAGTCGCAGATCCCGTCGCGGTTCGAGTCTGTGCAGAGGTTATCGCTGTAATAGTTGCCTTTCGATCCGTCATCCCATCTGTTGACGTCGCCGGTCCCAAGCTCTGTGGCGTTGTAATCATCGTATGCATCATCACCGATGTTATCTGCAATAATGTTGCTGAATATCATGTTCCGATTAGACTCGTAAACATGTATCCCATCGCCGCCGTTCCTCGATATCCTGTTGCCCCTTATCGTGTTCTCATCACATCCGCTCAGGAGGTATATCCCATTGTCATCGTTGTCCTCTATGATATTCGCCTCGATCAGGTTGCTGTCTGCCTCGTACAGCTCGATCCCCTTATCGCATAGCGTTATACTGTTGTTTCTTATGATATTGCTGCTGGAGTAGACCATTATTCCGGAGTATCCGAGAAATCCACCCCTCGCATTGATCACGCTCAGCCCCTCAAGAGCGACTCCATCCGCAGATATCGTGATGCCATCGCCGCGCCTGTCAGCATTTATTACAGGCGTACCGATGCCGCGTATCGTGAGTTTCCTGTCGACAAAGATGTTCTCCCTGTACGTGCCAGAATAGACCTCGATCGTGTCTCCGTCAGTGGAGGCATTGATGGCGTCCTGGATCCGCGAGTACTGCTTCCCTGTACCAACCGTCAGGATGTTTCTGCTTTCCGGTATCTGACCCTCTGATGCGCCCATGATGGACCATATCTTCAGGTAATCGAATGCGACGTGTGCTTGCGATGCATCCTGCGTCTCTCCTAAAATATCTATGACCCCAGAGCGTATGCTCCCGTCCTTGCAGCTTCCAACCCACCGGTCGTTTATGCAGATCGTGAAGTCCTCTCCGGATGCCACCACCTTTATTTTGTTCGCATCCAGCGCCACTGCATCTGACCTTGACCAGGGTATGAGATCCGCCCACTCTCCATTTTTATATTTAAAGAATGCGAACTTGTGATTGGTGTTCAGCACAAGCCTGTAAAAATCGTCATTCTCCACATCTTTTCTGAGATTCAGCCCGAACTCCCCATACTCCGGCACGTCCACCACATATACCATCGTCTCGAGCACGAAATCGCTGAAATCCATTCCTGCAGGCACTTTGGTATTTTTCACGGTGTGAGAGGTGTTGACAGAGATGTGGTACATCCCATTCATGTAGTCCCTCGTGTAGCTCTCTGTCGTCACCCGTGGCCATCCACTCGCTGGATTGGAGAAGTCGTCCGAATAGAGCAGGTCTCCTGTCAGCGAGTCCATGTAAGAGAGCTGAGCCGATGATTGTGTACAAAAGGCACACATCATCAGCAGATGAAGCACCAATAATGATTTCATATTCATCATACCATGTTTACATAGCATCTCATAGAGCTTTCAACCCTAACAAATTACTCAAATTGTATATTGAATATTATTCAATTAGTTAACCAGAAATAACTCTCAAAATCCTCCTGAATTTTTATAATCATTGATCTGAAGCTATATAGTCGTTTTGGCGGTGGGGATGGACGTGTCCGGATGAGAGCTGAAGCCAGAAATTCGGGTCTTACTGCTTTTGGATGTCTGAGACAGCAACCCTTATTCGAACAGGTCCGTGGGGATCGGATGGCGAGATGAATCTTCTGTGAGCCATGCACTAGTGGAATCCGCAGCACTCAATCTGTCACCGATACCTATCTGATAAAAGAGACACTCTCCTCCTATGCGTTCGTAGCGAATGAGTGCTTTCACCAACCACAGGTCGTGGCTAGCATCACCGAACAATCTGCCATGAAATCGATGTTCATCGACACAATACCTCACAACTCCTTGAAGCTATATACTAGCGTCTCAATGATACGAGTACACGACCTTGCACGACTTTGTTATAAAATCTGGATAGGAGCAGGCCGCTCCGGGGCAGCAGACAGAGAGTGCCTCGTTCGATGGAACGTGTCTCCCTTTCCTGAGGAGTTCGCGCCCTGCGACTCTCTGTTACGGATCTATGATCGTCGTGACAAACTCATGCCTTCCATCACGTCTGCCGTCATGTCGATCGTGTATTCCATCATGCCATGTGTGCCCTGTCGACCTCCACTCCCATGTGTACTTGTAGGTCCATCGTATCGGCTCATACACTACGGGCCTGTAGTAGTACCTGACCGGAAGCGTGTGGTAGTATGTTGTGAACGTGTAGCCTCCGTACCACCATGGCCAGTCCTCGCGGACGTAGTACCAGACGTAGTTGCTCCTGTAAACCCCATCAATCACATACCATACCTTGTAGACGCCGGGGAACGGCCCGTAGAACCACGTCCAGTATCTGTGGTACGGGAGGACACGGCCCAGATGCTGTGTGACTATCTGACCTGTCGGATACTCGTAGTATACGACAAGGTCGCCATCTACAGACGGCACAATCTCCTGGTTCGCCCAGCTCTTTGGCGGCACGTTCAGGCTGACTGTGTGCACATAGTTCACTCCATCAACTATCCACAGCCCGTTTCCCTCAGGCACGCTGCTCAGGACAGATGGATCATCCACCGCGCCCTGATCAACCAGGCTCCCGGCATCTGCCGGCTCCTCATTTGTGAAATACGCACTCTCAGGCGGAGGCTGGTAATAGTCCACCGGCTGATCCGGGTACTCTGTCGGGTAGAGGGCATCATAATCCTCTGGATTCATCGCGGCAGAGAGGCCTGCGACGATAACCAATCCGATGATCAATTTGAGCATCATATATTCCGAGAGGGGGAGCCGAGAATAAAAGGTTGGTTTTTATATGTGACTCAGATAAGATCTAGAAGCGACCTCCAGATGATCTAGGTGACGAGCAGCATTCGTGCATGTGAAGAGCAGGGGCGTGTCGAAATTGCTGTAAATTTACCTCATGCTGGTGCGATGCATACCGATCACTTTTGAATTTACAGCGAACTCGATACACTGCCAGAGCAGGCTATCGAATTCGTTGCGAGACTATTTGAGCAACGATGCTGATCTGCATCGATTCTGCGCGGAAATACAATCCACATAAATCAATATGCTTGGGAATTTTGAGGCGACTTCATCAGCATGCCCACTGTACGCAGATCTGTGGGACCAGGATCTCCTGAGGAGATGCACCCGCTCGATCTGCTCGCCATCACTCCAGAGCGTGATCTCCTGCTTGGATGTGTTTCTTATCTCCCAAGAGCTGAGGTTCACCGATCAGATCAAACATATCGAGAGTGAAATGGTGGCAGCTCAGAGTGTGTCACTTATTGAACTTCCGGTAGTGCTGTCAGCGCCAACGTGATCATCCCCATTGTTATACAGAACCATGAGAAGCTGACATTCCTCGAGAATCTCATCAGCACATCCATCGTCGCATACCCTGTGATGAACGACGATGCGAGCATCACTGCTCCAGGCAGCGATCGAATCGACAGTGGAGATCCGGCGAGACAGTCGAGCGCAATCGCGCCGAGCACAGCAGGCACGCTTATTATGAATGATACCATCAGAGCATCATCCTGTTTCACTCCCCGCATCAGCAGGACTGTAAGGGTGGTACCGGATCTCGAGACACCAGGAAGTATCGAGAACCCCTGCGCCAGTCCAAGGAGAACCATATCCTTTGTGCTGATTTCCTCCATGTCTTTGGTGGATGAGCTGCGCAGCCTGAGCATCAGTCCTGTGGCTATAAGGAGAGAGCCTATGAGCAGCGTCGCCTGCTCGCCGCCGGTGAATCTATCCCTGAAGAGCATGTAAAGAGGGACGCCTGTTATACCTGTGAAGAGCGTGGCGACGATTACGGTTCTCATGAGCTTTGATTCCGTGTTCAGCATTCCCAGGAGCCGACTTCTGAACCTCACAAGCACTGCCAGCATGGTCCCTGTGTGCAGGAATATCGAGCATGAGAGGGCGTCAGTCGGTCTCATTCCCAGCCAGCTGATCATCGCCAGCATTGTCTGGCCCTCGCTGCTCACGGGCAGCCATTCGGTTATCCCCTGGAGCGCGCCCAGAACTAGTGCCTGAAGTGCATCCATCCCAGCACCGCTCTGCTGCAGGGTATATCACATTTTTGGGGGAATGTTTTTAATCAATCCCTCTCTCTCACCACTGGTGATGCTCTGATCTCCGATCTGCTCCTCGCAGCGTTTGCAGTTGCCCTCACCATCACGTGCGGCCTGCCTTTCCTGCGTAGCTGCAAAGCGCGCTCTCTGACTGTGTTCTCGCTGTCATTCGCACTGGGATGCGCGCTTCTCACCATTTCAGGAATCGCAGGGAGCTATCTCGGAGTCGATCCCTTGATTCCACAAGCGGCTCTGGCAATCGTATGCGTCAGCGTGTCTGCCTACTGGTCTGCACATCGTACCATTGGCATCGGAGAGCTCGATCGAGACGATCGCATCGTAATTGGTCTTGCGTCTCTATATCTGATCATCGGCTTGCTTTTCTTCAATCGCATCGTGATGTGGATGAGCGGGGATGCGGTGGCACATGCTGAGCTGATTCGAACGCTGCTCGATGGAGGAAGGCTTCCGGTTGGTCTCCCGCGGGTCGGTAGCTACTTTGAGTACTATCCGAAGGGGTTTCACCACTACGCCTATCCCTTTGCCAGGATCTTTCCACTCCTGGATGTGATGCAGGTGCTTCCAGTGGTCATCACATCTATCACGCCGCTTCTGCTCTACTCTATTGTCAGAGAGATGAGAGCTGAGGTATCGACGTATGCAGCAGCGCTCGCGACGTTCATCTTTCCTGCGCACTACAGCCACCTCATCTGGAGTGGTTATCCTACAGCGACCGCGGAGATGTTCCTCGTCGCGTCCGTTCTCTCGTGCATCATTGATATTCGAGCTCTACCTGTCATGCTTCTTGGCACATTCCTCGCACACGCGCGGATGCTCGCGATCGCGATTGCAGTTCTGTCATCGTGGGTTGCTGCAGCAGGCCTTCGGCGGTTCAGGGTGTTGCATCAACAGCTCCTGATCGCCACTGCGGTGGCAGCAGTGGCTCTTTACCTCATACTGCACCCCCCGGATTACCTGATATCCATCTTCAGCGATAGAATCCAGGCGAGCGATTTCGTCGCCCGCTGGTACCCCTCGATCATCGCGCTGTTCGGAGGCGTCATTGCATTCATGAGGGATGATCGTCTGGATCGAATGATGCTCGCGTGGTCTGGGGCTGTTATCGGAATGGTTCTGCTTGCGGATTCCGGCCTGCTCAGCTTCGTTGGCACCCCCGACAGGCTTCTCCTGGAGCTCTACCTGCCGCTGAGCGTTCTGGGCGCGCTGGCTCTTGCGAGGATGGATGGCGGCGATCTCAGGCTCAGGCGTGCATTTGTTCTTGTTCTTCTCCTGGTCGGGGTGGTCTCAATGGTTGTGGTACTGGAGAGCTATGCAGGATCCTGGGGGATGCCGCGCGAGGATTACGATGCGATCATGTGGATAAAGGCGCAGAACCTGAGCGATGCTGTTTGTGTGAACCTGGATGAGACAGGGGCATGGATATATCCCCTCACAGGAATTCGGGTCGCGAGGGGGAGGTTCACAGGTAGTCTCAACTACGCTCTGCCGGGAATGGTGATAAGGGATCCGAATGATCCTGCAGTTATAGAATCTCTTGAAAGGCTCGGACGCAGGAACGTCCTCGTGTACGTCTCGAGCGTTTCCATCCGCAGGCCCGGGCATGTGCCACCCTTTGCGGAGCATCACGGAGCGTATCCGAGAGTGAACATGAGCTTCTCGCCGGAGCACTACGAACTTGTCTATGACATGGGCGCCAGGATCTACAGGTTTCGCTGAAGCCCGGATCGGATGTGGCATCTCAATCAATGGGGCGAGTGCACAACCACCTTCGTCGGACCTGTTTGTCATGCGGAATGAAGTTTGGAGCCAGAAATACGCGTCTTACGGCTCTTGTTTGTCATAAACACCCTGACTCAGAAAACTTCTGTTTGTGGATCTGTTCGAATAAGAGCCGAATTCAGAAATCAGCGGCTTCTTTTGGATGGCGGAGATTCTCAATCCTTATCCAGACAGGCCCTGTCTGTCCATCGCAAGACTGATAAATTAATAAATGCAATTTATTTATGGTGATTCGATGGCTGTTATTACACCAGAGGACATAAGATGGTTTCAGAAGAGAATAAACCGTATGCTTGAGGAGATGGGTATCGATTCGAAGGAGATGCGGAGGTTCCAGGAGCGTCTGACCGGCCTGATGGAGGAGATGGGCGAGGTCCCGCCGGTCGACATCGAGGAGAGGGATGATGATTTTGTGATAACCGTCGACCTTCCTGGCGTTGACAAGAATGATGTGGAAGTCACGATCACAGAGGATGGTCTGAGGCTGAAGGCCAGAAGGGAGCTGAAGGAGGGCAGCTACTTCCTAAGAGAGAGACGAGGGAGCTTTGAGAGGATCGTAACACTGCCGGTCGAGGTCAGAGTTGAGGAGGCGAAGGCAAAGCTCAAGGACGGTGTTCTGGAGATTGTGGTACCAAAGATCGTATCAGCGAAGAAGAGGATCGCAATAGAGTGAAGGTATCTCCTGTGTAAGGAGAACAGCGGTGATGAGGGGGTTGGGTGGAGTGCCTCTCCCCTGTGGCCCCCTATCTGGGATCAGAGAGATGAAGCATGTGATGCAGCTACGACAGTGTAAACGATAGAATAATACCAGTATACCAGTGGCTATCTGGGATCGGAGAGATGAAGCATGTGATGCAGCTTGTCCCGCTTCGTCTCGAGGTAATGCCTGTTGATCTCATTCGGCTCGATCTCGAGGGGAACTCTCTCCACTATCTCCAGCCCGTATCCCTGCAGGCCCACTATCTTTCTGGGGTTGTTTGTCAGTAGCCGTATCTTCCTTATACCGAGATCCAGGAGTATCTGGGCGCCTATCCCGTAGTCCCTCAGATCCGCAGGATATCCAAGCTTGTGGTTCGCCTCGACCGTATCGCTGCCGTCGTCCTGGAGCTCGTAGGCTCTCAGCTTGTTCGCAAGCCCTATCCCGCGCCCCTCCTGGTTCATGTACACCAGAACGCCGTTACCGTTCCTGCTGATCATCTGCAGCGCCCTGCTGAGCTGCTCGCCGCAGTCGCATCTCTTCGACCTGAATGTATCTCCTGTGAGACACTGCGAGTGCACCCTGACAAGAGCATCATCTGCTGCTGGGTCACCTGCCACAAGTGCAACGTGACACTGGCCATCCAGCATGCTCTCGTATCCTATTGCCTTGAAATCACCGTATTCTGTGGGCATCTCGACCTCCGCGATTCTTCTCACGAGCCGTTCCCTTCTGATCCTGTATCTTATGAGATCCTCGATTGTCAACATCCTGATCCCATGCTTCTCTGCGAACCTCTCGAGCTCGGGGAGCCGTGCCATTGTGCCATCCTCAGCCATGATCTCGCATATCACACCAGCTGGATACAGTCCTGCGAGGCGCGCCAAGTCCACTGCGGCCTCTGTATGCCCAGCGCGCCTCAGAACCCCGCCGTCGAGGGCCTGGAGGGGAAATGTGTGTCCGGGGGTTACGAGATCTGCACGTGTTGTGGATGGATCTATCAACGTCCGGATCGTCGTCGCGCGATCGAATGCTGAAATCCCTGTGGTGATGCCGTGCCTGGCATCCACCGATACTGTGAACGCGGTGCCCATGCTCTCTGTGTTCTGCTGTGTCATCATCGGGAGCTCGAGCTGGCGGATTCTCTCAGCTGTGAGAGGAACGCAGATCAGGCCACGTGCATGTTTCGCCATGAAGTTGATAGCCTCTGGTGTGACCTTCTCAGCGGCAATCACCAGATCTCCCTCATTCTCCCTGGATTCATCATCCAGTACTATCACGAACTTCCCATCGCGAATGTCCTTTATCGCCTCATCCACTGTAGAGAAAGGCATGATACTGCCGAGGTGGTGAAATATACTTAAACTCTTGGATTCGCTGCCGAGATGTGTCCGAATAATGATCAACTGTTTATGACGTGCAGAAGCGGTAAGGTCTGAATTTCTGGCTACAGCTCTTAGCCGGACAGGCCTCATGAATTATCCCAAAAGTAGAAATACGCAGCGATCTTATCCTATGTTATGTCTCACGCCGACAGGATCATCAGGGCTGCATTCCAGTCGGACGAGGCTCTGAGAGATGCGATACGATCGGTCATTTCAGAGATGGGAATGAGCGCGAGGGAGTTCAGCAGAATCTCATCCATACCACAGAGCACTCTTTACAAAATACTCTCAGGGCACCGGGAGCCGAACATAACGACGCTCCGGCAGATTGTGAGGACCATTCGTGATCTTGAGGGCGGAGGCGAGAGGTTCATAGCGATAATAGCTGCTAGGCCTGTTCTTGACAAGATCGAGGAGACCAGGATGCGCATCGGGGATAAGGTCTTCACGCTCCGCGAGTACTCTGCGACAAATATCGAAGAGGCGATCATCGCAGCGGTGAGGGCGGAATCTGATGGCGCAGCTGCAGTGGTATGTGCGCCGATTGTAAGCCCGACGGTTGAAAAGCTTCTCACGATACCTGTCGCCACGATAATACCGAGGGAGAGCGTCAGGAGAGCGATAGAGGTCGCAGCAAAGAAGATAGAGGTATGAGCACATGGGCGTCGATCTCGGAGATATTCTCAGCAAAAAGAAGATCTCCCTTGAGAATCTGTCTGGATGCTGGATAGCAGTCGATGGATTCAACACGCTGTACCAGTTCCTGTCGATCATAAGACAGCCTGACGGCACACCTCTCATGGACGCCTCCGGAAGGGTCACATCGCACCTCTCGGGATTGCTCTACCGCATGACGAACCTCATAGAGGTCGGGATCAGGGTTGCGTTTGTCTTCGATGGCACGCCTCCTGAGCTCAAGGCCGGGACGCTCGCTGCCAGGGCTCAGATGAAGGAGGCAGCGGAGATCCAGCTGCAGGAGGCGATAGCCACAGGCGTCGATAGCTTCAGGTATGCACAGGCCACCGCCAGGATAAACAGCGAGATACTTCATGACTCCATAAGGCTCCTGGATGCCATGGGCATCCCATATGTGCAGGCGCCCTCAGAGGGCGAGGCGCAGGCAGCATTCATGGCGATTCGGGGGGATGTTGATTATGTAGCATCTCAGGACTACGACTCCCTGCTCTTCGGCGCGCCGAGGGTTGTGAGGAATCTTGCAATCACAGGCAGGAGGAAGATGCCCAGGAAGAACATTTACATCGATGTTCCTCCTGAGGTCATCATCCTGGAGGAGGAGCTCACGAGGCTCGGGATAAGCAGGGAGCAGCTCATAGATATCGGAATAATGTGCGGTACCGATTACAACAGAGGACTTCCAAAGGTGGGTCCTAAGAGGGCGCTCAAGCTGATACGAGAGCACGGATGCCTGGAGGCTGTGCTCGATGCGCTTGGAGAGAGCATTGAAAATTTTCGGGAAATAAGAGAACTATTCCTGCATCCTGCGGTCACGGAGAGCTACGAGCTGAGGATGAGAAAGCCCATGGTCGATGAGATCGTCGGGTTTTTGTGCAACGAGCGCAACTTCTCAGAGGATAGGGTCAGAAAGGCCGCTGAGAGGTTGAATGCGTCGTACCGTTCCGGCCAGAGCACACTGGAGAGGTGGCTCTGATGTTCATCTCCGGGTACGAGATCGATCTTGAGAGAGCTGTGAGCATCATAAAAAGAGCAGAAATCAGGAGAGTCGGCGTTCAGCTTCCAGATGGCCTGAAGAGATCTGCCTCAGAGATATCGAGAATTTTGGAGGAGACTGGCGCAGAGGTTATCATCTCGGGAGATCCCTGCTACGGAGCATGCGATATAGATCTTCAGCTATGCAGCATGGTCGATCTGCTTGTGCACATAGGCCACTCCGAGATGTGTGAGAGGCTGAGCGACAGGATCGTTTACTTAGAAGCGAGAATGCCGGATGATGTCAAGGATGTTGTGGAGAGGTCTCTTGAATTCTTTACGAAAGGCAGGGTGGCAGTCTGCACAACCGTTCAGCATGCCCATACGATCGATAGTGTGATTGGCATAATGCGATCGCATGGCATCGAGGCCATCGCAGGCGCCCCCTCTTCAAGAACCAGGTATCGTGGACAGGTTCTCGGCTGCTGTTACTCGGCTGCAAGAGTCGGGGCAGAGGAGGCTCTCTTCATAGGTACTGGCATGTTCCATCCAGTAGGTCTATCGATAGCAACAGGCATGCGGGTGATAGCCGCGGATCCTGTCACAGGCAATGTGGATGAAATCGATGCACATGATTTCCTCCGGTGGAGGTACGGGATCATCGCCAGAGCAGCGGACGCGAAAAGCATCGGGATCCTGATATCGAAGAAGCCCGGCCAGCGGAGATGTGTGACGGCGAGGCGGCTCTGCACGCTCGGCAGATCGAAGGGAAAGCGCATGCTTGAGGTATACATAGACAGAATTGAGCCTGAGAGGGTTCTCGACCTAGGCCTGGACGCGGTTGTATCCACAGCATGCCCGCGCATCGCTCTGGATGACGCACGAATGTACAGCGTTCCCATTCTCACACCACCTGAGTTTGAGATCGCTCTGGGGCTGAGGAATGATTACATCTTCGACGAGATCCTGGAGGCCTGCGGGGAGCCCGTGACAGGCAGATCTTGATGAGACCGGCGGGGAGATGCTGCTAGCCGCCCCTCCTCAACGAGATGAGCACGTCCTCGAGATCGCTCAGGAAGAGATCGAGGTTCTCATCGGTCATGTGCGGCATCAGTATCAGCCTCAGTGCCTTTGGCTCTCTGGTCATCGAGACATGCCAGCCCCTCTCAAGCAGCGCTCTCCTGACCCCTGGCGGATCATCCACCCTCAGCGCGACCACGTTCATCACAGGCTCGATGACAGGCTCGATTCCCATGGCACGTGCCTCTGAGACAAGGTGTTCCGTCATATCCATGCATCTCCTGACAACTTTTCTGTAACCATCAATGCCGAGATGCATGATGACAGCGTATGTGGCCGCAGCCGCAGCCCCGCTCCTGGTGCCTGTCAGTGATGCCTGTCTTGAGACTGTGAGATAGTACGTCTCCGTCTCGAGCCGCCTGAGAGGATCTGAACTCCTGAAGATCAACCCGCCAGCTGGAATCGGGCTCATTCCCATCTTGTGCGGATCGATGGTTATCGATTGCACACCCTCAGCCCTGAAATCCCACATGCAATCCTTCTCGAGAAAAGGCAGCACGAACCCGCCAAATGCAGCATCCACATGGAGGGGAATGCCGTTTTCAATTGCAAGCTCTGAGAGATCCCCTATCGGATCCACCTGGCCGAACTCGGTTGTTCCGGCAATGCCCACGAGACATACAGTCCTGTCGTCGATGAGCCTCTCTACATCCCCTACATCCACCCGGAGCGACTCATCGAGCTCTGCCTTTCTCACCTCGAGGTTGAGGAGATCGGCGATCTTGTCGAAGGAGAAGTGGGCTGATCTTGGGACGACTATGTTCCCATCGCGCCTGCCGGAGGAGTTCCTGGCGGCGCGCACCGCCTGGATGTTGGACTCAGTGCCGCCTGTTGATACATAGCCTGTTGCATCAGAGCATCCCAGTAAAGAGCCGAGGATCCCAACAACCCTGCGCTCGATCTCTGCAGTTCCTGGAAAGAGCCCCGGATCACCCAGGTTCGTCTCCAGGAACATGCTGTACGCCCTCACCGCCACCGGATGTGGCCGGGTGCACATTGTGGAGAGAAGACGGTCGTAGGGGCAGTCCCTGCTGCGCATCTCCTTCAGGAGATCCGTGACCATATCCTCTGAGAGTCCTTTCTCCGGGAATGTGTACATCATCGATTCCTTGCAGCCTCTAGGAGTATCGAGAGCTCTGCCCTTGCCACCGTCTCCCTCACAGTGGCCACCGCATCGATGTTCGCTGATATGCTGTCGATTCCGATCTGGACCAGCCGCCTGGCCATTTCCGGATATGAACCTGCCTGGCCGCATATCGATGTCTTGACTCCTGCCTTCTTGCACCGCTCCACTACATACTCTATGAGCTTTATGACCGCTGGATGCATCTCCGAGTAGAGGTTAGCGACGTTCTCGTTGTTCCTGTCCACGGCAAGCGTGTACTGCGTGAGATCGTTTGTGCCGAATGAAATGAAGTCCAGGCCCTCCTCGATGAAATCCTCGATTGTGAGCGCAGCAGCCGGTGTCTCGACCATTATACCCACATCTATCTTGTTCAGATCCAGACCTTCCTCGCGCATGATCTCCTTTGCCCGCTTGAGCTCGCTCACGTGCTGGACCATTGGAAGCATTATCCCCACGTTCGTTAGGCCGAGCTCGTGGAGTTTCTTGAACGCCCTTACCTCCAGCCTGAAATGATCCACCTCTGTGAGATCCCTGCGTATCCCGCGCCAGCCGAGCATGGGATTGTGCTCAACAGGCTCGTTCTCGCCACCCTCCATCGCCCTGAACTCGTCTGTGGGCGCGTCCAGGGTTCTCACCCACACAGGCTTCGGATAAAACGCATCGGCCACTATCTTGATGTTCTTGACGAGCTCGTCGACGTACTCCTCGCTCCGTCCTGATCTTATGTAATAGCCTGGCGTTTTCCCCAGCCCGAGGATCATGTGCTCTATTCTCAGAAGACCCACACCATCTGCCATCGTTGCAGCAGCTGCCTGTGCTCTCGTTGGTTCGCTGATATTGACCTTGACCTCTGTCGCCGTCACCGGCTTGTATGCCACAGCCACAGGCTGGACCTTCTTCTCCTCAGCCACAGCCACCTTTCCCTCGTAGACTTGGCCCTTTGTGCCATCGACTGTGACGACCATCCCGTCCCTGAGTACTTTTGTTGCGTTCTTTGTTCCCACAACTGCGGGACAGCCGAGCTCGCGGCTCACTATTGCAGCATGGCACGCCATGCCGCCCTCATCCGTAACTATGGCTCCGGCACGCCTCATCGCAGGGACCATATCAGGCATGGTCATGCGGGTGACCATTATGTCCCCGTCCTTTACCTTCTCTAAGTCCTTGGCACCTGAGATGATTCTGACAGTGCCTGTGGCAGTGCCTGGCGATGCCCCAAGACCAGTGACCAGCACCTTAGTCGCGCCGGAAGCCTCTGCAGTGGTCTTCGCAGCGCCCTTGGCTATGGTGGTTATCGGCCTAGACTGGAGGATGTATATCTTGTTCTTCTCTATGCCCCACTCGATATCCTGGGGTATGCCATAGTGTTTCTCCAGAATCTCCGCGTACTTCGCGAGATCGAGTATCTCGCTCTCAGTCAGAACCTGCGCATCCCTCTTCTCAGGTGGAACCGGAACTGTCACAGTCTTGGACGTCGCCGGATCCCTGACGATCATGATCTCCTTCGTGGCGATCATCTTGTGGACTATCTTCTTAGAGGATCTATCGACCACGTAGTTGTCTGGAGAGACGCTGCCGCTGACCACCGCCTCTCCAAGGCCCCATGCAGCCTCGATCACAACAAGCGGCTCGCCTGTGCTCGGCTGGGAGCTGAACATGACCCCTGACTTCTCGGAGTCCACCATCTTCTGGACTATCGCGGAGAGGTTGACCTTCTCATGCTCGAAGCCCTGCTCGACCCTGTAGAATATCGCTCTGGCGCCGTAAAGGGATGCCCAGCACTTTTTCACGGCCTCGAATACAGCATCAGCGCCCCTCACATTCAGGTACGTCTCCTGCTGGCCGGCGAAGCTCGCCTCCGGGAGGTCTTCTGCGGTCGCACTGGATCTGACTGCGACGAAAACCTCCTCTCCCTCCCGCTCGCAGAGCTCTCTGTACCTCTCCTTTATCGCGTTCTCTATATCCTCTGGAACCTTCGCGTCCATCACGATCTTCTTGGCCCTGGCCTCTGCCTTGAGGAGCTCCTCTGGATTGTTCACATCCACATTTAGAGAGTCGAAGAGCTCTTTCGCAATGCCTGCCCGCTCCAGGAACTGCCGGAAGGCCTGTGCTGTGACCGCAAACCCGCCAGGTACAGGAATGCCTATGTTTATCATCTCGCCCAGGCTCGCGCCTTTTCCTCCGACTACAGGTATGTCTTCCCTTCCAACTTCTTCAAGCCAAACAACGATCGCCATTAAAGTCAGCCTCTTACCGTTATGAGAGATGATGGTGCTTCCATTCGCGACCGTATATTACTCTTTCCTTTCGGATCCGCGAGGTGGATGAGAGCCATGCGAAGAGGTTATGCGTTTTCTCCAGACCATCCGAGAACGCATAAATATCCCATACTCCAACCAGACTCTGATGAATATACTGGAGATGCTTGTCGTCGCGTTTGCCATCGGGCTCACAGGCGCTCTCGCGCCAGGGCCAACTCTTGTTGCAACCGTGAACAGCTCCCTGAAGAACGGCTGGACCTCAGGGCCAAAGGTATCAATCGGCCATGCATTTGTTGAGATGCTGATTTTCATACTGATACTCCTGGGTCTCAGCGGTGCTGCAGATACATACAGAGTCCCGATAGCGGTGATCGGAGGTACAGCGCTAATGGTCTTCGGAGCGCTGACTCTGCGAGGGGCGAGCAATGCATCCATATCAGAGGGCTCCGAGATCTCCTCGAACCCATACATCGCCGGAGCCCTGACGAGCGCGGCCAATCCATACTTCTGGATATGGTGGCTCTCCGTCGGCTCTGCCATGCTCCTCGACGGACTGAGAGGAGGATTTCTGCTGGCTGCAGCATTCATGATAGGCCACTGGGGTGCTGACTTCGGCTGGTACACGCTCGTATCTGCGAGCATAGACAGAGGCAAGAGCATTCTCTCAGAGAGAGGGTACAGGTACGTCCTCACAGCATGTGGCATCTTCCTGATCCTCTTCGGCCTGTACTATCTCAGCGGTGTGATCCACTGGATGGTGGTAGATTGAAAGGAACAATCGAATACCTGAGATCCATCAGAGGCTATATCCTGATATCAGTAATTCTCTTCTTCGCGTCCGCTGCATCTGGATTCACAGCGGCTGAACAGAATCCAGAGATCGCGGAGGAGTGGCTGAAGGAGCTGGAGATGCTGAAGTGGATCACGGATCTGCCTCCGCTCATGATACTGATCCTGATATTTGCAAAGAACCTTCTGGCATGCGCGATGGCCGTGCTTCTCGGAATGGGCGCAGGCGTGGTGCCTGTTCTTGTCGCCATATCCAATGGCATTCTTGTGGGCATGGTGGCATACCAGGTCGTTCATAAAGAGGGGATTCTTTATCTGCTGGCGGGAATCCTGCCTCACGGAATAGTGGAGCTCCCAACGGTGCTGGTGAGCATAGCGATCGGCATGCGGCTTGGCCACCTCTTTCTCATGACCATAATTGATGGAGATGGTGATCTGGGAGAGGAGGCGCGCGCTGCTGTCAGCTTCCTGATTTACAGAGTTGCTCCACTGCTGTTCGTCGCGGCAGTGATTGAAACATTTATCACACCCCTCGCAATATCCCTTGCATCCCGGTAGTGATGAAGATGAATGATGCTCAGGAGACGCAGATGACAAAAAAAGAGGAGAGAGATGCGAAGCTCCCCCCAAAATCGAACTTCAGCGAATGGTATCATGAGCTTTTGAGGAGCGCGGAGATAGTCGATGTCAGGTATCCTGTGAAGGGGATGAGCGTCTGGTACCCGTTTGGCTTTGCTCTCAGGAGCCATGTCTACCAGATAATAAAAGAACTTCTTGATGTCGATCATTACGAGACGCAGTTCCCTCTGCTCATCCCAGAGACCGAGTTCATGAAGGAGGCAGAGCACATAAAGGGCTTTGAGGATGAAGTCTACTGGGTGACACATGGAGGCAGGGATCCCCTGGACATCAAGCTGGCGCTGCGTCCGACTAGCGAGACCGCGATATATCCGATGCTCAAGCTCTGGATACGATCGCATGCAGATCTCCCCCTCAGAATATACCAGATAGTCAACACATTCCGCTACGAGACGAAGCACACGCGCCCCCTCATCCGCCTCAGGGAGATAACGTCGTTCAAGGAGGCTCACACCGCGCACGCCACCTGGGAGGAGGCGGCGATGCAGGTTGAGATTGCTATCCAGAGGTACATCGAGTTCTACAGGCGCCTTGCAATTCCATGCCTGGTGAGCAAGCGGCCGTCGTGGGACAAGTTCCCGGGAGCGGATTACTCGATAGCACTGGATGTGATAATGCCCGACGGGAGAACCCTCCAGGTCGGTACGGCGCATCTTCTCGGAACAAACTTCGCAAAGACGTACGAGATAACATACGAGGATGAGCATGGAGAGCAGAGGTACGTCAATCAGACATGTTATGGAATTTCTGAGAGATGCATAGCGGCTCTCATAGCGGTTCATGGCGATGATAAGGGTCTGGTTTTGCCCTGGAGGGTTGCGCCCGTGCAGGTTGTCATTGTGCCGATCATATTCGGGGAGAGGGAGCCGATAATAGAGGTATGCAGGTCGATCGCTTCAACTCTGGCAGGCAGGAACATAAGGGTCAGGCTGGACGATGGAGATGAGCGTCCTGGTGCGAAGTTCTACAAGTGGGAGATGCGCGGCGTTCCGGTGAGGATAGAGATAGGCCCCAGGGACATCAAAAACGGCGTTGTGACCATCGTCAGAAGGGATGGTGTGAGAAAGACCCTGCCCATGGATGAGAGGCTCGTGGATGCGATTCTCATAGAGGCTGAGGAGTTACAAACCGTTCTCTACAACCGCGCGAAGGAGTTCATGGACTCGAAGATAAAACTCGTATCCTCCCTGGATGAGGCGAGGTCGCAGGTGCAGTCCGGTGTCGCCAGGGTTCCGTGGTGTGGATCTGTGGAGTGTGGGCATGCTCTTGAGGACCAGATCGGCGCGAATCTGCTCGGTGAGCCAAGAGGGGATGAGCTACCGCCCATGCGCTGTCTCGTATGCGGCAGGGAGTCCACAGGGTCGACGTACATGGCCAGGCAGTACTGATACCCAATCTGCGGAAATGCTATGTCTCTGAATATCACCGGATCCGCATGCCGGGTGAGAATGCTCGGGTCAAAAACCCAGATCTCCGTGCCGGAGAGTCTGTCGCATGAAGATATTGATAGCTGAGTATGCGGTCGCCACAGGCCTTGGTGGAACATACAAGACCGAGGGCAGGGCGATGCTCTCGACGATAGCCCGGAGCTTTGTGAGGTGCGGTCACAGGGTGGTTTACCCCACATCCGGGCCAGTGGTAGATGCCGGCGTTCCGGTGCTTCTTGAGGGTGGCGACCTTAAGGGATTTTTAAGCTCAGTCGATGCAGATGCGGGATTGATCGTGGCACCCGATCCCCTTGCTCCAGATCTGATTGAGGCTGTGGAGAGCAGGATGGTCAATCTGGGATCAGGTAGGGAGGTTGCGCGGCTCTGCGCTGACAAGCTCGAGTGCACGCTGACCCTGAAGAGGGCTGGTGTGCCCGTGGCAGATATTGTTGAAACTCCTGAATGTGAATGCAACGTGTATGTCGTGAAGCCCAGATTCGGGTGTGGCTCAGAGGGAGTGGTCATATCCTCGTTCCCCAACGCGCCAGAGGGCTGCATCGCGACCAGGTACGTTGAGGGCGTGCACCTCAGCGCCAGCTTCATAAGAGGAAGAGATCGGTTCCTGCCGCTCACAATAAACGGGCAGATAATAGAGATGAAAGGTAGCAGGTTCGGCTATGCCGGGAGCCAGGTGCCGTACAGATCTCCGAGGGCAAGGGAGATATGGGATGTGGTGAGGAGGGCTGCAGAGGCGCTTGGATTGAAGGGGTACGCGGGAATCGATCTGATCGTGGGAGATCTTCCCAGAATCGTGGATGTGAATGCGCGACTGACAACATCGATCGTCGGTTGCGCTAGGGTTGTCAGATGGGAGCTGGCTGACCTCATACTCAGGGCGAGCTTTGGCGGACTGCCGGAGAGCGTGGAAGTGGATGGAGAGATAACCTTCAGGCTGGATGAGCTCTAGGGCCAGAGCCCGAAGGTTATGTTTAATGCCATTATCGCGACCCCGGATGCTATACCAGCGCCAATGACCATCTTCGGGTCGAGCTTTATCGAGGTCTCCTCAGACTCGAAGTACCGCATCAGGCCGGCCGACGACATGAGGCCAGGCCCCTCGCCTTTCTTCTTCGCCATGTGCGCTCCTCTTACATATCGGTTAAAGTAAATTTCGGTCAGCTTCTGGGATCTGTCCGAAAAGAAGGAGGGATCCAAAAATATGCACCATACATCTCTCGATTATCACAATTACATTTCGCTTATTCGAACTGGTTCAGTTTCTGTTCTTGGGTGGTTCACTCTGGCAGTGTGACGAATTTGCTGTAAATCCAAAACTGGTCGCTATGTAGTACCATCATGACGTCAATTTACAGCAAATTCGGCGCACCATCCAAATATCTCCGCAGGCAAGTTATCAGATGGATAAAAGCGAATTCTGTGATGCATGTGTTGGCTACGAAGTGGGAAGCCCTGCCCTTCAGGTAGGGTAGTTCACGAAAGCCACAAGGTGTTCAGATCTTCTAAATTGACACAGGCCTCAAAATGAGGTATCTGCTGTCCTGATAACAGGACAGCTGCTCTCCTCAATCAAGTATCCTGTGCAGATGGAACTGATGCGGCCCCAGCTTCCCACCGAAGTTCCCCGCGGATATCCTGAGCACGCCCGGCACGGTGCATGCAGCTCTGATCCCGACGCGCATCGCTTCCTCGATCGCCTCCCTGCTTATCCCGTTGATCACGATCTCGTACCCTGCGGTGACGTTCTCAGGAAGCGCGCAGACACCCTGCTCCTTCAGGCTGGGACAGAACGCCACATTCGTAGAGGCCTTCAGGAATTTGTACCTGCTCCCGACCTTGGAGCCGCTCGCTACCACGCCTCCGGGGAACGGCGTTATCGTCCCTCTGAGCTTGCTTATCGCATCGACCGCGGCCTCAGCGGCCATGAGCGCAGCAGGCTGGTTCTGCCCGAGAATGTAGAAGTTGCCACCGGCTATCCCATCCACAGCCCCGATCGTTTCTTCCACCAGAAAATCTCCCTCCATGATGGGGATCTTGCAGAAATTCCTGTTGCAGTACTTGATCTCGCACTGGTATCCATCTCCGAAGTAGCCGAGCTTCTTTCCCGTGTCGAACTGCTTCTCTGCCTCTGGCAGACCGTTGAATACTGCTGTCGTGGGAGCTGTGAGGACACACTGGCCTATGCGTGCCAGGAGCGACGTCTCCAGGCTCTTCCAGCTCATGTTACATATCTGTATGTACACTCCCGGCCTCCCGTCGGGCGTCTCGGTGCTCGGAACGATGCATTCGATACCAGCCTCGGCGGGGCACATTATCACAGAGGTCCCGAAGCCCGTGGCCTCACGCGCCGCCTCAAGCGCCCAGCGCTCACTTATCGCGGTTATAAGCACCCTCCCTATCTTTATCGGGAATGCCTCCGCGAACGTATCATCTATCTCCACACCATTAATCTCCATTCACATCACCTTGGATTGTACACAGCAAGCTCAAAGCCATCATCCCTCCTGAACGCAGCAGCAGAGCACACCGGGCGCTCGAATGGAAGGCCGAAGAGGGATCTCGCTATGCTCGACGCGCTCGCCCCTTCCATGGATACCGGCTCAAACCCGGTCTTCTCATATGTAGCCACCATCCAGGCATCTCCATCCTGAAGCTCGATCTTCCTGACGCGGATCTCATCATGTGCCGCAATCCCCAGAACTGCGCTTCGCCCGGAGACGACGCCGGCAATTCTCGGCGTCCGGAGATCGTCCCTCTCGTAACCGTAGGCCACGAGGCTCAGGGCCACCGCGTCCAGAGGTCCTGACCCGTCCTCGATCCGGTCGAATATCATGTCCGTGTGATCTCCGTTAGATACGACCGCGAAATCATTCGAGGCTCTTATGCATGGATATGTTATGTATGGATTCTTCAGGACATCAGATGGGTCTACAGGATGGACGAATACCGAGGATCCGGATGCTGTTGCCCTGCGGTTTGGGAAGGATCTGGATGAGACCCTGTATCCCACCCAGACCGCATCGCCGGAGCAGCCGACTGCGACTATTCTCCCGACGTACACGTGACATCTCCCTCATACAGAAGTCCGAACTTCCGGGCATTCTCGTCAGCCAGCCGCTGGAGGACCCTGATCATCTCATCTCCACCCTTCATGCGGAAGAGGTGCCTGTACCTTCCCTGCGCCTTGAGGTAATCCTCAACGGGCCTCTTGACGTGAATCTTCTTGACGCCGGCCAGCTCTCCGTTGACGTACTCGTAGAGCGGCCAGAGGCATGTCTCAACCGC
The DNA here is from genome assembly GCF_000014945.1 of Methanothrix thermoacetophila PT. NCBI lineage: Archaea > Methanobacteriati > Methanobacteriota > Methanomicrobia > Methanotrichales > Methanotrichaceae > Methanothrix > Methanothrix thermoacetophila. Next base: position 1,789,856 of record NC_008553.1, read on the forward strand.
AAGCCGTGCTATTTCCACAGTGGTCCCGGCCTCGAACGACCAACCTGTGATGCATGGCGCGTTTACCTGTATGTATGCAGGCCCTGGAATCGATATGGCCCTCTTCACCTTCCGCCTAAGGTCCACAGGATATGCGACAGAGGCTGTTGCGACATAAGGCACCCTGTGTGCGACAGCTATGGCTGGCATGTCCTTCTTCGGCCTTGGATTTCCGAAGCTGACCTTTCCTGATGGCGTGGTCGTCGTTGATGTGCAGGGGGGCGTTGAGCTGCTTCTCTGCACACCTGTGTTCATGTACGCCTCGTTATCATAACACACGTACTTCACATTGTGCCCGCGATCGAACATGCCGGATATGCAGCCCATGCCTATGTCCAGTGTGCTGCCGTCGCCGGCTATGACGAAGACATTATGATTCTTACCGAAGTGATTGAGAGCGGCCTCTATTCCAGAGGCGACAGCCGCTGCATTCTCGAAGAGCGAGTGTATCCACGGAACCCTCCAGGCGCTCTCAGGATAGGGTGTCGTCGTCACCTCGATGCATCCTGTTGGCGTTGCAACTATCGTGTTGGGTCCGGCAGCATCAAGGACCAGATTGATCACAGTTGGCATTGAGCATCCTGCGCATGCCCTGTGCCCGGGTGCAAGTAGCTTCTCCATAAAGATCCTCCTAAAGCAGATCCTCTCTCAGACTGAGGAACTCCATCTCCGCCTCAATTCCCCTGTCGCGCGCTGCGATCGCCCTATCGACAACCCTGCGGATGTCCCTGACTGTTATATCCCTTCCACCGAGACCTGCGGGGAACCCTATCACAGGAACCCTTGTCGGGGTGTTATAAAGCGCGGCCTTCAGGTCTGTGAGAAGCGCGCCCTCGTTTCCGACAGTGACATCCTTCTCTATGACGGCAACAACCTCTGCATCCTTCAGCGCCCTTCTCACAGCCTCGGTCGGGAAGGGCCTGTAGCTCCTGATCTTCACAAGACCAACCTTCAGACCCTCGCTGCGTATATCATCTATGCAGTCCTTGATCGTTCCGATGACAGAGCCCATCGTTACGATTATCACCTCTGCATCATCCGCGTGGTATGTATCTATCAGCCCCCCATACCACCGCCCGAACTGCTCTGCGAACTCCCTTGCGACGGTCTCTATCTTACTGAGAGCACGCCTGTGGGCATCCCACTGCATGTATCTGAGCTCTGTGAAGTAAGACGGATCCGCGAACGCTCCGAACGTCTTCGGGTTCTCCGGGTCTAAAATGTGCTCTGGCCTGTACGGCGGCAGGAACCTCTCCACATCCTTCACACTGAGAAGCTCCACAGGCTCGTAAACATGGGTGAGTATGAAGCCATCCATGCAGACCATCACCGGCGTCAAAATCTCAGGATCCTCCGCTATCTTGTACGCCTGGGGTATAGCATCAGCCGCCTCCTGCACATCCTCAGCGTAAAGCTGAATCCATCCCGAGTCCCGGGCGCCGACGCTGTCCTGCTGATCGTTCCATATGTTCAGAGGCGCGCTGAGCGCCCTGTTCGCCACGGTCATCACTATCGGCAGCCTCATACCGGCTGCATTGTAAAGCACCTCCCACATGAGGGCAAGCCCCTGGCTCGTCGTCGATGAGTAGCATCTCGCTCCAGCGGCGCTCGCCCCGACGAGTGATGACATCGCCGAGAACTCAGAATCGACGGTGAGAAACTCTGAGTCCAGCTCGCCGTCTGCGACGAACTGCGAGAGGTGCTCGACTATGTGGGTCTGAGGTGTTATTGGGTATGCGGATATGACATCGGGAGCGCAGCACTTCACTGCATGTGCAACTGCATATGAGCCCTCAACGACCTTCATCCTGGCCATTCTCTCCTTCAGGCTCATCTCTTCCTTGGCGATCATCTTCATTTCTCCTCCAGGACCATATCTATCGCCTTTCTGGGGCACTCATGAGCGCAGACCCCGCATCCCTTGCAGTAATCCAGATCTGGAACGAACAGTCCGTCGATCTGATGTATACACCCCTCAGGGCAGTAAATCTCGCAGAGGCTGCACTTTATGCATCTCTTGTGATTCACAACCGGAACGAATGTGCGCCACGCTCCGGTCTTGTTTACAATAGTGCTGCCTGGCTCCGTCAGAGCTGCAACTGTTATCTTCATCTGACAACCCTCTCATAGGCTGTTCTTACGGCTTGAATGTTCTTCTCACCCAAACTGCCCGAGAATCTGGTGAGGATCGACTTCTCCAGGCTCTCCAGTTTCACCTCTTTAGTCGCCCCGCAGAATGCGCCGAGCATTGTTGTGTTGACTATCGGCCTCCCAAGAGTATCGATGGCGATTCGAGTCGCGTCTATCGTCACCACCTCAGCCTCTGTATTCAGTTTGAGCGCAGAGGCATCTCTGTCAGTATTTATTATTATTTTTCCATCCGACTTCAAACCGCCGGTCACATCGACGACATCGAGCAGCGTGACGTCCTGCACGATGACGTAATCCGGCTCGTACACCTGGCTTCTCATGCGTATTGGCTTGTCATTAATCCTGGCGAAAGCCATCACAGGGGCGCCTCTGCGCTCCACCCCGAAGGCGGGAAACGCCTGGGAGAACCTGCCGTCCTCGAAGGCCGCGATGGCGATCATCTCAGCAGCGGTGACCGCTCCCTGCCCTCCTCGCCCGTGGAACCTTATCTCCTTCACCTGCAGACCTCCTCTCAAGCCGAGAGGCATCAACCAAATAAAGCATTTTCGCGCAGAATGAGCCGGAGGCTGAAGTGAGCGGTCAGCAGATAAATATCTATAAAAAACTTGATCGACCTTCAGGTGCGATTTATCGACCCGATCTCATCTCTCCTAGTATCTGAAGAACCAGCCTTCTGCGTCTCGGTCTGTTATCCATATCAAGAAAGACTATCTGCTGCCATCTGCCAAGGGCGAGCTCGCCGTTCACCAGAGGCACTGTGATGCTCGGGCCGAGGAGCGATGCGCGGATGTGAGAGTGGCCGTTGTTATCCCCCCATCGCCGGTTATGCTCGTACTCCTCATACTCAGGGGCGATTCTATTGAGTGCTCTGCGCATGTCTGCGACCAGCCCGGGCTCATACTCGATCGTCGTCACAGCGCCCGTGGCGCCAGGCACGAAGACCACCACAATGCCATCAGTCATTCCGCTCTTCCGGACGGCGCTGACGACCATCTGGGTGATGTCCACCATGTCAGCATCACCCTTTGTGTCGAACTCGATGTATCGCGTTTCGATCATAATGATCTTCAAACAAAGCGGTTTCAGCGCTTCAGCAAGATGTTCATGCGACATATTGCCACTGGACCGCCGGAAACACCCCCAAAAATGCGTCAGGAGCAGAGCGCAGCACTCAGTTCCTTTATCCGCTCCTCTATCACCTCTACAATTGTGCTGTTCTCCATGTACTCCAGGCTGCCCTGGCAGAACGGGCATGTGAAGTTGTTCTCGCTTGCTTCCTCGAACACAAATCGGGCGCATCCGTTCACGCATGCATAGAACACATGATCCTTCTCGTAGCGGAGCCTGGCGTTGAGCTTGTTTATCAGCTTCCTGACCTCTGCCTCAAGCGCGCTGTCAAGGCTCTCAGGGCAGATCTTCCAGAGATACGTCAGCCATCCACTCTCCGGATCTCTCTTTCTCCTGTAGATAGCCAGCCTGTGCTCGTAGAGCAGATAAAGCGATTTTCTCACCGTATTGAGGCTGATCCCTGTGATCTCGGCGAGATGCTCATCAGTTACCTCCTCCTCTGGCATGGCCTCGACGATCCTCAGACCCTCCTCGCCAACGATCTTTAGCAGATACGCCCTGTGGATTGGATTCTCCACTGCTACCACTGGACCACCACTTGCAGTCTCTCCAAATCACAAAACAAACATCACATTATATACTCCTGATTACTTATAAAGCTTCGCAGACTCTATCGGAATATATCTCATGTTTTGAAGCAGACGTGTGAGCTATTGGAGATCGCATCAGGATCGTTTGAAATACCATTGAGACTAGCGCATGTGGAAGAGGAGATATCAGAGGATGCGGATTTCTCATTAGCTCGTTCATTGATTGGATCCGCCATCTGCTCTGGGCGTGTCCAAATAAGGATTAGGTGTTCGCTCTTGTGTGTTCAGCAACTTAGAGGACATGTAGTCCGGTTGCTGGAAGCACTCATTCTCCAAAAACGCATGCCAGGGACATTGTCTTTCCAGGAAAGTCATTGTATGGATAAGAGCGTAGGTGTTTATGATATGCAGAAGAGGAGAAGATTCAGATCTCTGGCCACATCTCTTACCCGGACAGGTCCTCTGCTCTTGACAAAATCTTTTTATCATATCATCGCAGCTACGAGATCTCCCATTAAGCCTGGAGGAGAATGTCACCGGAACAGAACAGTTCCATAATGGATGCGCTGAGGGATATTGTTGGACCCAGAGTCTCGAACTCGCTAGCCGAGCTCTGCTGCTACTCCTGCGATGCATCTCAGGTATACGGCCTTCCTGAGTGCGTCGTTCGACCTCTGACGAGAGAAGAGGTATCCAGGATTCTCAAGCTCGCATACGAATACGAAATTCCCGTGACAGCCAGAGGCGCCGGCACCGGACTCGCTGGAGGCGCTGTGCCTGTAAGAGGTGGCGTAGTTCTGGACATGTCCGGAATGAATAAAATCCTGGAGATTGATGTGGAGAACCTGCAGGTTCACGTAGAGCCTGGGGTTGTTGTTGAGCAGCTCAACAGAGCTCTCAGACCACACGGCTTCTTCTTCCCACCGAACCCGGGAAGCTCCAGCGTCTGCACGATAGGGGGGCTGATATCTAACAATGGAAGTGGCATGAGGTGCGTGAAGTATGGCACCACGAAGAGCTATGTTCTGGATCTTGAGGTCGTGCTGGCCGACGGTACCGTTATTCGGACAGGCTCTAAGGTCCTGAAGTCATCCGCTGGTTATGATCTGACGCGACTCATGGTCGGGGCAGAGGGTACGCTCGGAGTCATAACAGCTGCCAGGCTCAGGATCGCGCCTATGCCGAAGAGGCGGAGGCTGGTCATGGCCTCCTTTGAGAGCGCTGAGCTCGCAGGCATGGCCGTCGTGAAGGCATTCTCCGCGGGCATCGTGCCGTCTGCATGCGAGATACTGGACAGCACGACTGTAAAGGTTCTCAGGCGATGCGATCCGAACATAGTGCTTCCAGACGGTGATATCTTGCTCTTCGAGGTCGATGGAACAGATCTATCGACATCAGAGGATGCGAAAAGGGTATCTGAGGTCTGCGCTGGCCTGGCACAGAGCATCAGAGTCGCATCCGATCAGAGGGAGATGTCTGAGATATGGGCTGCCCGGGAGCTGGTCGGCGCCGCGATCTCCAGGCTCGATCCATCGAAGAGTCGCATCTATGTTGGAGAGGATGTGGGGGTTCCGATGAAGGAGATTCCCAATCTCATGAGAAAGGTCCAGGAGATATCGGACAGTACCGGCATCCCGGCGATGAAGTACGGCCATATCGGCGATGGCAACCTTCACGTCGCATGGTTCATAGATGTGAGCAGTGAAGAGGAATGGAGCAGGCTCAGGAGAGCAGCGGACATGATCCACAGAGCTGCCATAGAGCTCGGTGGGACCGTGAGCTCTGAGCACGGAATCGGCGGGGCGAGAGCTGGATACATGGAGATGCAGTGGGGGCCAGCTCTGGAGATCATGCGCGCGATCAAACGCGCTCTGGATCCGAAGGGGATACTGAACCCGGGCAAGCTGGGTCTGTGAGGGACTAGGATGGTCGACGTCGATCAGATCCGGCGATGCGTTCGATGCGGTGCGTGCAGAGCGGTATGTCCCAGCTTCGAGGTTTTGGGGTGGGAGTCGTTCAACACCCGCGGGAGAATGATTCTCATCGGGAAAATCCTCGACGATTCGGACGGCTCCTGGGCGCTGGAGAGCCTCGGGACGTGCACCACCTGCGCCCTCTGCTCGCAGATGTGCCCTGCTGGAGTCACCCCCTCGAAGGTCGTGGAGGATGCGAGGAGGGTGCTTGCGTCCAGGAATATCACTGGAGCCTGGCAGATCGAGCTCCGCGACAGGATATCATCCACAGGAAACAGTCTTGGGGAGGCGGGGCGGAGGCATGGGTGGCTGAGCATGCTTGGTACGGATGCATCCTCAGATGTAAAGGCCTTAGATGTAAAGGCGGATCAGGTATACTTCGCGGGATGCATGGCATCATACAGATATCCGGAGACTGCAGCGAAGACGTTCGGGATTCTGAGAAAATTTGGTGTATCACTCCTCCCATCGGAGCGGTGCTGTGGCTCTCCGCTTCTCAGAACCGGTTTGGATGCTTCGGAATGCATGGAGGAGAACCTGCGTCAGATAGATGAGATGGACGTGGATGTTGTGATAACAGGGTGTGCCGGCTGCTATACCACGCTCAAAAACGATTACGGTCTCAAGGTCATGAGCGTGGCAGAGTTTCTTGCAGCCCGCATATCCGAGCTGGAGATCGGGCCTCTGGATTTCACTGTCACGTACCATGATCCATGCCACCTCGGCAGGGTGAACGGCATCTTCGATCAGCCCAGGAAGGTCATAAGGGAGATCTGCGAGCTCGAGGAGATGAGGAGCAGCAGAGAGCTCGCGAGATGCTGTGGCGGGGGAGGGGGTGTCAGGGCTGGATACAGGGAGATCTCGCTTGAGATAGCGAGAAGGAGGCTCGCTGATGCCCCTCCAGAGGCGAGGTACATCGTAACAGCGTGCCCGATGTGCGTCAGAAATCTGAACGAGGCGGGAGGCCACGGCAGGGTCATCGATCTCGTGGACCTCGTGGCGATGGCGTGCAGGAAATGAGAGCACCCCGCAAGCGGCTCTTGTGTGATGGGCACGGACGTCATCGGGTTTCGTGGATGCTGGTTCAGGCTCTCTCCCTCTCAGTCCGGACAAGCGCTATAGTCCTCCTTGATGTAATGCAATCCCGTAACAGATGGCTTGACCTCTACGAGCATCAGATTGATTAGAGCGTGCACAATCTCTGCCCTCAGACCGAATTCTTTTAATATGGATTACGTTAATCAACGATGGGGGATTGATTATGGATTTGAAATCTGTTGCTGTACTGATGTTGGTCTGCCTCTCTGCTGCATCGATCGCATCTGCAGCGGACGTCCCCACGATAACAGTTGTCGGGGAGGGCAGTGTGACAGTGCCCGCGGATGTCGTGTACGTTTCCGTATCGGCATCAAGCGATAATGAGAATGTGACAGAGGCGTATGCGGAGAGCTCTGAGAAGCTGAACGATACTCTGGATGCGATAAAGAATGCATGCACCGAGAACTGTGAGATACTTCAGGGATACTCCACTGGGATCCAGAGCACGAAGGTATGCAGCAGGGGCGCCTCGAATGAGAGCATCTGCGTGAATCAGACCATTGTGACCGTATCCGCGTCGATACGCCTGCAGAACCCTGATCAGAGGACAATAGAGAGCATCAAGCAGACCGCAGAGAGCACAGGGGCTTACGCAGCTGTGACAGGCTATGCGCTGAGCGATGCCACGGCTGCAAAGAACGAGGCGAGGAAGAAGGCCGTTGAAAACGCCAGGGCGACAGCAGAGGCGATGGTCAGCGCAGCAGGCGGAAGGCTTGGAAAGATCGTGGACATCACAGAGAGCCCGCTTTATCTGTGGGACATACCGTTTGGCATCTTCGGACCATCTGTCGAGCCGAGCACGACAGAGCCTGGGATGGTCGAGGTGAAGACGACGGTGCTGGTGACATATGAGATCGTGAGCTGAGTGGAGTTTTCCTGGGGAATGGAGAGCGGCCATGGTGCGGCAGCGCGGACTGTGGCCGGGCCACATCACACCTCCACACGCATATCCTCTGACTGTTGCAGGAAAGCAGGCAGAAGACCCTCCCCCCTTCAGGGATAGGGAGGAAGTCACTTTTCATACCATTTTGTTTCTTGGATGCGACCACACCGGCCAGACCTCCATCTCCTCCAGCGCCTCCGATATCATGATATCAGTCATGGCGACGGCGGGAAAGATAATTCTCGCATTCTCGATTGGGCCGTATAGAACTAGGCTTGCGCAGAACGATGCTGCAAGGGCTGAGGCGGATGCGTCACATGATCTTCTCATGTCTTTATCCCTCGATCTCAGCCACTCCCATGAGCTCGCAGCGTTGTGCATGCCAGAGCATATCGGCAGGCCGAGCTTCGCCTTCGCAACAATTGCGAACCTCAACGCGGCGCCTGCCCCACTCCCGAGTGGCGCCACGCCCGGGTCCAGGAGCATGTTGTTGATCCCAGCATTACTGGCGATTGCCAGGAGACCACCATCACGTCTCAGCAGATCCATCCTGGATTCAACGCTCGATGCATTCGGACTGAAAGCTAGCAGTATCGCCGAGTCTATATCAGATTCTCTCAGCAAACCCATCTCTTTCTCAGTGGACGCCAGACCAATGCTGTTGTAGATCGTGCGATCCGCGTATCCAACCTCGGTCACGTGTATTGCCATCTCTCCCCTTGTCTTCGGATCGGACGAGTCTATTATCAACGGGCCGTTCCAGATGGGATCGATGAAATCGAGATATCGTTCAAAAGCGCGCCGTGTGCTCGCGAATATGTGCAGCACTCCTGGATTTCCGGTCACCTCTGAGATCTCAACCTGCCTGTTTATGAGCTCCTCAGCCCTCTTAGCATCAAATATGCCCCTCTCCTCGTCGGAGACTATGCTGTGGCCGTGGTAGAAGATGGTCCCGGCCAAAGCTGTGGGAAGCTCACCCGGCTGGCCTCCGATGCGAAGCCCGGCGATGTTGATCACCGACTGATCCCTGGCAAATCTGAACAAGTGCCATCACCTCTTCCGTCACTTACTGAAGGCAAGTGCTGTTTCTGCGTTAGTGGAAACACCACCCATGTATCCACATCCAGATACACGTCTGGTCCGAGGCTGACATCGATATCGCTAGGTTGGGACATTGACCTATGCGTTTTTTTGACAACCCCAAAAGGTGGCTCTGGGAACGGCTCGGCGATCTCTCTGTAATGATCAACGACCCTCTCGATCTCAGCTACGTCCTCGACCCCTCTCATATCCACAACATCGATCTGCCTGCGGAACCTCTCGACCGCCTCGGGCTGGAGGTTCTGGATGAACGGTATCGCCCCGGCAGCGCCTATGATTCTGCCGCTGCTGTCTATGCCGTTTCTGTGCAGGGATATTATCGCATCGCCAGGCAGATGACCCCGCGACTCGGCGCCGCACACAATCAAATATCTTATACTCGGGTTGGAGATGAGATTCACCACGATCTTCTCCACCCCAAGATTCTCGGTCTTGCATGTTCCGACTATTGCAGCTCCTCTGATCTCCAGGCTGCTGGCAAGTGTGACGACTGCGACGCCCCGTCTCCTGTCGCCAACCCTGTAATCACCGCGAACTGGCGGCCAGTCATCATCCATCTACTCACGCCCTCACGTGTGGAATACGAGAGGACCTCTCTGCACGCATCCAAGCGCGGTCCGTGCACTTTCATCCTCATCGATCAAAGCACTGAGAGACAGCTGCTCCTGCTGAAGATCGAAGTCCCGCCGTCCCACGCTGAAGATCTGTGAAAATAATACGATATAACATCTCCGTCACGCCTTAGGGGCCACCACAGCCTATATATCTCATGAGTTCCATCCTCAATGGCGGTGTCCTATCATCCCGGCCATGGATGCTCTGTCTGGGGGCGACCAGTGAGGACAGGCTCCTGGCCAAGTGATAGTGCCTATTCGCCGGATCAGCGGATTGGTCAGGCATCAGATGCTTGGCTATGATACCATCAAACACTGTGAAGTTAGTTCCAAGGTGGTGACCAACCATGGCAGAAGATGATGTGGTGTTCGTCGGCAATAAACCAGTGATGAACTATGTACTGGCTGTAGTGACCCAGTTCAACAGCGGTGCGAAGGAAGTCAGGATAATGGCAAGAGGGCGTGCGATCTCCAGAGCTGTCGATGTCGCTGAGGTCTCACGCAGCAGGTTCCTGGGCGATGTTGTGGTAAAGGACATAAAGATATCGACCGAGACGTTGAACACGGATAGAGGGGAGACCAACGTCTCCGCGATAGAGATCGTACTTGGAAAGTGATACCTTTACCGGCTCGACGCCTCTTCCGCGCATTGGTGTTGTATCCTCAGGGCGTGGAGAGAATCTCAGGTACATAATAAAGGCCACCAGGTCTGGTTATCTTAGGGCAGAGGTGGCTATTGTCCTGACTAACCAGCCGGACGCTGGAGCTCTCAGAATAGCCAGGGAGTTCGGTGTCCCGGCTGAGTTCATCGATCCGGCAGGCCTGTCCAGGGAGGAGTACGACAGGCTGCTCATAGAGAGGCTTGATGCTGCAAGGGTCGATCTGGTGGTTCTGACAGGCTACATGCGCATCCTGTCGCCTGAGTTTGTGCGGCACTACAGGAACAGGATCCTGAACATACATCCTGCTCTTCTTCCCTCCTTCAGAGGAGTGGATGCGTTCCAGCAGGCTCTTGACTACGGGGTGAGATGGACCGGAACGACGATACATATCGTTGATGAGGAGGTCGATCACGGCCCCATCGTGTACCAGGTGCCGGTTCCGGTGAAACCGGGTGATACGCATGAGAGCCTCAAGGCTAGGATCCAGAGGGCGGAGTACAAGGCATATCCAAAGGCCATCAAAATGTTTCTCGAAGGGAATCCGAGGATAGAGGGGCGGAGGGTGGTGTTTGAGAGGGAGGCATCTGACCGCAAGAACGCACGATCTTGAAAATATTCTGAGCGCGGGATGCAGCATTTAGGCTGCATAGGAGCCGGCGTAAAGGGAGGCGACGGATGGACGTTCTTTGGGCGCCTTGGCGCATCGATTACATATTGAGTGAGAAGGGAAAGGGCTGTATCTTCTGCGAGAAGCCCAAGGAGAACAAGGACCGCGAGAACCTGATACTCTACCGGGGAAAGAGTCACTTCGTAATAATGAACGCTTTTCCGTACAACAACGGTCATATGATGGTTGTCCCTTACCGTCACACATCGACGCTATCGGGATGGAGCGGGGATGAGCTTCAGGAGTTCATGGAGCTTGCTGATCTTTGTGTATCCGTGCTCCAGAGGACAATGCGGCCTGATGGCTTCAATTTGGGTATAAACATGGGTGAGGTGGCAGGTGCGGGCATCGCGGAGCACATACACCTTCACATCGTTCCAAGATGGAAGGGTGATACGAACTTCATGCCTGTTCTGGCCGACACAAGGGTGATACCAGAGCACATCAGGGCAACATACGAGAAGCTCCTCCAAAACCTGAAACTAATGATGCAGGAGAAGTAGAGGGTGTCATCTCAGCAAACCGCCTGGTTACTGCTCATGTCTGTTGAGCAAATAAGAGGTCTTGCTGTTGTTTGAATCCAGGGGCACACAAAAATCCTCAAAGCACGCTGAATCAGGAGACCCCCAGCAGGTCGTATCCGCTGATCCAGGCTGTAGATCATGAAGCAGTCAATACCATGTAGCCTGGCTTTTATAAATTGTGAGCTGCCCCCATCCTGGGGCGCTCATCTCACATCCCGAAGAGCGTGATTATGCTCTGAGTGATTATCTGCCCCTGCGACTCCTGTAAGGTGTTGTTTCCTGATGAGGCTGCCCTGAAGCTGGTGGGCACTGCTTCAGATACTGCAGCAGGGGACTTGCTCTGACTGAACTTGTATATGATCTCCCTCTCGAGCATGTTGCTGGTCAGAACAGACGGGCTTACATTCCTTACGCTCACCATGCCCGCTGTGAATGTCGTATCCCCGAGCTTGATGGGGTTCTCGAACCTGCTCGGGAATGTGTTCAGCCATATTCCCATTGCATTGCTCGTCGCGGTGCTGCCTGTACCCCCCTCAACATAGGTGTTCCAGTAATTCTGAACATCCTGCTGGAAGCTGCCCTCATCCGGACCGTTGAGAAACATCTGCTGGTTCCTGCTGTACTGGGCCTGGGCTACTGCATCAGCAGCTGCCCCTCCAACCAGACAGAGCAGTAATAACAATACCATACATCTCATATTTTGATGTACCCCCATAATATTGGCTTTGTATCGCCATCGGTCCCAACCTATTTATGTCTATCCGTGGAGCCGATTGCACATGCAGGGCTGCTTTGAGATCCTACACAAAGACCTGGCCGGCAGGATAGGGAGGCTTCACACGCCTCATGGCATTGTGGAGACGCCGGCGCTCATGCCTGTGGTGAATCCACACGTTCTTCTGCTCAGCCCACAGGAGCTGGCAGATCTCGGCGCTGAGATGATCATAACAAACAGCTACATAATCCATCAGGACCCGGTGCTCAGGGATACGGCGCTCGAGCGCGGGGTCCACGGGCTTCTGAATTTCGATGGACCTGTTATGACAGACTCGGGCGCGTTTCAGCTCTCCGTTTACGGAAGTGTGGACATAGAGCCGTTGGAGATACTTAAGTTCCAGCAAAAGATCCGCTCAGACGTCTCCGTGCCGCTGGACATACCAACCGCTCCTGATGCTCCGAGAGAGCAGGCTGAGAGGGAGCTCGCTGAGACGGAGAGGAGGCTCAGGGAGGCTGTGGATCACAGAAGTGAAAGTCTTCTTCTAGCAGGGCCGGTCCAGGGCGGCATTTACCCTGATTTAAGAGAGTCTTCGGCGCGCAGGTTGAGGGATTTGGGATTTGATCTGTACCCGATCGGCGCCGTCGTCCCCCTCATGGAGAGCTACAGGTTCAGAGAGCTCGTCGATGTTGTCGTCGCATCGAAGACCGGCCTGGGTCCTGGGGTGCCCGTTCACCTCTTCGGCGCCGGCCATCCGATGGTCTTTGCACTTGCAGCAGCCCTGGGATGCGATCTCTTCGATTCCGCAGCTTACGCACTGTACGCTCGTGATGGCAGATATCTCACGCCAAGGGGCACTTACAGGCTCTCAGAGATGAAGTACCTGCCGTGCTCATGTGATGTGTGCAGGAAACACACGCCAGAATCCCTCAACGAGGATCCGAAAAGGGTGGAGCTTCTCGCCCGCCACAACCTGGCAGTCTCCTTCCAGGAGATCAGAGCTGTGAGGCAGAGCATCCACGAGGGATCACTCTGGGAGCATCTCGAGAGGAGATGCAGATCCCATCCGAGGATGTATCAGGCGTTCAAACATCTCTCGAGATACGTGGAATATTTCGAGAGGCTCGACCGTGTGTCGAAATCGACCCTGTTCTATTTGAGCACTGAGTCTGCAAGGAGGCCCGAGGTCCTCAGATACAGAAAGCGGATCTGCAGGCTGGAGCTGAGGGGCAGGGTCCTGGTCACAGATAGGCGTCCTGCAGAGGAGGATCGCTCGAAATACGACCACATCCTGGGATTTCTGCCTCCTTTCGGGCCGTATCCGCTGGGGCTGGAGGAGATGTACCCACTGAACGCTGAGCTGCCTGATGAGATGGATGAGAATGCGATGAAAGAGGCGCTTGATACTCTGAGATTGCTGATCAGAGAGAACCCAGATGCAGAGTTTCATTTTGAGATACGTTGCCTGGAGGGGCACAGGGATGCGGTTCTTTGAGGTCCTCAGAAGGGACGGGCCGGCGCGACTTGGTAGGCTAATGCTCGACAGGAACATCACAACGCCCTGCATAATATCACCAGAGGACTATGTGAGCGCGGGAAGCATCTTCAGGCACAGGAACCTGGAGGAGGCGAGGGAGGCCAAGGTCTCCCTGACGGAGTCCCTCCCGGCAGGGAGGAGGCTGGTCGTTCTTCCTTATCCGTATGATTTGGTTAACATCGATATTGATATCGACGCGCCCAGGGCTCTTGTTGTGGACCCTGGTTCTCCCCTGCCACTGAAGGACGCGGACGTTTATGTTCTCAGGGCAGCGGGGGCCATTTCAGGCGCAAGGGATCTCGTCAATACGCTGATTGAGATAAGGGAGTCGATACCTCCGGACGCAGCTCTCTACACCCCCGCGCTCGCAACTCCATCAAATCTCTCGCTGCTCGTCTACCTCGGCGTGGACATCGTTGACTCTGTCAGGGTGGAGATGGACGGTTATTACAGCAGGTATCACACAAGGGACGGTCTCTTCCAGAGAGATGAGCTTTCGGAGCTCCCCTGCAGGTGCGAGCACTGCTCCTCCGGAGACACACCGGCGCACAACATCCTGAAGCTAGAGGAAGAGCTGGTGTGGGTCAGAGAGTGCATAAGGTCCGGCACTCTGAGAGAGTATGTGGAGCGGCAGGTCAGATGTGTGCCCTGGATGACAGCAGCGCTCAGGCTTTTAGATACACAGGAGCGGTACATGGAGCGCAGGACGCCGACGCACAGGGGAAGCGTGATGTACGCGAACACATCGGAGTCGCTGCGCAGGGTGGAGGTCAGGCGGTTCGTGAGCAGGGTGCTCACCAGGTACAGACCGCCTGAGAGCGATGTTCTCCTGCTCTTACCATGCTCTGCCCGGAAGCCGTACTCGGAGTCGAGGAGCCACAGGCTCTTCCGCTCTGCCATGGGAGGAATGCGAAGATTCGTTCACGAGCTCATACTTACCTCGCCGCTTGCGATAGTGCCGAGGGAGCTGGAGGATGTATACCCTGCGGCACACTACGACACACCCGTGACAGGTGTGTGGGATCTGGAGGAGAGGGCGTGGGTCATCAACTCCCTCAAGTCGTACCTGAAGAAGAACAGGTACACACGCATCGTTGCGCATCTTGAAGGAGAGCTGTGCGATGCGCTTCGTGATGGCGGGATAGATGCGATATACACAGGCGGGGGAACAGGGCCGGAGGAGCTTGAGAGGCTCAGGGAGGCGCTGGAGTTTGCATGCGCCAGTGCCAGGCCGATCGGAAACTTCAGGCTACAGGAGTTCAGGGCGAAGGCCGATTTTTACTTCGGAGCCGGCGCTGGAGATATCCTCACTCAAGGCGCAAGAGTGAAAGGAAACAGGCTGTTTGATTCTGCAGGAAGAACACTCGCCTCAATCAACAGCGGCAGGATCGCGCTCACGCTGGATGGCGCTCGGAGGCTGCTGCCGCTCGGAGTTTACATCGTCCGCATAGGCGATTTCATTCCAAGAGGAACCGTTCTGGCGCCAGGGGTGGTCGACGCGGACGAGCAGATCCGGCCTGGGGATGAGGTGATCGTTGTTAGTGATTATTTCCTCGGTACGGGAAGGGCGAGGATGAGCGGATGGGAGATGGTCGCATCAAGGCGCGGCGTTGCCGTGGAGCTGCGGGAGGGGGCTGAGGTTTGAGTTGATGGGTTCAATCAAAACGGTCTATGAGAGCCGGCAACGCTCAAAGATGTGTAAAATGAAAAGATAGGATCTTCCACCAGGGTCCGCCTTCAGGATAGCAGAGATGCGCAGTCGTGAGATCACATCACCGGTCTTGGATAGATGGTCTCATCCCTCGAGTAATGTATATCGAAGAACCTGCTTTTTGCTGGCGTGGTCGTGGTTGGCGCAGCTTTCGATTCGGTCGCAACCTCATTTTTCTCTCCAACAGATGTTACGTTTCCTAGGAACCGGGGATCCGGGTTTGTGAGAGTGGCTATGAAGCTCCCCCTCCATGCCCTGCCATCGGATGACGCTGCGACGAAGCTACCTCTGAGCAGCCCGGAATCCTGGCTGCTGCCTCTGAGGGAGATTATGAGAATATACCTCCTGTACATTGTCGCTGAGATCTGGAATCCCTCTGGAGCATAGGTGCCTGTGATCCTCCCCTCCATCTGCTCCGGCTCCTCGATGTATGCATCTCCTGTTATGACGCTCCCGTTCTGAATGATGGAGATGATCGTGCTCCCGAGCATCTCAGATGTCGTCGACCAGGCGACATCGTACCTGAAGTCCCAGAGCCCGGTGATTTCCGCTGCATGGACAGGGACGGATAAGATCAGGATCGCTGCAATCAGGGCAGCGCATATCTTCACATTCATCACATGATGATGAGATGCCATTATTTATATGCTGCTCCATTGATGAGCACATGGTGGAGATCAGGGATCCTGTTCATGGATATGTGAAGATAGATGGTCTGTGTCTATCGCTGCTGGACACCCCGCAGTTTCAGAGGCTCCGCTGGATCAGGCAGCTCGGCCTTGCGTCTCTGGTGTATCCAGGGGCATCCCACTCCAGGTTCGAGCACAGCCTGGGCTCATATCATCTTGCAGTCATCCTAAGCGACCGGCTCGGGCTCAGCGATGATGATGCGATGAGGATAAGAGCCGCTGCGCTTCTTCATGACATAGGCCACGGTCCTTTATCACATGTGACAGAGCCTATGCTGTCCAAATACCTCCGCCGCAGGCACGAGAGCATCCTGGATCTTCTCAGATCAGAGGATATCCGCACGCGTTTGGAGCATTACGGAATAACACCTGAGGAGATTCAGAAGTTGATAAAGGGCAGAACAGAGCTCGGAAAGATAGTCTCGGGCGAGATAGATGTGGACAGGATGGATTATCTGATAAGAGATGCGCACTACACAGGCGTTGCGTATGGTGTGTTCGATCACCTCAGGCTGATCGAGAGGATGCATCTCTCTTCAGGTAGACTCATGATCGACTCTGGCGGAGTTCATGCTGCAGAGTCCCTTCTGCTCTCAAGACTTCTCATGCAGCCCACAGTCTATCAGCATCACGTCTGCAGAATCTCTGAGTGCATGGTTGCAGGTGCACTGAGATACATGATCGATGATCTCGGATTCGATCCATCATCGATCCTGAGAATGGACGACTTTGAGCTCTTCGGAGCCATGGGATCCGCGGGAGGATACGCCTCTGAGATCGCAGAACGGATCAAGACCAGGAGGCTTTTCAAGAGGGCGCTGTATGTTGGCGCTGAATCGCTGGAGTTCATTCCAAAGCCTGGAAGTGAAAGGATGCTCGCTGAGGAGATATCGTCAGATTCCGGCGTCGATCAGAGATATGTCCTTGTGGACAGCCCGCCGGCCCCTGAGGTCCCGGAGGGGAGCTTCCCCGTGATGATCAACACTGAGGTCATGCAGCTGCGCGAGGTCTCTCCTGTGGCAAGAATACTTGAGGACGCGCACAGGGCGACATGGCGGCTCGGCGTTTACACGCTGCCGGAGCACAGAGAAAGGGTTGCAAGGGCAGCGGAGCGCTGTCTTGGGGTGAGAAAGCCCCCCAGACAGCACACACTGGACTCGCTGTGAATTCTAGATCGACATGATGCAGGAACACATTGCCTTCACGAAACGCATATCAAACGTCCGATGATCGTTGATTGTCGGCCTGGTTGGAACCTCCACGCGTGGACCGCTTCACGAAACACATATCAAACATCCGATGATCTTTTGGCCACGATGTCCAGATAAAAGTGGGTTGCGGGCATGATTTTTCAAATCACCCTAGAAACCAGTAACCATTGGCATCATGGCAACATGAGTTCTGTGCATGTCAATTACGTAAGCAAACAACAGAGATGGTAGCTGAGGTTAAGGCAGGATTGCTATCACTCCTCTTCCTCAGACATCATGCTCTTCATGCTCTCTGCGAGCTCAGCGATGAGCGGCTCCATCGCCTCCCTGATCTCCGGCCTGTACTTCACAAGCATGTCTGTGATCAGCGGTATCCCTATGAACTTCAGTAAGGCGTTGAGCTCGGCCATCTCATCCGAGATCTCCGCGAGTAGAGAAGCGATCTCCTCCAGGCTCTCCTTTATGCTTTCCAGGCCCTCATCCTTCGATTGCTTTGCCATGTATTCACCTTCGCCCATGCTTTCGAAATATAGTATATGTAGCTGACGAGCTGCAGATCTCGTGACGTAATGGTGGTGACAGAGCTGTCCTCGAGAGAGCTGCAGGCCCAAACCACAAACCGTGACCTACTCTCCCGAAGATTGGAGTTTGTACCCTGCTGCTCTCTATCATGCCAGCCTGGAGAAGCACTCCTCGCAGACGATCTTACCGTTCACAACCTTGCCCCTGATCTCCATGAAGCTCTCGCCGCACTCCTGGCATTTTATCGACGGGTATATCCTCGCCCTCGGCGGCTCTGGAATATTCACATTTCTTACGGAAAGAATCACCTCATCAGGGGCACTCAGTATCGCCTCTGTGGCCTTCGATCTGGCCTCCTCTCCTCTGCCATCTCTGAATATCTCCTGCAGGATATCGTCTCTGAAGTAGATCCTGATCGCGTTTCCATCTCCTCTATGATAGAATGTGAAGACCTGCTTGCCATTGTCGACGAATATCAGGTTGCCCTTGCCGAAGGTGCATCCGAGCATCTCTTGTATCGCATCGACACTGCACGAGTTGTTCTCGACCACCGCAACAAGCTCCTCGTCCTCGGATCTGCGGTAGTGGTTCATCACGTATTTCGCCACCCTGTAGCCGATCGCCAAACCCGGGCACATATGGCCGTGAAACTCGATTGCTCTTTTTAAATCATCTTCCATGATTGGCATGTGATCGCAACCATGACTTCAATCTAGCGATCGCCCTTCAGGGCTGAACGAGCCTGTTTGATTCGGCGGGGGAAAAGCAGTGGGCTCACATCGCCAGAATGGAAATCGACATGCCAAACTCATCACGAGGAGGCTGCGAACATACAGAGATAAAATTTTTGTCGCTCTTGTCAATTTAATGACTTGCCCGAAGGAGCAGTGGTCATGCTATGCGTTCGTGGTGAATGAATGAGGCCATCACCAACCACATCGCATGTCCTACAAGTTGCTACCCACACATGAGCGATTTTTGTATATGTTAAAGCCGAAGGATCTGGCCGAGTGCGCTCCTTTTCGCCCTCAGTGACTCCACAACACCCCTCCTCCCTGAGCCGGCTGAGATGATTGATAGCACAGGATCTCCCATCTCGATCACCGATCCGGGGGCCGGGACGTCCATGATGCCCAAGACAAGCCTCCTGAGGTCTGAATCTATTCGGATGCGCTCGCTGGAGTAAAGGATCGCCCTGCCTGCGAAGTACCTCGCCCTCCTCGCCGCAGGTAAACGCCCATCGAAGGCGTCGAGGTGTGCCTGGAAGACAGATATCCCCGTCGAGAGCTCCACAGTGTCAAGGCTGCCCTGGAAGCGCGGGTTCACCTCGATGACCACGGGTTTATTTCGTGCAAGAATGAAGTCGACGCCGTTCGAGCCGACGAGCCCGAGCCCTGCGACGATCTCCTCTGCGATGTGTGCGATGCGCTCTCTCACATCAGCATCTGCATCGAGCGGCGTTATGTTCCCGCAGTACCTGAATCCATCCGCGTTCAGCCATCGCATTCCAGAGAGCTGTTCGTTGACCGCGATAGTTCTGGCATCCGAGCCGTCGCATATCACAGACGCGCTTGCAGGAACCCCCTCAACGAACTCCTGGACGATGTGTCCAGGGGGGACTGCTCCGCCTTCAAAGATCCGGCATCCATAACCGCCAGCGCCGATCCTAGGCTTCAGTATCATCTTCCGATCGCACGGCGGATCACTCTCCCAGGTGGTGGCGTGTGGATACTCCCTCTCCTCCAGCCATCTGGATAGCCAAAGCTTGTCCGAGACCCTGAGAATTCGGTCAGGGCTGTTGTTCATCACGCTGTAGCCGTTTATGCGTACTGTCTCAACACCCGGCCCTAAGACCACTGCATCAGGGTCGACGCTCTCGACGATCGCATTTATCTTGTCAGCATTGAAGAGATCCTCAATGCGGAGCCTGTGGACCTCCACCACCTCAACGAGATCGAGATCGCAGTAGCAGTCTGCAGCGGCCACAGAGTGGCCTGCCCTGAACGCGGAGATCGCGATGTTCCGAACGCTCTGACCGATCACCAGGATGCGCATTTTATCCTCACCGTCTCATTCTTCACATCGTTGGGCAATTAGGCGGAAGCCTCAGCATTCCGTAACGCAAACTGGAAGTGAAGACCAGAATTAACGACCACCCGTTCAGGATCTTCACAACCCTCTGTCTAGAACAACCTTCCCCCTGGCAGCCGGTATTACCTTCAGCCTACCTCCAAAGTCTTTCTCCAGCTCCTCTCCCATGAAGAGACGATCCAGGAATACCGCGAGAGCTGCGACCTCGGAGTGCGGCTGGTTTCCCACCGCCACATTCCAGTCCGCGATGTCGTAAACATCAGGCGGAACCTTCTCAGCGCCGACCACGACCATTATTCTTTCACAGGATCTTATCTCTCCGATCACCTCATCGATCCTTCTGCCGTACATCGTCAGGTGCACTATCTTCCCGCCGGAATCCCTGAACCTTCTCAACTCGTCCCTCCAGGCGATGCCATCTGTGACACTGAATGATCCTCCCCACCGGTTCACAACGTCTCTGAGGCTCTCAACAACGCTCTCATCTCTTCCCTCTATGAGGATCTCATCGGCGCCGAACGCCCTCGCCACCAGCCCCACGTGTGTCGTGATCCTCTTGTCCCTCTCGGGGCGGTGGCCCAGACGGAGGACGGTGATTCGCATGATCTCACATCCTAGGATGGGGTTTATAGAGATTGGGGTATGGCAAAGCCCTTCTTCGGAGCATTCACTTGTGCACTGATACCGGATTAGCGACGGTTTCCATGCGCTCGACAGCTTTAAATGGTGTTTCAGACAAGTAAACAAAAGATGTACGAAGATCTTGATGAGGATTTGCCCGAGATCTACCTGGCCATTCTCGAGGACGAACGGAGGCGCAGGTATCTCAGGGAGATCAGCGAGTGGCTTGTTGAGGAGTATTACACCCCTGATCAGGCGTCGTGATATGGGATATGGAGATCTTTGGAATATGTGCCGGATGCGGCAGGGCTGCGAAGCTCTACACATGCCAGCTTTGCGGCGGTCTCTTCTGTATTGATTGCTTCGTCCCTGAGCGTGGCGTGTGTAAGAGCTGTGCCAGGGGCAGAAAAACTGGAAAAAACTATTTTTATAGACATTTCTCAGTGTAGGGGCTGCGCTTTGGGCAAGCTGCAGCATTTAACATCCATTCGAGTGAATCCACATATCTGTCGCGAACCCTTCGTGGGGTGAATGTTCGCGAAAGTACATGGATTTCACAGCTGTCGATTCACATCACGCTGGGAGTGAATGGATGAATCTACATGGGATTGAGTTTGTGAATACTATTATGACTACTAACAGGAATTTTAGGGCCATTAATACAAAAAATACCCGTTTAAAACTGTTTTTATCAAGCATATACAGATTAGCACTCTCGTAAACTTTATATACCATCGAGCCATGATGTTTGTGTGTTAAGAAGGGACTAAAATACAGCCCATGCGCGTGATTGCATTCGTTCTGAATGCCATCACAGGGCATAAACGGGGTAGCAAGCCTGAGGAGGTGCAGGGTTAATTATTGTAGACTGAACTTTCGGGAAGAAGGGATCCTGAAGGTCTGCTTTATACGCGGAAGGGAGTAGCAATGAATGTCTGCTTTGAAGGGGGCAGACAGCAGGAAAGCGACCTCGTGCTGCAGTATGCACTGCAGCATTTATTCCGAATGTTGATGGCATCCGTGAAGTACTTCAGGTATCTGAGATCAGTATCTGAAATAAGGTAGAATACTTCGTATGTATATTTGAAATATTGAGTTGCAAAGGGGCTTGGTCCAGATGAGAGGCCATATCAAGCTGTTCACAATACCAGTCGATCTTGAGAATGCAGCGAAGTATAATATACATGTTAGTGCGTATCATGCTGTGAATTGCCGAGGTGCATGTAGCAGGGACAAGCCCCGTCAGATACATGCACTCCAGATTCACATGTGAGGTCTGCCTGTGAGGATCGCAATAGAGATAGATGATGATGGTCTCAAGGCCAGCATGTCTTTTGAGTTCGATAAGAGATGTATGGATCCTGCAGCATTACGTGAGATGATAGCGGACAAGATTGTGGATTTTCTCAACATTCCAGGTACGATCTCAGAGAGCGCTCAGCATATAGTTGGAGATCAGCAGCCAAAGACGCTTATGGACAGCCTTGCCGAGTTTATAAAATATGAGTTCCGCGATCAGTGGTTTACGTCCCAGCAGCTCAGAGAGAGGTATGAGACTGTCCGTGATGACATCAAGCTGAGCACGGTCTCGACCTATCTCTCCAGGATGCATAATGATGGTATTCTCCAGAGGAGGGGAAACAGAAACAACAGAGAGTACCGCCTTGTCTCTCCAACATCTCTGGAGAGCGTTCCATGCAGCAGAGAGAATCGATCCGAGACGAAGCTCTAGTATGACGCCCAGTCTAGTGTGAAGCATGTGAAGCCCAGGCATGTCTTTTATCATACACGGCGCATGCGATGAAAAGGCGTGCTGAAGGCAGAATGAGGAGAGCCTTTGATATTCTGTTAATTCCTCCCGAAACGACTCGACACATGGATTTATCTCTCCATGTCATTCATTTGTGGTCCTCTGTGGTAACCCAGTCCTCTCGATAACATCTCTCATGCCACCTCTCTGTGCATAACAAGGATGGCAGCTGCAAATGACAGAGCGAAGAAAACTACAAGTGCCGTGATGTCAGGATATATAACATCTCCCAGAGTGCTGCCCTTCAGCATGACCGCCCTCAGCGCATTGGTGGCGTATGTCAATGGCAGGATATACGATACCGGCCTGACGAAATCCGGTATCGACTGAATCGGCCACCAAACGCCCGAAAGTATGATCTGGGGTATCACGACCATCGGAATGAACTGGACCACCTGGAACTCACTCCTGGCGAAGTTCGAGAAGAACGTTCCAAGCGCCAGCGCCCCCGCGCCCAGAAGTATGACGATCGAGAGCAGCAGCATCGGGCTGCCCTTCAGTGGGACGCCGAAGACGAAGATCACCACAAGCAGCGTGGTTGTTGATTGAAGGAGCGTGAATAGCGAGAATCCCAGGATGTATCCGGAGACGATCTCCATGCTGCTCAGCGGAGATACCATGAACTTCTCCAGCGTCCCCTGGGATCGCTCTCTTACGAACGCCACGGCTGCATTGATGAATGTGAAGAAGAACACCACCAGGCCGAGTATGGCCGGCCCGATCGTGTCAGTCATCTCCATATCATATCCGTACACGTATCTCTCGACGATTGGTGCGTTAATTTGTGGAACCTCACTCCTGGCCCCTGCAAGAACAGCGCTTCTTACTGCGTTAGCTATCTGTGGGCTGGTGGCATCCAGTAGCAGTTGTATCTCAGCGGGAGATATCACCACTGCGCCGTTGAGTCTTCCTTCAGAGACGAGCCTCTCAGCATCAGACTCCGATCCCAGATAAAGTATTGTGAAATCCTTCATGCCCTCCAGATGCGATCTGAGCGCAGGATGCCCTCCCAGATCCACTATCCCAAGCTGGATCCCACTCATCTCTCCTGAGAGGGCGTAGCCGAATAGCATCATCAGAACTATGGGCGCGAAGGTGATCAGGCCTATAGTTCGCCTGTCCCTCTTGAGCTGGCGCACCACTCGGAGCGCGACCACGCAAACACGCCTTATATTCATGCCACTCCAGAGAGAGTGAGAAACGCCTCCTCCAGGCTCGGCTCCCTGAGCCTCATATCAAGGGGCGAGATGATCTCAAGGATCTCCTTTATCTGCGCATGTTTGTCGATCCTGATCCTCACCACCCCTCCTGATACCTCCACCTCGTATCCCTCAGATCTCAGGAGGGATGCATCGCGCTCCGGATCTTCGAGCAGGAGCTCAAGATGCGGCTTCAGACCAGCAAGCTGCATGATCTCATCAGGGCTGCCCTCCGCGGCCATTCTCCCTGAGCGCATGTAGCCCACAATCCTGCATTTCTCCGCTTCGTCCATCAGATGGGTGGAGATGATCACAGTCTTTCCCTCAGATGCAAGCTGATCGAAGTACATCCAGAAGCTCTGACGGAGCGCCGGATCCACCCCGACGGTCGGCTCATCGAGCAACAATAACTCTGGCTCGTGTATGAGCGTACATGCGAGAGAGAGACGCTGGTACATCCCGCCGCTCAGCGCCCCTGCCAGTCGATCCCTATGATCGGAGAGCTCTACCATCTCAAGAAGCTCTGCGATCCTTCTCTTTCTCCTCTGCCCGTCAATGCCGTAGAGGCCGGCGAAGAACTCCATGTTCTCCTGCACCGTCAGATCCGGGTAGAGCGCGCGGTGCTGCGTCATGTAGCCGATTCTGGGATAAAGAGACCTGACGCTAGAGACATGCTCCCCAAGGACATGCAGATCACCGCCATCGAGGCGAATAAGTCCCACAATTGCGCGTATGAACGTGGTCTTGCCGGAGCCATTCGGGCCGAGCAGGCAGTACGTCGCACCACGCGGTATTCTGACTGTCAGGCCATCAAGGGCTCTCAGACCTCGAAACATCTTGACAAGATCTCGGGCATCTACAGCATCTATGCGCCACCCCTCCTCTTTCTGATGATGAAAATGATCGATGCAATGGCAGCGATCAGAAGCGCACCAGCCCAGAGCGAGGTAGGTCTCTGCTGATCGATCATGATGTAGACATTCTCAGAGTCGCTCAGGTTGTCCCTGTACGTGTCGGAGAACTCGAAGGTTACCCTGAGCAGATACACTTTTCCCGGAACAGCATCCTTCGAGACGTCCAGCTTGTAGACGAACTCTGCGCTCTCACCTGGCTCCAGGCGGGGCACTGGCGACTCATCCACGCTCACGTAGATCCCGCTCTCGGGTTTCAGCCTGGCGACCAGATCCCTGGCTGTATCTGTGCCCACGTTCTTTACGGAAATCCTCACCACGTTATCGCTGGAGCCGGCAGGAAGCCTCTCCGGATTCACTCCCAGAACTTCGAACTCCACATCGCTCTTTCGCTCAACCCTGAGCTCCAGCGGCACCACCTGGCTGATTCTCTCGTACCAGTAATAGACATCCGGCGTATCTGGATGATCCTCGTCGCTCTTAACAGCGACATCTCTTTGATACGTGCAGTTGATCAGCGCATACATCCTGTACATCCCTGGATGTGTGTTTTTGTAAACCTCAATCGGGAACTCAAGCGGCGCTGAGGTCTGACCCTCGCGAAGGTTTCCGGGGAATGCAACAGCGCGTTTGACATCTATTGCGCTCTTGTTCTCAACGACCAGCTCCACAGAGACATCCTGGGCGGTGGTCCTCTGTCTCTCAAGCTCAAGCTCCCGCTGCGCTGCCAGTATCTCATCCCTCCTGTCCGGCGCAGGCTCGCTGTTGACCTTTATGGCGGTGACCCTTCCGCGGTTGGTCAGGGTCAGAAAAATGGATGTTATCTCTCCTTGATACACTGAGGATCGTTCCAGTGAGACTGTGAGATCGGGCGTGCCGTAGACTTTGTAGTAGTCATCCCCGAACATCTCCGGGGGCACCGGAGCGCCTATCTCAAGGGCGATGGAGATTGAAGAGCATGTGAGCAGAACACAGATGATGCAGACCGGAAACAGCAATCCGGGATGGTCCGATGCAGTTGCTGCCTGGCGCCTGAAGATCCAGCGAGAGGGGAGTGACAGACCGAGGGATGGCATCTGAAAACCGATACCCAGGGCGCAGCACCCGATTCGCGATCGCTCAGATGTTCTCAGATCTCGCAGAAAACTCCCCCCATTCCCTCAGCTTATCTCTTATCAGAAGCCTGCACCTCTCAGGATCTGCCAGCACCATCTCCCTCTGAACCCACTCTGGGAGATACATCCTGACGCCTCCCAGACCCATGGACGCAAACCTGCTGTCGCAGAGGAGTATGACTCCCCTCTCGCTCTCCGCCCTTATGACCCTCCCGGCTGCCTGGAGCCCGCGGTTGATCGCAGGGAGGGTATACGCTATCAGCGTACCCCGTTTCTTGCCGTACTTATGAGTGTAATAAGAGATGACCTCCTTCTGGATCTCATCGAAGACCGAAAGTGGAAGACCGACAACAGCCACCCCATTGAGGGCCTCGCCCTTGTAGTCTATGCCCTCAGCGAGCTTTCCTCCTGAGACCCCGAGCAGCACAGCTCCCGCGCTCCTGCCAGCCCTGAAGAACTCCTCAAGGATCTGAGGGACATCCTCTGCAGATCGCGGCTCTGTGAAGACTTTTTTGCCAGCGCCGCGCGCGAATCTGGCACACGCATCCCTGTACGATGCCATCATGGGGTATGATGTGAAGAATACCGCTACATTCCCCGGCACCTCCTCTATCAGGGCGCTTATGTAGCCGGATATCAGGTTCCTGTTATCCGGGTTCTCCCTCGCGCTGAGCTGTGTCGTCGCTCTCTCCGCTGCTATGATCAAACGGTTGCTCTGAGGGAATGGGTTTGGGAGGGAAATCTTTCTGGCTCTGCCCTGCTCGCCGAGGCAGTACAGCTCGTATGCATCAATAGGCGAGAGGGTGCCGCTGAGCATCAGGGTTGCATTGACGTTATCGACGACTCTTCTTATCACGGGAGCGGGATCGATCTTCGTCACCTCCAGGCGAGTCCATCTCCTCTCCCCTGATGATGCTGTCACGATCTTTCTCTGGTACGATGAATCGTGCTCGGCCTCCTCAACCTCTCTCAGGAACATGACCATCGTGGCGAGGCTGGGCTGTATGTCCCCGTAGAGGGTTTCATGATCGCTCTCTGCAAGCTTCATCTCCGCGATCGCAACAGCCACATCGCTCAGATATGAGAGAGCGAGGTCTATATCGTCGATCCCATCGTACACATACTGCCTGAAGAGCTCGCCGTCGAGAAGCATCTCCCCGTCCTTCGATCTGGCCTCCTTCGCGGCTATGAATCTCCTGATTCTTGGTATTAGCAGCCTGGCTGTACTGAGCCCCTCCCTGCGCCAGTCGTGATGCTCCTCACCGAGTTTCGCCTGGCCCAGCGCCTTCTCGAACCTGTTTATCTCCCGCTCCGCAAGCTCCAAGATCCTGGGCGTGAGCACCCTGGTGTTCATCTCCCTGACAGAGTCGCCAAGGTTGTGGGCCTCGTCAACGATCACTGTCATGCGGTCTGCCTCAAGGCCGAGCCACTGGATTATAGCGTCCTGAAAATCCGGGCTGAAGAGGTGATGGTAATTCAAAATGATGACATCACTGCTCTTCGCGTGCAGCGACATAACCTCATACGGGCAGACACCTCCGCAGATCTTCTCAAGGGCATCGACAGGCACTATCCTCCTGCTCATCCTCTCTGCAGCATCCACAGCTGCTGATGAGGACCTGAAGTAGACCTTCCCGTTGATCTCGAAGGCCTCTTTGCTCCTCAGGTAATGGGGACAGACGGTCCTCTCTCCGGGAGGCTCATCCGGTATCTCGTCCCTGGACGGATCGTAGATATCGTTATGCCCTCTCTCCAGCCTGGAGGCCATGTAGTTCTTCGAGCCTTCTCTCAGCCTCATGCACGCGTAGTAGATGCTCTCCCCCCAGATCTCAGATGCGAGCAGGCATGCCTTCTGCTTTCCTATGAGGTATGAGACTGTGGGCCTGTGCCTGGTGTTAGACCAGATCCTGTTTATCTCATCCAGATACACTCCTATCTGGCTCACGGTTCTGACCGCAACCACGATCTTTCCTGGCGCGGCTGCAAGTGCCGCTGATATGCAGCTCGTCTTTCCTGAGCCTGTGGGCGCATCTATCATCAGAACCCCATGGCCGCCTGTGGAGACGACATCGTAGACGGCGTCGAGCATCTCATCCTGGTGTGGGCGCAGCGATGGATAGGGGATGTAGTCGAGATACACAGCCTCACTGTGAATCTTCTTGGAGATAAAAGCTTGGCTGCATGATTCTGCTGCGCATGCTCGAGATCGGGAATGGCCGCACACGCCCCAAGGAGCACCGTATTGGAAAGCTTAATAAATATTGATGAGAATGATGATAATTGGTGGAAAAATGACCCATCACGAGAAGAAGGAAGAGGAGAAGGAGGAAGAGGCTGCCAAGGTTGAGCCCGTCAAGCCTGGCGAGAAGCGTGGCGGCAAGAAGAAGGGTCTTCTGGATACATGCGTGTGAAGCAGAGCCCTACCCCTCGAGGGTAGGGGCTGATTGTTTCTTTGAGTTCTCATCCCGTGGATGAGGGGGTTTGTCTACCAGCCTGTCAAGGGCTTCAGGGATCCGGGTTTTCTGCGATTTTTGTGGCTGCTTCGAACCAGCTGCAGGATTGTCTCTCCCGCTGCTGTCCGGTTATTTACGGCATATTATATAGGATAAATCACATCATTATCAATATCAAATTACACAATATATATTATTGCTCCGTTATGCAGATGCAAGCTGATAGGAAGGGTAATAACTGAGCAGCTCGATCTGAGGAAGGAATGTATGCCAGAGTTGGGTGCGTCTCCAGGAGGAGTGCGGGAAGAGAAGCGTATGAGCGATTCTGTACAGGAGATTTCCATAATCATGATTATATTCTGGTTTTGAGATCCACAGCAGACAACCATCGTCGCTTCACATCACATAATCAATGGAAGATCTGCAGAGCATGAGCGAATACAGGCTTCTCGCGCAGCGGATAGGTCTGATAGGCCTCGCGAATGTGCTGGTGAACCTCAGCGGCATATTTCTCCTTCCAATTCTGACAAAGAGCCTGCCGGTCGAGGATTACGGCGTCTGGGCGCAGGTTAATGTCACGATCAGCCTCGCCTCAGTCGTAATCTGCCTGGGGCTCTCTGCCTCCATGGTCAGATTCATGGCCGCGGCGAGCAGCAGGGAGGAGATTCAGGAGTGCTTCTACTCGATACTCGCAGTGGTGATGCTGACCGGCATATCCGCGATGCTTCTCATCTTCTGCCTCGCTGAGCCCATTGCCAGAGCCCTCTTCAACGGGAATGTGGCGGTGACAAGGGCGCTGTCGGTGATCGTTTTTGTGGAGGCGATGAATGGGCTTCTGTTCAGCTATTACAGGGCTACGCAGAGAATGAAGCTATACGCGATATTCAGCGTAGCTGTGGTATATATCACGATCGTGCTGGCGTACTGTTTTGTCAAATTGGGTTATGGCGTCTATGGTGCTGTTCTCGGATTGGGTATCGCGAAACTGATTGGTTTTGTGTTTATGCTCACCATGTTACTACAACAAATTGGTTTTCGTATACCAAGCTTTTTACATCTCCTAGAATATGTGTCCTTTGGAATACCTCTTTTTTCCTCGTATCTATTTGATTGGATCGTCAATTCCAGCGATCGGTATATAATAGGCATGCTTTTAGGCACTGTATGGGTGGGTTATTATAACCCTGGTTATCTGCTGGGTAGCCTAATTACAGTATTTATAAGTCCGATTGGTACAGTGTTACCTATAACACTGTACAGATATTATGACTGTGGAGATATTAAATCAGTTGAGAAACTACTGGGCTTCACAATTAAATACTTCCTTGCCCTAGCCATACCATCTGTATTTGGTTTGACACTTTTATCAAAACCGATGCTGTTTATGTTATCGACCCCCGATATTGCAGAGCACAGCTATCTAATTACGCCTTTTATTGCACTCAGCATGGTTCTCGTAGGTATTGCCAGTATATTATCCAACGCGATATATATTGCTAAGAAAACTGCAATATCTATGAAGATCTCTTTAATAGCAGCGATAATAAACTTGACACTTACATTGCTTCTTGTTAGTATGGCTGGTGTGGTTGGTGCTGCTGTAGCAACTTTTTTCACATTCTTTTTTATATTCATAGCTACCAATTACTTTGCAAATATGTTTATCCAAATCAAATTTGATTACGAATTTATGTTAAAAAGTTTCGTTGCTTCGCTTGTGATGTCCATTCCACTAATTCTCTGGCCTCCCTCAGGATTCATCGAGATTTTAAGAATCATTGCAGTATCGATAATTATATATTTGCAAGCGATATGGTTGCTTAGAGGGATCAATAAAGAAGAAATTAGGTTTATTAAATCCTTGCTCAATCTTTAGCGTGTCAATGGAGGTTACGAATTGAAGCCAATTGACTATATCGTACCTACATGGAATTCAGGAACTACTTTAGGTATTACGCTAGAATCCATTAAAAAATATGGTAATCCTAATAATATAATAATCGTTGATAGGAACTCCGAAGATAACACACTTGAGATAGCTCGTCGATATGGTTGCAAAATACTGACATCCGAATCGAATTTAGGAACCGCAAGGATCGAAGGCGCTAAAGCCGCAGAGACAGAATTGATTGGATTTGTTGATTCTGATGTCGAACTAACCGATGGCTGGAGAGAGCTTTTGAGGCATGCTTGGAGCGGCCGAGAGAGATACAAAGATGTTGGGGTTTTTGGTGCATATTGTGAAGGACCTATTATTAAAGATTCGCCTTTGGTTTTATATGGAAGAAATGGTGTGTTCGGCTGCATTATCACATACAGGTCGCTTATATTAGACTGCCCTGAAATGACGAAATATTCCAGCGATGAAGATTTCGCTTATGGGCAGTGTATTTTTAAAAAAGGACTTAAATGGTACATATTTCCATTTTTAATGCAGCATCACCATGATCTTACTGGCATATCGGAGTATATTCGAATGAGGTGGTACGGCGCGGGCTTACGTATTCGTGATGGATTCAAATTGGTAAATGTTCGCCGGATAATTGGTGGAGCAGTTGTTGGCATCCCCATGCACAATCCAAATGCTAGCTACATGGAAAATTGGCGCATTAGGCTGAATTACTTTTTGGGATACATTATGTATAAAAAATATTATGAACTCAATCGTAGTAAAAATAAATAATATAAATGCATTTTAATTATGAAAATCTTTTGAATATAACTTTAATATATTATTAACTGCAGCGCTCCACGAAAACCGATCTCTTGCAGTTTTTTTAGCGTTTAGACCAATCTCTTCCGCTATCTCTTTATTTCTAAGCAGGCAAATCACTTTTTCGGCAATCTTAGCTTCATCTGGTTCCACAAGAAGGCCATTTTTCCCGTCCTCTATAGCTTCTGGTATTCCTCCCACTGGAGTAGCTATTATCGGTTTTCCCATGGACATTGCCTCTAATAATGCTATTGGCAACCCTTCCCCCAATGAGATATGAGTATAAATATCACTTAGCAACAATGGAACATACGGATTATCCACATCACCTGTGAATATAACAGCGTGTTCAAGACCTTCTTTTTTTGCAAATTCCCTTAGCTCGGCAGTATATTTGCCTTCACGTGTGACTAAAAGAATAGCGTTTGGGTATACGCATTTAATTTTTTTAAGAGATTTTATTAGATACTTAAGGCCATCTGCTTTATATTTTAATGCAGTCAGGCCGAGCGCCAGAAGAATAGGATATTGATTCTTGATGTCAAATTTGCTATTAAATGTAGCTATCTCTTCCTCTGATGCATCTCTTACATCTATACCTGCGTAAGTTATTACTGTGTTCTTGAACTTTAGACCCCATACGTCCCCAACAGTGGTTTCTAGCTTTTTTGAAACAAATGTAACATAGTCACATTTTTCTAAAAGCTTCTGAAGAGCGATTCTTTTTAAAACCGGCAATTTATTATCTTTTTCGGGTTCTGTATGAAATGTATAGATCAGCTTACATCTAAAAAGTTTTTTATAAAAATATCCTGCCAGAAGATAATAGTATAATCCGCCATGCGAGTGGATTACATTTGGCTTAAATTTCAATAATAAGTAAAATGCTGATAATAACTTAGTGAGAATAAAGTTTCGATTTTTGATTTTATAATTCTCTGGATCCTGTCCCTCCTTAAATGCAACTTTTACATCGATGTCTCTTTTCTTGAGCTCCTCCACTAAGCCTTCCACATAGCTTCGTATTCCGCCCGCGCATCCTTTCCAATAAGTAGTAGTTATAAGAACTCTCATAGTGCCCATCTCAAATTGCTATGCAAGTCGATTTATCATTACTATTTGTTTATGATCTCCGTATATTTTTATTGATTTTATCGCGAGCTCCAGAGTAGCTCCGGAGTTCCATGTTGGTATTATATAATCGATTCTATCCATATGATCACCGCCCCTTCTCCGGCAGTTCCTTTAACAGCGTGACTAGTCTGCGTTCCCTTTGATCAATCCTGAAACTCCTCTCAATCCGATCTCTGGGGGATTTCTCAGAGACCATTGCCATCCGTATCGCTTCAGCCGTTGCCTTTTCATCGCCATATGGAACATAGAAACCTGTATCCCCCACAACCTCAGGAAGCGCCCCTCGATCTGTGACCACGGGAACACATCCGCATGCCATCGCCTCTGCAAGAGCCATACCAAACGACTCGACATAGGAGAGCTGACAGTACACCTTTGCTCTTTGATAGCATTCCACGAGCTCATCCCGTGAAACACGTCCTAAGATCTTCACGTTCTCAGGGCTTTTTGATCTCAGAATATTTAATACATCTCCACGAACTCCAATTATCAAAAATTTAACATTCGGAAGCAAATATGCAGCCTCAACAAAGGTATCCAATCCCTTCAGCTTGATGACATTTGTTGAACCTGAGGCGACTGTAAGTACCAGATCATCTTTTTCTCCCTTCGGATGGAACTTCTCTGTATCTACGCCGTTGTAGACGACCTCTAAACGTCTTGGTTTCGTCCTTTTGAGGACTTCCTCTCTGGTGAATTGCGAAACCGCCAGAACCGCATCAGCATTCTCCAATGCCAGATCTGTGTATTTCCGTTTAATCCATCCCTGCGTATACTGACCATATCCAATATCAGGAAGGAATGCAACATCGTAGCCACCCGCCACCACCACAGACCTTTTCCCAAATATCCTGGAAAGCATTACACTCAGAAAAGAATGGCCAGCGGCAAACCAGCTGAATACAATATCAGAGCGCGATATGGAAGACGCCATCTCAAAGATATCGCCCGGCTTACTGTACTGCACCCTCTCCACATCGAAATGCCTGGAGAGGATCTCATAATCCTGCTCGACAAATGATGAATAATCGTAATATACGAATGCTACTCTCATAGATGACGCCTTTTAGATCACGAATAGCTGTCAGATGCCTGCCTTCATCCCCACACCCTCTCGTACACCTCTTTCACCCGCTCCGTATTCTCCTCCCAGAACCTGTAGTCGCTCTCTTTCATTTTCTCAGGCTCCCTCTCCATGCTCTCCTCCACTGCTCTTCTCAGCTCTGTGCTCCTCACAACCCACAGGTTCTTCCTCCTCTCCTCCAGGGTGATTCCGGAGGCGACAACCTGCCTGCCCAGGTTCAGGTACTCGTTCAGCTTCCATATGCTCTTGTCTGTGGAGTACGGCGTAAGCGCGTTCTCCCTTCTCGGGATTATGCAGATTCTGGCTCTTCTGACAAGCGCTGCGACCCTGCTGTGAGGCTGCCAGCCGAGCGCTTTAACATTTTCTGTTTTTCTCCGGAGATACCACCACGCGAACGGCCCGCCTCCAACGATCCAGAACTCCTGATCCGGGAGATCCCGCGCGACTCTTAAAAGAGAATCGATGCCCTCCTGCTCGCACACTCTTCCGACGAAGATCACCACGTTCTCCGGCTCGATATCGTCTCCAGGCTCCGCGAAGCTCCTCTGCGGGTAATTTGGAATCACGCGAATCTCCTTCCCTGGAGCATACGACATCGCCTTCTCCTTCAAGGGTGTGTTCACAGTGGTTATCACATCAGCCGCCTCAGCCAGCTGCCGCTCGAAGCGCTCGCATGCACTCTTTGCGATGGAGCCGAAGCGCAGCTGCGTCTCCACGCCCCATGGAGATCTGTAATCGTATATCAGGCGTCTGTATCCCGATCCTCTAAGAGAGGGAATCCAGTGGTAAATCACATCAGGAACGTTGAAGAGATGAACGATATCAGGCCTCTCCTTAAGAACGATCCCCCTGGCCTTCCTTGCGATGGAGATCCAGTTGACTGTATCAAACCTCGGCACGATCGTCTCGTACCCCAGCTCCTTCAGCGTCGCCTCAAAGAGCCTGAGCCTCGTCGTCTTCTCCGGCTGGTTCGCGAGAAGCAGCACCTTCATCTGCACCCATCTCCAACATCGAGCAACTTTGGTTGCGCTTCATCCTCCATCATCAATCTTCTGCAGCCCTCCTCAGAACGCTCTCGTACCTGGCTGCCAGAGCGCGCCAGTCATACCTCTCAGCGATCTCCCTGTATCTTCTCTGATCCTGCGGGCTCTCCAGGATACGCTTCACCTGCGATATGAAGCTCTCCCTGTCATCATAGTAGTACAGGCTGTCCCCGAGAAGCCGCTCGAGCGAGAGCATTCTTGTGGTGAGAACAGGCCTGCCGCATGCGAGGTAGTTGAAGATCTTCCCTCCAGCAGCATACTCGTTCTTCTTCATCATTCTCAGGGGGTTGAGGCCTATGTCCATCGCAGATATGTACCTGCCGAGCTCCGCGTACGGCACAGCTCCCGTGAAGATCACCCTCTCTCCAACGCCGAGCCGCTCAGCCATATCCTTTATGCGCTCGCCGTAATCCGTGAACAGGCTCGGGCCCACAACGAGGAGTGTGACATCGAGATCTGGCAGAGCGCTCACAACGGTCTCGAGATCGACCCAGTACTCCAGCGATCCGACGTAACCGATCACATCCCCCTCAAGACCGAGAGCGATCTTTGCCTCTCCAGCATCAATAGGTTTCAGAAGGCTCGTGTCCACGCCGTTCGGAATGATCTCCACATCACGAACGCCGATGTTTCTGAGGTACTCTTTGAGCTCCTGGGTCACGGTTATCACAGCCCTGGCGTGCCTGAGGTTGTACCTGGTGATCGCCCTGACGCCGAGCTTGACAGCCCTGCCGAAGAGCGAGCCCGGGTAGTATATGGATGCGGATTCCTCCAGATGGTCGAGATAGTCGAAGACCACGGGCGTATCTGTGAGGTTCGCCATGAAGGACGGGAGGATGTTCGCTGATAGAATCACATCAGAGTCCCTGGCAGCATCGCGGATCACGCGGAGATGGGATAAAGCGCTTGTGATGTAGTAGACAGACGGATCCTCAGCTTTGGACGATCCTGCCTTCAAAAGAGAGCATCTCGTCCATCTCGGGCTGTTATCTCTGAACTTCGAGAGCTCGAAGTGCAAAACCTGCACCTCATGCCTCTCCGCTATTATATCGAATATGAAGTTCAACCTGTTCGGAAACGGATGTCTTATCCAGTCAGTTGTCGGTATGACCAGTATCTTCATTGGCGATTCTGAGGAGAATCATTAAAATATATAAACTAGCTGCATATCTGGTCTCTGTTCAGGGCGTGAGAATCTGAAGGCTGTCATACTTGCTGCCGGAGAGGGGCACAGGTGCAGGCCCCTGACCCAGACCAGGCCGAAGGTCATGCTGCCACTGGCGAACATGCCGTTCATGGAGCATGTCGTCCGAGCCCTTGTGGACAACGGGATAGATGAGATCGTGGCTGTCGTCGGGTATCAGAAGGAGCGGGTGATGGACTACTTCGAGGATGGCGTGAAGTTCGGCGCCCGCATAACATACGTCTTCCAGGAGGAGCGTCTTGGCACAGCACACGCGCTCCGCAGGGCCCAGGAGCACATCGATGATCAGTTTCTGGTCGTGAATGGCGACAACATCCTGGACAGCAGAGCGGTCGGGGATCTTTTAAGCGCGGATGGCGATTACGTCATCCTCGGCGCGCTCAGGGAGCATGCTGGAGATTATGGAGTTCTTGTGGTTGATGGGGATGTGGTAAAGCAGATCCATGAGAAGCCTGGGAGGGCCTGTGCGGGCATCGTGAACACAGGTGCGTACAAGATGATGCCCGATATCTTCGAGGAGATACCGAGGACGCCGATATCAGAGCGTGGAGGATATGATATCACCCAGACCCTCTGCCAGATGATGGAGAGAGGGGTGAAGATCAGGACAGTCGTGACGAAGGCCATCTGGGGCGATGCGGCCTTCGCATGGGATCTGCTCGCTGCGAACAGCATCGCAGCCGGCTTGATGAAGAGCGAGATTCATGGGGAGATCGAGGATGGCGTGGTAATCCGTGGGCAGGTCTCGCTCGGGGAGGGCAGCCTGATCAGATCCGGCTCATACATAATAGGGCCTGTGCTCATAGGAGAGGGATGCGACATAGGCCCGAATGTCACGATCCTCCCCTCAACGACCATCGGGGACTCGGTACGTGTGGGTTCGTTCACAGAGATCAGGAACAGCATCCTGATGAGAGGCTCAAGGATAGGATCGATGTCTGTCATATCAGACTCAGTCATCGGAGAGGACTGCTGCCTCGGAGATATGTGTTTGATAGAAGCAGGCAGCTCACTGGCAGAGGTCGAGGGAGAGTTCTACAGAGCTGAGTTTGGTGCTGTGATGGGCGATTCTGTGGTGGCGGGAAGCAGGGTTCTGATGATGCCGTGCAGCGTCGTGGGATCCTCTGCTAAAATCGGATCCGGTGTCACGATCCGCGGCAGCGTGGAGCGGGGGAGCAGGGTGGTTTAGATGTGCGGGATTGTTGCGTACATAGGCGCCGAAAAGGCCGGCCCAGTACTCCTCGACACGCTGAAGAGGCTCGAGTACAGGGGCTACGACTCCGCAGGGATAGCGCTAGCCTCCAATGGCAGCATGGAGGTTTTGAAGGCTGCAGGCAGAATCTCGGATCTAGAGATCATCTACAGATCCAGAGGAGAGCCGGAGGGATCGATAGGGATAGGGCACACCCGCTGGGCCACGCATGGGCGGCCCAGCGATGAGAACGCGCATCCGCACACCTCTGGAAGCATAGCGGTTGTGCATAATGGAATTATCGAGAACTATCTCGAGCTCAGGGAGCAGCTCAGGGATAAAGGCTATGTCTTCACATCGGAGACAGACAGCGAGGTTCTCGCACACCTCATCAATTACCACTACAGCGGCGAGACGAATGGGGATCTTGCTGTATCCG
This sequence comes from Methanothrix thermoacetophila PT, assembly GCF_000014945.1. NCBI lineage: Archaea > Methanobacteriati > Methanobacteriota > Methanomicrobia > Methanotrichales > Methanotrichaceae > Methanothrix > Methanothrix thermoacetophila. Next base: position 1,826,620 of record NC_008553.1, read on the forward strand.
TCTCGAGAGCCCTGAAGGATGTCAGAGGATCCTACGCAATAGTTGTCATGGCCTCTGGTATTCCGTACCTCGTATGCGCGAGAAAGGACAGCCCGCTGGTGATAGGGATCGGCGGATCCTCGAACTACATCGCCTCTGATGTCCCTGCGTTACTGCCGTACACGCGCGACGTAATAAGGCTCAGGGATGGGGAGATAGCGGTAGTTCACAGGGATAAGATCGAGATAATGGATATCTCGGGAGCGGTGCGTGAGCCAGCGGTTGAGCGCATCACATGGGATGCGGATGCTGCGGAGCGCGGCGGCTACCCTCACTTCATGCTCAAGGAGATCCACGAGCAGCCAAGGGCGGTTCAGGAGACGCTTGCCGGCAGGATCTCAGAGATGGAAGGAGATGTCAGGCTCGACCTCGGACTTAACCAGTGGGAGATACAGACGCTCCAGAGGGTATCGATACTGGCGTGCGGCACATCATACCACGCAGGCCTTCTGGCACGCTACTTCTTCCCGCGCACTGCTGGCCTGCCCGTCGATGTTGAGGTCGCGTCTGAGTTCCAGCACATGCAGCTCCGGCCGGGAACGCTCCTTGTGGCGATATCTCAGTCAGGAGAGACCGCGGACACGCTCATGGCGCTCAAGAAGGCGAAGACATGTGGCGTCAAGAGCCTGGCGATAACCAATGTCGTCGGGAGCTCCATAACAGAGATCGTCGATGCCACGATATACACAAGATGCGGCCCTGAGATCGGGGTCGCGGCCACGAAGACTTTTGTCGGGCAGCTCGTTGCGCTGTTCCTTCTGGGCATCAGGCTCGGCCGGGCCAGAAACCATCTGCTTCCGGAGCAGGGGAGGAGGCTTCTCGGAGAGCTCTCGCGCCTGCCAGGGCTCATACAGGCCGTTCTTGAGAGGAGGGATCAGATAAGAGAGATAGCTCAGAGGTTCTCTGGCGCGGACATATACTTCTTCATAGGCAGGGATATCCTCTATCCGATAGCTCTCGAGGGCGCCCTGAAGATGAAGGAGATCGCGTACATACCAGCGGAGGGATACCCTGCGGGCGAGCTGAAGCACGGGCCTCTTGCACTGATCACCGAAGGCACCCCTGTCGTGGCGTTTGCGACCTGCGGGGAGAAGATATACTCCAACATGAAGGAGGTCAGGGCACGTGGCGGAGAGGTGATAGCGTTCGCGGCGGAGGGCGACCGGGAGGCAGCAGAGATAACCGACACGGTCGTCGAACTCCCCAATACACTTCCCGTATTCTCCGCGGTCCTCTGCACCGTGGGGGCACAGCTCCTCGCGTATTACACCGCACAGATCCTTGGAAGGGATATCGACAAGCCCAGAAACCTGGCGAAGAGCGTTACGGTGGAGTGAAAAGCAGCCGGCTCAGCCTGAACCGCCAGCGTATGCAGGGTTGGAGTATGCTCTCGGCACCGACCTCCACAATCATTTTATTACCAGGGTGTGTCTAATATGCTAATATTAGAATATGCTGTATTCCAAAGTTAAGCTAAGATAAATTTTAATATACCATAAAACAAGCAAATAACATGCTTAAGAGATGGGATACAAGATTATACGATATTAAGTTAATATTAGAAGTATTTGATTCGTTATCGTTAGATTTGCGATCAATAAATGCTCCAAAACCAAAAGTTTATGATTTGGAGACCATAATTAAGGCACTTTTGATAAAAGAGTTTGAGGGGCATTCTTTAAGATCAGCAGAAGTTAGGATTAAAGAAGTGCTTGGAATAAGAATTGATCATTCAGTTTTGCATTTCTGGGAAAAGAATTTATCTTCAAATATTGAAGAGATATTAAATAAAGTTCTTGAAAGGTTACAATCAATAGATTATACAGATAGTTTCATTGATTCCACTAAATTCGCAAATAAAAAAAGGATATCATAAAGATACAAGCAATAACCAGGAAAAATGAAACGATATTCCCTGTGGAAACGAGGATAAAATCGGAACTAACAGTGCCTGAGGGATCAGGCTATTTATTTGGTGACGGTGAATATGATTCCAGGAAATTTTTGAATGATGTTGTAGATAAAGGTTACATGCCTGTTATTAAACCGAGAAAAATAAGTGCCGGTGGTTTTGGATCCAGAATCAGAGATCGGATCTTTAATAGAGAAATATACAAACACAGATCAGTTTGTGAAGGATTCTTTGGTGCTTTGACCAATTGGTTTGGAGATAGAATACCATGTTTCCTCGAAGAGACAACTATTACAAGGATGCTTCTGAGAGTACTGGCTTATGCATTGAGAATTCTATCAAGATTTAGTATAAAATAAATTTGAATGATAGACACACCCTTTATTACCATAATCCTTAAATATAGAACTTATTAAACATTATTTTGTGATTAGTATGAAGAAAGCGATATTGCTCCTGATTTTATCGCTGATCGCTGTTCACTCAGCATATGCTGAGCCGATCAAGATAGTGGCCACGACCTCCACCCTGGAAGATCTCATAAAGGGCGTGGGCGGGGATAATGTCGATGTCACCTACATAGTCTCTTCCGGTGTGTGTCCAGATCACTGGGACCTGAAGCCATCGCAGGTTGCCGCTCTGAACGAGGCGAGCATAATATTCCAGCATGGCATGGAGGGGTGGCTGAAGAACATCACAAGGCCAGATCAGAAGGTGATAGTCCTCTCCGGTCCCTGGAACACGCCGCAGATGGCGATAAACAAGACGATGCAGATCGCGGCCGCTCTCAAGGAGGCCGATCCGGAGCATGCAGAGGAGTATGATCGGAGAGCAGAAGTGCTGGTCGAACGCTTCCAGAACGTCTCGGAGGTTCTGAGCGAGAGGGCCAGGGAGGCGGGCACTGGGAACGTGAAGGTCCTGTGCATGGAATGGCAGTCCGGATTCGTATCGTGGATGGGATTTGATATAGTGAAGACATACGCCTCTGAGGAGAAGCTCTCGCTGAAGGATGTCAATGATTTGATAAATGTGGGCAGGGAGAACAGCGTCTCCATAGTTGTGGATAACCTCCAGAGCGGTGTCAATGTTGGCGAGCAGATCGCAAAGGAGATAAACGCCACGCATGTAGTCCTGACCAACTTCCCCGGAGCGGTCGAGGGGACAGAGACGCTCGATAAGATGATTCTCCACAACGGCGAGGCACTGCTTGCAGCAGTCGGCTCAGCCGCATGAGGGGCACGCTGCGGAGTAGATGCTCCGAAATTTTTTGGCCGCATCTTGATTCGGCGGACTGGTAGTGGAGACGGAGTCGATTGTTTCTGGTTCTGGCACCAGAGCGCCTCTCCATGAGTTTTTGTGCCGAGGACGTCTCAAATTGCTTCATAAGAGCGTATCGGATAACTGATACGTAAACTGATGCACCAAAATCCCTTCAGAGCAGGCTTTTTCTGTCAGCGAGCCCCAGAAGGTTCAGCAGCCCCAGAAGATTCTCCCTGGATATCGATCCGTCGGAGACCTTCTTCAGAACATCCTTTGCATTGAATGCCACTCCCAGTCCTGCATTCTGTATCATAATACAATCATTTGCTCCATCCCCGACAGCAACGATATTGTCAGGGCTTATACCCTCCATCTCAGCGAGCCGCTTGACTATCTCTCCCTTCGCCTTGGCATCAATGATCTCGCCCTTTATCTCTCCTGTCAAACGCCCATCCTGTATCTCGAGCTCATTGGCGAATGTGTAGTCGAAACCCAAACGCTCCTTAAGGACATCGGTGAAGTACGTGAAACCCCCACTTATGAGCGCTATCTTGTAGCCCATCTGCTTAAGGTGGTGGATGAGCTCCTCAGACCCAGGTGTGAGAGAAAGCTGATCCGCGATCTCCTTCAGTGCCGATACCGGCATCCCTTTAAGGAGCCTCACGCGACGCCTGAGCGACTCCTCGAAATCGATCTCGCCGTTCATCGCCCTGTCTGTTATCCTCCTCACCTCCTCATCGACGCCTGCGAAGCTTGCGAGCCTGTTTATTATCTCGAAGTCCACGATCGTCATGTCCATGTCGAAGACGATCAGACGCTTCTCCTTTCTGGCCTTGTCCAGACTCTGGACCACGACATCTAGACCCAGACGCTCGCATTCCGATCTGATCCACTCCCTGCACTCATCAGGATTCGCATCCCCGAAGTCCATCACGAACTCTATTGAGATGAGATCGCCACGAGCGGTCACCGCAGCCCTCTCGATGTTTATGTCTCTGGCGGATGCCACTGATGCAACATCTCTTATTATCCCCACCCTGTCCCTTGCGAGGATTGTGACGACGTAGAGGTTCTTCATGCTCCTTCTAATTCCCCGGTATCTCTCCAGCGGCAGGAACATGCACTGCACTCCAAGGGAATTGGACCGTCTATGCATCTCCATCTCAAGCTCTTTTGGGGAGATCTCCGCTCTGGAGAAATCCGCGACCACAGACATGACGAACAGCCCCTGGAGAACCCTCTGGTCCATGTCTACTATATTCACATTCCTCTCTGCTGGGAGCTGGAGTATGTCGTGTATGAGGCCGGGCCGGTCCCTGCCCACGAATGATATCACCCACAGGTCTTTAAAATGGGATTCAGGATCGGCGCTCATAAACAAGATGCTCCTTTCTCCATCCCGGTGAATCTGCTGTCTGGCTCCGCAGTGGTGCGCAAACCGCGGATGCAGCTTGTGAAGTACCGCCTATCGGTTCTCGATCCCATATCCATGCACACCTTAGCGCGCCGAGAGCAGCTTTCAGAGGGCTTCTTCGAGCCTGGGGTCTGATCTGACCTGTGCTCATCTCTGCGCAAATGAATCTGCAGATGGGCGACATCTGGCGTGATGGATGCATTTCTAGTATTTAGATTTGAAGCCGTCAGTGTTCTGATCCATTCGGGGCGCATCGGTCGCTGTATTGACAGACGCCCTCCACAATGCCTCTCCGAGGTCCCTGTACACCCTGGAGAGAGCATCTCCTGTTGTTATCGCCATGACGGCCTGCTCACCTGAGACGACCAGGAGCACATAGCCTTTGTCCGGTATCAACGCGCAGATCCCCTTCTCGCTCCACGGGTAGATCCTCCGCTCAATGCCAGGGATATCCCAGGAAGGTGTATCTTCAGGAGATACAGATCTGATCGATACGCCACGATCCAGCGCGCTTCTGATGGCATTATTCACATGCGAGAATATGTTGTACAGACCTCTCAGGTTCTCGAGCAGAGATGGGTTGATTATGAGGATGTCCCTTTCAGCTCCTGATAGCACCTCCATGACCTTCTCGTAGACCCTGCCTGCTCCCTGATGCACCCAGATCCCCATCTCCTCCTCGCGCCTGTCACCCTCAGCAGAGTACACCTCCTCCAGGGCGTGAAGCGCGACTTCTGCATCGGTCATGAAGCTGCTCTTCAGCCGCTCGAGCGCTGCAGCAGGATCCGTGACCCTGTACCTCATGGGCTTTGAGGGCTGGACTTCCACTATCCCCCTCATCACAAGCCTCTTCAGAGCGCCATAAACCGCAGGTCTTGGTATTCCGGAGATCTGGTGGATCTCAGAGGCTATTCCTGCCTTGAGCCTGGTGAGTGCTGTATAAACCCTGGCCTCATATTCAGTGAGCCCGAGGTCGCGCAGAGCTTTGATCGCGTTCTTCTCAGACATCCTGTGTATATCTCTCATAGAAGGTTTTATATGTCTTTCTGTAGAGTAACAGTATGGTCGTTATGGCATTAAATACAATAGACAGGGATGTGGCTTCCGTCTGTCCTGTGTGTCTAAAGATCGTAAATGCACATATATTCCAGCAGGGTCAGGCGGTCATGATTCGGAAGACATGCCCGGAGCATGGGGAGTTCGAGGATGTCTATTGGTCAGATGCCGAGCTTTACAGAAGGTTTGTCAGATACATTGAGACCGGCAGGGGCATAGAGAACTTCATCACAAAGGGGGACTGCCCGTTCAGCTGCGGTCTCTGTGATAACCATAAAACTACAACGCTTCTCGCAAACATAGACGTGACGACGAGGTGCAACCTCTCATGCCCGATATGCTTCGCGGATGCATCTCCAAAAAAAGTCTATGAGCCCACCATGGAGCAGATCGAGCGCATGCTGAAGATCCTGCGGGAGGAGCGCCCGGTCCCGTGCTATGCGGTGCAGTTCTCGGGTGGAGAGCCCACTGTGCGTGATGACCTTCCTGAGATGGTGGCTCTCGCGAGGTCCATGGGCTTCACGCAGATTCAGATCGCTACAAATGGGCTGAGGCTTGCGGCATCACCTGAGCTGGCGAGCCGTCTCAGCGAGGCTGGACTGAGCACGGTCTATCTCCAGTTCGATGGGGTGGATGCAGGGCCGTATATCACAATGAGGGGCAGGAATCTTCTCGACGTGAAGCTACGCGCGATAGAGTCCTGCAGGAGCGGCGGGCTGAAGAGCGTAGTTCTGGTCCCGACGGTGGCGAAAGGCGTTAACGACTTTCAGTTAGGCGGGATCATCCGATTCGCGAGCCGCAATGTGGATATCATCCGCGGGGTCAACATGCAGCCCATATCTTTTGCGGGAAGGGTTGAGGAGGCGGAGCGAAAGTCAAACAGGATCACGATACCCGACCTCATAAAGTCGATCGAGGAGCAGACCGAAGGGGAGGTGTCGAGAGAGGACTTCTATCCGGTTCCGTTCGTCGCTCCGATCTCCAGGATCGTGGAGGTGCTGACCGAGAGACCCAGGCTGGTCTTCACGGTGCATCCCTGCTGTGGTGCAGCCACCTATGTCTACTGTGAGGGCGAGAGGCTGATACCCATAACGAGGTTTGTGGATGTGGAGGGCCTGATGGAGAGGCTCACGGAGATCCTCCAGGATTACAACGGATCGAAGATATCGAAACTCAGGATTCAGGGGTCTCTGCTGAAGGACCTGCCCGGGTTTATAGATGAGAGCAGAGCCCCAGGGGATCTGAATATCACAAAGCTCCTGATGAACGTGCTGAGAACAGGCACGTTCGACTCCCTGAGGGAGTTCCATTCCAGGAATCTGTTCATAGGTGCCATGCACTTCCAGGATCTATACAACCTGGATCTTGAACGGGTGAGCAGATGCGGTATACATTACGCCACTCCGGATGGTAGGATAATACCGTTCTGCACATACAATACAATCCACAGGAGCGAGGTGGAGAATCAGTATTCCATCGCGGAGACATGCGCACCAGCGCAGGAGGTGGGAGTGCCTCCTGCCATGTAATTGCCGGCGCATCTTGTAATCTGGCCTGCAGACAGAACTGCCTCGCCAGGTCGGGGGATGCCGCAGGCCTCAGATCTTCTCGGGTTCGTCAGGGCACTGGACAAATGCCGGTAAACGCTCATATGTTGGTAGCAACTTGTAGGGCATGCGATGTGGTTGGCGAAAGCACTCATTCATTCGCCACGAACGCATAGCATGACCACTGTTCCTTCGGGCAAGCCATCAAATGGATAAGAGCGCCGGTAAAATACTCTCAGGACAGGAGGAAGGCAGCGTGAGATACTCTGTTGAGTTGATATCCCCGGAGAGAAAGATCGAGTTTGCTGAGAAGTATGCGGATCAGGTTCTGTATGAGGTCAAATCCGAGATATACGGATGCTGCATAAAGCTTCTCACAGGAATCCGCGATGTGAAGAGCAGGTGGGAGGAGAGCTTCTACTTCATGTCCCAGAGCGTCCGCTCTCACGGGCGGATGTATGTTGTGAATGACGATGGCGGGAAGAACCGTGTTCTGTACGATCCCCAGTCGAAGACCGCGTTCCTTGTGAACTTCGACTACTATGGATGGATAAAGTCGCTTGCTTTATCACTGGCCGGAGACATCCTGGAGGATGAGCACGGGATACACTCGGTGCATGGCGCATGCCTCGATCTCGATGGGAGGGGCATATGCATCATAGGAGGCTCAGGCACGGGAAAGACGACACACACCTACGGTCTTCTGAGAGATCAGAGGGTGCGGGTGGTATCGGACGACTGGTTCTTCGGGAGGATCTACGGCAGAGACGTCCTGGGCTATGGATCAGAGAAGAACTTTTACATAAGAGCAGAGCTCTCAACAATCTGGAAGGAGTTTGCCTGGCTTGTGGAGAGGGCTGAGCTCGACTCCATGGGGAGAGGGGTGGTCGACCTCAGATGGGCGATAGGCAAGGGCAGAATACTGCCTCTCACCACGATACGGCATGTGTTCATTCTCAAGAGAGATTCTTCGGACGACCGGATTGTGCGTCTCTCTCCGGAGGATGCCCTCCAGATGGTCGAAAAAAACGGTTACTTCAACCCCCATCTGCTCGTCGATGGGGATCTCAAGAGAAGGATCCGGAGCGGGTTCTTCAGGGCGATGCTCTCGAGCGCATCTGTATGGGTGGTCAACACCATAGGGACGCCTGAGGAGACCCAGTCCATGATAAGGGATGCGATTAACGTTTAGTTAATGCCGCCTTGTGACATTCACCTGATGTCCATCTTGACCTTCCCCATCGAGGAGAGGTAGGCCACCTCCTTTCCGGGCTCGAGCTTCGGCTTCATGTCCTCCGTTATCGGCACGTCTATCGTTGTGTAATCCTTCAGATCCATGAGCTGAACGCTGGTCTCACCCACAGATAACACCTGTCCCGTCTTCCGCTCTACTATCGGCGCGTAAACCTTCGTGGTGACCGGCGCGACGATGGATCGCTTCTGGTTGTCGAATATGCCGATCGCGTCTATTCTCGCCTTGGCAGCTCCGTGCTTGCCGGGTTTCGAATGCGCTATGCTCTTGATTATGCATGGCTCGTCATCGATTATTATATATCTTCCTTCCTTGAGCGTCCTTATCTCTACTTGCTCCTTCATTTGAGATCAACCCTGGTCTTTCGTCTTCCGGTGGAATGATCAGATCATATATTTAAAGGTGAGGAAGATGCTCCATCCTGCATCACCATGAGTCTGCATGGCCATCAGATGCAGGTTCGGTGATGAGCTCATAAAATAGTGGGAAGATCTCAGTTTTGTGAGATCTCTGCATACGCAGGCTGTTTTGGGTCAGAGAATTAGAGCGGCCATGAGCATAGTAGTGGGTCTTGACATCTCCACGAGATCGTTAACTCTGACGAATCTCATTCCCCTCTCAGATGCATCACCGACGAACCTATCAAGTGCGTCCGGAGCGGATATCTTCTTTGAGGAATCCGAGAAAGCCGCTGATCGTGAGCAGCGGGGCTCTCATATCATGAGATATCGTGTACAGGCGCCACTCCATCTCCTCGTTTTTCAATTTGAGCTCTGAGGTCCTGTCAGAGACGAGCTTCTCCATAGTCTTGTGGGAGCTCCTGAGCATCGCCTCTTTCTCTTTTTCTTCGGTGATGTTGCTACTTATGATCTGTGCGCGTATGCTGCTCGATCTGAGCGGATGCACCCATGTTCTCAGATGCAGTTTCTTACCATCCGGACTGTTGTAGATGTGCTCGAAGCTCTTTTCATAACCGGTGTCGAGAATATCGAGAATGCGCGAGCGCGCCTCGCGATCTCCGAATGGCGGATGGTCCATTCTGTTGATCCCCTCTATGTCCAGTCCAGTTATCGATGTGAACGCCGGGTTTGCAAGCACAACCCTGCATTCTTGATCCAGATACGCCACGCCCAGCGGCAGGCTCTCGAAGAGATGTTTGTAAATAACACACTGGTCGATGTCATGCTCTTCCACATGCGCTCCCTCCAAAAGACTCTTCAGTGAATGACACAATTCAAAATATTAAAAATGTTGTCCCTCTGCGGTGTGGCGAGGGCTAAGAACTTTTGTCACCTGTTAAGGCAGTATTAGAGATTCTCTTTCAGCAGCTGGTACACCACATAAACCGCAATCACGAAGACCACAAGCTTTGCCAGCCACATCAGCGGTCCCCACAGCACTATCACGAGTATCACTGCTAGTATCAGGAGTATCAGGTTTCTGTCCCTTTTCTTGAATCTGCTCATGAGAGATACAATGTGTTGATGGGTTATATAGATGATTGGCTGGAGATCATCAAGATCCGGCTCTGGCATCCCCGCCTTTCATGGTGGGGAGGAAGTCACCACATGAAATTGCAGACCGCACTGGACAAAGCCTATATCCAGGCAGGTTGCAGGAACAGCAGGAGCGTGGTTCAGATACGGACTGTCGTGTGGTGTTCGCTGCTGTTATGCCTGCTGATGGCCTCCATGGCCTCCGGCCAGGATGTCGGCTGCAACGTTAGCGACGGCGTTTGCAGGATCGTATCTGCGGCTGAGATCATGGGGAAGATCCGCGCTGGAGAGCCAGTGATGTATGAGAACGTCTTCGTCTCGGGAGATATCAACCTCAGCAGGATCGGAAAGCCCGTGGTCTCTCCGATAAAGATAGTAAACTCTACGATCAACGGCTCGCTGAATATCAACGGTGTTGAGTTCATGGGCCCCCTGAACCTCAGCGGCACGGTGTTCTCAGGGGATGTGGCCGCGAGGGGTGCGAGTTTCGGCTCTGACGTCTCTTTCGCGGGCGCGCATCTGCTCAGGGTTGCTGAGTTTACCCTGACAAAATTCGGAGGGGTTGCAAACTTCGTCGGGACGAATTTTCACGGGCCGGTGAGCATGGGCTACGCCCAATTCTCCAAGGTGGGGAGTTTCGAGGGGGCAGCGTTCTGGAATTGTGCGGATTTCTCGAACGCGCAGTTCATGGATGACACAAGCTTCGAAAGGGTTCATTTTCTCAGGAGTACGAGCTTCGAGTTCGCGCGGTTCTATCAGCTTATCTCCTTCTGGCGCTCTGTGTTTCATGAAGAGGTGAGCTTTGCGAACAGCGAGTTCTCCGGAACGGCCAACTTCATAAGCGTGAGTTTCGATGAGAACGCGATATTCATGGGCTCCAGGTTCTCCCATGATGTAACGTTCAGTGCGGCACAGTTTTCGAAATCCGCTGTATTTGGCCTTGCAGCTTTCCAGGGATTCTCCGACTTTTCCAGCGCTCTCTTCAAATCAGTCGCATTCTTCGGGCTCGCAAAGCTCGAGGACAATACGAGGTTTGCGAACACGACATTTGATGGGGATCTCGTGCTCACGAGCTCGCGCATATACTCTATGCAGCTCGAGAACGCGAGCTTCTCAGATTCATCTAAGATATACCTGAACGAGGCCGACTTCACGAGAATGCTCGCCCGCTGGTCTCTGATAAAAGATCATCTCGTCTACGACAGCGCCGCTTATCTAGCACTCGTGAAGAACTACAAGAACATGGAGTGGAGGGACGACGCGAACGACTGTTACTACCAGTACAGGAGGATAAGCCAGTCCTCTGAGCCGTGGGGATTGGAGAAGATGATCGATGTGATCTCATGGCTCTCCTGCGGTTACGGCGTGAAGCCGAGCTACACCATATTCTGGTCGATGTTCATGATCCTCCTCTTCGGTTTGGTGTACTGGATCGGCAACGGGATAAGGGAGATCGCCTGGGAGAACCTATCGGATGAGGAGGTGGATGGAGAGCAGGAGAAGAATCCAGAGGCCCACGAGGGTGATTCTGATAGCGTCTCTGAGAGCAGGCCTGTGCGATCGACGGAGAGGCGCATACCGTTCTCAGACTCGATATTCTTCAGCGCGATGTCGTTCACCGCCCAGTCACCAGCCTCGCTCTATCCTGTCGGCATATACAAGCACGTCAGCATGATCGAGGGGATACTCGGATGGTTCCTGCTGGGGCTGTTCGTGGTTGTTCTCAGCGGGATGCTGATACGATAAGTATTTATTGCGATGTTTGTGATACATCTATAGATCTGGTGGGGCAGGCAAATTGACACCAAAAAATTTGCGGCAGTGTGTCAGAAGATATGTGGTTCTGTATAGCTTGTGATTAAAGGGGGAATAAAATACATAATTTCGGGCAACCAGAGGGAGGAACATGATTTACAACAGAGTGGGATTTGTGCGCACTGCAATAACAAAAATATTTTTGATGCTTTTGATCATAGTGATCGTAGCTGCAAATAATGTTTCAGCACTTACGTTAGACAGTTCCTCTGGTGTATGGACCAGTGTCACTGGCGGAAGTGGTATAACAGGAGTGAATACAAATGAGGTGAGGTGGGGAACACCTGCAGAAAAGTATAAAAGCGGGCTACGTTTTGATGGAGTCACATCAAGTCAGAATATAGAAACTGGCAAGGACTTTTGTTTAGGTAAGCTCACGCACTTCAATTACCCTGTTTATTCTGGAACTGCGGCATCGGGAGCTAAATTAAAGATAACACTTCATTTTTCCAATCCGTCCATCACAGCTGATTTTTATTACGATCTGACAATTGATGAGACGCCCAACAGCGGCACATGTGAAAGATGTGCGTATAAACCATGCGAAACACCATGCCCTGACAAAGTGTCCTGGTCAAATACACTCTCATCCCAGTCATTTTTCATCAATGGTGAGGAGTATATCGTTCAGATAGCGGGATTTGTAAATCAATGTCCGGGTGGAACACCTGTATCTGATTTTATAACTCAGGAGAAAAAGAAAAACGAAGCGTATCTTGTTGGCAGGGTTCTTCTAAAAAGACCAGCTATAGGTGTTGTGAAGACAGCATCTCTTGATGGTACATGTCCTGGCACGGATCCAGTTACTGCTGGTATAGGCGCTACGGTGACCTACTGTTATCAGGTCCAGAACACAGGAGATGTCAAATTAACAGATGTGAGTCTCACGGACGACAAGTATGGCACTATAACGCTTGATAAGACGACACTTGAGCCAGGCGAAACAGCAGAAGGTACATCGACACATACGGTCACGCCATCAGATTATCCGTTGTTGAAGAATATTGCAACAGCGACAGGCAAAACGCCCATAGGATCCACTATTAGTGCCGTAGATGACTGTAAGGTCAATGTTGTCTGCACACCTCTCACAGTTTCAGTTAGTCCGACATCGGGCGAGCTGAACTGCAATGTAAACGAGGTCGAGCTCGAAGCAACTGTTTCAGGAGGCAAACCGGATTACTCGTACCAGTGGTACAAGGACAACAGTCCGATAACAGGAGCGACCGGTTCGAGCTACACAGCGACAGGAGCAGGTAGCTACAAGGTCGTGGTGACCGATGCAAACGGTTGTACCGGGACGTCGGATGAAGTTCCAGTGACCAGTGTCGGTTCGCCGAGTGTGAGTGTTGGACCGACATCGGGCGAGCTGAACTGCAATGTAAACGAGGTCGAGCTCGAAGCAACTGTTTCAGGAGGCAAACCGGATTACTCGTACCAGTGGTACAAGGACAACAGTCCGATAACAGGAGCGACCGGTTCGAGCTACACAGCGACAGGAGCAGGTAGCTACAAGGTCGTGGTGACCGATGCAAACGGTTGTACCGGGACGTCGGATGAAGTTCCAGTGACCAGTGTCGGTTCGCCGAGTGTGAGTGTTGGACCGACATCGGGCGAGCTGAACTGCAATGTAAACGAGGTCGAGCTCGAAGCAACTGTTTCAGGAGGCAAACCGGATTACTCGTACCAGTGGTACAAGGACAACAGTCCGATAACAGGAGCGACCGGTTCGAGCTACACAGCGACAGGAGCAGGTAGCTACAAGGTCGTGGTGACCGATGCAAACGGTTGTACCGGGACGTCGGATGAAGTTCCAGTGACCAGTGTCGGTTCGCCGAGTGTGAGTGTTGGACCGACATCGGGCGAGCTGAACTGCAATGTAAACGAGGTCGAGCTCGAAGCAACTGTTTCAGGAGGCAAACCGGATTACTCGTACCAGTGGTACAAGGGAGATTCGCTGATAAATGGAGCAACTGGTTCGAGCTATACAGCCAGAGAAGCAGGTATCTACAAGGTCGAGGTGACCGATGCAAACGGCTGTACCGGGACGTCGAATGAAGTTACAGTGATCAGAGTCGGTTCGCCGAGTGTGAGTGTCAGTCCGGCATCGGGCGAATTGAACTGTAATGTAAACAGCATCGAGCTCACAGCAACGGTTACTGGAGGCGAAGAGCCGTACTCGTACCAGTGGTACAAGGACGACAGTCCGATAACAGGAGCGACCGGTTCGAGCTACACAGCGACAGGAGCAGGTAGCTACAAGGTCGTGGTGACCGATGCAAACGGTTGTACCGGGACGTCGGATGAAGTTCCAGTGACCAGTGTCGGTTCGCCGAGTGTGAGTGTTGGACCGACATCGGGCGAGCTGAACTGCAATGTAAACGAGGTCGAGCTCGAAGCAACTGTTTCAGGAGGCAAACCGGATTACTCGTACCAGTGGTACAAGGGAGATTCGCTGATAAATGGAGCAACTGGTTCGAGCTATACAGCCAGAGAAGCAGGTATCTACAAGGTCGAGGTGACCGATGCAAACGGCTGTACCGGGACGTCGAATGAAGTTACAGTGATCAGAGTCGGTTCGCCGAGTGTGAGTGTCAGTCCGGCATCGGGCGAATTGAACTGTAATGTAAACAGCATCGAGCTCACAGCAACGGTTACTGGAGGCGAAGAGCCGTACTCGTACCAGTGGTACAAGGACGACAGTCCGATAACAGGAGCGACCGGTTCGAGCTACACAGCGACAGGAGCAGGTAGCTACAAGGTCGTGGTGACCGATGCAAACGGTTGTACCGGGACGTCGGATGAAGTTCCAGTGACCAGTGTCGGTTCGCCGAGTGTGAGTGTTGGACCGACATCGGGCGAGCTGAACTGCAATGTAAACGAGGTCGAGCTCGAAGCAACTGTTTCAGGAGGCAAACCGGATTACTCGTACCAGTGGTACAAGGACGACAGTCCGATAACAGGAGCGACCGGTTCGAGCTACACAGCGACAGGAGCAGGTAGCTACAAGGTCGTGGTGACCGATGCAAACGGTTGTACCGGGACGTCGGATGAAGTTCCAGTGACCAGTGTCGGTTCGCCGAGTGTGAGTGTTGGACCGACATCGGGCGAGCTGAACTGCAATGTAAACGAGGTCGAGCTCGAAGCAACTGTTTCAGGAGGCAAACCGGATTACTCGTACCAGTGGTACAAGGACAACAGTCCGATAACAGGAGCGACCGGTTCGAGCTACACAGCGACAGGAGCAGGTAGCTACAAGGTCGTGGTGACCGATGCAAACGGTTGTACCGGGACGTCGGATGAAGTTCCAGTGACCAGTGTCGGTTCGCCGAGTGTGAGTGTTGGACCGACATCGGGCGAGCTGAACTGCAATGTAAACGAGGTCGAGCTCGAAGCAACTGTTTCAGGAGGCAAACCGGATTACTCGTACCAGTGGTACAAGGGAGATTCGCTGATAAATGGAGCAACTGGTTCGAGCTATACAGCCAGAGAAGCAGGTATCTACAAGGTCGAGGTGACCGATGCAAACGGCTGTACCGGGACGTCGAATGAAGTTACAGTGATCAGAGTCGGTTCGCCGAGTGTGAGTGTCAGTCCGGCATCGGGCGAATTGAACTGTAATGTAAACAGCATCGAGCTCACAGCAACGGTTACTGGAGGCGAAGAGCCGTACTCGTACCAGTGGTACAAGGACGACAGTCCGATAACAGGAGCGACCGGTTCGAGCTACACAGCGACAGGAGCAGGTAGCTACAAGGTCGTGGTGACCGATGCAAACGGTTGTACCGCAGAGTCCAGTGCGACAATAACAGAGGTCGAGTGTATTACTAAGATCATAGTCGACAAGGTTACAGACCCAAGCGGCTCGACTGAGAGCTTCGAGTTCACAGGCTCCTGGAGTGGAGGCACGACATTCTCTCTGACCGACGGTGCCGATCCTTACGATAGCGGGCAGCTTGAACCAGGCGAGTACACGGTAACCGAGATTGTGCCTGATGGCTGGGACCTGAGCAGCATAGAAATCGATGGTGATACAGATGGTGGATCCACCTCCACCACGTCAGGCTCCACTGCCACAATCGATCTTGATGCAGGCGAGACGATCAGAGTCACGTTCACCAATACCCTCAAGACAGGCGGTCAGGGCAAACTCGACGTCAGCGGATACAAGTTCAACGATCTGAACGGGAATGGTAATTGGGATACAGGAGAGCCTGGAATCGAGGGCTGGACGATTTACCTCTCGGACGGCACAACAACGATCTCGACTACTACCGGCTCAGATGGGAGCTACTCCTTCACAAACCTGCCCGCTGGAAAGTACACGATAACAGAGGAGGAGAGGGCAGGATGGAGCAGAACACTCCCTGCAGATCTCGGAAGCTATGAGATCAACTTTGACGGCGAGGAGGACAGGAGCGTAGCGGACCAGAACTTCGGAAATGTTCAGACTGTACAGCCGCAGGCCAAGCTTGCGATAACCTCCACTCCTCAGGATCCCTGCAGCAATACGCCTGTGGTTGTAACAGTGAGCTGTGAGAACCTGCAGGGCGATCTCTGCGGCAGCATCGCCAGCATGACTCTGTACTACGATTCCTCCTCAGTGGAGATGACGAAGGGTTCGAACGGCAGATGGACCGCGACGGTGCCAGGCCAGTCTGCAGGCACCACACTCAGCGTTTACGCAGTGCCGAAGGACTCCCAGGGCAATTTCATAGAATCGATAGGGACGACCGCGACCGTGGAAATAACCTGGGTGGACTGCGCAATCGATATCGAGAAGACTGCTGATAGGGAGACCGTGGAGCCTGGCGACACCATAACATACACTCTCACGGTGAAAAACACCGGCAGCGCGACGATAAATGATGCCACAGTGGTCGACACGCTCCCGCCAGGCACGCTGTACAAATCCGCGGATCCAGAGCCGTCAGGCGTCAGCGGCAGTGTCGTCACGTGGAACCTGGGGGCTCTCGAGGCGGGCGCATCTGTGGTCATCACCCTGACCGCGACGGTCGAGAGCGACGTATGCACGCGCCAGAGCTTCACGCCATCAGATGAGCAGAACCAGAAGCGCGGTCTGGCTCCACCTGTGACAGGAGAGGAGAGGCTCACCATAATGGCAGCATCTCCCGTCGACCAGGAGCTGATCGATTCTCTATATAGAAATATGACCAGACTGGAGGCGAAGCTGAACTACGTCAGGAAGTACAGGGACACGTTCGATAAGGTGAACGCCTCTCTGGTCATCAGCAACGTCACTCTGAACGGCTCTGTGTACAAGCTGATGAACTACACCAACACCACAACCGGAGATGTTCTCACAGAGGCCTACAACTCCTCAGGAGCTCTTGCATGGTCCCTCCTTGTGAGGCCTCAGAAATACGACTCCCTGCGCACAGAGTACGTCAACGGCAGGGTAGTCTCTGAGAACTACATCACAAGAGAGCCATGGGAGGGCCTCCTCATCGAGTACGACAGGCCATATCCAGGGTACACGAACCTCACGGTCACTTACTATCCGACGGGCGATACGCTTGTCGTCGTCAGGGATCTCTACGGGAATGTGATCAGCAGGGAGTACAAGAAGCTGCCAGGAGTGCCGCCTGTGCCCCTGGAGCTCGAGAACTGCGCCACGGTTAAGGGCAGAATAGGCGAGATAGAGGTGAGCGACAGCTCCTGCGCCATAGTCACTTTGATATGCCCATTACCGGTGCAGGGAAAGCTCACACTGGATAAAAGGCCCTCCGTCGAGGTCGCATCTGTCGGCCAGACGATCACGTACACATATACGATCACAAACGGTGGGGAGATAACGATCTCTAACATCTACGTATACGATGATCGGCTTGGCAGGATCAATGCAGATCCCATAACCCTCGACCCGGGAGATACCACCGAGGTCACCGCGACATATGTTGTAAAAGCCACAGATGAATCTCCGATAAAGAACATCGCAACAGCAAAAGGCGAGGATCCGAATGGCGATCCTGTGGTCTCGGACCCGGCTGAGGCTGAGGTCATGATCGCTAGTGAGGTCCTCTTCAACAAGACCGCTGAGCCGAAGGTGGTCGAGCCTGGAGACACGATAACGTACACGATAAGGTATCAGAACAGGGGGGGCACATTACACGACGTCCGCATTGTGGATTACTACCCGAACGAGGTTTATTTCATAAGCGCGACCCCTGCGCCGACGAGCGGGAACAATGTATGGTACATAGGGGATCTCGCTAGTGGCGAATCTGGCGAGATAGTGATACTCGTGGGCGTTGCACAGGAGCTGGGCAACATGAGCTTCAGGATGGACCAGAGCGTTAGCGGCTCAGGTTACGTCAACGTTTACAACAACCTCTGCACCACCCCGCCGAGGATAGTGAACAGGGCTGAGATGGTCTACAGGCTTACTCAGAATGGAGAGAGCACAAAGGTCACTACAGCCGCAGAGGTCCAGCTCGGACCGCCTGCCACATGCGCCAAGATCAAGGAGCACGGGAGCGGGTCGTACGAGACTGATGATCTTGTGAGATACGAGCGCGGAAACCGCACGATAACATGGAACAAGAGCCTGTCAGCGACGCATTACCCGACATCGTTCTCTCTTCCAAGAAACAGAAGCTTGAACTACACGACGCTCTGGGTCGAGAAGCAGAAGGCCAAGAACTACGCGACAGACGCATCATTCAGCGAGGAGTACACGTATGCCAGGGACATAAAGCGCGATAGCTCCCTCCAGATGGACGAGAACGGCTCCAGGCTCATGATCGATACGGAGTTCACAGGCATGGGTCATGTTGGAATACTCAAAGCCAGGGAGGGCAACCTGACGAAGAACGCCTTGGACAATGCTGTTTACGAGAGCAGGGAGGACTACGTCGGCAGCTTCAGGTTGTATCAGAAGGTCGATGAGTACGGCGAGCACCTCCGCTCCGAGAGCGAGGCGAGCGGCACGGGCTTTGCATCTGTGGATAAACGTCTTGGATCTGCCCAGCGCTCCTACGAGTCTGGCACTGGCAGCTACGAGAGCTCCCAGCTCATGGACACCCTTAGCAGCTACATGCACAAGGAGATCAGCCTCGAACACGCGCCTGCGAACTACACGTACTCACAGGGCATGGGTGTGAACTACACCGGCAAGTGGTACGAGGGGATGTGGTCAAAGACGGATAAGAGCCTGATCAGCGAGAGCTTCTCATCGCTTAACACCCTCGAGAAGGAGACGTACGCGAGGGGCCTGAACGAGATGGAGACCGAGGCGGAGTTCTCAGGAAAGGCTGACTTCAGGGTCCTCTACCAGGATCTGAGCGGCAGGGAGGGAAGAACTGTTGATCTCGTCGATCAGTACATCGGTGATTACAAGGTGAACCGCAAGGTCTCGATAACAGGTGTATCCAGATACAGCTACCCGCACATCTCTGTGAGAAAGGAGGGCTCCGTCGACCTGGCGAACAGCACATACGCTGATTACAGGATCATCGTTGAGAACGACGGCAACGTCAATCTTGGGCCTGTATACATCCTTGACATCTTCCCGCCTGGCACGGAGTACGTGGGATCATCTGCAAGACCTGGTGAACTGACATCAGAGTATGCGAACTGGACGCTCCTGCACCTTGGAATAGGCGATACCGCAACGATCTCGCTCACTCTCAACATAACAGAAGAGGTATCGAACCTGGTCAACAGGGTGATCGTTTCAGGAGCGCATGACGATGAATGGGTCACGGCCAGAAACTTCTCCTCGATAAAGGTCGACTGGCTCGAGTGCTGTCCGGCGGAGCTCACGGCAACTAAGACAGCGGCAGTGCACAACGACACTGTGAGTTACAGGATCTCGCTGAGCAACAGAGCGAACTACACGATGGTCGCGTTCGTGATCGATTACATACCATCAGATATGCAGCTGATCAACTACTCGCTCACGCCCTCCCAGATACGAGAGAACAGGATCGAGTGGGCGATACTCGATCTCAGGCCCGGAAAGAGGATCGATATCGATTACAACATGAGAGCGCTCAGGAGCGGCACGTTCACGAACAGGGCCAGGGTGGAGGCCTACCCGATCGATGGGCCAGGATCGGTCGAGGCAGATCTGGCGGCCAGAGCATACGTCGGAGTCGAGATAAAAGAGCGGGAGAGAGAAGGGTGGACAGTGCCGAAGTGCATGGGTCTGAACTGCACCGAGTCGTACAGGGACGACTGGATGTCATGCAGCACATGTGCACCGGAGTAGAGCAGAAGGACGGCGGGAGGTCATCCCGCCACTCATTTGTTTTCTCAGATGCTCAGAGTTGTTTTTCTGAGCTTCTCAGAGCAGGATGTTATCTGAATGCTGGTGGCTGCCCTGCTGGCCCCTTCCTTTTGCGAGCAGCTTCTCCCTGTGGAGGTACATCGCAGCCCTGTTCGCGTACTGCCTGTTCGTCGAGATCACCCGCTCCCTGAGCTCCGGCGTAACCTTTCTGATCTCTCTCGCTGGCACACCAGCCCACAGCGTCTCAGGCGGCACCTTCGTGCCCTCGAGCACAAGAGCGCCCGCAGCAACTATTGCGCCACTGCCCACAACAGATCCGCTGAGAACGGTGGCGCCTATGCCCACCATCGCCCAATCCTCTATATGAGAGGCATGCACAGTGACCCTGTGGCCGAGCGTGACGTGATCCCCTATGATACATGGCGTGTCCGGCTCCACGTGCAGCACCGAGCAGTCCTGGATGTTGCTCTTCTCCCCGACCTCTATGTAGGACTCATCTCCTCTGAGAACGCATCCATACCATACAGAACTTTCCCGCTTCAGAACAACCCGTCCGATAAGAACAGCGCCGGGGCTCACCCATGCGGTCTCATCCACAACCGGCTCGCACCACAGCGCCTCCCAGTCAGATCTCTCAGAGGGATACGGCAGATCGGGCGGTTCAGGCACTGAGGCTGCAGGCCATATGCTTTTTTCGCTCATGATGAAACAGGATAAAATGGATCCGAGATATCATTTGCGATCTGCAGCAGTGGTTTGCAGCAAACGTGTGGCTCAGGCTTATGGACAGGATCGGGATGGCAGCGCGTCCTGCGAGGCGCGAAGGGGCCACTGGCAGTGGATGTGATCATCAGGAGATTTCAGGCGGCGTGTTTCATCTTGAGCTGCGATGTTTTGTCTATTCTCTTCAGAAGGTATGCGGTCGCAGCGCCTCCCGCGATCGTAAGGAACCAGAGCTGTATCAGTCTGGAGAGTATTGTCGCAGCGACAGCGTAGCTGGTGGGAACCCCGATGGCGCTGAAGAGCGTTATCATCACTATGTCGACAAGCCCGATGCCGCCGGGAAGCACCAGAGGAAGCATCTGGATGAATATCATCACAGCGTAGACCGCGAATATCGCCCACATCGATACTTCGATACCCATCGACTTGAACGTGACAAACGCGACCAGATTCATGCAGAACCAGGCTGCGAACGCCCATGCTGAGCTCACAATGATCGTCCACCTGTGCTCCGTGAAGCCATTCATTGCAGAGTGGAATCTCCGGACTATGCCGATGCACAGGTTTCTGTCCACCCTGCGATTGAACACCTTCTCGATGAACTCGATCAGCCTCGATATGATCCCTTCAAGCCAGCCGCTCGAGAAGCATATGCCTACGAATATCGCATTGATGCCGAAGAGAACAAATGCGATTCCCGAGCACGTCGCGATCGCCCACGCTGGCGCGTTCGTCTCGAACACTAGGTAGACCATGCCGATCGCGATTCCAAAAAAGAACGGCACGGCAGTGATTATGCGCGTCGCGGCGACCGTTGCCGAGGACCGATCAATCCCAGGAGACGCAAGCTTCTCCAGGAAGTATATCCTTGCGGTCTCGCCTGAGAAGCTCCCAGATGGTATGAGATTGTTGAGGAATATGCAGGATAGGTACATCAGAAACGCATCCGAGACCGACATACTGCAATCAAATTTGATGGCAACACGCCTCCAGGCGAGGCCGTCGAAGAGCACGCCGAGGAGCGCCAGGATGAATCCGAGAGAGAAGATGCGGAGATCCACGGATCTCATGCTATCCGCTATCTCTGAGAAGCCGACATGGTAGAGGTACGTGAGATACAGCGATGTGCCGACCACCACCAGGGCGATCGACTTTCTCGCGTTCGGCGTGGGAAGCTCTATCCCATCTCGATACACACTGAATGGAACGATCTGAAGATAAAAATAGCTTATCGTCGTGAGGGCCTGCCAGCTCGATGAAGGTGAATGCTGCCGGTAAAAATATTGAGGGGGCACCGAAGAGAGGCGTTCCCGGTGAAAGGCGATCAGATGGAGAGCAGAGGAGTGTTCGTCCTCAGCGCACTCTCCGCATCCCTTAGAAGATCTTGCATGCCTTCCATCTGCCGGTATCTCCTAACAAGAACCTCTGCGAGGCTACCGTTATCGATGCGCTCTTTGATCAGCGGGAGATATGCCATCTCATCAGGAGACGCGTGCCTTTCCGCCTCTATGTAAAGCCTCTGGAGCTCGGGTTTCATCTCTGATGTGCCTCTCCTGATGGCGAGATACATCATCTCCCTCAGACTCTCTTCATCATCCTCCAGGGAGATATCGCTTCGCAGAAGTGCATTTAGGAAAGCGGTCACACCCATATCAGATCTTATGCACTCCTGCTCATCTATGGCTTTGACCTCAAGACATCTTCTTTTAAACCTGACGATAATCCCCCTGGAGTTCACCCACTCCCTGCAGAGCAGATCTGCGCCTCTTTCCTGGAGTTTCCTGTATATCACTCTGTTTATTATAACATAATCCCTGATGCTTCTGATTCTCTCAGGTATCACATCATGGCATATCTCCGGGATCTCCCGCTGGTTCTCCATGTAGAAAAGAAGCCTGTTATCCATGTATCCTGTGAATCTGCCCTCAACAAACGGGGATGCTGCAGATATCGCTATCAGGTAGGGCAGCAGGGCTCTCAGCCTGTTGAACATCTCCACCAGCATATCGCTTCCGGCGTATGAGATGTTAATCTGTAGAGCCTGAATGTTCAGCCAGCCGTGCTGTTTTATGTTGAAGAGCCTGTCATAGATGTGGTAGTACTCGGCCTCGTCATGCTCCCAGAAGGTAGTCTGGTCCAGTGTTAGAAGGGGATGCATCCCCAGCCCGAGGAATCTGTACTCCCCGAAGCAGCTGTAAAGCCTCCTGACTCCACCATAAAGCAAAGCCTCCAGCTCCTGAAGGCTCTCAGCCGGTGGCGGAACCAGCTCCAGGACGTGCTTCTGGAGCTCCTTTGAAAGGCGTAGAGCGCCAAAATCTATCTCGTGCTCGACCCTCCCACTCAATCTTTTTATGAGCAAATCTGAGATTGGGAGGGGATTGAAGCAGAGGTCGTTTATGGAGTACTCATGCTCTGTGCCTATCATATGAGATCTCCATGACCTTGAACGTCTCAGGCTCCTCTATTTTAAGAACAGCTGCGAGTTCATCCTCTCTCATATTCTCAATCAGATCGAGGATCTTCTCAACCGCCAGCTTTAGCTGTCTCTCGTACGCCTCTCGATCTCTGAGAAGATAACCTGCGAGGGGGCATATGCTCTCCCTCTTGAGGTAGATCTCCACCCTTCCGTCCATCATATCGAAGGTGAAGGGACCTGCTGAACACGTCTCAGGCTTGAGATGATGCAGCCTGCACCTTCCATTCTCCAGGAGCACGCATGACCCGTCATCCCTCGCCCTGAGCCTCTTGTAGCCAGCGTGTTCGATATCATCAGGGCGTAGACCTGCGGAGATCAGAATCTCCGCACGCTTCTCCGTAAGAGGCGGCCTTGCATCGATGCAGCAGATGCCACCGCATGAGCTGCAGATGTTGCTGAATACATCAGAATCTACATCAGAATCCACTTCGGTCACCTCATCTCTCGAAGTCGATCCTGTATGCCAGAGGTTCCTCGGATCCGAGCACGTTCTGGGTGGATGGGTCGAACCTCGCATCTCTCATGTAGCTCTGCAGCCCTGATGGCATGTAGCTGAGCGTGTCCGCATACTGATCGCCGTTTATGAGGTATGATATTATCCTCCTGTATATCTCAGGGTAGCAGACATCCTCACCGCCATCGAGCGATGGGTTGTCGTTGACCTCTATGACGTAGAGACGGCCGTTGCTCTCCTTGATGTCCACTCCGTACAGCCCCTTGCCTATGGCCTTTCCCGCCTCAATCCCCAGATCTATGATCTCCGACGGCACATCCTCCGGCGGAACGCTCTCCACCCCACAGTAAACGAGATGACCGTTCACAGATGCCTGGATCTTGAAGGTCTGGGCTGGGATGACATATCTGCATGCGTAGAGGAACTCTCCATTGAGCACGCCAATCCTCCAGTCGAAGCTGCTCGGCACGTACTCCTGCACCACGATCCAGTCCGAGAGCCTGAGGAACCGCTTCGCTATCCTCATGAACTCCTGGACGTTCGACGCCTTCTCGACCCTTGCCGAGAACGATGTCGAAGGTTCCTTTAACACCAGCGGCGTGCCGAGCCTCTCGAAGAGCGCCCTGGCGTACTCCGGCGCTATCTCCCTCTTGCTCGGGAAGACCGTCCTGGGTATGGGCAGCTTCTTCTTCATCAGGTGGAGGTACATGTTGATCTTGTCGGAGCATATCTGGATCGATGCTGGATCGTCTATTACAGGGATCCCGTAAAGGCTCGCGATTCTAGATGCGACATACGTCGCATTCATCGGATCCGTGTTGGCTCTTATGAACAGAGCATCGAGCTTCGGAATCCTGTTTATGTCCACCGGGAATATGAACTCCGCAGTGTGTCCCATGCTCTCGGCAGCATCTCTGCACTTTATGAGCGCGGTGAGCTGCTCTGAGCTGCTAAGCGTTTGTCTGTTGACGAATATTCCCAACCTGCTCAACTGCTCACCCTCTTCTCAAGGATGCTCTTCATCAGATCCCTCTCCTTTTCGGAGAGCTGGGAGTACATCACAGGTGCAAGTGATGACAAACGATATCCTCCAAGATCTCTGACGAGCACGAGGCTCACCAGTGGTATGTTGAAGACCGCATAGATCTTCTCAGCCAGCGTCTCTATCTCATCAGAGCAGTCGATCGTTCTTCCGAAGATGGAGGTGTACACTGCCACCTCTGCCTCATCGCTTATCTTCTGATAGCAGAACGGGTACTTGCCGTAGTTTGTCACGTGCTTTATCGCCTTCTTCGCGCTTGTGAAATCCTTCACGACAAAATGTTCAGAGGGTGTGGAGAAGTAGTTCAGCCCGTAGACTATCGCTGGAAGAGTTATGTATGCGTAAGAGACGACCCACTCGCATACAGGTATCCCTGCCATTCTTGCTTTCTCGAGACATATCGGCACAATGTAAGCATCGAGAACCGCACTGCTGCTTGGAACTGTCCTGATTCCCTCGAACTCGTTCTGCACTATCGTGTAGTATGGCTCTGTCTTGTAGAAGTAGCTCTCGTTGATTATGTATACTGTCCCATTTTTATTTAATGTATACATAATATTCTTCTTTGGAATAGTGTGACGTTTGTTCATACGAGCGGCCACCAGCTCTGGAAAACAGTCTGGATGCAGCCAGTTGGCCTTATCACCACTCCACTACGGTGTTTTTTATGGTATCTGCGCTCCATAAGGAGATCCTCGGCACCACAGTGTGCCGGACGGCTTTACTGTAGATGTCTGGAAGTATTTAGAGCTTACCCTGATGCATTCTCAGAACTTCTGAGTTCTCTAACATCGAGAAGCTCGATCATACTTCTTATATCTGTTGCCGGAAAGCTGCATGTGTATCTGCTGCAGACATACGCGGTGGCCTTTTTATCCACAGGTCTCAGAGAAGATGCCCACTCCGGAGGTCTATCACCTGATACCACGACCTTTCTCGGTGCGTAGACGGACCAGAGCGCGCGCAGCATAGTTCTTGTATTATCCGCATCGCCCACGATTGCGATCTCATGCGACGGGCCGAGCGCGAGATCGAGAGCGATCAGGAGTCCCACCTGCGCAGGCAGGGAGGCCATGCTGATGTGCCTGAGGCTCATCGAAGCGATCTCCTCCAGATCCGGCCTGCCGAGGATTTTCCCGAGCAGGAGCATGTCCATGGTGGCCATCGAATAGCCTGATGGGATCGCACCATCGCGGATCTCCTTTCTTTGCAGGATGATGTCACTCTGCTCCTTCATCGTGTAATAGAACCCTCCATCCGGATCTGAGAAATGGGAGACCATCTCATCACACAAGATCTCAGCTCTCTCCAGATACCTTCCGTCGAACCCGGCCTGGTAAAGCTCTATCAGCCCAAAGATGAGGAAGGCGTAATCGTCCAGAATCGACACCCTGCTTCCCTTATAGGAATGCATCAGCATGCCGTCTCTGTGCATGCTCGACAGCACGAAATCCGCTGCCTCGGATGCTATGCGGAGCCATCTCTCATCTCCCAGAACCTGGGCACCTCTGGAGAATGCCGCTATCATCAATCCATTCCAGTCCGCAAGCACCTTCTCATCTCTGAAGGGTTTTCTCCTCAGAGATCTTGCATCCAGAAGTTTTCTTCTTATGGGCTCGCTGGTGTGCTTGAACTCGCTCAATTCGCCTTTCAGCGAGATCCTGAGGACGTTCTTTCCATCGCTCCCGCCGATTGGCTCGAGGACGAACACCTCCAGCGCTTTTTTCAGATCATCACCAAGAGCATCTCGAAGCTGATCCATTGTCCAGAGATAATATCCTCCCTCGATGTTATCGCTCTCTGCGTCCAGCGCTGAGCAGAAAGCGCCATCGGGTGATCTCAGATCCTCAGCAACGAAACCGAGTATCTCATCTGCCACAATCGCGTAATCCCTCTTTCCTGTGGCCTGATACGCCTCAAGATAAACCACAGACATCAGCGCCTGGTCGTAGAGCATCTTCTCGAAGTGGGGCACGCCCCAGCTCGAATCAGTTGAGTACCTGTGGAAACCATATGCGAGCTGGTCGTATATGCCGCCGCATCGCATCTCCCTGAGAGTCAGCTCCACCATCTCCAGAGCTTTCATCTCCCCTGTTCTGTGCCAGTACCTGAGCAGGAACAGCAGATTCTGTGCCAGGGGGAACTTCGGGGCTCTCCCAAACCCTCCGCTGGTCCAGTCGAAGATCCCAGAAAGCTCGAGGTACGCTCTGCTCAGAGTACTCTCATCCGCATTCGACGCCTGGAGATGCGTATCAGCCTTTCGCATGGCGTTCAGCACCTTGAATCCGAGAGATGTGAGCTCGGATCTCCGATTTCTCCAGAGCTCCTCCACCAGCGGTATGAGCTCCCTCAGCCCCATCATACCGAGCCGCCCATCCTTCGGGATATATGTGGCTGCAAAAAAGGGAATGCCATCCGGGGACATTATGATCGTCAGAGGCCATCCGCCCCTGCCGGTGATGATCTGGCAGGCCTCCATGTAAATGGCGTCGATATCCGGCCTCTCCTCCCTGTCCACCTTCACGCATACAAATGCCCTGTTCAGCATCTCAGCGATCCTCTCATCCTCAAAAGACTCCCTTGCCATCACGTGGCACCAGTGGCACGTGGAGTACCCTATGGAGAGAAATATCGGCCTGTCCTCAGCTCTGGCACGCTCGAAGGCCTCAGGAGACCAGGGATACCAGTCCACGGGGTTGTATGCATGCTGGAGGAGGTAAGGACTTGACTCTCCAGCAAGACGGTTGGGCTTGCGATCCATATGTGGTTTAATGCTACATTCATGTAAATTGTTTTCTGTATTTGTTGGGTGGATGCATTTTGCATCACCATTTCCAGCAGTGCCCAGAAGATCACGCTCTGAAGGTTTTCAGGCTCACGTCACCAGATTATCAATACAATCAGAACGCTTCCATTGGGCGATCTACCTACCCGAAGACTGCTAGCGTCTCTGGATGTGTCCGAATAAGAGCTGAATTCAGAAATCTGCGGCTTGCTGCTTTTTGGGTGGAGGAGATACTCAATCCTTATTCGGACACGTCCGCGTCTCTGATAGTCATGTTTTTGTATTATTGTGTAGTTAAACACAAAAACATGGAAGGTGACATAATCTGCCCTGCCTGCGACTCCGCCACTGAGCACACTGTTTTACATGCGGGCAGGGATCTCGTGGTGAGGTGCGAGGTCTGTGGCACGGTGCACTCGGTGGCACCTCACCCTCATGTTAGGATGACGCCTCTAAAGGTCATCGTGAGCTCCGGACCGAACTCGAGAGTGTACCGCGTAAGTGTCCCTCGTAATGATATGCTCTCGGTTGGCTCTGAGATAGTGGTCGATGATGGGCGGAGCGATGTTGTTGTGGCGGAGGTAACTGCTATTGAGACAGACAAGAGGGTGAGCCATGCTCTTGCCAGGGATGTGAAATGCGTATGGTCGAGGGCCGTGGATGATGTTGTGGTCAAGATCTCTGTGTACAGGGCTGGCCGGACGAGATCATTCAGGATCATGACGAAGGGCGACGAGGTTTTCGCGGTCGGTGATGTCCGAGAGGTCGAGGGTCTCAGGTACAAGATAGTGAAGATCAAGGGGCGCAATGGTGGGTTTCCGGAAAGCTCTGAGGCCAGGGATATCATAAGGGTGTGGGGGCGCCAGCTTTGAGGAAGGAGAGGCTCATCGAGAGCCTCAGGAACTATGTGAGCGAGAGGGTTGTGGAGGCGATGTCTAGGGTGCCCAGGGAGCTCTTCGTTCCCGAGGAGCTCAGGCCCATGGCGTATGAGGATCGCCCACTCCCCATAGGCCACGGCCAGACGATATCTGCGCCCCATATGGTGGCGATGATGTGTGATCTTCTGGATCTGCGGGAGGGCATGAAGGTCCTCGAGGTCGGCGGAGGCTGTGGATATCATGCGGCTGTGATGGCGGAGCTGGTTGGCCCATCTGGGCATGTCTACTCGGTGGAGCGCATTCCGGAGCTGGTTGAGATGGCACGACGGAATCTGGAAAGGGCGAGATACAGAAACGTGAGCATGATCTTAGGAGATGGGACCCTGGGGTACAGCGAGCAGGCACCATACGACAGGATAAGCGTCGCGGCATCCGCGCCTGATATACCGGAGCCGCTGAAAGAGCAGCTCAGGCCAGGCGGAAGAATGGTTATCCCCGTCGGCTCATACTCACAGGACCTTCTTGTCGTTACAAAGAATCATGATATAAGGGTCGAGCGGGCCATGGGCGTCATATTCGTTCCGCTCATAGGGAAGTACGGCTTCAAGGACTCGTTCTGGTGAGATGCACAGCATCGGTGGAGCATCTCACCGATGATGCGCCTGCTGATTCTCAGATCTATTCAACGAGTGTCTCAAAACAGCCTGATGCACCCTGCACAGGCATAATCGGCCGTCACACCAGATTGCTGCACACCAGATTGCTGTTTTGAGACGATTTTGGAATTTCAAATGAGATTCTGAACACCATTTCCCTGTCCCTGGCTCGAGTATCCCTGGATCGCAGCTGGTACCGCTGAAATCCCGGTGTTCGTCTGTGTTGATGGAGCGGACACAGGCGAATACGAGACAGGAACAGGTTGCCCTGTTGGAATCCCCACGATCGTCGGTGCTGCAGATACCGTGCCGAGCCAGACCTTGGCCATCACCTGAGTGAACGTGTATCCAGGGGCAACTGCAGTTATCACATAATACCCGGAGGGCAGATCCATGCCGTAATACCCGAGCATATCAGTGGTTATGGTGAAGCTTCCCCCCTCCCCGCTGGAGATTACGACCCTTGCCCAAGGAATACCAGCGCCGTTCTGGTCAACCACACGCCCGACTAGGCTGTATGTTGTGGGATACCTTCCGGGATCGACGAGCACCGATACGTTATTTGTGAGCAGCCCGCCCACCCGCATGACGTAGAGATGGTTTGTCAGCAGATCAGCCTGGGCTCCTGTTATTCTGTACCAGCCAGGCATCATGAGACCTGTTGAGTAGACCATTCTGCCGTTATCATAAAGCAGGAGATTGCCCGGAACAGATGTGTATACCCACAGTATTATCGGGTCTCCGAGAATCACAGACGCCCGGGTTGTGAGCATGCTGCCCTGCTGAACGTATAGAATGTTCGGCAGCCTCAGCTCATCCTTTATGGTCAGCCCCTCTGCAATGGGATCCATCCTCTCGATAACCATCTGCTGAGAATCAAATGGAGCATACGGGTCCCACTCAGGTCGCTCCACAGCAAATGGGTTCAGGTAATCTGGCTCAACAGTCGTGACGGCCTGCTGCGGCGTGCTCCATGGGGTCAGCCAGTCAGGCTGCTTCGTTCCGGCAGCCCCGAAGGCCTCACAGGGTCCTGCAATGAGATTGAGCAGAATCGCGAGCAGAATGATGTGCTTTACATAGTCCATACCGACTCCCCAGCAGAGTAGAGAGTACTGGAAGATAAATATTGCGTGATGTCAGGAATTATTCGTAAAGCGCATGCAGCACGGCATTCAGCGAAATGCCATCGATGCACTCTGTCTTCTTTGAATACAACTCAACCTGTACATACGCTATCGATCTGTGCTCTCGATCTGCACATTTCATTTCAGCAGTCGAACGCATATGGGCCGCATGTTTTAGATGTATCTGATCTGCATCCGAATGTATGGCATTCAGAGGATGAGCCACTATCAGGCCAGACGTAGATGTATATGTAGTTAGACCAGTCGGTTGTGCAGTAGGCGAGTATGTGCCATCCCACCTTCTCACCGTAGAACCATGTCGGGAACCAGCCTGTGGTCTTGTAGCCGAAGCCCTTCACACTTGGAGAGCAGTAATATCCCCTGGGGAAGCTGCCACATGGGGCCCATTCGTACGACCAGTATCTTCCAGGGCGCCTGATGTTCGACCAGAGCGGGAGCCACTCGCCCTGAACAACACCGGCAGCTGTGACAAGCTTGTTCGGCCATACCTGTATGTAATATTCATTGCAGCCGCACCTCTTCTCTGGACAGCTGCAGGATGCAACTTTTGGGAATACTGGATTGAGATCAGCATAGCATTCATCTCCCGAGCATCCCGGATAGATCTTGTTTGAGTCCGGAAGGATCAGTTGCTCTGTGTTCACATCAGGAGGCGTTGGCGCGCCCTGAACGCTGGATTCAGAGGTTGATTGGACAGACTGGATGACATTAGAGCTCTGGACGTTGGATACGGATTGTATTATGTTCGTATTCGAGTGTATCACGGAGGTCGGCCAGACATAGATGTAGATATAGTTCGACCATCCGTTGCAGTAGTAGCTGATGATGTGCCAGCCGGGAGCGTCACCATAGAACCAGCCGCGCTTGTACCCGGGCCACGACCAGCCCCACCACCGGACCTTTGGGGCCGAGCTTGAGGGATACCATTCATATGTATACAGGTTCCCTGCGGAGGCTATCTGCGCCCAGAGGGGAAGGTATCCGCCAAGCCAGCATCCGCCTACAGTTCTGAGCCCTGAGGAC
This sequence comes from Methanothrix thermoacetophila PT, assembly GCF_000014945.1. Lineage (NCBI taxonomy): Archaea > Methanobacteriati > Methanobacteriota > Methanomicrobia > Methanotrichales > Methanotrichaceae > Methanothrix > Methanothrix thermoacetophila. The sequence goes on from NC_008553.1 coordinate 1,857,844, forward strand.
GTCTGGACATAAAGCCTGTTTCTGGATGTCGATGAGCCCGGCCAGTACCAGGCACCGCTGGTGTCGAATGAAAGACCTGCAGGAGGTGTTGCTGAGCTGAAGTCGAGACTCCCATCAGGCTGGAAGCTATCAGCGCTCGGCTCCTGGAGCTTCAGATCCGTCGGGGTCATGCGCTCTGCATAGGGTCCCTGCGCCTCAGGGGCTGCCGAAAAACCGCCGAGGATGTTCTCAAGGCTTCTCCACGGCTGCTGGTCCGGCAGCTGCGAGCCTGTTGATGGTGATTGAGATCCAGGATACTGCGTGCTCTGCGGGTAGCCCTGCCCGCTCATCGCTGATGGGCTGTCGAGAGGTGTAAAATCGGAATAGCCCTGGACACCGCCATCGCCTATGGCACCGAAGGCGACATTGATGAGCGCAAACGCGATAAGGATACAGGCATAGAGCTTCAACGTGACCCCGACCTCATATGCTACTCCAGGAAAATATGAGCACTTCATCTATATATATTTTGGGAGGGGCCCGGTTTCCCTGGAACCCAGCTCGAACCTCGCGACCGGAAACCACACGAGTGGAGAAGCTGAACGGTTACCGCTCAAAAGAGGATCCGATAGTATTGCATGTTGTATAAAAGCGCCGAGGGTGAGATTCGAACTCACGAGACTCTTTCGAGTCACCAGCTCTCCAGGAGGCTCACTCCAGGCTGGCGCCCTACCACTAGACGACCTCGGCACTGTGCTTCCAGCGTCTTGGGTAAACACCGGGATCCATTATCACCCTTTCGGTCGACGCGACTATTCCGCTCTTCGCCACCATCATCTCATCGCTCGAGAGCTTCGCCCTGCCGATTGCAACCGCCTCACCCTTGAGGGTGTAGATAACAACGAAATCACCCTTGTTTATATCTGTTTCCAGGCTCAACAGACCCGGAGCCGCCAGGGGTGCGCCGTGGCAGATCGCATCAACTGCATTATCAGATATTACGAGACCGGGAAGATGCCTGAGGGCCCTCTCAACCGGCAGAACAGCTCTCCTCAGAGCGCTCTCATCCCCGCTCTCGCGCCAGATCTCGTACGCATCTTTGAGATTGTGCAGCGTGACGAGAGTCTCGTCCTCCGCGAATGGCCCGGCCTTTGTCCTTCGCAGCTCCTCCATGTTTGCGCCGCATCCCAGCGCGAGCCCCATGTCGTAGCATAGCTTTCTGATGTACGTTCCGGCCTCGCATCCGACCTTCATCAGCACCCTCTGGCCCTCGATCTCCAGGACATCGATGTAGTATATCTTCCTGGTTCGCAGATTTCTGGCGACGCTCGACTTCAGTGGGGGCCTCTGGTATATCTCACCCGAGAACTCCTCACAGACTTCCAGGATCTTTTTCCTGGGGACCTGCTCATGAGTCCTCATCAGACAGACGTACTCCTTGCCGGCTGTGAGCAAAAACTCCACAACCCGTGTCGCATCACCGGTGAGCACCGGCAGTATGCCTGTCACCCTCGGATCCAGGGTGCCACTGTGCCCTGCCTTCTCCAGCCCCAGAATCCTCTTGACCCAGGCGACGACCTCGTGGCTCGTCGGCCCCGAGGGCTTGTCGAGATTTATCGCGCCGAGCCTTAGATGCTCCTGGAGAGGTCGTCTATCTGGAAAGCAGCCATAAGATGAATTCGTGGAGCCCTCACGCCTCACCAGCCTATCCCGGATGCGCTCTGCGGGAAGCCTGGCTCTGGGGATCCCTGCTCTGTGAGATCTGGATGTCATAATTCTATTTCAGCGCCCTGATAGCTGCGAGTGCGATCGAGAGCGTGCCTCTCTCGTCCCATCTGCCTGTATCGATTATGAGATCGTATATGCTCAGATCGTTGATGTCTATGTTGTAGTACATCTTGTATCTTCTGGCCTCGCACTCCTCCCGCGCCCTGGCCTCTGATAGGGCCTCCTCAATAGACTTGTTCTCCCTCTTTGCTATCCTGCTGGCCCTCACGCTCAACGAGGTCTTGAGCATGATCTTCAGGTCTGCATCGAGCATGTGTCCTGCAAGCCTGCCCTCGAAGATCCCGCTGCCACTCTTCGCCAGACTCCGCTGTGCATCATCTATCAGGTAATCGATCTCCGGGCCCTGCTCTGCGAGCCTCCCGAGCTCCTTCAGCGAGAGGCCACGTTCGGCTGCGATTCTCCTGAAGAGATCGCCTGAGTTGACCCATCTCACGCCGAGCACCTCGGAGAGACCCCTCGCAAGCGTGCTCGTTCCAGAGCCGGGTGGCCCGCTGATTGTTATTATCATTCCATACCGCCGATGTCAAGCGCTTTTCTTATTATCTGGGATATCGGGATCGAGCAGACGAAGTACCAGTAGAACCAGTAGAGTATCGGCCCCCAGACGATGTGTTTGATGTTCTGCTCTCCCCAGAACGGGAAGACCATGGTTATGCTGTGCTGGTCTATGTACAGATACGCCCACATGAAGAGCGGCACAGAGACGATTCCGATGTACGCCATTGGCTTGAGCTGCATCTTCATCATCTTCCCCTGGTCGCCCATCATCTCGAGCTGCTTGTTCTGGAGATGCTGAACGCGGGCCTGATCGCCTGCGAGCTGGGCTGCCCTCAGCTCAGCCTGGAACTCCCGCATCCTCATCTGCTGCTCCCTAAGGAAATCCCAGTCCATCGTGTACTTTTGTATGAGGCTTGCGTACAGGCCTGTTATCGCGGCGAGCACGAAGAGCACCATGTGGAACGGCAGTATCTCTGGAAGCCATCCTATGACCAGCTCCATGGCCATGCCTATGGCAACTCTGAACTCATGGCTCACCATTATGCCGATTGTCAGCGCAGCGCCCACGCTGAGCGCAACCGTATCGATGGACTCTGCTATCCTGGACCTCATGCGCTCTCTCCGAAGATACGCTGCATCATCGGGTACATCTCCTGGATCTGCTCGCTGGCGATCTGCTCATAGAGCCTGTACATGATCGAAACCGCTAGCAGAAGGCCGGTACCTCCAGCGCCTCCAAGCGTTCCCAGAAGGCTCGCTATCACGGTGAGCAGCCCGATAATCGCGCCGCCTATGACAGTCACCTTTGGTATGTATCGCTCCATGAGCCGCTCTATGCTGACCGGGCTTCTCCTGTATCCCGGTATCTGGAGGCCAGATGCATGAATCTTTGCAGCAATGCTCTTCGCCCCCATCCCGGTCGTCTCGATCCAGAATATGGCGAATATTATGCCTCCGATTATCAGGAATGCTGTGTCGGTGAGCAGGTGCAGCCAGATCTGCCATCCGGCTATCGGATTTATTCCAAGCTCCACCAGTCCTGGTGTGGATTGTGACACCATGCTTGGGATCCAGTCGCTCGGTCCGTGTATCGGCGAGAGATAGTACATCAGCCCTGAAACAGGTTGAGGTGATGTCGCGCTTATCGGAGCACCTGTGGCGGCATCGAACTTCGCCGATGAGAGGAACGTCCCGAGCCAGCTCTGGTATCCGGTGTAGACGATTCTGACTCCCTCCGCGGTAGTCTCAGCTGTCGTCACCGTACCGAGCTTTGCAGTGAGCAGCGCGCCGAGCATCTCGATGTTGGCCTGAAGCGCCCTCACGAGGATCATCGGCAGAACGCTAGCGTATACGAGCTTTACAGGGAACCTGCCTCTGGCCCCCCTAACCCTGCTGTGTGCAAGCGGGATTTCGATTCTGGTGCTCTCGACTAACACGACCAGAAGGATTATCCCCACTGTGGATATCAGCGCCAGGAGCCCGCCTGTAACGAATATGAACTTCAGCCCCTCCGCTGTGAAGATCTCATCCAGCCCTATAAGACCCAGCCTGATAATCGATATCCATTTGGGGACGATTCCGATGGGAAGACCACCGTCGCCTGTGGCCCAGTTGAACAGACCTGTGACAAGCTGCTGACTCACTCCCGCAACTATGAAGAGACCTACACCGGAGCCGATTCCCCATTTGGACACGACCTCATCCATGTAGAGTATCAGAACACCGCCCAGGCAGACCTGGAGGAATATGATCAGCGAGATGATGGATAATGATACACCAAGCGATGTGGCAAGTGCCTGGTCCGGAAGCAGGTAACCTCCGGTGATCTGCGGGAGAGCCTCGACGACGATCATCACGAAGACCAGGGCCTTCTGGGTTCCCTGGAATATGGCCTGATCTCTGGGATCCCTCAGATTGAGCTTTATTATCTCAGCGCCAACGAGAAGCTGAAGGACGATGGACGCGGTGACTATCGGGCCTATACCGAGGAGCATCAGCGATCCGAAGGAGCCCGCGAAGAACGCCCTGTAGTAACCGAAGAGATCGATGGAGTGCTTGGAGAGGCCGAAGAGAGGGATGTTGGAGAGCACGAAGTATAGCAGAAGTATTCCGACTGTCCATCCCAGCTTCCTCTTGAAGTGGACATGGCCAGCAGGCCTCTCCACGGCAGGGAGTCTCCTGACGAACGGCTCTATCGCGTAGAAGAAACTTTGCTGGTTCATACTATCACGGCTTCACCGCCAGCAGCTTCGATCTTGCTCCTAGCTGAGCTGGAGAAGGCAGCTGCGGCGACTGTAAGCCTTCTTGTGACCTTTCCCTTTCCCAGAACCTTCACACCGTGCAGCTCTATTCTGCCCTCCGGCCCAACCATCTCGTTCAGAACGCCAACATTGATAGTCTCAATGTCGAAGGAGTTTGGCCGCACGAACCCGTGCTTGCCCATGGGCTCTCCTCGTATTATCGAGCGAACCCAGTGGTGCTTGCATGTGCCAGCGTTGCCACGCCCACCTCTTGAGCCTCCACCTCTCTGGTTCTTGTGCTTTCCATGATATGTCCTGTGACCGCGCTTCTTCTTCGTATGCTCCCTGACCATGATGTCACCTCATCTTCTTTATGAGCTCGGCAATCGATTCGTGATACCCAAGCTCCCCACCTTCCTTGACGGTCTTTTTAATCCCGCGGTGACCCTTCCTCGGAGGGTGGAGCCTGAACACAGGCTTTATGCCGAAGTCCTTCAGGCTTGCAGCCCCTGCGCATACAGCCTCTGCAAGCTCGCGTATGCTCTTGTATGGAGAGATCTCGCGCACAACCTCGTCAGTGAGACGCCTGTTCCCGCTGAGTCTGCCACGTTTTTCGAGGATCATGGTGAGCAGATCAGCATCTGCTTTTCCCCAGGCGACGTAGTCCTTGACCACCTGGATCATCCCGCGGTAGTGTTCATCCTCTCTCACGAATACGCAGTGATTTACTCTATGGAGACGCAGCATGCTCAGGGTATCCCTGATTGCAGGCTTCGTGTTGACCTCTCCCCTGAGCCTGATTATCGCATACATCCTCAAGACCTCACAGTTATGGTGTTAAGGAGCGCATTGTAGGTCGCCTTGGCGAAGTTCAGGGTCGTTCTCGTCGAACCCTCTGTCCTGGTCCAGACATCCTTTATGCCGGCCATCTCCATGACCTTCTTGGCCACATCTCCTGCAGCCAGTCCGAGACCCCTGGGCGCGGGCATGAGGTATATCCTGACGCTGCCAGAGCTTCCAGATACCTTGTATGGTACAGTGTGCGCCTGGCCGCAGCCGCACTCCCAGCTTCCGCAGCCCCTGTTGATCCTGACCACATTGAGCTTTGCGTTCTCTATGCCCTTCTTTATGGCTCCGCCGACCTGGACGTCCTTGCCGTGGCCTATGCCGATGTATCCATCTCTGTTCCCTACTATGACCGTGGTCCTGAACTTCACCCTTCGCCCGGAGTCGGTCATCCTCTGCACCATGGTTATATCCAGGACCTCATCTTCGAGGCCAGGGAGCAGAAGATCTATAATCTGGTGCTCTTTGATGGGAAGACCTGACCTGACCGCCTCCTCGAACGTCGTGACCTGCCCCTCATAGACAAGTCTGCCGAGCCTGGTCTTCGGTATCCATTCCTCTTCTTCATAACCCTTGATCACGATCTCACCCCAGTATCTTCTCCCTCGCGGCCTCGAACTGTGAGACCACATCCACTCCGGTGTAATCCCTTATGACCTCTCCACGGATTCTTGAATCGTCCGGGAAGACCTCCGGGCTGTGGGGCACGTCCACTCCAGCATCAACAACTCCTTTAAGGGCGGCATACACCCTGCTCCCTCTGGAGTTCGAGTGCAGACCTATGTCGAGTATGCCCTCGTTATACCCCAGTGCGAGCATCTTCTTGCCGAACAGCAATCCTGTAAGATAAGCTGCAGGCACGTTGCCTGTGCTGTGCTGGAACCCGTAGTTCCTGAGCTCCTTCGAGCTGACTGTGAGCAGCGTCCTGTCCCCTTTGAGCTCAGCGATGATCAACTGTATCGTGATGTTTGCATTGCCCTTCCTGACAACAACCCTGGGCTTTCTGGAGAGGATAAGCCTGTATCTGACATGATAGTTGGTCCTCCCCTCTCTCCGCCTCCTGAAGGGCACCCTGTATCGCGGTCCTGTAGCCAAATAGCATCACTCTCTCATAAGGCCTTTCGCCTTGATGTAAGCATCGAGATGTGCAATGCTCCTGTACTCTCCGCCTTTCGCCTTTCTGTACAGCAGCCTGTATGCGTGTCTTTCTATCTTCTCACTATCCCTCATCTCCCGGAGATGCCTCCGGAGTGCTCTGATCCTGCTGATCCAGATCTCCTTCGGTGGAGCTCTGGCGCCCTTCGCACCCCTTCTGCGACCGGGCCCTTTTCTGTGGCCGTACGCCCTTTTCTCCGCCCTCAACCTGAACCTGGCGCGGCTGTTGCCCTTCTTGGGCTTCGCCTTTATATTACCTGCCTCAATATGAGCACGTATATCCTCTCTTGTGATGGCATCGGCCAGCTCACTTGCCACCTCCGGGTCAGGGTTAATCCACACCCGACTCTCTCCGACACCGAGCTCGCTTGCTGCCAGCCTCCTCTGAACTGTGAAGTTGGGCAACTCACTCGCCTCCACTCTTTGCCTCGGTCTTCGGATTCAGTATCTTCAGGTTCATCTCCCTGGCCATGGCCTCGATCTTCTCCCTCTTGCGCATTCCGACGGTCCTGGCTATCCTGATCGCACAGCCCTCGGCCCTCTTGAGGTCCTTAACACACCTCACTAGAACCTCTCTGAATCCTGAGGGGTGTAAACCTCGAACCGCCCTCGGGCTCCCGAAGCCGGGTCTCACCAGGCGCCCCTTCGCTCTGACCTGCTGTCTGAGCTTGTTGTGCAGCCCCCTCGGCCTGCGCCAGCTCTCGCCGAGCCTGGCCTTCTTGTGGGAGTCGTAGCGCCTGAACTCCGGCTTCTTCGCCTTCTGCCTGGCTCTCACCCTGAGCAATCTGTCCATCCCTGCTCACCTCTTCTCCACCAGGTATATCCCATCCTGGAATATCCTCACATCGAATCCTCTGACCCTGGTGGCCTGCTCTATGTTTGCCATCGTCTGGCCCACTGCCTCTTTGTCCATTCCCCTGATCAGTATCTCGTCCTTGCCAACCTCGACATTCACATCTCCGACGATTGTTGCGAAGCGCGGCTTCCTCTCGCCGAGGAAGTTGCTGATGGCAACCTTCCCATCGGCTACCTTCACCTGAATCGGGAAGTGCGAGTACACCACCCTCATCCTGTACTCGAAGCCGTCCGTGACACCCCTGATCATGTTCTTGATGTGTGCAGCTATGGTCCCTACCATTGCCAGGTGCTGCTTTTTTCTCGCCACTGATCTGATCAGTATCTTCGAATCCTCTCTCTTTATCTCTATGTCTGGATACCAGAGCTCCCTGGACAGCTCACCCTTCGGCCCCTTCACACGCACACTACGGCCTGATATCTGGACATCAACGCCATCCGGGATATCCAAACGACGAACCACCTCTTCGACCATGATCATCACCTAGTACACATAGGCCAGCAGATGGCCGCCTATCCCGCGCGCCCTGGCATCGGTGTGTGGCATCACACCCTGGCTGGTGCTCAGTATCAGCACCCCGAAGTTCCTGGCGGGGAGGAAGCGTCTCTCCCACTTCTCCAGCTCTGCGACCTTGATGGCAAACCTGGGCTTTATGACACCACAGCGGTTTATCCTGCCCAGCAGTTTGACTTTGAACATCCCAGACTTCCCGTCGTCGATGAACTCGAACTCGCCGATATACCCCAGGTCTGCCATGACCTTCAGAGTCATGGCTATGAGCTTGGATGCCGGCTTGATTATACACTCGGGCTTGCCGACGTTCTCAGCGTTCTTTATTGTGGACATCGCATCAGCGAGCGGATCTAGCAACATAATCTTCACCTACGAGTATTTCTCGAAGCCCATCTCTCTGGCTATCTCGCGGAAGCACTGTCTGCACAGATATATGCCGTACTTCCTGACCAGCCCGGGCTTCCTCCCGCAGCGCCTGCATTCGTTAGCGCCTCTACCAAATTTCTTCTTCATGCAGCCTCCACGACCCGAACTCCAAACCTCTTCTGGACGAACTCGACGGCCTCATCCCTCTTGACCTTATGCGAGTTTGGAAGCTTTCTGCGGGCCACACGTCTCTCTGCTACACGGTATCCTGCTCTCATCAGCGATACCGCAACATCCATGCCGAAGATCCCTATCTCCGGATCGTACTTCATTCCCGGAAAGTCCGTGTGCTCCTCGATTCCGAAGGCGAAGTTGCCGTTCTCATCGAACTGGCTTTTCTTTATCACGCCTCCGGCCACCTTGAACGCCGTCTCCAGGAACTCCTCAGCCGCCCTGCCCCTAAGCGTCACACGCGTGCCTATCGGCTCTCTCTTCTTTATCCCGAAGGCCGGAAGGGTCTTCTTAGCCCTGGACCTGATTGGAGTCTGGCCGGTGATCTCGGAGAGGATCGTCTCCGCATTGACAAGCCTCTGGCCGCTCTCGCCCACGCCTATGTGTACAACTACCTTGCCTATTCTGGGCTCCAGGTTCATATTCCAGCCTCCAGCTCAATAACAGGCGCATCTCTGCCTATCACGAAGACGTAGTCGATGATCGTCTCTATATCCCCATCATCCGTAGATATTGTGACCCTGTTCGGCATCGAGCTTCTCACAATCTGCACGGATTTGATGCGACCCGTCATTCCTGTGTGCGATCCACCGGTCACCATCGCCAGGTTCCCGACCTCGAACTTTATGATATCCTCGATGCTCCTCTCTGGCAGCGAGATCAGCAGCGAATCGCCAGTCCCGACATCACCCTCTGCGATTATGTTTGATCCATCGCTGAGGTTCAGCTGCATCCTGTTGCCCTTAAGGGTGGTTTTGTTCTCTACCCTGACAAGCTTTCTTGGCGTATCTGGCTGGATCTCTATGAGCACAAAGTACCCCTTCGTGCTCTTGACCATTCTGTACTGTTTGTTGAGAGCGGGAACTGTTATGACATCGAAGAGTCCCACAGGAAACCTCGCATCCCTTCTCACAGTCCCATCCACCAGCACCCCGCCCTCGTGGAGGATCCTCTTGACCTCGCGCGCGTTATCTGCCAGCTTTAAAAGATCTCTGACAACGACCATCAGAGGCAGACTCTCCTCAGCTGAGTGCGGACCAGGTCTGGGCGTTGCTATCCACTTGCTGGTCTTCCTTGGTATTAGCCAGCTTCTGGGTATCGTGACTCTTTTCCTGTGCACCTGGATCACCTGGAGAATATCTTCTCGCGCTCATCGTCGTCGAGATCAAGCTTCGTGATCATGACGTTTGATGGATGTATGGGGCGTGGAACCTCTGTCCCGTCAGCACGGAAGTTGCTGACGCCGGCGACCGTTATCACGCATCTCTTCAGATCCACACTCAGAACCTCGCCCTCGACGCCCGCGTTATCGCCACGCATAACCTTCACCGTATCGCCTTTCTTGACCTGAGCGCTCCTCTTCTTGTACTCTTTCCTGAGCTCGGGACTCAGCATCGCGTGCATGAACCTCTGTCTCATGTGGAGCGGAGCGTTGAATCTGGCCTTCCGCTGCTTACGTGGTTGTTTGCTGACCATAACCATCACACTATTATCGCTGCTGATGAGGCGATCTTCCCAAACCGCTCTGCCACTTCCCTCGCCACAGGTCCCTTGATCTCGGAGCCCTTCGGAACGCCGGCGTCATCTGTTATGACAGCAGCGTTATCCTCGAACTTGACCCTGAGACCATCGGGCCTCCTGAACTCCTTCTTCTGTCTGATTATCACAGCGTTGAATATCTGCTTCCTCATCTCGGGAGTTCCTTTCTTCACAGAGACAACAACCATGTCACCTATGCCGGCGCATGGCTGCCTGTTTTTGACACCGCGGTACTTCTTCACAGAAACAACGAACAGCGTCCTGGCGCCTGTGTTGTCCGCGCACTCAAGATATGTCCCGGTGTTTATCGATCTCGGGATCTTGGCCTTGTTTCCCCTCATCGCATGACCTCCACTACGACAAACGACTTGGTCTTGCTGAGAGGCCTGCACTCAGCTATCCTGACCCGCTCCCCAACCTTCGCATCCAGGCATGGCGGGTTGTGCGCATGGATCTTGGACCTGCGCTTCTCGTACCGCTCGTACTTTGTTATCCGCTTTTTGAACTCTCTCATGACAACCACGGTTCTGGCCATCTTATCGCTGACCACGATCCCCTCGAGGACCTGGCCGCGAACCGGTAGCCTGCCGTGGAATGGACACTTTGGATCGTTGCAGGCCTGCTGGGGCGCGCTCACGTCCAGTCCTATATCTCTCATATCTTCCACCTCGATATTTGCATCCTTTTATTTATTCTGTTCTCGGGTTGTGAGATCAAAACAGAGCCCGCGATCCTCACCTTCTGCCCATCAGGCAGCGTAAAGATGAAGCTTGTGTGGGCCTTTGGGACGCGCCTCAGGCCGCGCTGCGTCTCGATAACGAAGGTGTTCCTCGTCTCATCCACCACCAAGCCTCTCATGCCAGCCATGGTGCGGTTTGGGGTATCGATCACCTCGACCGTCAAACCTATCAGCTCATGTCTGGCTATGTTCTCGGGACCGATCATCACTTCCTGACGCGCTCCCTCTGCACGGTCTTCATCCTGGCGATCGTCCGGCGGATCTCCCTGATCCTTCCGGGCTTCTCAGGAGCGCCACCTGCCCTCACAGCACCCCTCTCGCGTATCAGCTCCACCTCAAGCTTTCGGAGCTCCTCTTCGAGCTCCTCTGAGCTCATGTTCCTGATCTCATCGATCCTGAATATCGCCATGGGTCTCAGCCTCGCTCATTTCGGTCCTGCTCTCCGGCTCCTGAGGGGACTGCCCCTCCTCTGTTGTCGGAGGCGTCTCAACCGGCTCGTCGAGGAGCCTGTCCAGCTCGCTCTTCTTCTCCCCGGCCTGCTGCTCCTGAGTCTCAGCAGCTTGTGAAGGCTCAGCTTCGAGTACAGCCTCCTCTACCACAGGCTCCTTTTCAGGCTCCTTTGGCGGTGCATTTATCTGGAAGTCGTCCGGCAAAACAGCGCCTGGCGGGACGATCCTGACCTGGCAGCCGATCGCGCCGAGCTTCTTCACAGCAACGGCATAGCCTGTATCGACTATCTCCTCAGCCGGCTTACCTGAGTGTTTTATGTACCCAGCGAGGAACTTCTCGACCCGCGACCTCGGGCCGGTCAGTTTGCCGCTGATCACTATCTCGCATCCGAGCGCACCAGAGTCCATGACCCTGCGCAGCATCGACTGTCCTGCCTTCCGGAAGTACCAACCGTGCTCCAGCGAGCTTGCGAGCCTGTTCGCTACAACTCTGGCGTTCAGGTCGCTCTTCCCGACGTCCTGGACATCTATCTGCGGGTTGTCTAGTCTGAACCTTCTCTCAAGGTCCCGCGTTAGCTTGCGTATCAGCTTCCCGCCCTTTCCTATGACCATGCCGGGTTTCTCAGCATAAACCGTGATCTGTGTGCCCATTGGGGTGCGGTTCATGACCATGCCGCCGTATCCAGCCCGATCCAGCTCTTTCGCGAGATACTCATCCACGAGCGCCTTGGTGAACCCCTCCTGGACGAACTTCTTCTCAACAGCCAAACTACCTCACCTCTGTCAGTATCATCTCTATGGATACGGTCTCCTGGTTCTTCGGAGTGGCCCTGCCCATGGCCCTCGGCATCCATCCCCGGAACGTCCTTCCCTTCTTTGTGTTGGCATACCCAATAACCAGCCTTTCCTTCTCGAGACCCTTATACTCCGCATTTCCAATCGCATTCTCCAGCACTCTGAGCACCGCCCTGGCCGCTTTCTGGGGGAACCTCCCGGCTGGCCAGCCAACAAGACCATGCCTGTGGGGCACATTCCTGTTGTACCGCCTGAACGGCACCGCCCTCTTCAGAGCTATAACGTCCTGGAGGAACCTCTCCGCAGCCTCGACCTTCATTCCTCTTATCGCCCTGCAGATCTCCCTGGCGTGCTTCGGAGAGATGGGCAGTTCCACGCCCATCGCCCTGGCAAACCGCCCCTCCGGGGTAATTGAGTAGTTCAGTCTTCCCACGAGCACACCTCACTTGAGCGGCACGAACTTGCTCGACCGCGTTGCTCCGACGCCTGCAGCGCCGTGAATCACCCTGGCCCTCGTCAGAGCGTACTCTCCAAGATAATGGCCAATCATCTCAGGAATGATCTCCACGCGCTGGAAGGTTTTCCCGTTGTGTATCTCCACTACCTTCCCGACCATCTCAGGGAGCACTATCGCATCCCTCAGGTGCGTCTTTGCAGTTCCTCTGGCCCTGAGCTTCGCCATGAACTTCCTGTGTTCCTTCGAGAGCCCTCTCCTGAGCGTCCTCCGCTGTCTTGACGGAAGAAGCTCTGCGATCTCCTCCAGGCGCATCTTTGCAAGCTCAGATACCCTGTAGCCTCTGTAGGTGAATTCCTCCTTCCTCTTGGGAAGCTTGGATCCCGCTTTCTTCGCCACAACTACCTCCTCCTAGCGTTTGCCCGTCCTGCGAGCTGCTATCGATCCGACCTTACGCCCAGGAGGTGTGCCCCTGCTCACGGTCTTGGGCCGGCCCGGATGCTGGCGTCCTCCGCCTCCAAAGGGATGGTCCACGGCGTTCATGGCCACACCCCTGACCCTTGGCCACTTCACGGCCTTAGATCTGTATTTGTAAAAGCTCTTCCCCGCCTTCACCAAGGGCTTCTCCGTTCTTCCACCACCTGCGACAACGCCTATGGTCGCCAGGCAGTTTGGATTCAGCCACTTCATCTCTCCACTCGGAAGCTGGACCACGGTCGCACCCACGTCGTGTGCTACAAGTATCCCGTAGACACCGCTGGCTCTGGCGAACTGTCCGCCATGGCCCGGCTTCGACTCGATATTGCATATAGGCATGCCCTCAGGGATGCTCGCCAGCGGCAGGGTGTTGCCGGGCTGTATCTCCGCAGCAGGCCCACAGGCGATCTCCTGACCAATGTATGTGCCTTCGGTGGCGAGAACATACTGCTTCTCCCCATTCTCGAGCCTCACGAGCGCCACGGGAGCCGTCCTGGCAGGGTCGTGCATTATATCCTCCACGATACCGCGAACAAGATCTCCGCTGAACTTGATGTGCTTTATATCAGCCCTGTATCTGTGTGATGGCGCACGGTATGTGGGCGTTCCCTTGCCCCTGTTCTGTGATATTATTCTCTTGCCCATCGCAACCACCTTACAGCAGGCCCAGCCTGGTGGCCAGCTCATTTGCGGTCTTATCACCAGCGAGCCTTACAACAGCCTTCTTCTCGCCCCGGGGTGTTATCATGGTTCTGATATCGACAACCTCAACATCATACAGATCCTCGAGCTCCTTCTTGATCTGCGGCTTTGTTGCTCTCAGATCCACAATAAACTCTATGGTGTTGTCCTTATCGATCATGTTGGTGACCTTCTCGGGGACGTAAGGACACTTTATTATCATAGTCTCTCCTCCAGAACCTTTAGGGATGGCTCGCTCCACACTGTAAGCCTTCCAGCGTGGGTCCCCGGCGCCAGAAGCTCAGCATTCAGTCTATCAGCGGTCACGAAATCGACTCCTGGAAGGTTGCGCGCAGCTCTTCCTATACCATTATCGGCCGCTGCCACGATCAGAATGCTCCTGGGCTGCCTGAACCTTCTTCCTCTGATCTTGCCCTTTCCGGCCCGCACCTTCCGTCCGTTCTTCGCCCTCATAACGTCATCCCAGAGGCCCGCAGCCATCAGAAACCTCCTCAGCTCTGAGGTCTTTGATATGCTCTCGATCTCGCCCCTCACCACTATCGGCAGCTCGCCACTGAAGAGATGTCCCCTGGCTGCCACAATATCCGGCTTCGCCGTCGCAGCCACAGCAGATCTTATCGCCTTGATCCTCTCCTTCTCGTTGATCTTCTCGCTCAGGACCTTTGATGGCACTGGAGGATGGGATGCACGCCCGCCTCTTGCCATGGGAACAGCAGCGGCTCTTCTTCCTGTAACAATCCTCGGCACCCTGGATACTCCATGGCCCGGTCCCCACGATCTGGCTGAGGTGTTCATACCAGCGTAGAAATGTGGCCCATAGGGCTGCAGTCTGTTGGCCTGTGCTGCAAGCACAGCCCTCTTTATGAGATCCGGCCTGTACTCCTCATCAAAGATCGCCGGTAGCACAATCTCGCCGACCGGATTTCCTGATATGTCGATAATCTTAGCGTTCATCGCGATCCCCGATCAGACTCCCTGCTTGGACTCCTTGCTGACATACAGTATCTGGGGCGCCTTCGGCGCGAATGCAGCGCCTGGCCTGATCGCCCTGCGCATCCTGACCAGCCTCTTCACAGGCCCCGGAACGCTTCCCTTTATCAGCATGTACTCATTTCTCACAACACCGTAGCCGACAAAGCCACCATCGGGGGTTATGTCCGTGCCGTTAGTGCCTATTGCCATTATTCTCTTGTTGAACTCGGTCCTCTGATGGTACCCAGTCTGGCCGAGCTGCGGAACCCTCCAGCTTATCCTTGCCGGGTGCCACGGCCCGAGGTTTCCGACATGTCTGAGCTTGCCGGTGCGCGAGTGCTTCCTCTTCTGGAGCATTATTCCCCAGCGCTTCACCGGCCCCTGGGTTCCCTTTCCCTTTGTCACGGCAGAGACATCAATCCATTCGCCAACGTTGAAGATGTTGCTCACAGCCACCTGGCTGCCCAGAAGCCCCTCAGCTGCTTTGAGCTGCTCCTCCACAGATCGCCCTGTGACAGGTATCTCCATGATATCCGGCACCTTCTTTGGTACGCCCGTCAGCAGCCGTGGATTCGTGTGGGCGAGAACTCTGATCTCGCAGAGCTCATCCACCCTGGACTCGATATCCTCGAGGGATGCCCCCCTTCTTGCCTTTGGAATCGTTATCGCTCTCTCTAGATCCTGGCTTAGGTTCTCAGCCCAGAGCTCCCCAGCAGGTCTAATTCCGCCGTTGTAGGGCTCATACACCCTGAGCGCTGCTACGCTCATGGGCGGCACCTCCACCACTGTGACAGGCACGCTGATCTCCATGCCCTCTGTGAGGCTTCTCGGCCTGTCATCTATCATTATGACATGTGTCATGCCAGCTTTGTATCCGGCAAAGCCGGCCATCCCGGCCCTCTCATCTGCGACCCAGGATCTTATCCTTGGAACCTCGCTCTTGGCCCTCTTCCTGGGACTGAAGGCCAGTGAACCCCGCCTCGGTCGGTGTATCGTTGCCATTTACTCCTCCAGACGCACCAGGTTCAGCAGGGCAAGCGTCGAGATGACTGCCTCCTCGACGCGAACCGTCTCAGTTCCCTGATGCGGAATTGTGTTGATCACGCAGCATCTCTCCAGCATCTCGCGGCTCAGAAATGCATCAACGCCCCGTGCGGGGGAGCCGAACACCACCGCAAGCCCTCTCGAGCCTGATCTCTCTATGTGGTTGAGCAGATCACAGCTCACCGGAGTTCCCTTTCTGGAGGTAGCCACGACGAACTCGTCCCTGGAGCGAAGGTACTCCTCTGCGCTGTCCACAACGATCGTCTCGTAGCCCCAGTATCCGGGTATCTCACTCCGGTCCACAGGCTCGGCGGCGAGTGGACTCAGCGAAAAGATCCTGACGTTCAGGCGCTGCCCCTTCTGGAATCTTCTTTTTGATTTAAGGGGTACAGGGCGGTCGAGGCCGACCTCAACCCATGCGCCTCCATCAGATCCGACGCTTTCTACTACCATTCCGACTCTTATCTCGCCTACCTTGAGCGTTGAGCTTCTGGAGCCCACTGGATGATGGGCGGTTCTAAGCGGCGGCAGAACTCCCGCGTGCCTCAGCTCTCTCATCCTGGGAAAGAGCAGCTTCCGCAAGTACTGTGGAGTTTCTGCGTACCGCAGCACAGTGCTTATGAACCTGGAATCGTCGAACTCATCATCGCGATACACGACGATCCGGTCGATGCGGAAGACCGCCGCAGCCCTTGCGATAAGCCCTACCTTCGCGGTGCGAAGGCGCAGATCCGCCGTCTCCATCGTGTACGAGGACGGTATCAGTATGGACCGCTCGCAAGGACCGCTCATCAGATGTCCTTCTTTCAGGGGAGAGACCCAATATAAAAAGGTTTGCATGATCTGCTGCTGTTGAATGCGCTCCGGGAAAGATCGTGGATCAACTGCCACGCAGCGCGCATAACACAGCTTTTAATATACAAGAATGGCTAAAAGCATTATGAGGTGTTCATGTGGCTTTATTCGATTCACAGCTTCCGATAGTAATAGTCATTCTGCTCATACTTCTCAGCCAATCGATGAAGATTGTAAGAGAGTACGAGCGTGTCGTCATCTTCCGTCTTGGCAGGTACAGCGGCGTCAAGGGCCCGGGGCTCTTCTTCATAATCCCTATCATAGACAGGGTGCAGCTCATAGATCTCCGTGTCGTGACGATAGATGTGCAGAAGCAGGTCGTGATAACAAGAGATAACGTGACAGTGGATGTTGATGCCGTGATATACTACCGCGTTATGGATCCGGCAAAGGCCGTGATCCAGGTGGAGAACTACAGGGTGGCGACCGCCCTTCTCTCGCAGACAACGCTGAGGGATGTGCTGGGACAGATAGATCTGGACGATCTCCTCTCGAAGAGGGAGGAGCTGAACCTCAAACTCCAGGCGATTCTCGACAGGCACACCGATCCGTGGGGCATAAAGGTGACTGCGGTCACGCTGAGAGATGTGAGCCTGCCAGAGTCCATGATGCGCGCGATAGCGAAGCAGGCGGAGGCTGAGAGGGAGAAGCGGTCTAGGATAATCCTGGCGGATGGAGAGCTCCAGGCGTCCAAGACCATGGCAGAGGCGGCTGCGCTGTATCAGCACGCGCCCATTGCCATAAAGCTCAGGGAGCTCCAGACGCTGGCGGAGATCGCCAGGGAGAGGAACCTGATAGTTGTGACTTCAGGCGCTGATGTGGGGAGCACCACAGGTATTGTGGCAGGCATCCAGAGAGCAGTTGAGGAGACAGGTAGAGGTGAGAGCAGGGCCTGAAAGTGATCTGAGATGGGGTTGCACCTGAAGTCGCTATTAATTCTGCTGCTATTATCATCCCCCTGCCTCGGGGATGTCGTCTCTCTCCGGATAGATGGGGCCATAACTCCGGCGAGCGACGATCTTGTGAAGACTGCTATAGGCTACGCTGAGAGCTCGAACGCTGATGCATTGATTCTGATGCTCGATACACCCGGAGGCGGCCTGAGCGAGACACTGGAGATAATAGCTGTTGTGGAGAGAACCGAGATACCTGTGGTGGGATACGTCTCCCCATCAGGGGCGAAGGCGTGGTCTGCGGGCACAATGATACTGATCAGCACAGATATAGCAGCAATGGCCCCGAACACGATCATAGGCTCGGCCCAGCCGGTCAGGCTTCTTCCCACAGGTGCGACTGAGCCTGTCAACGACACGAAGACGACAAACGCGATAGTTGCGCTCATCGAGGAGAAGGCCAAGATCCATGGGCGGAACAGGACCGCGGCTAGGGAGTTCGTCCTGAGCAACCTCAATCTCAATGCTGAGGAGGCGCTGGAGTATGGGGTGATCGAGCACGTCTCCCCCGATATCAGCAGTCTCCTCAAATCCATCAACGGCAGCTCTGCGAAGAATAGAACTCTTGTGACAGAGGGCGCTGCGGTAGTGATCTTCGAGCCGGACCTCAGGCTCAGGGTGCTGATGCTTCTATCTGATCCAACAATCGCCGGATTGCTGCTGCTCGTCGGCCTCTACGCTCTCATCTTCGGAATCTCAAATCCGGGCCTCGGAGCGGAGGTGTTTGGCGTTATAGCGATCGCGCTTGGGCTCATAGGTCAGGGGTTCGATGTCAACATCGGCGCTCTGTTTCTCATAATCCTCGGCATGGGCCTGATTCTGGCAGAGCTGCACACCCACGCCATGGGAGTTCTGGGCGTTGCCGGACTGATCTGCATCGTCCTGGGCACACTTCTCTTCGCACCCATAGGGTTCCCGGAGTGGTATCTGCCAGGGGAATACCAGCGGTCTGTTATCAGGCTCTTCCTGCTTCCGTCCCTGACGATGGCCGGATTCTTCGCGTTTGCAGTTTATAAGATAGCTGAGGCAAGGCGCAGGCCGACTTTTGAGGAGACTGCTGGGCAGTACGCAGAGACGATCGAGACACTGGATCCAAAAGGCTATGTCATATTCCGCGGGGAGTACTGGAAGGCGGAGGCTGATGAGAGAATCGAAAAAGGAGAAACAGTCGAGGTTGTGGGAATCTCCGGCCAGACGCTCAAAGTCAGGAAGGTCAGGTGATGTTGCTGATCATCGTGCCTATGCCTGCATCTGTCAGAAGCTCCAGTATGATCGCATGCGGTATCCTGCCGTCGATTATGTGTGCCTTCTCGACGCCGCGCTCAACAGCCCGAACACAGGCCTCGACCTTCGGGATCATACCACCCTTTATAATACCCCTCTCAACAAGCCTCTGAAATTCAGAGGGCGAGAACTGTGAGATCACCCTGCCCGGATCGTCTGGATCCTCCCTAACTCCCTCGACATCTGTTATTGATATCAGCTTCTTCGCACGCAGGGCGACTGCCACAGCTCCGGCCACAGTATCAGCGTTGACGTTCAGGCTGTTCCCATCTCTGTCGATGGCGATGGGCGAGATCACTGGGATGTAGCCCTTTCCTGCAGTGATCATCAGAATCTCCGGATTTATCTCCTCAACCTCCCCGACGTAGCCAAGATCTACGTTCTCCCCATTCACATTCATCGGCGGCTTCTTCCTCGCCACTATGAGCATGCCATCCTTCCCGGAGAGCCCAATGCCCTTACCACCATGCTTGCCTATGAGAGAGACGAGTTCTGCATTGATGTTGCCCAGAAGCACCATTCTCGCTATCTCAAGCGTCTCCCTGTCAGTAACCCTGAGACCCGCAACGAACTCTGCCTTCTTCCCAAGCCGCTTCATAGTCTCGGAGATCTCAGGCCCTCCCCCATGAACGACCACTGGATGTATGCCTATGTATTTGAGTAGGATTATATCCTGTATGAAGTTCTCCAGGATCTCGTGGTTCGTCATTATCGAGCCGCCGATCTTTATCACCATTATCGAGTCGTAAAACTCTCTTATGTACGGCAGAGCCTCTATGAGCACCTGTTCCTTTTTCATACCGCAGCCCCTATCGAAAATCTGGTTTGGTTTTGAGAGCAGCCCGAACGTGCTTCAGATCTGCTCTGAACCAGAGCAATCGATTTGAGCACATCCAGGACGCTGCCATTTTAGATAGCCTCCGGCTGAGGTCACTCTATGGACATAAGCACATCGCCCGGAGAGACCGTCTTACCTGTTTCTATGTAGATCTCCTTCACAGTACCGCTTCTGTCCGCGTATACTGGGTTCTCCATCTTCATCGCTTCGAGTATCGCAACCACGTCGCCTTTGTTTACTCTGTCGCCCTTCTTCACCTTGTACCTTATCAGAACCCCCTGCATCGGCACTGTGACTCCATCTCTCGGAGCCTTCGGCTGCGACTCCTGTATGCTCATGCCAACGGGAGCGACCTTCACGATATACGCCTCTCCATCAACCTCAACATTAAATGCAACAGGCGCGCCGCCCTTCACAGCCGCCGCAGCTTTCGTGTCCTTCTTGACAAGAGGCTCCTCGGTCGCCTGGCCCTTCAGGAACTTTATTGCGATCTGCGGGTATAGAGCGTATGTGAGATAGTCTTCCTCCTTCTTCGCGAGGCCCAGCGCATCGACCTCCCTGACAGCAGCCTCATACTCTGGAGGCAGGAGATCAGCAGGCCTCACGGTTATCGGCTCCTCGTCCTCAAGGATCTTCATGCGTATCTTCGGATCGATATCCGCAGGAGGTCTCCCGTACAGACCCTTGACGTAATCGCGGACCTCCTTCGGGACGACCTTGTATCTCTCGCCTGTGAGAACGTTGAGAACCGCCTGGGTCCCGACTATCTGGCTCGTCGGCGTGACAAGCGGCGGATAGCCCAGGTCAGCTCTGACCCTTGGGATCTCGGCCAGGACCTCATCATATCTGTCGATCGCCTTCTGCTCGATCAGCTGCGACACAAGGTTTGACAGCATGCCTCCCGGAACCTGATACACGAGCACATTTGTGTCTATCTTGGCTGCTATCGGATTGAAGACTGGGGCGTACACATCCATGAGCTTGTCGAAGTAGCGCTTTATCTCTGTGAGCAGCTCCAGATCCAGGCCGGTATCGTATGGAGTCTCTCTGAACGCGGCCACGACACTCTCTGTGGAGGGCTGTGAGCTGCCTCCCGAGAGCGGGGATATCGCTGTATCGAGGATGTCCGCGCCTGCCTCAACAGCTGCAAGATAACTCATATGGGCCAGTCCCGCGGTGCAGTGGGTGTGCAGGCAGACGGGCAGGTTCACCTCGCGCTTTATCGACCTCACAAGCTCACTCGCATAGTGGGGGGATATGAGACCCGCCATATCCTTTATGCATATCGAGTCGCAGTCCATCTCCGCCAGGCGCACGGTGAACTCTGTGAACTGCTCTATGGTGTGAACCGGGCTTATGGTGTAGCAGACTGCGCCCTGCACATGCGCGCCCATCCGCTTAGCGACCCGGATGGACTTCTCCATGTTTCGTATATCGTTGACGGCATCGAATATGCGGAAGACATCCACGCCGTTTTTGGCTGCCTTCTCGACGAACTTTTCCACCACATCATCGGCATAGTGCCTGTATCCCACAAGGTTCTGCCCTCTGAGAAGCATCTGCATCTGAGTGTTGGGCATCGCCAACTTCAGAGCCCTCAAACGCTCCCAGGGATCCTCATTCAGGTAACGTATGCACGTGTCAAACGTAGCACCGCCCCAGACCTCCATCGAAAAGTAGCCGACTTGGTCGAGAAGCTCCGCAATGGGTAGCATATCCCTGGTCCTCATCCTGGTCGCGAGAAGCGACTGGTGTGCGTCTCTGAAGACTGTCTCGGTAAGCTTTACCCTGCCCATATAGATCCCCCAAGCATCATCGCTCTTTCTTTAAAATACCTTCGATCGCATGGCAGGACCTGTCCGTATAAGAGCTGTGGCCAGAAATCTGGATCTTCTCCCCTTCTGCGCATCATAAACATCTAATCCTTTATTCGGACACGTCCGCACGCAGGACCTGTCGGAAAAAGAGCTGAATTCAGGGATCTGTGGATTGCTCCTTTTGAAGACACTTAATCCTTATTTGAACAGGTTCGCAACAGCTCAGGCTAGCCGACAT